>NZ_JAUYRO010000079.1 GCF_030696805.1 Methyloversatilis sp. | reverse complement strand
CGTAGGTTGGGGTGAGCGCAGCGATGCCCGACATCACCCGGACAGAAAAGCGAAGGACCCGTAGGTTGGGGTGAGCGCAGCGATGCCCGACATCACCCGGACAGAAAAGTGCAGGACTCGTAGGTTGGGGTGAGCGCAGCGATGCCCAACATCACCCTCTCCAGGAAAGGTACCGACAAACCATGGACAGTCTCGATCTCGAAGTTCTGACCCGCGCGCGCGACTGGCTGCGCGCCGGTCACCGCGTCATGCTGGCCACCGTGGTGCGCACCTGGGGTTCTTCGCCGCGGCCGCCCGGGGCGCTGCTGGCGTTGCGTGACGACGGCCGCGCGGTGGGTTCGGTATCCGGCGGCTGTATCGAGGACGACCTCATCTACCGGCTGCGGCGCGACGGTCTGCCGGCCGCCGCGCATGTCGTGAGCTATGGCGTCAGCGCCGACGACGCGCGCCGCTTCGGTCTGCCGTGCGGCGGTACGCTGCAGCTGGTGCTCGAGCCACTTGCCGACGCGGCGGCGCTCGACGAACTGCTGACCCGCCTCGGACGTGGAGATTTGCTGACCCGCCGGCTCGATCTGGCCAGCGGCCGTGCCACGCTGCACGCCGGTCACGCCGACCAGGCGCTGCATTTCGACGGCCAGACGCTGATCAGCGTGTTCGGCCCGCGCTACCGGCTATTGCTGATCGGCGCCGGCCAGCTGTCGGCCAGTCTGGCGCGCATTGCGCAGTCGCTCGATTTCGCGGTCACCGTGTGTGACCCGCGCGCGGAGTACAGCGACGAGTGGGCCGTACCTGGCAGCACGCTGTCGCGCGACATGCCGGACGATCTGGTGATCGCGATGCAGCCGGATGCCCGCATGGCGGTAATCGCGCTGACGCACGATCCGAAGCTGGACGATCTGGCGCTGATGGAAGCGCTGAAGACGCCGGCTTTCTACGTTGCCGCCCTGGGCTCGCGCCGCAACAACGATGCACGGCGCGAGCGGCTGAAGGAATTCGACGTCAGCGATGCTCAGCTTGACCGTCTGCGTGGCCCGGCCGGTCTGTATATCGGCAGTCGCACGCCGGCGGAAATCGCGGTGTCGATCGCGGCCGAACTGGTGGCGATGAAGAACGGTGCCGCCGCCGACACATTACTGAACGTGCGCGACGCCAAGTCCGCACTCGACATCGCCGCCGACACGCTGAGCTCGTGCGCGGCGGGTCGATACTGAGTTCCGCTCCGATGGGTGCGCGCAGGCCCGGTATCCGGCCGCCCGTCGCGACGCTCTCCCCTCCGCTGCGCGCCTGGCTGGCTGACGCGCCACGGTCTGGGCGCACCCTCCGGAAGCGGAACATCCACTGATGCAGGGCATCCTTCTCGCCGCCGGCTATGGCCGGCGCTTCGACCCGACTGGCCAGACCAGCAAGCTGCTGGCGCGCCTGCCCGATGGTCAGACCGTCGCCGCCCGGGCGGCGCGCACGCTGTGCACGGCGCTGCCCGGCAGCATTGCGGTGATCCGGCCGGGTCAGACCGAACTGGCCGCGCAGCTGCGTGGTGCCGGCTGCCACATACTGGAAAGCGCAGAGGCCGAAGCGGGCATGGGCAGTGCGCTGGCGCATGCGGTGCGCGAGACGGCGGCTGCCGCGGGCTGGCTCGTTGCGCTGGCCGACATGCCCTGGGTGCCGGTCGCGGCCATCCGCGCCGTGGCTGCCGCCATCGACACCCCGAACCGCATCGCCGCCGCCGCATTCGACGGCCAACGCGGCCACCCGGTCGCCTTCGGCGCACACTGGGCGCCACAGCTGGCTGCCCTCAACGGCGAGCACGGCGCCCGCGACCTGCTGCGCGGCCCTGACCTGTGGCTGATCGACGCCGGCACCGCCGACGTGCTTCGCGACATCGACCTGCCGGCCGACCTTCCACGCTGACAGCGGCCGAGCGTGACCGGCGCCGGCCGTCGCTGCCGGCGCGCTCGAGCCTGCGAAGGTTCATAATCCGCTTACTCGTCTTGTCAGGTGTGTGCGATGCCAAACGCCGATTCGTTCGAAGTCCCTGCCGGTGATGCCGGCATATCGCTGACCGAGCAGATGCGCTGGCTGCACGCACGGGTGCGCCATCATCATCCGCAGGTGCACCGCATCGCCATCGCGCTGTATGACAGCCGGCACGACATGCTGAAGACCTATGTCGACAGTGGCGACGTGCCGGACCGACTGGCCTTGTACGAGCGCCCCCTGGCCGACGTCCCTTCCCTGTTCGATCTGGCGCACAACCACTCCGCGCGGGTCATTCACGACATGGCGCGCTTGCCGCCACCGCATGGCGAGCACACGTTGTGGCTGCTGTCGCATGGCTATCGCAGCAGCTATACGGTGCCGCTCTACCAGTCGGCGAAGCTGCTCGGCTTCCTGTTCTTCGATTCGCGCAGACCGGGCCTCTTCGACAGCCGGTTGCTGCATGCACTGCAGATGTACGTGCAGCTGTGCCGGCTGTCGGTGCTCAACATGTTCAGCCTGTGGCAGGCGGTCGCCGGGATTGCGACGAACGCGGGCGCAAGGGCGCACCTGCGCGACATCGAAACCGGTCGTCACCTCGACCGCATGTCGAGCTACAGCCGCCTCATCGCGAAAGCCGTCGCGCCGCAGTTCGGGCGCGACGACGAATTCGTCGAACACGTATATCTGTTTTCACCGCTGCACGACGTCGGCAAGGTGGGCGTCGCCGACAGCGTGCTGCTCAAGCCCGGGCCGCTGACTGTCGAAGAGCGTGCCGCCATGCAGGAACATGTGACGCTGGGCGCCTGGTTGATCGATTCGATGATGGAGGAGGGCGGCATCACGGCGACGCCGTATTTCGAGGTTCTGAACAACATCGTGCGCTGCCATCACGAATTCCTGGATGGCAGCGGCTACCCGCAACAGGTGGCGGGTGATGCGCTGCCGCTGGAAGCACGCATCGTTGCGATCGCCGACATATTCGACGCGCTCACCTCGGTACGCCCATACCGCACGCCGTGCAGCAATGACGAAGCGCTGACCGAACTGCAGCGCATGGCCGACGCTGGCCAGCTTGATCCGCATTGCGTGTCGGCACTCGCCTGCTCGCCCGGCGGCGTGACGGGCATCCAGCAGAAATTCGGGCTGACCGCCTGACGGGGCGCAGGCGCTAATTCGGGCCCGTCTCGATCCAGCCTTCGCAGGCGGGTCGCTCCACGCTGCGCACCTGCATCCAGCGCTTGAGCGCACCACCGCGCTCGCGCGGCCATCGGGTTTCGCGGAAATCGAGCACCGTGAACGCTTCCTTGTCGGCCTGGCGGCCACGCAGCGCCCGGAGCTGTTCGCGGTTGTAGGCGCAGACCGATGACTGCATCTGCTGGATCGACCGGGTGAGGCTGTGACGTTGCTGCACCGTTTCGCTGCCGGTTTCCGGCTGCGGAAAAAGCGGCAGCCTCATGGTGATCACGCCGTCGATGCCCTCGAACGGCAATTTCACGGTGTCGCCGACGGCGGGGGGTGCGGCCTGGGCGGCTGTCATGCAGGCGAATGCAGCCAGGGCAAGCAGGTATTTTGGATTCATCACACAGCGGGTCGGTTGGACACGGCAGCGATGGTACCGAACATTCAACCTCCGCCGCCCTGTGCCCGCGCAAGTTCGAGCATGTCGCGCGCCTCGACCGAATCCGGCTGCGCCATCAGCCAGCCACGACAGTGCTTCGCCAGCTCGTCCCAGCGCCCTTCGTGTTCGAACTGCACGGCCTGCAGAAAGGGTGCGCGCGTGGCGCTCGCCTCGGCCCAGAACGGCGCCTGATCGGGCTGGCGCGGCTTGATGCCGGCCGCCAGTACCTCGGGCACCCAGTCGGCCGGGATGGCGAAGAACATGCTCTTGTCCGGACTGAGCTTGTAGAAGGTCAGGATGCCGATGAGCCGACCCTCGTGGTCGAACAGCCCGCCGCCGGAGGCACCGGCGGCAAAGGCGGCGCTGCCGCGCAGCACGCGGCTGCCATCCATTGCATACATCTGCTTCACCTCGCCCACGTCGTAGGCGAAGCGCCCGGCGGTGAAGCCGAGGCTGAACACCACGTCGCGCTTGCTGACCTGGCTGGACGGAATCAGCGGCGCGGCGCGCGTGCCGATCTGGTCGGATTGGAGGATGCACAGGTCGCGCCGGTAGTCGGCCGCCACCAGGTCGACGGTCAGTGCCTCGCCGGTCTGAACCACCACGCCATGCGTCGCATCGCCCAGTACATGGCAGCTGGTCGCCAGCAGACCGGGGCCGACCATGACCGCCGACCCGCTCGAGGTGCCGCGCGCGCTTTTCGCGTACAGCTGGAACACCGTGCGGGCCGCGCCCGGCACGCGCTCGTAAAGGGCGTCGTTCGACACCGTCGTGTCATCGGCCGGGGCCCATGCACACAGCGCGCTGAGGCAGATTGCTGCCGACAATTGCTTCATGGAGCCCCCGGGAATGTCTGGATCGGATCACAAGCGCTTGGTGTCGCCAATCGGGCAACGGTTCCGTTGCCGCACTGCGTGCGGACAGTCGTTTACCATCGGGCGATGAATGCACCGCCGATGACCGCTTCGATGACTTCTTCCGCCGCGCAGGACGCTTCGACCGGCTGGCAGGCCCGCATCGCGCTCGACTACCGCCTTTCCGGTGGCCGCAGCGTGCTCGCACGGCGCGAGCACGTCGGACCGTTGCGCGTGCAAAAGGCGCTCTATCCGGAAGGTGACGCGGTGTGCCACACCCTGCTGCTGCATCCGCCGGGCGGCGTTGCCGGCGGTGACACGCTGCAGGCGGACATCGCCGCCGCCGGGGGCGCGCATGCGTTGATCACCACACCGGGCGCGACCAAGTGGTATCGCAGCGCCGGACCGGCGGCACAGTCCGGCCTGTCGATGCACATCGGTAGCGGTGCCTGCGTCGAATGGCTGCCGCAGGAAGCCATCGTGTTCGACGGCGCGCGAGCGCACATCGCCAGCCGCATCGAGCTCGATGCCGGCGCGTGCTTCATCGGTCTTGACCTCTACTGCCTCGGTCGCACGGCCAGCGGCGAGCGCTTTGTCCGCGGCGAACTGAAGCTCGACACGCGCATCACCCGCGCCGGCAAGACGCTGAGGCTGGAGCAGGCTCGGCTGGACGTCGCGGCGCCGCTGCTGCAGTCGGCGGCCGGACTGGCCGGTGCGCCGGTGTTCGGTACGCTGCTGTGCGCCGGGTTTGACGCCGACGACGCACTGCTTGCCGCCTGCCGTGCACTGCCCTGTGCCCGGGGCGACGGCGGCGTCACCCGCTTGCCCGGTCTGCTGGTGGCGCGCTACCGCGGGGCCTGCAGCCAGTCGGCCCGGGCATGGTTCGTGCATCTATGGTCGATGGTGCGACCGGCAATGACCGGGCGGGCGGCCCAGCCGCCCCGGATCTGGGCGACCTGATGGTCGATGGACAAGCTGTTCGACACCTCTGAAAGCGGAAGAAAAGAACCACGATGGAACTGACGCCACGCGAAAAAGACAAGCTGCTCATCTTCACCGCGGCGCTGCTCGCCGAACGCCGGCGCGCGCGCGGGCTGAAGCTGAACTACCCGGAAGCGGTGGCACTGATCACAGCCGCGATCATGGAAGGGGCGCGCGACGGTCGCAGTGTGGCCGAACTGATGAGCTTCGGAACGACCCTGCTTGCCCGTGACGATGTCATGGAAGGTGTGCCGGAAATGATTCCGGACATACAGGTGGAAGCCACATTCCCCGACGGCACCAAGCTGGTGACCGTCCACCAACCGATACAGTGAGGCGCACCGGTGAGCGATGAGGAAGTCGAACTGGCCCGTCGTCTTGCGCGCTTCAAGCTGAGCGTGCGGCGCACACTCGGCGTGTCGGTCAATCTCGACGCGCTGCTGGTCGACCTCGACTACCGCACCCGAACGCTGTCAGAGATCGAAGAATTGACCGACGACGAAGAACTGCTGGTGAACCTGCTGCTGGTGCGTGATTTGCTGTCGAAGAAGCGCGACAGCGCGGAGGACGAAGCGGGCACCAAGGCCGTGCGTGATTACCGTTTTGGTGCGCGTTCCGGGTGAGGCGACGGATGGACAAGCCTTGTGTCGCGGCCGGCACGCCATCGTTGTTGGGCATCGCTGCGCTCACCCCAACCTACGAAACCCGTCGCGTACGGCGAGAACCCGTAGGTTGGGGTGAGCGCAGCGATGCCCAACACCCCACCCGGAAATCCGGAATGAAGCCAAACATGAAACGACAGAAGATTCCCGCCAGCATCCGTAGGTTGGGGTGAGCGCAGCGATGCCCAACATCACCGCCTGCAAAACCGCACGACAGATATGAAGCCATTCAGGAACAGCCCATGATTCCCGGACAGATGCAGGTCGCCGAAGGCGACATCGAACTCAACGCCGGCCGCGCGACGATCACACTTGACGTGCGCAATACCGGCGACCGGCCGGTGCAGGTGGGCTCGCACTACCACTTTGCCGAAACCAACGACGGACTCGAGTTCGACCGGGCTGCGGCGCGCGGCTTCCGGCTGGACATCGCAGCCGGTACCGCGGTGCGTTTTGAACCTGGCCAGCTGCGCACCGTGCAGCTGGTCGCGCTGGCCGGCGACCGCCGGGTTTTCGGATTTCAGGGCCGCGTGCAGGGCCCGCTTGACCCCCTTGGAGACAGGACATGATCAGAACGACAGTGGCGCTTGTGGCGCTGTGGAGCAGTGCGGCCTCGGCGCACGAGGGCGAACATCACGGCAGCCTGCTTGCCACGCTGATGCATCTGGTCAGCCAGCCCGACCATGTCGCGATGATTGCCGCTGCGGCCATCCTCGGCGGCGTCGGTGCACTGGTGATGCGCCGGCGTGCGCGTGCCGCGCGCCGCATGTTCGGCAAGCAGTGAGCCGATGATCGCGTTCCGATGAGCACACGGATCAGCCGGCAGGCCTATGCGGAAATGTTCGGCCCGACCACTGGCGATCGGGTGCGGCTGGCCGATACCGGACTGTGGATCGAGGTCGAACGCGACTACACGATCTACGGCGAAGAGGTGAAGTTCGGCGGCGGCAAGGTGATCCGCGACGGCATGGGCCAGAGCCAGCGTATGAGCGCCGACGTGATGGACACGGTCATCACCAACGCGCTCATCGTCGACCACTGGGGCATCGTCAAGGCCGACATCGGCCTGAAGAACGGCTTCATCGCCGCCATCGGCAAGGCCGGCAATCCTGATATCCAGCCCGGTGTCGATATCGTGATCGGCCCGGGCACCGAAATCATCGCCGGCGAAGGCATGATCGTCACCGCCGGCGGCATCGACAGCCACATCCACTTCATCTGCCCGCAGCAGATCGAGGAGGCGCTGATGTCGGGTGTCACGACGATGCTGGGCGGCGGCACGGGGCCGGCCACCGGCACCTATGCGACCACCTGCACGCCCGGGCCCTGGCATATCCATTCGATGCTGGCCGCGGCAGAGGCGTTTCCGATGAACCTCGGCTTTCTTGGCAAGGGCAATGCCTCGCTGCCCGGCCCGTTGCGCGAACAGGTCGAAGCCGGCGTGATCGGGCTCAAGCTGCACGAGGACTGGGGCACCACGCCGGCTGCCATCGACAACTGCCTGTCGGTGGCCGAAGACATGGATGTGCAGGTCGCGATCCACACCGACACGCTGAATGAATCCGGTTTCGTCGAAACCACGATCGCAGCGTTCAAGGACCGCACCATCCACACCTTCCACACCGAGGGCGCGGGCGGCGGCCATGCGCCGGACATCCTGCGCGCGGCGTCGATGCCCAACGTGCTGCCGTCATCGACCAACCCGACGATGCCCTACACGGTCAACACCATCGACGAACATCTCGACATGCTGATGGTGTGTCACCACCTTGATGCGGCAATCGCCGAAGACGTGGCGTTCGCGGAAAGCCGCATCCGCCGCGAAACGATTGCGGCCGAAGACATCCTGCACGACCTCGGTGCCTTTTCGATGATGTCGTCCGACTCGCAGGCCATGGGCCGGGTCGGCGAAGTGATCCTCCGCACCTGGCAGACCGCGCACAAGATGAAACTGCAGCGCGGCACCTTGAGCGACGCGTCCGGCACTTCGCCGGCAGCCGACAATTTCCGCGTGCGCCGCTATATCGCCAAATACACGATCAACCCGGCGATCACGCATGGCATCGGCCACATCGTCGGCTCGATCGAAACCGGCAAGCTGGCCGATCTGGTGCTGTGGAAGCCGGCCTTCTTCGGCGTGAAACCCAGCCTGATCCTGAAGGGCGGCATGATTGCCGCTGCCGCCATGGGCGACCCGAACGCCTCGATCCCGACGCCGCAGCCGGTGCATTACCGGCCGATGTTCGGCAGCTTCGGCGGCGGCCTGCGCACCTCGCTCACCTTCGTGTCTCAGGCGGCGCTGAACAACCCTCGCGTCGCTGCGCTGGGTCTTGCCAAACGGCTCGAACCGGTGCGCAACACGCGTACGATCCGCAAGTCCGACATGGTGCTCAACAACTGGCAGCCGCAGATCGACGTTGATCCGGAAACCTACGCCGTGCGCGCCGACGGCGAACTGCTGGTGTGCGAGCCGGCCGAAGTGCTGCCGATGGCGCAGCGCTATTTCCTGTTCTGACACCGACGGGTTTTCATGCCGCGTGATCCGCGGCAGACACAGACATGCTGCTGATCGAATCCTTCGCGCCGACCGACGCCGTGCCGGCCGAAACACTGACTTTGTCGTTCGAGCTGCGCGCCAAATGCCGGCTGCGCACGCACCTCGATTCGGGCGAAGTGGTCGGCCTGTTCCTGCCGCGCGGCACGATACTGCGCAGCGGCGACCGGCTGGCCGGCAACGATGGCCGCGTCGTGCAGGTCGTTGCGGCCGCCGAAGCGGTCATCGAGGCGCGCAGCGACGATGCGCTGCTCGTTGCGCGGGCGGCGTATCACCTCGGCAACCGCCATGTCGCGGTCGAGGTACAGCCGGGCCTGCTGCGGTTGGCGGCCGACCATGTGCTGGCGCAGATGCTGGCGGGTCTGGGGCTGGATGTGAGCGAAACCCGCGCCCCCTTCGAGCCGGAAGCGGGTGCCTACGGCGGCCAGCCGGCGCACCACACGCACGCCCATGCCGAAGAAACCGGCGCGAAACTGCACCTGTTCGGTGGCGGTGCGTGACCCCGCTCGCGCTTGTCCGCCTGCTGCATCTGGCCAGCCCGACGCTGCCGGTGGGTGCGTTCAGCTATTCGCAGGGGCTGGAATGGCAGGTGGAGTGCGGTGCGATCCGTCACGAGGCGGACGCCGGCGACTGGATACAGGCCGTGCTCGATGCCGGTGTCGCGCGCTTCGAACTGCCGCTGCTGGCGACGCTGATGCGCGCCTGGGCAGCCGCCGATCACGCGGCGCTCGCGGCGCTCAATGACGATTATCTGGCCAGCCGCGAGGCGGCCGAACTGCGCGCCGAAACGGTGCAGATGGGCTATTCGTGCACGCAGTTGCTGAAGGCGCTCGACGCCTGCCGCGGCGTCGCCGATGTGCTTGCGGACATCCACGAGCCGGCGTTTCCGACCGCCTGGTCCGGTGCCGCAGTGGCGCTCGATGTACCGGTCGGGCCGGCGCTGACCGCCTGGACCTGGGCCTGGGCGGAAAACCAGGTGATGGCGGCGATCAAGGCGGTGCCGCTCGGCCAGACCGCCGGCCAGCGCCTGCTGATGATGCTGGGCGAGGCCATCCCGTCGCGCGTCGACGCCGCCATCGACCTGCCGCGCGCCGACTGGAGCAACTTCGCGCCGGGCCTGGCCATCGCCAGTTGCCGGCACGAAACGCAGTATTCGAGGCTGTTCAGGTCATGACGGCGGCACTCGATCCGTTGTCTCGGTCGGGCGCCGATCCGGCGCAGCGAGAGGTGACCAACCCGGGGCCTCTCGGTTGCTTGCAGACGGATCGCGGACAGGGTCCGCTCCTGCGAGAACCTTGCACGGTCCTGCCTTTCGTAGGAGCGGGCCCTGCCCGCGATCCGTCCGTCAATTACGTGCGCAGAATGATTTCAGCCTGAAAGGACACCCCATGACTTCACCCACTCCCCGCCCACCGCTGCGCGTGGGCATCGGCGGCCCGGTCGGTTCGGGCAAGACGGCGCTGACGCTGGCGCTGTGCCTTGCGCTGCGCAGCCGCTACAACATCGCGGCGGTGACCAACGACATCTACACCGAAGAAGATGCGCAGTTTCTGGTGCGCAACCAGGCGCTGCCGCCGGAACGCATCATCGGCGTGGAAACCGGCGGCTGCCCGCACACGGCGATCCGCGAAGACGCATCGATCAATCTCGAAGCCGTGGCGCGGCTCAATGCGCGCTTTTCCGGGCTGGATGTGATCCTGATCGAATCCGGCGGCGACAATCTTGCGGCGACCTTCAGCCCGGAACTGTCCGACCTTACGCTGTACGTCATCGACGTGGCAGCCGGCGACAAGATTCCGCGCAAGGGCGGGCCGGGCATCTGCAAGTCCGACCTGCTCATCATCAACAAGATCGATCTCGCGCCCATGGTGGGCGCGTCGCTGGAGGTGATGGAGCGCGACGCGAAAAAGATGCGCGGCGAGCGGCCGTTTGTATTCTCGAACATGAAAACCGGCCACAACCTCGACTTCATCATCGCCTTCATCGAGCGCGAAGGCATGCTCGGCGGCGTCTGAAACCAGGGTGAGAACCGGGCGAAATCCGCGTGAGCACCGGTTGATCATTGCGCTGCTGCACCGCAGCAGCCGCGTTGCAGCTACACTCGCGCAACTTTTTCGCAGGGTGGATGCGTGAAGATCATCATTCTGGGCGCCGGTCAGGTTGGCTCGTCAGTGGCCGAAAATCTGGCGTCGGAAGCAAACGACATCACCGTTGTCGATACCGACGCCGATCGCCTGCAGGCACTGCAGGACCGGCTGGACCTGCGCGTGGTGTTCGGCAACGGGGCCAGTCCATTGGTGATGCGCCAGGCCGGCGCTGAAGATGCCGACCTGCTGATCGCGGTCACCGCGTCCGACCAGACCAATCTATGCGCCTGTCGCATCGCGCAGACCCTCTTCAACCTGCCCACCCGCATTGCCCGGCTACGCTCGATCGATTACGCCGACTACCCGCAACTGCTGGACGACGACAACTTTGCGGTCGATTTCTCGATCTGTCCGGAACAGGAAGTCACCGACTACCTGAAGCGGCTGATCGCTTTTCCGGAAGCGCTGCAGGTGCTCGAATTCGGCAAGGGCCGGGTGACGATGGTGGCGGTGCGCGCGGTCGGCGGCGGGCCGCTGGTCGGCGGACCCGTGAAGGCGCTGCGTCAGCACCTGCCGGGCATCGATGCCCGCATCGCGGCAATCTACCGGCGCGACAACGCCATCATTCCTGACGGCAATACGGTGATCGAACCGGGCGACGAGGTGTTCTGCCTGGCGGCCAGCGAACATATCCGCGCGGTCACCGCCGAACTGCGCCGGCTCGACAAGCCGATGCGCCGCATCATGATCGCCGGCGGCGGCAACATCGGTTTCCGGCTCGCCACGTCGCTGGAAAAGGATTACGAACTCAAGCTGATCGAACACTCGCGGGTGCGCGCGGAGTTCCTGTCCACCCATCTGCCGAAAACGCTCGTACTGGCCGGCGACACCACCGACGAGGTGTTGCTGGAAGCCGAGAACATCGACGACATGGACCTGTATCTCGCGCTCACCAACGACGACGAGAACAACATCATGTCCAGCCTGATGGCCAAGCGCATGGGTGCGCGTCGCGTCGTCGCGCTGATCAACCGCAAGGCCTACGTCGACCTGGTGCAGGCGGGCGCGATCGACATCGCCATTTCGCCGGCCCAGGTGTCCATCGGTTCGCTGCTCGCCCACGTGCGCCGCGGTGATGTGGTCGCGGTGCACAGCCTGCGCCGCGGTGCCGCCGAGGCGCTCGAACTGGTGGTCCATGGTGACCGCAAGACGTCGAAGGTGATCGGCCGGCCGATCGAGGAAATCGGTCTGCCCGAAGGCGCCCTGATCGCCGCCATCGTGCGCCGCACGGATCGGCCGGTCACGATAGGCGTGTCCGACCAGGCGGTGCAGCAAACGCACGACGTGGTGATCATTCCGCACCACGACACGGTGATCGAGCCGGAAGACCACGTGATCGTGTTCTGCTCGAGCCAGAAGCTGGTGTCGCGCGTCGAACGGCTGTTCCAGGTCGGCTTCGGTTTTCTCTGATGCTGTCGGTCATCAATGTACTGGGTCGCCTGCTGATCGTGTTCAGTGCGGCCTACCTCGTGCCGATCGCCTGTGCGCTGATCTACGACGACGGCTCGGCGATGCCTTTCGTCGACGGCATGGCGATCAGTGCAGTCAGCGGACTGCTGCTCTACCTGGCTACGCGCGGCCGCTACGCCGAACTCAAGCCGCGCGACGGCTTCATGCTGGTCAGTTCGGCCTGGCTGTGCATGGCGGTCATCGCCACGGTGCCCTTCATGCTCACGCTCGATTCGCTGAGCTTCACCGACGCGCTGTTCGAGGCGATGTCGTCGCTGACCACAACCGGCGCCACCACGCTGGTCGGGCTCGACACCTTGCCGCCGGCGCTGAACCTGTGGCGCCACCTGCTGCAGTGGTTGGGCGGCATGGGCATCATCGTGTTTGCGGTTGCCATCCTGCCGCTGCTCGGTGTCGGGGGTATGCAGCTGTACAAAGCCGAAATGCCGGGCCCGATGAAAGAAAACAAGCTGACCGCCCGCATCACCGACACCGCCAAGGCGCTGTACTCGATGTACATCGGCCTGACCATCCTGTGCATCCTTTCACTGAAGCTGGCCGGCATGGAATGGATAGACGCCATCTGCCACGGTTTTTCGGCGCTCGGGCTGGGCGGGTTCTCGACACGGGACGCGAGCATCGGCGCCTTCGATTCGGTCGCCATCGAAGGGGTGCTGATCCTGTTCATGATCTTTGCGAGCATGAATTTCGCGACCCACTTCATCGCCTTCCAGCGCCGGTCGATCGGGCCCTATCTGCGCGATGCCGAAGCCAAATCCATCCTGCTCGTGCTGGGTAGCAGTTTTGTCGGGTTGACGCTCTACATCCATTTCCAGGACGTGCACGAAGATTTTCTGCTGACGGCGCGCCACGTGGCGTTCAACCTGGTGTCGATCGCGACCAGCAGCGGCTACGCGAGCACCGATTACGGCACCTGGCCACTGTTTGCGCCGCTGTGGATGCTGTTTCTCGGTGCAATCACGGCAAGTTCGGGTTCCACCGGCGGCGGCATAAAGATGATGCGCACCCTGGTGCTGATGGGCCAGAGCCGGCGAGAAATGGTGCGCCTGATCCATCCCGCAGCGGTGCATCCGCTGCGCGTCGGCCGCACCCCGGTGCCGGATCGCGTGGCGCAGGCGGTGCTCGGTTTCATCTTCGTGTACTTCATGAGCATCGTGCTCGTGACCTTCGTACTGCTGCTGTCCGGCGGCGATTTCCTGACCGCCTTCACGGCCGCGTTTTCGTGCATCAACAACATCGGCCCGGGCCTGCAGGAAGTGGGCCCGGCCACCAACTTTGCGTCACTGACCGACTTCCAGACCTGGGTGTGCAGCTTTGCCATGCTGCTGGGGCGTCTCGAAGTGTTTTCGCTGCTCATCCTCTTCACGCCGGGCTTCTGGCGCAAGTAGTGCCGCCTCGCCGAGGGGCGGTCGCATCGGCTATCCTTGCGGCCTGCGAAAACCCGATCGAACCAACCCTCCGGGACTCACCATGGCCGCTCCCCGCAACGACTCCTTCCTGCGCGCACTGCTGCGCCAGCCGACCGATCACACGCCGATCTGGCTGATGCGCCAGGCCGGCCGCTACCTGCCGGAATATTGTGCGACGCGCCGTCGCGCCGGCAGCTTCCTGCAACTGTGCAAGTCGCCGGCCATGGCCTGTGAGGTCACGCTGCAGCCGCTCGAACGTTTCCCGCTCGACGCCGCCATCCTGTTTTCCGACATCCTGACCGTACCCGACGCGATGGGGCTGGGGCTGTATTTTGCCGACGGCGAAGGCCCGAAGTTCGAGCGTCCGGTGCGCTCTGAAGCCGCCATCCACGCCCTGCGGGCGCCCGATCCGCACGACGAGCTGCGCTATGTGGTCGATGCAGTGAGCGAAATCCGCCGCGCGCTCGACAATTCGGTACCGCTGATCGGCTTCTCGGGCAGCCCATGGACACTGGCCAGCTATATGGTCGAAGGCGGCGCATCGGATGACTACCGACACCTGAAGACGCTGATGCTGGACCGCCCCGATTTGCTGCACCACCTGCTGGGCGTCACCGCGCGGGCGGTCACAGACTACCTGAATGCGCAGATCGAAGCCGGCGCGCAGGCGGTCATGATTTTCGATTCATGGGGCGGCGCACTGTCGGCGCACGGTTATCTCGAATTTTCGCTGGCCTACATGCAGCGCATCATTGCCGGCCTGAAGCGCGAACACGACGGCGAGCGCGTGCCGGTCATCATGTTCACCAAGGGCGGCGGCCAGTGGCTGGAAGCGCAGGCCGAAGCCGGCGCCGATGCGCTCGGACTCGACTGGACGACCGACATCGGTCTGGCGCGCCAGCGTGTCGGCCACAAGGTCGCGCTGCAGGGCAATTTCGATCCGACCGCGCTGTTTGCGCAGCCGGCATCGATCGCCCGCGAAGCCGAGCGCATTCTCGACAGTTACGGTCCGCACCCGGGCCATGTGTTCAATCTGGGACACGGCATTTCGCAACACACGCCCCCGGAGCACGTTTCCGCGCTGGTGGAAGCCGTGCACCGCCACAGCCGGTCGATTCGCGCCGCTGCAGGCGTGTAAACCGCGTCCTGCGGCGCTTTGCGCAAGGCGTGCAAAAGTGTCGCAGGGGTTGACTTATGCACAGTCAGCCGCTCAAGGCGCCGGCACGCCACGGATGGACAAGCTATTTTTTCCTTGACAGCCAAGCTGTTGGTTTTAATAGAGAATTTTTTTTCTTGACGCCCGTTCAAAAATTTGATGGAAAAAGCGTCCGGTCAAGTCACTGATCGCAACGAAGTTTCCCACAAAGTTATCCACAGCCTTTCCGCGCCTCAAACCCGTGTCGCCTGAGTGGCTTGCGGCCCGGATCGATCAGTCTTCTTGAACGACATGCCGCAAGTGACTGAATCCATTGATAGCGCCCGACAGGCCTTGGATAGCGCGGTGCTGCGACCACCCGGTAGCTTGTTGCAGGTGGCGCTGGCGCGGCCGATTCCGACGCTGTTCGACTATGACGCTTCGGCCTTCCCTGAAGTAGAACCTGGATGCCGTGTCCGGGTACCGTTCGGCCGCAGCGAAGTCTGGGGCATCGCCTGGGGCTGGTGCGCTGAGGCCGGCCTCGACCCGGCGCGCATCAAGCCGCTGCTCGCCGTGGACGCCCGCAGTGTGCCTTTGCCGGCCAGCTGGCGCGCACTGGTCGATTTCGTCGCTCACTACTATCAGCAGCCGATCGGCGAAGTCGCCGCGATGGCCGCGCCGCCGGCGATCAGCGCCACGCGTGCACAGCGCGCCGTGCGCCGGTTGCGCGTCACCGACGCCGGCCGGGCGGCGATCGACGCCCTGCCGGCGCGCGATGTCGGGCGCAAGCTGATCACTGCGCTGATGGCCGCCGAATCGCTGAATGAGGGCGAACTGCGTGCGCTGTCGGCGCGCGCCGGTGCGGTGATGCAAGCCCTGCTCGAACGCGGCCTGATCGAAATCGCACTGGCCGATGCGCCGGCCGAAGCGGGACATGCGCTGGGTACCGACCAGGCCAGCGCGCTGGCGACGCTGCTGGAACGCCCCGGCTACGCGGTCAGCCTGCTGCATGGCGTGACCGGCAGCGGCAAGACCGAGGTCTATCTGCGGCTGATCGAAACGCAGATCGCCGCCGGCCGGCAAAGCCTGTTGCTGGTGCCTGAAATCGCGCTGACGCCACAGCTGCAGGCGCGCGTCGCAGCGCGCTTTCCGCGCGCCTGCCTGCACGTGATGCACAGCGAAATGAGCGACGGCGCACGCGCCATGGCCTGGGCGGCCGCGCAGTCGGGCGAGGCGGACATCGTGCTCGGCACGCGGCTGGCGGTGTTCGTGCCGCTGCCGCGCCTTGGCTGCATCGTGCTCGATGAAGAGCATGACGCCTCGTTCCGGCAGACCGAAGGCGTGCGCTATTCGGCGCGCGACGTCGCGATCTGGCGTGCACGCGCTGAAAACGTGCCGATCGTGCTGGGCAGCGCCACGCCATCGCTTGAATCGCTGCGCCACGCCATCGACGGGCGCTACCGCTGGCTGCGCCTCACCACGCGCGCCGGCGAGGCCAGTCTGCCGTCGGTGAAGCTGATCGACACGCGAGTGCAACGCGCCCAGGAAGGCCTCAGCGTACCGATGCTCAAAGCCATCGAACAGCGGCTGGAACGCGGCGAACAAAGTTTGCTGTTCATCAACCGGCGCGGCTACGCGCCGGTGCTGAGCTGCCCGGCCTGCGGCTGGGCAGCGAGCTGCACCCAGTGTTCGGCCCATCTGGTGCTGCATGCGGTGGATCGCCGGCTGCGCTGTCACCACTGTGGCGCCGAAGGGCCGGTGCCGCGCGCCTGCCCGACCTGCGGCAATCAGGACATCCAGGGCTACGGTCGCGGCACCCAGCGCCTCGAGGAAACTCTGGCCAGCCGCTTTCCGGCGGCGCGCCTGCTGCGCATCGACCGCGACAACGTGCGCGGACGCGAACACTGGCAACAGCAGCTCGACCTGATCCGCTCGGGCGCAGTCGATCTGGTGGTCGGCACGCAACTGCTCGCCAAGGGCCACGATTTTCCGGGCATCACGCTGGTTGGCGTGGTCGGCGCCGATGCGTCGCTGCATGCGGCCGATTTCCGCGCGCAGGAGCGGCTGTTCGCGCAATTGATGCAGGTCGGCGGCCGCGCAGGCCGGGCCGGCACCGCAGGCGAGGTATTGATCCAGACGGCGCAGCCCGACCACCCGTTGTTCGCCGCGCTGCGCGCGCACGACTTCGACGGCTTCGCGCGCAGCCAGCTGGCCGAACGCGCCCAGCTCGGCCTGCCGCCTCACGGTTTCCAGATCATGCTGAGCGCCGATGCGCCCGAACTGGCGCTGGCCACGGAATTTCTCGCGGCTGCCCGCCGCGCGGCGCTGGCACTCGACGTCGGCGGCGTGCGCGTATACGACGTGGTGCCGATGCGCATGGTGCGCCGGGCCGGGCGCGAGCGCGCCCAGCTGGTGGTCGAATCGCGCAGCCGCCCGCCGCTGCGTGCGCTGCTCATCCCGTGGCTCGACAACCTGTACCGCTTGCGCCTCGCGCGCGGCCTGCGCTGGCACATCGACGTCGATCCGCTGGAGGTGTAGCGATCACCGTGCGCATCGCGGACAGGGTCCGCTCCTACAAAAAGGCGTCGCCGGGGCTTTGAACGTTTGATGGTTTTCGTAGGAGCCTGCCCCGCAGGCGATCCGCACCCCGAATACGCGGCTGGGCACGATCAACGTCCGGGTTCACTGAGCTGTTCGGCCTCGGCGGGCGGGTCCTTCGGCGGCCAGAAGAAGTCGCGCGGGCGGGTCAGGAAGCGCCGGGCCAGCTTGACCGACAGGCCGCGCGTATCGTCCGGCTGGATACCGCGCGAGCGCAGGGCCACACGCATCGCGAGGCTGAAGCTCACGGTCAGGTTGGTCAGGCCGATCAGCACGACGCCCAGCGCGCCGATGGCGATGGCGTGCCAGTCGACATCGAAGCTCAGCGCTTCCAGGCCGTAGGCGAGATTGGCCGACGCGAATGCGACGTGACGGATGTCCAGCGGCAATCCGAGCAGGCTGCCGATGACCGGTGTGCTGCCCAGCATGCAGCCGAACAGGAAGTTGCCCGCCAGCGCGCCAAGATTGAGTTCGATATAGCGCGCAAAGCGCGCCAGCCGGGCCTCGCCGAGCAGGCTGCGCAGCCATTTCACGCGCAGCAGGCGCTCCGGTACGCGGTGGTACAGCGACTGGTTGTCGTAGTAGCCGGAAATGAGGCCGCTGAGGAACAGGAAAATGCCGGCGATGGCCGCATGCACCAGTGCAAGGCTCTGCCAGGGGTGCAGGTCGTGCAGCAGATGGGCGCCCTTGACCGGATCGACCGGATGCCAGTCGATGAACTGGCCAGCCGTCATGGCGATGGACAACGCCATGATGAAGCCGATGCTGACATTGCCCGCGATCGATATCCACTGCGTGCGGCTCACCTGTGCCGCCAGTTCGACCAGCACGCCGAGGCGCGCGTCGCGGCTTTGCTGGCCATCGAGCGCGGCAGCCAGCGTGGCGGCCGTCATCGCCGGCTGTTTGGTGGCAATCGTCAGGTGCAGGATATGGATCAGCACGAAGCCCAGACCGTAGTCGAGGCTGTAGGCGACGGCTTCCCACACCGGCGGCAGCCCGAGTTTGGAAATGAGGATCTTGATCATCGCCATGGTGCCGATGATCACGCCGGCACCCGCCGCGGCGCGAAACATGGCTACGAATTCACTGCGCGTGCCGGTTACATAGTGTTCGCCCGAGCGGCTGGCCTGTTCGGTCACGCGCCGCGCCAGCAACTGCGTGGTGCCGGTGAACAGGTCACGCAGGCTGTTGCGGCGATTTTCCTGCTGCACCAGCCGCAGGAAGAAATCGATCGCGCGGGCGCGCAAGGCGGGCCGGTCATCGGCCTCGTCGGGCAGCGCCAGCGTGCGCAGCAGGCGCAGGCGGTCGGCGATCTGTTCGATGCGGGCCAGCAGGAACACCAGATTCACGCCCACGCCGGCTTCGCGCGAACGCCGCCTGATGGTGTCGATATAGCTGCTGCACTGATCAAGCAGCACTTCGAAATGGCCGTCGTAGGGTTGCGGCGTTTCGCCGCCGGCATGCAGCCGTATGAGTTCGCGTACTTCGTCGCTCTGCGCGAGGAAAGGCGACTCGTGCCGCGCCAGCGCCGGCATGTAGCGCAGCAGCGCCGGTTCCATGCCCAGTGCAGCCAGGCGGTGCGACGCCATGCGCATGGCTTCGAACAGTTCGTGCCGGCACTGCCGGCGCGCCGCGGCGAAGGCCTCGCCATCGAGATCGAGTCGCTCGAACAGCGTTTCCCAGTCTTCGCGCGGAATGGCCACCATCCATTCACCGTCGTCGGAGGCGTCGAAGACTTCGCTGAAAAGGTCGCGCAGGAAGTCGTCGTTGATCGCCGGCGGCAGCATGCGGCCGAGTACGCGGCTGATCAGGCCGCTGAAAAAGCCCTGGTTGGCCAGTACGCCGGATTCGGAATACAGCGTGCGGTGCATGCGTGCCAGCAACACCGTCTTCAGATAGTGCGACAACGCGGCCGCGAGGTCCGGGCGGCTTGCGAGCAGGCGCAGCAGGCCGTGAAAACGTGATTCGGCAGCGGCGAGACCTTCGCGCCCGTGCGGCCGGAGCAGCGCGACCAGGCAGGTCAGCCGGTCACCACTGCTGTCGTCCGGATGGCGCGCGGCGTCTTCAAGCAGGGCCAGCAGGGCCGACGGATAAGCGTTGTTGGCAGAGGTCATGCGAAATCCATGCGGAAACAGTCGGATCGAAACAACCCCGCTGCGCGGGGTCAGGCTGGTTCGGCAACAGACGTCGAAGCCGCGAGGCGGCCATCGACCAGTTCGATGCGACGGTCGCAGCGGGCGGCCAGTCGCGGGTCGTGCGTCACGATGAGGCAGGCGCTGCCCCGCTCGCGGTTGAATTCACGCAACAGCGCGAAGATATCATCCGCAGTGTGCGTGTCGAGATTGCCGGTCGGCTCGTCGGCCAGGATCAGGCGTGGTGACAGCGACAGCGCGCGCGCGATCGCCACGCGCTGCTGCTGGCCGCCAGACAGTTGACCGGCCTTCTTGTATTCGTGGCTTGCAAGCCCCACCCGCGCCAGCAGGTCGTGTGCCACCGCCTCGTCCTGCGCGGTGGCGACACCGTGCGCGATGATGGCCGGCATCATGACGTTTTCCAGCGCCGTGAAGGCCGGCAGCAGATGATGGAACTGGAATACGAAGCCGATGTGACGGCCACGCAACACCGTCAGCGCCTGTTCGTTCAGCCCGGTCGTGGATTGTCCGGCGACTGAAAGCTCGCCTGCAGTGGGCGGCTCCAGCAGGCCGATCAGGTTCAGCAGTGTGCTTTTGCCCGAACCGCTGGGGCCGATCAGCGCACAGAACTCGCCTTCGGCCAGTTCGACGTCGATGCCGTGCAGCACTTCGGTTTCCACCGGCGTGCCGATGCCGTAGGACTTGCGCAGGTTGCGCATCGAAATGATGGCCGGTTTGCCGGTCGCCTTATTCACGCCCGGCGTCATGTTCGACGTCATGCCCGACGTCATGCCCGTATCGCCTGCACAGGGTCCATCTTGGCCGCGCGCCGCGCCGGAATCAGCGCCGCCAGCACACCGACAGCCAGCGCAATGCCGGCGGCCGACAGTGCGATGCCGGTGTCGAGCTGAGGCTCGAAGATGGGCGCGCCGTCACCGGTGCGGTAGATGGTCGAGAAGATCTGCAGTAGCGCCCAGGCCAGCCCGACCCCCGACAGCGCACCGACGAAACCGACCAGCGCACCCTGCAGCAGGAACACGCCCATGATGCGGTTGGAACTGGTGCCCATGGCGCGCAGGATGCCGATCTCCTTCTGCTTCTGCACCACGCTGACCACCAGCACGCTGGAAATGCCGAGCGCCACGATGATGATGACGAAGCTGCGGATCAGGTTGTTCGATACCGACTGGTTGCGCAGCGCCGCCAGCAACTGCGAATTGGTCGTCATCCAGCTGTCCACCGTCATGCCGCTGCCCGCCTGCAGCCGCGCCGCCACCTGGCTGGCCTCGAAAATGTCGGTCACCGTGATGTCGATGTTCGATACGCCGCCCGGCAGGTCGAGCAGCGACTGCGCCAGCTTCATCGTCGTGAATACCCAGCGCCGGTTCAGGTCCTTGTTGCCGATGTCGAACAGGCCGGTCACCTGCAGCAGTTCGTCGCGCCCGCCGGCAGCGCGCAGGAACACCTTGTCGCCGACCGTCACGCCGAGGTCCTTCGCCAGTTCGGTGCCGATGATGGCGTTCGTGCCCTCGACCTGGAACTTGCCGCGCACCATATAGGTATCCATCTTGACGATGCGCCGGTAGCGGTCGGGTTCGATGCCGAGCAGCGCGACCGACTTGCTCGCCCGCCCGCGCAGCGCGAACGCGGGACCGCTCACCACCGGCGACACCGCCACCACGCCGGGCTGGTCTTCGGCCAGTTTCACAATGGCTTCCCACTGGTCGATCGAGCGCAGCCGCTGGGCACGCGGTTCGATCACCGCGGTACTGGCCGCATCGGTGCGGGCCCGCAGATTCACCTCTTCAAGCGGTCGCACGACCACATGCGCCTGGCTGCCCAGCACGCGGTCGATGATGGTGGACTGCAGCTGGGCGATCAGCTGCGACAGGAACACGATGACCGCCACGCCGCCGGTCACACCGAGCAGGATGAGCGCCGTCTGCATGCGCCCCTCGCGCAGGAAGCGCAGCGCAACGAGAAATTCGAACGGCAGTCTTGGTCTCGCCATCGTCAGATGCAGGATGCAGGATGAAAGATGCAAGCCAGACCGGCGCGGTTTTCCCTTGCATCTTTCATCTTGAAGCTTTCCTCTGCTTGACCCGGATGCGGTCGCCGTCGAGGGCGCCGCCGGCGGGCAGGATGGCGATATCGCCTTCGGTCACGCCTTCGGTGATTTCGATCCGGCCGACGCCGCGCAGGCCGGTCTTCACCGGCACCTTCACCGCCTCATCCGCTCGCGCCAGCAGTACCCAGGGTTCAGGCGTTTCGACGTCGCGCACCGCTTCGAGTGGCAGCGACAGCGCCGATTCGCTGCGACCGATCACCACTTCGACCGACACCGTCATGTCCGGCTTCAGGAAGGCCGGTGGTTCGGTCACGCGAAGGCGTACTTCGATCGTGCCACGCTGGGCGTCGATGGCCGGCGCGATGTAATAGACCACGGCTTCGAAGGCCTGGCCCGGGAAGGCATCCGCCACGGCTTGCGCGCGGGCATCGAGCTGCAGGTAGCGCAGATTCTTTTCGTCCAGCGTGGCGTAGATGCGGGTTTCGCCGGACTGCGCCAGCGTCAGCAACGCGCGCCCGGCCTGTGCCACGTCGCCCGGCTCGGCGTCGCGCGCAACCACCAGCGCGTCGACCGGGGCCCGCAACGTCAGCAGGTCGCGCCGCGCCTGGGCCGATGCCAGTGCCGCTTGCGACTGGGCCAGGCGCGCCTGAGCGCCCTGCCGCTCCGCGCCGCGCGGCAGGCTGGCGTCGCGTTGTGCCTGCGCGGTGCGCAGCTGGGAGCGCGCGTTGTCGAGCTGGCGCGCCGCCTCGTCGAGCTTCGACGGCGAGAAGAACTGCTGCGCCACCAGCGTCTGCGCGCGCTGGTATTCGGCGTCGGCCACCTTCAGATTGGCTTCCGCCTGGCGCACGGCCTGCTCGGCCACCGGCAGCGTGACGGCGTCGGTCTGGCGCAGTCGCGCCTGCGACTCCTGGATCTGGGTGCGCGCCTGTTCGACCGCCGCTTCGGCATCGGCGGCACGCAGCATCACCAGTGCGTCGCCCGCCTTCACCTGTGCGCCTTCGCGCACGGCCACGGCGTCGATGATGGCGGTGACCTGGGTGCCCAGTTCGATGCGCGCCGGCGTGGCGATGCGGCCGGTGGCCACGACGCTTTGGGTCAGCGCCGCACGGGTGACGGCT
Source organism: Methyloversatilis sp. (assembly GCF_030696805.1). GTDB lineage: Bacteria > Pseudomonadota > Gammaproteobacteria > Burkholderiales > Rhodocyclaceae > Methyloversatilis. The sequence goes on along the minus strand of NZ_JAUYRO010000079.1, from coordinate 19,490 downwards.
GCGGTGTCCACGGCGATGCCGCGCGGCCAGAACAGCCACGCAACGAGCACAGCAGCGGCCAGCAGCAGCGCGATCAGATAGCGGGATTTCATCGGGAAGAAGACGTCAGGGTCGGAGGTTCAGGACGGTGCGTCGAGCAGGTTTTCGATCAGCGCATCAAGCGCCGCATGGTCGGGAATGCCGATGATCTTCCTGACCACCTGGCCCTGCCGGTCGATCAGGTACGTGGTCGGCGTTGCATTGACGCCGCCGAAACCGCGCGCCACCTCACCGACCGGGTCGAAGCCTACGCGAAACGGCAGCGCCTCGCGACGGGTGAAGGCCTGCACATGGCTGGGCGCGTCGTAGCTCATCGCCACCGCGACCACGTCGAGGCCGCGTGCCTGATAGCGGTGGTGCGTGTCGGCCAGCGCCGGCATGCCGCGGATGCACGGCGCACACGAGGTCGACCAGAAGCTGACCAGCCTGACCTGGCCCTGCGGCTGCGAAAAGTCGACCCGGCCGCCGTCGAGCAGCGCAACCGGCACGGCCGGCGCCGCATCCGGAAAACCCTGGCCGCGCAGCAGCCAGACCAGGCCGAGCAGCACCGCCAGCACTATCGGTGACATCCATTTGCGGGACATAATCGTTGAGGAGTTCCGGTTAATCAGTTTGTTCGTTCAATCAGAAGGATTTCGACCATGCGTGCGATTGTCGGTTTTGTGGCCTGTCTTGTCATGTGTACCCAGGTGTGGGCCTTGTCGCTTTCCGACCTCTCCGACAAGGACGCAAGCGGCGGCCTGAAGGAAGCGCTGACCCAGGGTGCGGCCAAGGCGGTCGACATGCTGGGCAGGCAGGACGGCTTCCTGAAGAACAAGGCGGTGAAGATTCCGCTGCCGGACGGTCTGCAGCAGGCCGAAAAGCTGATGCGCACCTTCGGCATGAAGAAGCAGGCCGACGAACTGATCACTGCGATGAACCGTGCCGCCGAAGCCGCCGTGCCCGAAGCGAAGCAACTGCTGGTCGGAGCGGTCAGGGACATGAGTGTGGACGACGCCAAAAAGATCCTGACTGGCGGCGAAACGTCCGGCACCGAGTACTTCAAGGGCAAGACATCGGCCCAGCTGAAGGAGCGTTTCCTGCCCATCGTGCAGCAGGCGATGGACAAGGTTGGCCTGGCCAAGAGTTACGAGAAATTCGCGTCCAAGGGCGCGAAGTATGGCGTGATCAGCAAGGAAGACGCCGATCTCGACAACTATGTGACCGAAAAGGCGCTCGACGGCTTGTTCAAGATGGTGGCCGAGGAAGAGAAGGCCATCCGCCAGAACCCGGTCGGCGCGGCCGGCAGTCTGGCGAAGAAGGTGTTCGGCGCGCTCGGCCGTTAAGGGCGGCTGCGGGTGTCGCGCTTCATTCACTTCTTTCTGTGCCTGGCGCTGTGCGCGCCGCTTGTGTCCTGGGCGCAGGTCAAGCTCGACATCATTCCGCTGAAACACCGCACGACCGATCAGGTGCTGCCGGCGCTGCAGCCGCTGGTCGGCGAAGACGCGGCACTTTCGGGGGCCAACAACCGCATCTTCATTCGTGCCGACGCCGCCACGCGGCTGGCCGTGAAGCAGGCGATCGAGGCGATCGACACGCCGCTGCGCAGCCTGATGATTTCGGTGCGGCACGACAACGACGATTCGATCCGGCGCGACGGCGCCGCCGTGTCGGGCGACATCCGCGCAGGCGACGTGTCGGTCGGCGCCGCTGACGCAGGCAGCGAGGGTGCCGTCATCGAAGGCCGCAGCGGCGACAGCCGGGTCGCGACGCGTGTCTGGTCGACCCGCGGCAATTCGGCCGACCGGCTGTCGCAACGGGTGCAGGTGGTCGAGGGCGGTTCGGCCTTCATCCAGGTCGGCAGTTCGATTCCGGTGCCGTTCACGCAGATCATCGCCGGCCCGCGCGGCGGCGCCATTTCGCAGGGCACCGAGTACCGCGACATCGGCAGCGGCTTCTACGCCATGCCGCGCGTCAATGGTGACCAGGTGACGCTGGACATTTCGCCCCAGAAGGAATCGCTGTCCGACACGCAATACGGCGAAATCCGTACCGCACGGCTGGTCAGCACGGTGCGGGGCCGGCTCGGCGAATGGATGGAACTGGGCGGCAGCGGCTACAGCGAACAGGTCGACCAGCGCGGCATCACGCGCTACGGCACGCGCGACGCGCAGTCGCAGCGCCGGCTGTGGGTGAAGGTGGACGTCGTGCGGTGACCTTCATGAATTTCCTGAGCCGCGCTTAATTCCGCTGACGAGGCGGTGCGCAGCGGGGCGGTCGATACTGCAAGAGCGTTGCAACACAACGCATCTATTTCAAACGACCATCAGGAGACAAACATGAACTGGCAAACCCCCAAGGCTACCGACCTGCGTTTCGGCTTCGAAATCACGATGTACATCGCCAACCGCTAAGGTGGCGAGGACCCGGCGAGCGTTAGCTCCCGGGTCTCTGCAGCACCCGTCGGCGTCAAGCGACCGGCCAGACGAATACCGTGACGCGCCCTGAACGGGCGCGTTGCATTTGAATCAGAGTATCCGCACACGGATACCGGAGGAGGGGCATGCGACTGCACGTACTGGGGTCCGGCGCGGGCGGCGGCTTCCCGCAGTGGAACTGCAACTGTCACAACTGCGACGGCCTGCGCAAGGGCACGATCCGCGCCACGGCGCGCACCCAGTCGTCTATCACGGTGACCGGCGACAACGAGAACTGGGTGCTGTTCAACGCGTCGCCCGACATCCTGACCCAGTTCCAGCAGTTCCCCGAACTGCAGCCAGCGCGCGCGCTGCGCGACACCGCGGTCAAGGCCATCGTGCTCATCGACGGCCAGATCGACCACACGACCGGCCTGTACATGCTGCGTGAACACCGTCAGCCGCACGAAATCTGGTGCACGCCGCCGGTGCAGGAAGACCTGACGCAGGGAAACCCGCTGTTCCGTCTGCTCGGGCACTACTGCGGCGTGAACTGGAATGCGCTGCCGATCGACGAAAGCATGTTCGAAATGAAGCACGTGCCCGATCTACGTTTCCACGCCCACCATCTGCGCAGCAATGCTCCACCCTACTCGCCGCGGCGCGACAAACCGGTGCCGGGCGACAACATCGGCGTGACCATTGAAGACACGAAGACCGGCCGGAAGATCTATTACGCGCCCGGTCTGGTCGACATCGAGCCGCACGTGTGGGCGGCGATGCAGGCGGCCGACGTGGTGCTGGTCGACGGCACCTTCTGGACCGACGACGAAATGATCGCGCTCGGCGCCTCGAAGAAGTACGCACGCGACATGGGGCACCTGCCGCAGACAGGCGAAAGCGGCATGATGGTCTGGCTCGACAAGCTGCCGAAAACCACGCGAAAGATCCTGATTCACATCAACAACACCAACCCGATCCTGAACGAGGACAGCGCGCAACGGCGCGAACTCGAATCGCGTGGTATCGAGGTGGCTTACGACGGAATGGACATCACGGTATGAGTACGCAACAACCCTGGAATCACGCAGAATTCGAGGCGCAGCTGCGCGACAAGGGCAGCGCCTATCACATCCACCATCCGTTCAACGTCATGCTGAATACCGGCAAGGCGTCACCGGAACAGATCCGCGGCTGGGTGGCAAACCGGTTTTACTATCAGATCGCGATTCCGGTGAAGGACGCGGCCATCCTGTCGAACACGCCGGACCGCGAAATCCGCCGCCAGTGGATACAGCGCATCCTCGACCACGACGGATACGAAATCACCGCCCCGGATGGCGCGACGGCGCGCGACGAAGGCGGCATCGAAGCGTGGATCAGGCTGGGCGAAGCCACCGGCCTCACGCGCGAGGAAATCGTCGATCTGCGCCACGTGGTGCCCGGCGTGCGTTTCGCTGTCGACGCCTACATCAACTTTGCGCGCCAGCGGCCCTGGCAGGAAGCGGTGTGCTCGTCGCTGACCGAGTTGTTCGCGCCCAAGATCCACAAGGAACGGCTCGCCAACTGGCCCGAGCACTACCCGTGGATCGAATCGTCCGGCCTGCAGTACTTCCGCAACCGCGTGTCCCAGGCGCGACGCGACGTCGAACAGGGCCTGGCGGTGACGCTGAACCACTTCACGACACGCGCCGAGCAGGAACGCGCATTGACCATCCTGCAGTTCAAGCTCGACGTGCTGTGGGCAATGAACGACGCCATGGCCAACGCTTACGGCGTCAGCAAGTAACCCGGTGAGCGAAACGATGGCGATCACAACCGCAACCGTGCCGAAAGTGGGCCGCAACTTCCGCATCCAGTGGGAACCGGCGCAGGACGCCTACGTGCTGCTGTATCCGGAGGGCATGGTGAAGCTGAACCAGAGCGCCGGCGAAATCCTGAAGCGCTGCGATGGCGCAGCCGACGTCGCCGCCATCGTCGCCGACCTCGAAACGACCTTCAACGCGCAGGGGCTTGAAGCCGACGTGCTCGCCTTCATCGAACTGGCCGAGCAGCAGAAATGGGTGGATCTGACATGACCGATCTTTCCGAGGCAGTGGCCGTGCAGGACACCGCGAAGATCGGCCCGCCGCTGTGGTTGCTGGCCGAACTGACCTACCGCTGCCCGCTGCACTGCGTGTATTGCTACAACCCGGTCGATTTCGCCAAGACCGAAGACGAACTGACGACCGAACAGTGGTTCAAGGTGCTGCGCGAAGCCCGTGAGCTCGGGTCGGTGCAGTGCGGCTTTTCCGGCGGCGAACCCATGCTGCGCGACGACCTCGAAGTCATCGTCGCCGAGGCGCACCGCCTGGGCTACTACACCAACCTGCTGACATCGGGCGTCGGGCTGAACGAAAAGCGCATCGGCGCGCTGAAGGAAGCCGGGCTGGACCACATCCAGCTCTCGTTCCAGGACTCGACGCGCGAAATGAACGACTTCCTGTCGTCCACCCGAACCTTCGACCTGAAGCGCCGCGCGGCCGACATGATCAAAGCGCACGGCTATCCGATGGTCATGAACTGCACCATCCATCGGCATAACATCGACCACATCGAAGCCATCCTGCAACTCGCGTCCGACATCGATGCCGAATACGTCGAACTGGCCAACACGCAGTACTACGGCTGGGCGCAGGTGAATCGCGACCAGCTGCTGCCGTCGCGCGAGCAGCTTGAGCGCGCGGAACGCATCACCAACGAGTGGCGCGCCACGCACGGCAACAAGATGAAGCTGTTTTTCGTCGTGCCCGACTATTACGAAAAACGGCCGAAGAAGTGCATGAATGGCTGGGGCAACATCTTCCTGACCATCACGCCGGACGGCAAGGCGTTGCCCTGCCACACCGCGCGCATGTTGCCCGGGCTGGAGTTTCCGGACGTGCGCACCTCGTCCATCCGCGAAATCTGGTATGAATCCGAAGGCTTCAACCGCTACCGCGGCACCGGCTGGATGAAGGAGCCCTGTTCCAGCTGTCCGGAAAAGGAAAAGGACTACGGCGGCTGCCGCTGTCAGGCCTACATGATCGCCAACGACCCGGCCGCAGCCGACCCGGTGTGCGACAAGTCGCCGCTGCACAACCGGATCACCGAAGTCGTCGACCGCGCCCAGATCGCCGGCAACGCGGCGCAGGTCAAGCCTTTGATCTACCGCGGCCCGAAGGAATCGCTGCAGCTCGACCGGCCGTTCTGACGGCGGCCGGACACACCGGCCTCAACACACGCAAGGCAAAAAAAACGGCCCCCTGCTGGACAACGCAGGGGGCCGCTTCAATTCCGGCCAACGGCGCTTGCGCGCCGCCGACTGTTACAGCCTTGATTACGCCTTCGTGCGACGGCGGGCAGCCAGACCGATCAGGCCCAGACCGGCCAGCAGCATGGCGTAGGTTTCAGGTTCCGGGATCGCGGCGATGGGCGCGAAGCCTTCGAAGGTCGCGGTGCGCAGCGGCGGCGACATGCCGTCGATGCTCGGCGCCTGACGGATGGTGACCGCATCGATCAGGTAGGTGAATTCCGTTGCATTGGTCTTGAGCACATACCAGGCGGTCGACGGATTGCCTTCCTCGACCGAAATGTCGGTGCGGAAGTCGACCACGTTGTCGTCGAACACATCCACCGGGTTGGTCGGACGGGTTCGCACGCCATTCGAGGTATGGGCGGTCGATTGCAGGCGCAAATCGTCGTCGGTCGCGGCATACCATCCAACTGAAACGTCATAGTTGGCATAGCCACTGCGCAGGATGTCGTTGATTTCCGTCTCGTAGTCGAGGTCACCGATTTCGATTTCGCCAACATCCAGTTCGAAACGCGATGCGAACAGCAGCGTGCTGTCGGTGGTGCTGCGATAGACGAAGTCGTAGAAGGTGCCGATGTCGGTGCCGTCGTAGATTACCGAGCTGATGCGGCGGGCGGCGCGGGTGTAGCCGGCGCTTTCCGGCGTCCAGTCGAAGCCGAGGAACAGCGGGTCAGCCGCAGCGTTGCTGACGCCGACGATCCGCAGATCGCCGCTTTCCGGCAGGGCGACGAAAGCGTGCGCCGCGTGGGCGCCCAGGCCCAGCATCAGTGACAGTGCAATGGTTTTGATTTTCATGGAGTTGACCTCTTTGTTGAGTGGTGCGGAAAACTTCGGGTATCAGGCGCGCATGCGGCGGCGTGCAATCACGCCGATCATGCCCAGGCCCGCGAGCAGCATTGCGTAGGTGGACGGTTCGGGAATCGGCGCTGTGTTCGTCGGGACAAATCCGCCGATGAAGGCCTTCACGATCGGCTGGCCCTCTTCGCCCGCCTGAAAGTAGCCGATCGCGCTGTCGGCGACGGTGTAGTAGGTGGCGTTGGTCTTGATGAGATACAGGCCGCTGTATGGATTGTCTTCGGACAGGTTGATGTCCGACTGGAAGCTGATCGCATCCGGGTCGTACACGTCTGTCGACCCAAGGCCCTGATCGCTGCGTGCAGCGCTGTATAGCCGCAGATCGAAATCTGACATGTACATCCAAGCTGCCGCCGCGTCGAAAACGGTTCCGTTCTCCTCAAATCCGTAGCGGAAGACATTGTTCAGTTCAGCATTCTGCTGCTGGCCCGGAAGACCGAGAATCACACGAGTGCCAAATACCAGTTTATTGTCCCGCGAATCTCGATAAACGAAATCATACATATCGCCGATTGCTTGGCCCGCGAGCTGGACATCTTCCGTTAGCCGATAATCAAGTAGCGTAAGAACTCCACTGCCGGTAACCGTTCTCGGAATCGGACCTGATGTCGCGATCGAGTTGTAGCTGATACTGGAAGCGACTAGCGGAATTAATACATCTCCAATTTCGGTGGTGACGGTAAATGAAGATGTGATTGTTCTGCCAGTAGCATCAAGAAAGTAGCGGTCAGTGTTCTGATTATTAGCGCCACTAAGGCGAAACGGAAACGCCTTGTTAAGCTCAAAAAAATCACCCGCTACTGCGCCCAGACTGGCGCCCATCAAGACTGTCGCCGCGGCGACATGCGCTAATTTCATGATGCGATCTCCTTTTTGAAAAGATTCAGGGTGAGACAATGATTCGGCGGACACATGACGGGTTCGGCTGTGCCTCTTGTTGTAATCGATCCTTGTCCGATCGATGGAAAACGATCCGGTGCTCATGACCCGAATGCGTAGTTGAGGCCAAACCACACGGCGCGCGGGGCGCCGGGGCCGACAAAAAGCGAATGAGTCCAGTCGAACGAGTTGTAATTGAATCCTGAGGAATCCCGCGCGCCGAACGATCCGGAGGTGAATGGATTGACCGCGAGGTCGCCAGCGGTGGTGTATCGGCGGTCGAAGATGTTGTCGACCTTGCAGAACAGGGAAATATTTTTGTCTACCCGGTAATTCGCATTGAAATTGAATACCGCGAAGCCGGATGTCCTGCCCTTGCCGACGTAGCGTTTTCCAAGGCCGGGGATCTGTGCATTTCCGGTCAGGTCGGTGCCACCGGGTTCGGATTCATTGTTTTCGTTGCCGCGCGCAAATACGAAGGATTGCGCCACCATTGAAAATCCGAAGGTGAAATTGCTGGTGACATCCATGTTCCAGCCAAGGCGGAACGAATGCTTCGGAAGCCCCGGGATGACATCGCCCGGGTTGATTTCGAAGTCGTTCACACGTCCCTGGGTACGATCTGCGGAACTGTTCGACTGATTGACGATGGTGGCGCTGGATTCGAAGGTGGCATTCAGGCGGCTGTAGCCGGCACGCAGCGAATGGCGACCGAATCTGCCTTTCAGATTGAGTTCGAAACCGTCGCGTTCGGTCTTGCCGAAGGTGTCGAACACGCCGCGGTTGCGCTGGCCGAGCGACACGAACAGGATGTCGTCGGTCAGTTCGGTCCGGTAAGCCGTCGCGCTCCACGAAAGCTGGCCGTTCAGACTGGTACCCCTGAGACCGAGCTCCGTCGTCAGCGACCTGACCTGCGGCAGGAAAGGGTCGGAGGTCAGCGAGGTGGGAATGGTGCAGCCGAGATTCTTGCCGTCATTCAGCCCGTTCGGATCCTCGAGCGTCTTGTCGCGTGCGCAGCCCAGTTCGATGACCGAGGGAACCCGCGAACCGCGACTGACGTTGCCATAGACGTTCAGGTCCTGCGCGGGCAGCCAGGACACGCCAAGCGACGGATTCAGACTGCGGTAGCCGTAATCTCCTGTGGAGCAGAGAAATCGGGTCCCAACCGCAGATAAGGTTCCGCAAATTTCTGCGCGATTGTTGAAGAAATTCGAGGTGAATTGGTAAAGTGGAATTGGTTTGTCCGACTGCAGTTCGTTCTTGACTCGCGAGTAACTGAGCCGTGCGCCATAGGTGATGAACAGATTGGGCGCCGCGGTCCAGGTGTCGCTGAAGAACAGTGCAGCCGTCCGGCTCGACCCGGTCAGATTGTTTCGGACGATGTCCTGGCTCAGCGCGAGCAGACCCAGATCCGCCTCTCGTGAAGGATCGAGGAACACGGTGCGTTCGGAATCGATGAAGCCGAGCCGCTGGCTCTGCCGGAAGTCGACGTCGCTCCAGTCGAAGGAACTGCCGACGACGATCTGGTGCGTTTCGCTGATCTGCGTGAATTGCAGGGCGACACCTTCCGAGCGCTGATCCGAGCGGCTGAAATTGAACAGTCCGTTCGGTGCCAATCCTGCGCAGCCCGGGTAGGTCGGCCCGACGTTCTGGTCCAGCGCGCCATTCGGCGAACCGAAACCGTCCGGGCAACTGACACCCAGCCGGTTTGAGCTGGCCCCTTGGTCGAAGTCGTCCCACACGTCGCCACCCGTGCCCTTCTGCTTCAGGTCTCGGCGATACATCTGCAGGGCAACGCTGGACGAGTCGCTGATGTCGAAACGGACGCGACCCGTTAGATGATTCAGGTCGTTGATGTTCTCGTCCGGTGAGGTGAACACCGAATTCGGACTTTCACGCCACTGTTCTTCCGGGATCAGGCCGTTGCCGACCAGGGTGTTTTCGGCTTTCAGCAGGCTGAACGTGGCTTCGGTCGACCTGCCGCGGATGTCGATACGGCCGAAGTACTGACGCACGCTGGTCGGCGAGTTGGTTCGCCAGCCATCTTCATCGAACTTGTTGAGCGCGAAGAATCCCGCCAGCGGGCCCGAATTGCCACCGGCTGCAAGCTGGTACTGGCGTCTGCCAAACGCACCGCCGAGAGCCGAAAATTCCACTTTCGGGCTGGTAAAGCCCGATTTCGTATTGACCGAAATCGCACCGCCCAGCGTGTTGTGACCGAACATCGGATTGGACCCGGGCAGGAGGTCCATGCGCAGGATCGCGATGTTCGGGATCAGGTCCCAATTCACGACATCGCCGAACGCTTCGTTGATGCGCACCCCGTCGAGATAGACCGAAAGGCCCTGTGGTGTGCCGATCAGCGGCGACGCCGCGAAGCCGCGGAAGTTCAGGTCCTGCTGGAACGGGTTGCCTGCGTAGTCATTGACGTTGATCGACTGGAACTGCAGGTTCATTGCTTCCGTCAGCGACACTGCGCCCGACTGCTGCAGCTCGTCGCCGGTGAGGCTCTGGACGTTAGAGGTCGTTTGCTGCTCGTCGAGCACCACCCCCGGCAGCGGCGTGATCATTCGCGGGGCGCGGATTTCTACCGTCGGCAGTTCCTTGACCGGCTCTTCCTGCGCACAGACGAGGGCGCTCGCGCTCAGCAGGGCGAGCGCGGCCGGGGTCAGGCGCAAAGTCTGGGAACGCGAGGGTGTCATCGGGGTACGTGTAGGACGGCTCCCTACACGATCGATAGCTGTTTATTTCCCTCGCTTGTACCGACTGTTCCGACGCGACCACAGGGAAAAACTCCCGAGTTAGCGAGACAGGGAAACTTTCCCGTCGGTGGCGTCACCCGCTGTGCAAGGTGTGGTCATAAACGACGCGCCGCAAGTCCTTGATGGGGCGCAATCGGGCGTCGCGCTTAACATTCAGCAACATTTCCATGGGCGCGCCCGGCCCGTTCGACGGGTGCGTTGGTTCTTCAATGCACCACGCCCGAATCCGGAGCGGAAAGGGATGTTGCCTGCCGTTGACGGGTACCGGTCCCGCGGCCGGCTCAGCGCTTCGTTGCCTTCGCGAAAGCGGCCGCCAGCGCATTGTTGGCCGCCGGGGCATCCTGCCCGCGCTCGCTGCGTCGCGCGTCGCCCGGCCGTGCCGGCGGGCGGGCGTCCTTCGCGGCCGGCTTGCGTACCACCTCGTCGCCCAGCCGCATGGTCAGCGCGATGCGCTTGCGGGCGATGTCGACCTCGACCACCTTCACCTTGACGATGTCGCCGGCCTTCACCACCTCGGCCGGGTCCTTCACGTAGCGGTTGGCGATGGCCGACACATGTACCAGACCGTCCTGATGCACGCCGATGTCGACGAAGGCACCGAAGTTGGTCACGTTGGTCACCACGCCTTCGAGCAGCATGCCGGGTTCGAGGTCCTTCAGCTGTTCGATGCCGTCGCGGAAGGTCGCCGCGCGGAATTCCGGACGCGGGTCGCGGCCCGGCTTTTCCAGCTCGCGCAGGATGTCCTGCACCGTCGGCAGGCCGAAGCGGTCGTCGGCGTATTTCTGCGCCGACAGCGCCTTGACGGTCGCCGCGTCGCCGATCAGCTCGCGCGCCTTCTTCTTCACGTCGGCCAGGATGCGCTCGACCACCGGATAGGCTTCCGGGTGCACCGCCGAGGCGTCGAGCGGGTTGTCGCCGTTCATAATGCGCAGAAACCCCGCACATTGTTCGAAGGTCTTGTCACCCAGGCGCGGCACCGACAGCAGTGCCTTGCGCGACGGGAACGCGCCGTTGGCGTCGCGATGCGCCACGATGTTCTGCGCCAATGTGGCGTTCAGTCCCGATATGCGTGCCAGCAGCGGCACCGACGCGGTATTCACATCGACGCCCACCGCATTCACGCAGTCTTCGACCACGGCGTCGAGCGAGCGGGCGAGCCGCGTCTGGCTGACGTCGTGCTGGTACTGGCCGACGCCGATGGCCTTCGGGTCGATCTTCACCAGTTCGGCCAGCGGGTCCTGCAGCCGGCGGGCGATCGACACCGCGCCGCGCAGGCTCACGTCCAGCCCCGGAAATTCCTTCGACGCCAGTTCCGACGCCGAATACACCGACGCGCCGGCTTCCGACACGACGATCTTGGTCATGCCAAGCTCGGGTTTGAGCTTCATCAGGTCGGCCGCCAGCTTGTCGGTTTCCCGGCTGGCCGTGCCATTGCCGATGGCGATCAGCTGCACCCCGTGCTTCGCGGCGAGGCCGGACAGCACGTGCAGCGAGCCGTCCCAGTCGCGGCGCGGCTCATGCGGGTAGATGGTTGCGGTATCGACCAGCTTGCCGGTGGCGTCGACCACCGCCACCTTCACGCCGGTGCGGATGCCGGGGTCCAGTCCCATCACCACCCGCGGGCCGGCCGGCGCGGCGAGCAGCAGGTCCTTCAGGTTCTTGGCGAACACGCGGATCGCCTCCAGTTCGGCGCGCGCGCGCAGCTCGTTCATCAGATCGAGCTCGACATGCACCGACAGCTTCACGTTCCAGGTCCAGCGGGCCGTTTCGACAAGCCAGCGGTCGGCCGCGCGGCCGTTGTCGCGGATGCCGGCATGCACCATCACGCGCCGCTCGCACGGGTTCGGCTCGGCGCTGCGCGTGCCGTCTTCCGGATCGGTGTCGAGCGCCAGCTTCACCCGCAGCACGTCTTCGTTGCGGCCGCGGAACAGCGCCAGCGCGCGGTGCGACGGAATGTCGGCGAGTTTTTCGCGGTAGGCGAAGTAGTCGCGGAACTTGGCCGCTTCGGCGTCGGTGTCCTTGCCGTCGGCCACCGCCGCGACCACCACGCCGTGTTCGGCCACGTGGCTGCGCAGCGCGCCGACCAGTTCGGCGCTTTCGGCGAAGCGTTCCATCAGGATCTGGCGTGCGCCGTCGAGCACCGCCTTGGAGTCGGCAAATCCCGCTTCGACGTTCAGGTAAGCCGCAGCTTCGGCCTCCGGCGTCAGCGTCGGGTCGGCCAGCAGCGCGTCGGCCAGCGGCTCGATGCCTGCCTCACGCGCAATCTGCGCCTTGGTGCGGCGCTTCTGCTTGTACGGCAGGTAGAGGTCTTCCAGCCGCTGCTTGGTGTCGGCGTTCTCGACCTCGCCGCGCAGCGCCGGCGTGAGCTTGCCCTGTTCGTCGATGCTGGCGATCACCGCAGCGCGCCGTTCCTCCAGTTCGCGCATATATACAAGGCGCTCTTCGAGCAGGCGCAGCTGGGTGTCGTCCAGCCCGCCAGTCACTTCCTTTCGGTAGCGCGAAATAAACGGCACGGAAGCGCCTTCATCCAGCAGGGCGACGGCGGCATTGACCTGTTGCGGGCGCGCGCCCAGTTCGGCGGCGAGACGGTGTTCGATCGAGGGGAGCATGTGCGACGGGCAGGGGCAGCGTGGAAGGCGCGAACCCTACCCAAGCGCGCCCTGCGCCGCAAGCCTTGAACCCGCCGCAGCACGGGATGGCGACGACTTGCTGGATGATTGCCTTCGCCTGTCATGGAAGCGAAATGGACACACACAATATGACCGGCGACGCCGGCGAACATCCATTGCGACGGTGGTGGTGGTCACCCGTTCGATATGATGCGCGGGTGGATGCCTGAAACCGATCGGTGCCAAACACATGCAGAGCCACCACCGCGAACAGCCAACGCATGGTTTTCATTGCAAAATCGGCTTCAATTCGCCCCTGCTAGACTGAGGACGATTGAAGACGACTTTGAGGCCTTGACTCGAGCGCCGACGCCATGAATGCCGAACTGTGGGCCACCGCATGCGAAGTCGCCCACCATCCGGGCGTCGTGAAGGACACCGTCTATCGCTGGCCGGAACGCAAGGGCTTGCCCGCACACAAGATCGGGCGACTGTGGAAATTCCAGCTCTCCGAAGTTGCTGGTTGGGTACGTGCAGGCGGTGCCGACGCCGCAAAAGCGCACGCGTAACAGGAGAGCGCACGCCATGGACAAGTACACGCTCAGTGAGCGCGACGTTTGCACCAAATTCATCACCCCCGCGATCGTGCAGGCGGGCTGGCAACAGCACCAGTTCCGGGAGGAAGTGAAGCTCACTGACGGTCGTGTCATGGTACGCGGCACGCTCGCTTCCCGCATCAAGAACCCCGATGTCAAAGGCGGGCCGAAGCGTGCCGACTTCGTGCTCTACGCCAGACCCAATATTCCGATTGCTGTGGTTGAAGCCAAGCAGGCCCGATTCTCGGTGGGGCATGGCATGCAGCAGGCGCTGGCCTATGCCGAAATGCTGGACGCCCCTTTTGCGATCAGCAGCAATGGCGATGGATTTCTGATTCACGACCGTACCGGCATCACCCAGCCTGTCGAGCGCGAACTTCAGGTCGGCGAGTTTCCGTCATTGGACGAACTTTGGCCGCTGTACCAGCAATGGAAAGGTCTGGCGGCGCCCGAAGCCGTCAAGCTGATCGAGCAGCCGTTCTACACCGACGGCAGCGGCAGGGAACCCCGCTACTACCAACGCGTTGCAATAAATCGTGCCGTCGAAGCGATTGCGAAAGGTCAGCAACGTGTGCTGTTGGTCATGGCCACCGGCACCGGCAAGACTTACACCGCTTTCCAGATCATCTGGCGCATGTGGAAGGCCAAGGCCAGGCAGCGCATCCTGTTCCTGGCTGACCGCAACATTCTCATCGACCAGACCATGCAGCAGGATTTCGCGCCCTTCGGCGAGGTGATGCACAAGATCACCCACCGCGAAATCAAGAAGAACTACGAGATCTACCTTGCCCTTTACCAGGCAGTCACCGGCAAGGAAGAATGGAAGCAGATCTACAAGCAGTTTCCGGCGGACTTCTTCGATCTGGTCGTTGTCGATGAATGTCACCGCGGCAGCGCCGCTGATGACTCGGCCTGGCGCGAAGTACTTGAGTATTTCAGCAGTGCCACGCATCTGGGTCTGACCGCCACGCCGAAGGAAACCCGGGAAGTCAGCAACATCACCTACTTCGGTGACCCGGTTTACACGTACTCGCTCAGGCAGGGCATCGAAGACGGCTTCCTCGCTCCGTACAAGGTCATCCGCATCGCCACCGACGTCGATGCAGTCGGCTACACGCCCGAAAGAGGCAAGGTCGACAAGTTCGGTCAGACGGTTGAGCAACGCCAGTACGGCACCCGCGATTTCGACCGCATTCTGGTGCTGGAAAAGCGCACCAGGCTGGTTGCCGGCAAGGTGTGGGAATACCTCAAAGCCACCGACCCGATGGCCAAGACCATTATCTTCTGCGACGACCAGGACCATGCCGAGCGCATGCGGCAGGAACTGGTCAAGTTGATCCCGGCCGCGGCCAGCAATCGTCGCTACGTGATGCGAATTACCGGGGACGACACCGAAGGCAAGGCGCAGCTTTCGTACTTCATCGACAACGACGAGCTCTATCCGGTCATCGCCACGACATCCAAGCTGCTCACCACCGGGGTCGATGCCAAAACCTGCAAGCTCATCGTGCTGGACCAGAACATCAATTCGATGACCGAGTTCAAACAGATCATTGGCCGTGGTACCCGCCTGCGTGAGGACTACCAGAAGCTGTACTTCACCATCATGGATTTCAAGGGCGCGACGCGCCTGTTCGCCGACCCGGATTTCGACGGCGAACCTGTGGTGATCTACGAGCCCGGGCCCGGCGAAACCGTGGTGCCGCCGGACGATACGAACGCGCTGGGTGTGGGCGAACCCGAGCCGCCGCAGTATGGCCCTGGCGCGACAGGCAGCGACGGCACCGGCGGCGGTGAAGGCCGCACCAGATACGTGATCGATGACGTCAATGTGCGGGTTGCCGTCGAGCGCTCGCAATACCTCGATGCAGACGGCAAGCTCATCACAGAGGACTATCGTGTTCTGCTCAAGGACGACATCAGGAAAGCGCTGCGAGCCGAGTTCGGCACGATGACCGATTTCCTGCGGCGCTGGAACGAAGCCGAGCGCAAACAGGCCATCGTGGAAGAGCTGGCCGGGCACGGCGTACCACTGAAAATCCTGCAGCAGGCGGTGGCCAACGGTAACGAACTCGATGTGTTTGATCTGGTCGCCCACGTCGCCTTCGACCAGAAGCCGCTGACCCGTCGCGAACGCGCCAACAACGTCAAGAAGCGCGATGTGTTCGGCAAATACGGCGAGCAAGCCCGTGCAGTGCTTGGAGCGCTGCTGGACAAGTTCGCCGACCATGGCGTGCAAGACATTGAAGACGCCAAGGTGCTCGAGTTGCCGCCGTTCGACCAATTCGGCAGCAAAACCCAGATCCGGCGCGGCATTTTCGGCAGCGTCGAGCAATACACCCTGGCCGTGCACGAACTCGAACAGGCGCTCTACGACTCCCCGGAGCCGAAGCAGGCCTGATCGATAGAAAAGCGTCACCACTCAAGCCGAACGACCAGAAGAGAGCCCGATGAATCTCAGCAGCACCATCAAGTCCATCCAGGACATCATGCGCAAGGACGACGGCGTCGATGGCGACGCCCAGCGCCTTGGTCAACTCACCTGGATGCTGTTCCTCAAGGTATTCGATCAGCGCGAGGAAGAATGGGAGGACGACAATGCAGCCTACCGATCCCCCTTGCCAGAGCGCTTCCGCTGGCGTAATTGGGCGGCCTACAAGGCCGATGCCGACGGCAAGAAAAAACCGCAGATCGCCGGCAGCGAGCTGATCGGCTTCGTCAACAACGAACTGTTCCCGGCGCTGAAAGACCAGATCGACGCCAGCCAGAGCCCGCAGCACAAGGTCATCAAGCAGGTATTCGAAGACGCCAACAACTACATGAAATCCGGCCCGCAAATGCTGGCCGTGATCGAGAAGCTGGAAGACGCCATCAACTTCCACGACTTCAAAACCCGCGCCAGCCTGGGCGATGTCTACGAGCAGATGCTCAACGACCTGCGCGGCGCCGGCAACGCGGGCGAGTTCTACACCCCGCGCGCCATCACCGCCTTCATGGCCGACCGCGTCAACCCGCGCCTGGACAAGCGCGAAAAGGTGATGGACCCGGCCTGCGGCACCGGCGGCTTCCTGACGGCTGCGATCGACCACTTCCGCAATCAACTCACCACCCGATCCAGTGCCGAAGACAAGCGCGCCATCGAAGCGCTGATCCACGGCATCGAGAAGAAACAGCTGCCTCACCTGTTGTGCACGACCAATATGTTGCTGCACGGTATCGACGTGCCCAGCCAGATCGAGCACCGCAACACGCTGGGCATCGGCTGGAACGAGTGGAGTGCCAACGACAAGGTCGATTGCATCATCACCAACCCGCCCTTTGGCGGCTATGAAGATGATGGCGTGGGCAGCGACTACCCGGCCGACCTGCGCACCCGCGAAACCGCCGACATGTTCATGGCGCTCATCATCAAGAAGCTGCTGAAGGAAAACGGCCGCGCCGCTGTGGTGCTGCCTGATGGTTTCCTGTTTGGCGACGGCATCAAGGGCACGCTGAAAAAACTGCTGCTGCGCGACTGCAAGCTGCACACCATCATCCGCCTGCCCAAGGGCGTATTCGCCCCCTACACCACCATCAAGACCAATCTGCTGTTCTTCACCCGAGGCGCAACGACGGACGACGGCACCGAACACTTCCACACCGACACCATCTGGTTCTACGAGCATCCCTACCCGACGGGCTACAAGAGCTATTCCAAAACCAAGCCCATCCGGCTCGAAGAATTCAAACCCGAGCAGGAATGGTGGGGCGATGAGGCCAACGACTTTGCCGGCCGCGTGGAAACCGAATTCGCCTGGAAGGTCGATTTCAAAACCAGGCGCGAACAGGCCGAAGCCGCCGCGCAACCGCACTGGCAACGCGCCGAAGACCTGAACAACCAGGCCGCCGCGCTGGAAGGCGAAGCAGGCGACTTGCGCAAGAGCCTGGTCGGCACCACCGACGCGGCCTACCGCGAAAAGATCGACGCCCAGATTGCCGAGCTGCGCGCCAGGGCCGAACCGCTGCGCCTGCAAGCGCGTGATGCGCAGGCCGCAGGCGACCGCATCTACTGGCCCATCTTCAACCTCGACATCAAGAATCCCAATGCGCCGGAAGAAGAAACCCACGACCCGGACGTGCTGCTGGAGAAATACAAAAAGCTGCTGGGCGAAATCGAAGAAACCGAAAACCAGCTCAAAAGCGAACTGGCCGCCGCACTGGCGCACCACTTCGGCCCGGAGGCCGAAGCATGAAGCCCGTGGCACCGGAAATCGCCGCACCGCAATTGCTGGGCGATATCCGCCAACTGATCGAACAAAGTCGCAGTCAACTGGCCGCTGCAGTCAACAGTGCGCTGACGCTGCTTTATTGGCACATCGGCCACCGTATTCGCACCGAAGTGCTGGGCAGCGAACGCGCCACCTACGGCGAACAGATTGTCTCGGCACTGTCGAGACAATTGGAAACTGACTACGGGCGCGGCTTCTCCGCCAAAAACCTGCGCCACATGCTGCGTTTTGCCGAAGCCATGCCCTCGGAAGAAATTGTCTCCGCAGTGCGGAGACAATTGAGCTGGACACACATCAAAACCCTGATCTACATCGACGACCCGCTCAAACGCGACTTCTACCTGCAAATGTGCCAGCAGGAAGGCTGGAGCACCCGCACCCTGCAAGACCGGCTGGACTCCCAGCTCTTCGAGCGCACCGCCTTGTCAAAGCAACCCGAGCAACTGCTGGAACAAGAGCTGGTCAGCCTGCGCCAAACCGGCACCATCACTCCCGCGCTGGTGCTGAAAGACCCCTACGTACTCGACTTCCTTGGCCTGCAAGACCGCTATCTGGAGAAAGACCTGGAGGATGCCATCCTGCGCGAGCTGGAAAACTTCCTGCTGGAACTGGGTGCCGGCTTCACCTTCGTCGCCCGGCAAAAGCGTATCCAGATCGACAACGACGATTTCTTCATCGACCTGCTGCTTTACAACCGCCGCCTGAAAAGGCTGGTGGCCATTGAGCTCAAGTTGGGCGACTTTAAAGCCGCCGACAAAGGCCAGATGGAGCTGTACCTGCGCTGGCTGGCGATATACGAACAAGAAGCCGGCGAGGCACCGCCATTGGGCATCATCCTGTGCAGCGGCAAAAAGCAGGAGCAGGTCGAACTGCTCGAACTGGATGCCAGCGGCATCCATGTCGCCGAGTACCTAACCAGCCTGCCACCCAGGGAAGTGCTGCAAGCCAAACTGCATGAAGCCATCGTCCGCTCACGCGCCCGGCTGGAAAACCGTGGGGAGGACGCCTGATGGACGCGCAGCAGTTTTTGGCGGAGTTCGGGCATATTGCCAATGCGCCGGGGGGCGTCCAGCAGCTCCGTGAAATGGTTTGCCAGTTGGCAATTACAGGCGCATTGACACCTCGCCTTGATACCGATGGTGATGCACGTCAACTCTTAGCAGACATCGCAACATTGAAGGAACGCTTGATTCACGAAAAAAAGTACAAGCGCCTGTCAAAACTGGAGAGCGAAGCGCTTGATATTCCGCCGTATATCGAGCTTCCCGCATCATGGTGTTGGACTCGCTTACTTGATATTGGCGAAATCAGCCCGAGAAACGACGCGCCAGATGAAGCTATTGCTTCTTTTATCCCAATGAGCGGGTTTTCGGAAATCCACAGGGGAGCACTGGCGCCTGAGGTGGAACATTGGGGAAAGATAAAAAAGGGGTTCACCCACTTCAAAAACGGCGACGTGGTTGTTGCCAAGATCACGCCATGTTTTGAAAACGGAAAGGCCGCTGTTATTGAAGGACTTGAGCACGATATTGGCGCTGGTACGACCGAGCTGCACGTATTCCGCTCGATCCATACCGGGATATTGCCGGGGTATGTCTATCTGTTCTTGCGGTCACCGTATTTCGCCGTTGAAGGTGAGAAAAACATGACTGGAACCGCAGGTCAGAAACGATTGCCCACTGAATACTTCGCGACCCGTGCCTTGCCACTACCTCCATCCGCAGAACAAACCCGCATCGTCGCCAAAGTCGA
>NZ_JAUYRO010000032.1 GCF_030696805.1 Methyloversatilis sp. | reverse complement strand
GGTGTATGTCCTCGTGCCGCGCGGGCTGCTCAGCGTCTTGAGGTTGCCGACCTCGTCATACTCATAGGTGTCCGCGTGGCTCAAGCCACCGGCCACCATCAGCAGCACCCCGAACCATCGCCGCACGCTTGCACGCATCCGCTTCGCCTCCGGCCGCTCTTACTGGTTCGTCAGGTGGCTGGGCGCATCGGCTGCGCCGTAGGCGGGCATGGACCCGCAACTCGTCACGGCCGTGTTCCCGTAATACACCTGCAGTGTCTGTTGCGTCGTGCGTGCGAGCAGCGCTGCCGCGTGCCAGCGCTTGCACGCTTCCGTCGGAACGGATTTCCACGCCGTCACGCTGTTGCACACCTGGACCGGGTTCGTATTCCACGACGACTTCACCCAGACGCTGCCGTCCGCATGGGCCGTGACCGCGCTCACGCCCCCGGCGCACGTCACTGTCGCAGCCTGAACGCCTGAACTTGCCAGCCCCACCAGCATCCAGCTGGCAACCTTGAACATGGATCGCATTTCAACTCCTCTCTTCAAACAGTTCGGATTCACTGCAACAGGTCATCCATCAATTGACTGGGGGGAATTCCAATAAAGATGCGCTGATTTGGAAAGTTGAACCTTGCTTTGAACGGTGGCCTTGGTTCAAAGCGCAAACTCGCTGCGTATATTCCTAGTGGAACGGTGTCAGCACTTCGCAGAACGTGCGTGCCACCTTCTTCAATCTGCAACGCACCCAAGAGCTGATCTCCTTCGCATGGCGCATACGCATAGTCACGGCACATCATCAATGTTCCCCGCGCCTCTGCCGGTCCGATCGTGATGCTGACCTCGACGGCCTCGCCAACCGGCGCATACGTGCGCATCCAGGTATGGCTCCAACTGGGACTGATTTGCGCGAGGAGGCTGTCTACCAACTGGCCGTCGGCATTGAACTCGCGGGATATGCCCAGCCAAGTGAACCAGCCCATACCGTCTGAAGCGGCTGCCATCACTGAATCGGAGAGCATCCCCGCAGCGTCGTACGCAAGCACGCCTGCGATCGACTGCGTCGACGCGCCCGGCCTTTGCACATTCAGCCATCGCACGTGGCCGTCGCTCTGGCGCCAGCTGTTGAACTGGGACGCAGTCGGATCCACCCACTGCAGGGTTTCTCCGGCCAGATCCCTCACGTACTGCGAATGGTGCGTCGAGCCGCCTTCGGTGCGGCTCTCCTGCACCAAGTGGCCCTTGCTGTTGTAGCTATACAGCGTGCTGCCCGATCCATCGGCCACGATGCACAGCCGTCCGGTGCCCAGATTGCAGCCCGCTGCGCTGTCCCACGTGTAGGTCACCGTCTCGGTGGGCGTTGCCCCCACACTCGGTCGATAAGTGATGCTTGTTGGCCTGTTCAGCGCATCCCATGTGTAGTCAGCCACCCTTCCGAGCCCATCGGTGCGACGCGTAAGGTTCCCCGCACCATCGTAGGTGTAGGTCAGCGTGCCCCGGTCCGGGCTGATTTCCTGTGTGACATCGCCCAGCCCGTTTACGGTGAATTGCGTGCTTGATCCGTTCGGTGCGGTCAGGCTCGTGAGCCGGTCCTGCCCGTCGTATTGCGCCTGTGTCAGCCCACGGGCGGGCTGCTGCGCGTCCTCGATTTCCTTGAGCCGGCCCAACGTATCCCAGCGATAGTCGGTGGTGCGGCTCTTGGCGTCGATGAGCTTGTTCAGGCGCCCCAACGCGTCGTGCTGGCGCTCTGTCACGTTGTCGGCCGCATTGCGCTGCTTCCAGGGCCGACCCAGTGCATCGAACTGCGTGCGGCTCTGGCGCGCCAATGCATCTTCGGCATTGGTGATATCGACCTGTTCGACGTTGCCCGCCGGATCCAGCACGTATCGCGTGCGGTCGCCCTTGGCGTCGGTGATATCAGTCAGCCTGTGGGCGTCGTCGTAGCCATAGTCAAGGTACTGCCCGTCCGGCTGCGTGAGCCGCTGCAACAGCCCGGTCGGGTAGTAGCTCCAGCTCGTGGTGGCATCGGCCACGGTGCGGCTGGTTAGCCACCCTCTCGGGTGCCAGGTCTGGGTGGTGAGCACGCCGTTCGAGTCGGTCATCGACAAGAGCCGCCCGGCTGCGTCATACCGGGTGAAGTTCCACACCTGCCCCAGTGCGTTGGTGATCTTCTTCAGGTCACCCTTCGTCCAGCTGGCCGTGGTATCCGGGTAGTACTCGTAGGTGGTGATGTCCGCCACATCCGTGCGCGGGCCGTTGGCGGTGAGCATCTGGCCGTGGCGGTTCCACGTGTAGCTCCAGGTGCGGGGCGAGCCGGTGGCCGCGGCGCCGAAGCCTGCGCCGCCCGTGCCGTCGGTCGTCGCCTGTTCGACCTGTTTGCACAGCACGGCGATCGGCACCGTGTCATAGACATACGCGTCAGTCGGCGCGCAACTGGCGATCGCCCCGCCTGCCGTGGGGTCCGGCTGGCCGTGATAGATCCAGGTCGTGATCATCTTGGGTTGTGCCTCGCGCACCTTCAGGCGCCACAGCGGATGCCACTCGGTGCTGATTCGACGCTGGGTGTCCGTCGGGCTGTAGCTGGCCGGTGTCGCCGGGCAGGCGTCTGCGGCACCGAGCCCTTCAACGCGCACCGTCTCAAGGTTGCGCGTGAGATCGTTGCCGTAGCACGTCTTGTTCCCCGCAAAGTCGGTGCGGCTTGCAACGTTGGCGTTGCCGTCGTACGTGATCGCCGAGGACGAGGCCCCGCAACCGGGGCCGCCGGGTTGGCTTACACCGGTCGAGCGCGTGACGCCGAACTGGGTGGCGAAGCTGTAGGTGCGCGCCGTGCCCAGCGCATCCGTCACCACTGTCTGGGTGACGTTGCGGTTGATATTCTGGGTGTAGGCCAGCGTTGCGGCATCCGCACCGCCTGCCAGCGACTCGCCGATGGCGCGCCCATCGCTGTTGTACTGGTAGGTGGCAAACCGGGCGCCGTTCTCGTCGGTGATGCCGGTCAAAGCACCCGGCAGGTTGGCCCCACCCGTATGAGCGGCTTCGTTGTAGTGATAGGTGCGGACCGTGCTGTCCGGGTAAGTAACCGTAGTCAGCTGGTTGGCCGCGTCGTAGCCATAGCGCACCGACTGACTGGCCGAATTCGTGACCTTGACGATGCGGCCACTCGCGTCGTGCCCGAACGTGAGCTTTTGACCCTGGCTGTCCTGTACCCGCAGCAGGCGACCGGCGGGCAGCACCGTCGTCGTCGGGTTACCGGACGCATCCAGCGCGAAGCCGCCGTTGCCCGACACGCTGCCATCTGTGCCATCGCTGTAGGTCACCGTGCGCACGGTGCCGTCGCGCTCGCGCACCGACTCAAGCTTGCCCAACGCGTCGAAGGTTTCCGTGCGCTCCTCCGCCGCGTCCCAGTAGCGCCAACCCGTGCGAACGCCGGAACTGTTCTTGAGCTCGATCAGGCGGTCGCTCACGTCCGCTTCAGGATTCCACGTCGAGCCGGAGACCTGAAAGGTCAGCACCCGACCCCCTGCGCGAATCGACCACGCGGTCGTGGTTGAACCTGAAGGCAGCCGGATCTGCTGCTGGTAATCGAAGGTCCATCCGATTCCGAGCGGCATCAGGCCACTCGGACTGCCCGTGATCAATTCCGTATAGCCCGCTCGCGTGCTCAGGCTGTTGTACGTTCGGAAGAAGTCGATCGGTCCGGACTGAATGTCCTGCTGGAGGAGGAACTTGTTGCCGCTGGCCAGCGAAACCGGATGCCTGAGCGACGGGCACTGTTGGTCTGACTGCTTGGCGCTTGCCGCAGCGATCCACTGGTATGAACGACAGTTCGAGTACGGAGGCTCCGGAAACGAACCCCCGGGGCAACACACGTC
>NZ_JAUYRO010000080.1 GCF_030696805.1 Methyloversatilis sp. | reverse complement strand
CCGCTCCCACAGGGCCGCTCCCGCTGCAGGAGCCCACATGTCCCGATCCGGTTCGCGCACGAATGAATGTAAATTTCAGTGACGTGACAGTGCTGTAACACGTCTGCAACCTTCCCCTGTTGTCGTGTCGGGTCACTGCGGCCGGACTGCCGGCCTGCTGACAACAGGAGAATCAATAATGGTCAGAAAGATTGCAGCCGCCGCGATTGCGGCACTGTTCGTACCGGTCGTGCAGGCAGCCGGCTGGGAAAAATTGTGGACCTTCGAGCACGGCGCCGCAACCAGCGTCGCGGGCCAGACGTCGGAAATCCTTGCCTTCGACAGTCTGAACAATGAGCTGTGGGTGGGCGGGCTCAAGGGTGTGGACATCCTGAATGCCGCCACCGGCAGTTTCGTGCAACACATCGACACCACCGCCTTCGGCGAACTGAACAGCGTCGCCATCCGCAATGGTGTGGCCGCCTTCGCGATTGCCGCCCCGATCAAGACCGACGCCGGCTCGGTGCTGACCTTTGACACCACGAGCCGCAGCTTCCAGCAGAGCTATCTGGTGGGCGCGCTGCCCGACATGGTCACCTTTACCGCCGACGGTCGCATCATGACCGCCAATGAAGGCGAGCCGCTGGCTCGCCCGGGTTTCGCAACGATCGAAGCGCGCGGCTCGATCAGCATCATCGACACCACAAAGGATTCGGTCACTACGCTGGGCTTCAGCGGTTTCGACAATACGACCGGACTTGGCCGCATCGTGTCGCCGGGCAGCAAGCCGTCGATCGACTGGGAGCCGGAGTACATCGCGCTGTCGAAGGACGGCCAGTTCGCCATGGTGACGCTGCAGGAAGCCAATGCGGTCGCCAAGATCGACCTCATGTCGCAGCAGATCGTGTCGGTCACCTCGCTCGGCCTGAAGGATCACCGCCTGCCGGGCAATGAACTGGACACCTCCGACCGCGACGGCCCGGGCAACAGCCTGCTGGCCGGCAACTACCGCAACGCGCCGGTGTTCGGCATGTACATGCCGGACGCGATCGCCTCGTATGCGTCGGGCGGCAAGACTTACTACATCACTGCCAACGAAGGCGATTCGCGCAATCTGCAGGATTTCGTCCCCGGCGAATTCAACGAGGAAGTGCGTGTGGGTTCGAGCAGCTACAAGCTCGACCCGACGGTATTCCCTGATGCGGCCGCCCTGAAGGCGAACAGCAATCTCGGCCGCCTCGTCGTTTCCACCTCAAGTGGCGATATCGATGGTGACGGCTTCTACGAAGAAATTCATCTTTTCGGCGGCCGCTCCTTCTCCATCCTCGACGAGAACGGCAACCAGGTGTTCGACAGCGGCAACCAGCTCGAAGCACTGCTGTATGCCAACCCGGCCCTGCGCGCGCTGATCGACGACGGCCGCAGCGACAACAAGGGCGTCGAGCCCGAAGGTGTCACGGTGCTAGAACTGGGTGACCGCACGCTGGCCTTCATCGGCTTCGAACGCACGTTCGACAGCGTGATCGCGATCTATGACGTGACCAACCCGACGGCGGCTACTTTCGTCGATTTCATCGTCGATGCGGAATCGAACGCCGTTGAAGGCCTGACTGCGTACGAATTCGGCGGCCGCTATTTCCTGGCCACGGCCAACGAAGGTACGGGCACGACGTCGCTGTTCTCGATCACACCGGTGCCGGAACCCGAAACCTACGCCATGCTGCTGGCGGGGCTGGGCCTGATCGGCCTCGCCGCACGTCGTCGTCGTGGCTGAAACACGGCTGCAACACCCCGGCACCCGGGCTTGAGCAAGGTCAAGCCCGGGTGCCGCGCAGGCGGTTAAGGTGGCGCAGAACAACTGCCGCCGCCCGCCGCCCCTCCATGACAGAAACACCGACTGCAACCCTCTCGCCGCGTGCGTCCGTTCCGGACGCACCGCCATCTTTCGTCTCCCCGATCGACCGCCTGCGCAACAGCGGTCTTGCGCCGCTGAAGCTCGCCGGTCGCACCCTGCTGCCCATCGTGCAGGGCGGCATGGGCGTGGGCGTATCGGCGCACCGGCTGGCCGGCCATGTCGCCGCACTGGGCGCCGTCGGCACGCTTTCGACCGTTGACCTGCGCCGGCTGCACCCGGATCTGATGGAACGCACGCGCGGCCTGTCGGGCGAACGCGCGAAGACCGACATCAACGCCAGCAACCTCGAAGCGCTGGCGCGCGAAATTCGTGCGGCGCGACAGATCGCCGGCACGCGCGGCCTGCTGGCGGTGAACGTGATGCGTGCGGTCAGCGACTATGCGGCGCATGTGCGCTGCGCGCTCGAATGCGGCATCGACGCCGTGGTGGTGGGCGCCGGCCTGCCGCTCGACCTGCCCGACCTCGCACGCGAACACCCCTCGGCGGCACTGATCCCCATCCTGTCGGATGCGCGCGGCGTGCAACTGGTGGTTCGCAAGTGGGAACGCAAGCAGCGCGTGCCGGATGCCATCGTGCTCGAACACCCGGGCTGGGCCGGCGGTCATCTCGGTGCCGCCAAGGTGGCCGACGTGTCGAACGAGCGCTTCGATTTCGAGCGCGTGCTGCCGGAAACCCTGGCCTGGCTGCGCAGCGCCGGGCTGGAAGGCCGCGTGCCGCTGATCGTGGCCGGCGGCCTGCGCACGCATGACGACATCCGGCGCATGCAGTCGCTGGGCGCCGCGGCGGTGCAGTTCGGCACCGCCTTCGCCGTGACCGAAGAATGCGACGCCTCTGATGCCTTCAAACATGTTCTGGCCGACGCCAGCGACGACGATCTGGTCGAATTCACCAGCGTGGCCGGCCTGCCGGCGCGCGCCGTGCGCACGCCCTGGCTGCAGAAGTATCTGGCGGTGCTGGAGCGCACGCAGGCCGTGGTGCATGAGCGCTCTCGCTGCGCCAAGCACTTCGACTGCCTGGCGCAGTGCGGTCTGCGCGACGGTCTGGTCGGCTGGGGCCAGTTCTGCATCGACCACCAACTGGCGGCCGCCCTGCGCGGTGACCTGAAAACCGGCCTGTTCTTCCGCGGCCGCGGCGCGCTGCCTTTCGGCCAGCGCATCGTCAGCGTGCGCACGCTGATCGACTATCTGCTTACGCCTTTGGCCGCGTGAGCAGGGCGTGGGCCGCCATGCCGACCCCCATGGCAACAACGAACACGATGGCCGGCTGCGACGCCATGCCGAGCGACACCAGCGCCGGCCCCGGGCAGTATCCGGCCAGCCCCCAGCCGACACCGAAGGTCAGACTGCCGAGTATCAGCGGTGCGTCGATCCGGCGTGCAGTTGGCAGTTGCAGGCGTTCGCCCGACCAGGCCACGGTGCGTGACTTTGCCCATGTGAAGGCAGGGAAGGCCACCGCGATGGCTCCCCCCATGACCAGCGCGAGTGACGGATCCCATGAGCCGGCGAGGTCGAGGAAGGCAATCACCTTGGCCGGATTGGCCATGCCCGACAGCAGCAGGCCGATACCCAGCACGAGTCCGGCGAAAAGGGCGACGAACGGGGCGACGAACGGGGCGACGAAGGTTTTCATGTCAGGCTCCTGCCAGGTGACGGACGACATAGACGGTGACGAAACCCGCGCCCATGAAAGCCAGCGTGGCCGCCAGCGAACGCGGCGACAGGCGCGCGAGGCCGCACACGCCATGACCGCTGGTGCAGCCCGAGCCGTAGCGGGTGCCGACGCCGACCAGCAGGCCGGCGATGATCAGCGTCGCGATGCCGGCGTCCGACTGCACGGCGGGCAGGGCGGCGAACAGCCCCCACACCAGTGGGGCCGCCAGCAGGCCGACGACGAAGGCGATGCGCCAGCCGGTGTCACCCGAAGCCGGTCTGAACAGCCCGCCGACAATGCCGCTGATGCCGGCGATGCGGCCGCTGCCGAGAATCAGCAGCGCCGCCGCGAGCCCGATCAGCGCACCGCCAGCCAGCGAGGTCCAGGGGGTGAAGGCGTCCCAGGCGATGTTCATGTGTGTGCTCCGTGTGGGTCTGCGCAGAAGCGCGCATGCAGGGTGTGCATCAGCGCCAGCGCGTCGTCGCTGGCGATGCGGTAATGGATGTGCTTGCCGTCGCGCCGCGTGCTGACCAGCCCTTCGCGCCGCAATACGCCCAGCTGCTGCGACAGCGTCGGTTGCGCAATGCCGAGCCGTGTTTCGAGCTCACCCACCGAGTGTTCGCCCTGCGCCAGCTGGCACAGCAGGATCAGCCGGTCATCATGCGCCAGCACGCGCAGCAGCGCGCAGGCACGGCCGGCAGCGGCGCGCAGCGTGTCGAGATCGATGGTCGTATCGGATGGTCTGTCCATCCGATACAATATATCAGGTAATAAAATATAGTGAAGTAGATTGAGTGAATGCACGAAGGTCGCGCAAGCGGCCGTTCAGCGCGATGATGCGCATTGCTGCCTCCTCACGAACCGATGAACCGACTCCGATGACATCCGATCTCCCCGTCTCGCCCAATACCGCGCACAGCAGCGACCCGCACCTGAACCTGATCACCACGCCGGTGCGCAGCCTGATCCGGCGCGCGCCGATCACCGTGTCGCCTGCGACCACCATCCGCGATGCGGCGACGCAGATGAGTGCGCAGCGCGTGTCGTCGGTGCTGGTGGTCGAGGCGGGCCGACTGATCGGCATGGTGACCGATCGCGACCTGCGCAACCGCGTCGTCGCGCAGGGGCTGGACAGCGCGCGGCCGGTGCTCGACATCGCCACACTCGATCCGCTGACGATGGACGTGCGCAAGCCGGCGTTCGATGCCCTGCTGCTGATGGCGCGCCACAACATCCACCACGTGCCGGTGATGGACGGCGACAGCGTGGTCGGCATGATCACGGCGACCGACGTCAGCGCGCAGCAGAACCTGTCGGCGGTGCATCTGGCGAGCGACATCTACAAGCAGATCAGTGTTGAAGGACTGGCTGCAGCCGCCCTGCAGGTGCGCGCACTGCAGCAGAGTCTCGCTGGCGCCGGCGCCACGGCCTACAGCACCGGCCACATCATCACCGCCATCACCGATGCGCTCACTTCCCGGCTACTGCAGCTGGCGGAGGCGCAATTCGGCCCGCCACCGGTCGGCTATGTGTGGGTGGCCGCCGGTTCGCAGGCACGCAACGAGCAGACGGCGAAGTCGGACCAGGACAACTGTCTGGTCATCGACGACGCCTACGATCCGGTCGCGCACGGCGACTACTTCCGCGCGCTGGCCACTTTCGTGTGCGACGGTCTGGACGCCTGCGGCTACATCCACTGCCCGGGCGAAATGATGGCCATGACCGACCCGTGGCGGCAGCCGAAGGCGCGCTGGGCACAGTACTTCCGCAAATGGACGGCGGAACCGGAACCCAAGGCGCTGATGCTCACCTGCGTGTTTTTCGACCTGCGCGCGATTCACGGGCAGACGGCGCTGCTCGACGCGCTGCGCGAGGACGTACTGGCGCGCACGCGCGGCAACCGCATCTTCCTCGCCTACATGGTGGGCAATGCGCTGAAGCACCAGCCGCCGCTCGGCCTGTTCAACCGCATGTCGACGCTGCGCTCGGGCGAACACCGGGGCACGCTGGACCTCAAGCACAGCGGCATCGTGCCCATCGTCGATCTGGCGCGTGTCTATGCGCTGGCCGGCGGCCACGCCGCGGTGAATACGCATGACCGTCTGGCGGTCGCGGCGGCCAGCGGCGAAATCAGCGAACAGAGCGCGCACGACCTGCGCGACGCACTCGAATACATCGCCACGCTGCGCATCCAGCACCAGGCGCGCCAGATGGCCGCCGGTTCCGGCGCCGACAACTTCCTGAAGCCGGACGAGCTTTCAAACTTCGAACGTGGCCAGCTGAAGAACGCGTTCGGCGTCGTGCAGACGCTGCAGAGCGTGCTCGGCCAGCGCTATCAGGCCGGGCGGTTCTGAACTTCGGCGTCACCTCCGGCAAACGACTTATTGCCGCCGTGGCACGCCGGACCGAGCATCCAGCCAACCTTTCAAGCTGGAGTTGCCATGAGAACCGTTCGTCAGTTGTACCGGTATCCGGTCAAGGGCCTGTCCGCCGAACCGCTCGGCGAAGTCGCGCTGCGCACCGGCGAGGGCGTGCCGCTCGACCGGCAGTGGGCGCTCACCAACGGCAGCTGGACCTTCGACGCCGGCAGCTACGCGCCGCGTCCGAAGACCGATTTCATCGCGCTGATGGATCACGCCGCACTCGCTTCGCTGGCCACCCGCTACGACGACACCGGCAACTGCCTGCACGTCAGCGCCCCCGACGGACGCCATCTGCGCATCGATGTCGATGATGCCGCCGCCTGCGCCGAGCTGTCGCGCTTCATTGCGCAGCACATCAATGCGCGGCTGGAAGGCCCGCCGGCCTTCGTCAGCGGTGAGGGCTTCCGCTTCACCGATGTGAGCGTGCTGTCGCACGGCATGATGAACGCAGTGTCGCTGATCAATCTGGCCACGGTGCGCGAAGTCGGTGCAGCGCTCGGCACAGACATTGATCCGATGCGCTTTCGCGCCAACATCTATATGGATGGCGGAGAGCCATGGGAGGAATCCGGCTGGCTGGACCGCGAGGTGACTGTGGGCGAAGTGCGTGCGCGGGTTGTCATGCGCACGCCGCGCTGCAGTGCGACCAACGTGAATCCGGTAACCGCCGAACGTGACATGACACTGCCGGCGACGATGATGGAGCGCTACGGTCACCGCGAACTGGGCGTCTATCTGCAGGTGCTCGACGGTGGAACGATCGCGCCGGGCGCCGTCGTGACGCCGCTGTCGTAACATCTTCGGACAGTGGATCCGGAACGCCAGCCGGTCTTTACCGGTCCGCTGTAACGCGGGCGCACGGTGCGCCCGCGTTTCGCCGACGAAAGACACCATGCTGCGTACCCTGAAGGACCTGTTCGACAGTTTTGTCGCGCCGGCGCCGGCCGATGCCGCCGCCACCGAACATCAGCTGCAGCTCGCCACCGCAGTGCTGCTGGTCGAGGTGATGCGCGCCGACCCGGATATCGGCGACGCCGAGCGCGCCGCGGCCATGACCGCGCTGCGCGGCAAGTTCGCCCTGACCGACGACGAAATCGAGCGCCTGATCGAACTGGCGACCACCACGGCGCGCGAGGCCTACGACTATCAGCGCTTCACGGCGCTGATCAACCGGGCCTTCGACGCCGAGCGCAGGGCACACATCATCGAACTCATGTGGCAGATCGCCTACGCCGACGGCCACCTGCATGCCCATGAATCGCATGTGATGCGCAAGGTGGCCGATCTGCTCTACATCCCGCACGCCGACTACATCACCGCCAAGCTGCGCGCGCGCGACGCGGCCACTCCTGCCTGATCGCCACGCCACGGTCATTGCACCGGGCTGCGCTGCACCGCAGAATTGCGGTTCTTCCCGACGCTCTCGGTCATGCCCGCACCCGCTGTGCACCTGAAACTGCCTGCCGACCTGGTCGCCTGCCACGAGTGCGACCTGCTGCAGACCGAGCCGGCACTGCTGCCCGGCCAGACCGCACGCTGCGTGCGCTGCGACGCCTTTCTCGCACGCAACCCGCCGGACAGCCTCGACCGCACGCTGGCGCTCACGCTGACTGCGCTGGTGCTGTACGTGATTGCCAACGTCAATCCACTGGTCGGCCTCGACATGCAGGGCCGTGTGGTCGCGGTGACGCTGTTCGAAGCGGTGCAGGTGCTGTGGCGCGACGGCATGATGCCGGTCGCCGCCCTCGTGTTCGGCACTGCCATCCTGTTTCCGCTGCTCGAACTGATGATGATCCTGCTCGTGCTGGTGCCGCTGCGGCTGGGCCGCGTGACACCGCGCATGGCGCCCTTCTTCCGTATGGTGCGTTCGCTCAAGCCCTGGGGCATGGTCGAGGTGTTCCTGCTCGGCATGCTGGTATCGCTGGTCAAGCTGTCGCATCTGGCCACGGTCATTCTCGGCACCGCGTTCTGGGCCACGGCTGCGCTCATCCTCGCGCTCACCTTCGCCGGCCGGGCCTTCGACACACGGCTGCTGTGGCAGACCCCGCTGCCCGACGACGCGCAAGACGCCCTGGTGACGAGCCGATGAGCGGGGGCGCGCTGACCGCCCGCGAGGCCGGGCTGCTGAGCTGCCATGTGTGCGGGCAGCTGGCCCGCCCGCCCGAAGGCGCGGCGCACAGCCTGCGCTGCCCGCGCTGCCGCGCGCCGATGCACCTGCGCAAGCCGGCCAGCGTGTCGACCACCTGGGCGCTGCTGATCGCATCGATCGTCATGTTCCTGCCGGCCAACCTGCTGCCCGTGATGACCACCACATCGCTGCTCGGCAGCCAGCAGGATACGATCATGAGCGGTGTCGTCTTTCTGTGGCAATCGGGTTCGTGGCCGCTGGCGGCGGTGGTGTTCTTCGCCAGCGTCATGGTGCCGCTGCTGAAGATCATCGCGCTGGTGTATCTGACGCTGTCGGTGCAGCGCCGCTCGACCCGGAACCTGCTGCAGCGCACCCGGCTGTACCGGCTGGTCGAGTTCGTCGGCCGCTGGTCGATGCTCGATATCTACGTGATCACGATGCTGGTCGCGCTGGTGAGCTTCCGCGGACTGGCAACGATAGAAGCCGGCCCGGGTGCCATCGCCTTCGGCGCCGTCGTGGTGCTCACGATGTTCGCCGCCATGAGTTTCGACCCGCGGCTGATCTGGGACCCGCTGGCCGGCCGGTCTGCTGACCCCTACATTGCAAGCCATGACTGAACCGGAACTGCCGACCGCCACCGTCGACGCACCACGCCGCTTCCGCATCCCGCTGGTGTGGATCATCCCGCTGGTGGCGCTTCTGATCGGTGTGTTCCTCGCGGCCCGTGCCTGGTATGAGCAGGGGCCGACCATCACGATCCAGTTCGCCAGCGGCGCCGGGCTGGAGCCGGGCAAGACGCGCATCAAGTACAAGGACGTCGATGTCGGCCAGATCAGTGCGGTGGCGCTCGCCGACGACGGCGCGCACGTCATCGCAACGGCCCAGCTGGTGCGCGAAGCGAACCGGCTGCTGGTGGCCGACACGCGCTTCTGGGTGGTCAGCGCGCGCGTGTCCGGCAGTGCGGTGACCGGTCTGGGCACATTGCTGTCGGGCGCCTATGTCGGCATGGACGCCGGCAAGTCGACCGAACCGGGTCGCGCGTTCATCGCGCTGGACGAAGCGCCGGTCATCACGCTGGACGTGCCCGGCCGTGCCTTTGCGCTGCATGCCGACACGCTGGGTTCGATCGATGTCGGCACGCCGATCTACTTCCGGCGCATCCCGGCCGGTCAGGTCACCGGCTTCAAGCTCGACGACACCGGTCAGCACCTCGACATCCAGGTGTTCATCAAGTCGCCGTACGACCGCTACGTCACCACCGACAGCCGCTTCTGGAACGCCAGCGGCATCGACGTGAAGCTCGGCGCAGAGGGGCTGCAGATCAACACCGAATCGGCCACCGCTATCCTGGCCGGCGGGCTGGCGTTCGAAACGCCGGACGGCGGCGATGCAGAGCCGGCGCCTGCCGGGCTCGATTTCAAGCTGTTCGGCACGCGCGCCGAAGCGCTCAAACAGCCCGGATCGGACGCCCAGATCGTGCGGCTGCGCTTCACCGAAAGCGTGCGCGGTCTGTCCGTCGGCGCGCCGGTCGATTTCCGCGGTACCCAGATCGGTGAAGTGATTGCGCTCGAACCCGATGTCGATCTGGACACCGTCGACGTCGGCCTGCTGGTCGATATCGCGGTGTTCCCGGGCCGCATGCGCCCACGCGCGGGCGGCAAGCCGGACGACGCCTTCGACGAAGCCGGCTTCCGCACCTTCGTCGACCGGCTGGTGGCACGCGGCCTGCGCGCGCAGTTGCGCAACGGCAATCTGGTGACCGGCCAACTTTATGTGGCGATGGATTTCTTTCCGCCGGCCGGCAAGCAGAAGGTCGACTGGGCCGCCCGTCCGCCGCAGCTGCCGACCCAGCGCGGCAGCCTGGACGAATTGCAGGCCACGCTGTCGCGCATCGCCAGCAAGTTCGACCGCCTGCCGCTGGACGACATCGCGCAGGAGACACGCGCCGCGATTGCCGGCCTGGCGCGCGCGGTCGAGCGCACCGATCAGTTGCTGCAGCGGCTCGACGGCCTTGCGTCGAACGAAGTGAGCGCCGCCGTGACCGAAACGCAGCGCACGATGGCCGAAGCGCGCGCAGCGATCGCCGACACGCGCCACCTGCTGTCGAGCGATGCGCCGCTGCAGCAGGACTTGCGTGACAGCCTGCAGGAACTGTCGCGCGCGGCGCAGTCGCTGCGCCACCTGACCGACACGCTGGAACGCCACCCCGAAGCGCTGTTGCGCGGCAAGCCCGAGGAGAAACCGTGATGCGCCTTCGCTCCCTGTGCTGGATCGCAGCCGCGCTGGCGCTGGCCGGCTGCGGCAGTTCGCCACCGGCGCGCTACTACACGCTGGGTGCCGTGGCCGCGCCGGCGTCGGTGCAAGCCGACGCGCCGAGCATCGTCGTCGGCCCGATCGGCCTGCCCGAATCGGTGGACCGACTGCAGATCGTACGCCGGGTCGATGGCACGCGCAGCGAACCGGCCGATGGCCACCGCTGGGCCGGCTCGCTGAAGGCGGAAATGGGCCGCCGGCTGGCCGCCGCGCTGGCCAGCGAACGCGGCCTTGCGCGCGTCACCGCCGCGCCGCAGTCGAGCATCGCCCGGCCCGACTACACGCTGCCGATCGACGTGCTGCGCTTCGATGCCGACGGTTTCGAGCGCGTGACGCTGGACGCCGTATGGACCTTGCGCCGCGACGGCCGCGACCTCGCGAGCCGCCGCTTCACCGCCAGCGAAACGATCGGTGCCGCCAGCTACGAAGCCCTCGCCGCCGCCCACGGCCGCCTCATCGACGCGCTCGCCCGCGACATCGCCCAGTCAGTCCCCGTCGCCACGCCGGCACGTTGATCGAGCGCATTCTTGCAAAGACCGTTGTTGGGCATCGCTGCGCTCACCCCAACCTACGTTTCCCAGCCGGTCCGTCGTAGGTTGGGGTGAGCGCAGCGATGCCCAACACCCCCCGCACCAAGCTTCGGTAGGTTGGGGTGAGCGCAGCGATGCCCAACACCCCCGCACCAAGCTCCGGTAGGTCGAGGTGAGCGCAGCGATGCCCAACACCCCCGCACCAAGCTCCGGTAGGTTGGGGTGAGCGCAGCGATGCCCAACACACCCGCTTGCCCACGCGCTGCGCGCCGCCCATTCCCGCGCCGTCGGGCATCGGTTACCCTGCGCCGGCGCCGTTTGTTGCGGCGCCCACGATCATGACTGCCACGCACTCCCCCGACTTCACCTGCCCGCGCGTGTTGTCCGTCATCCCGCCGATGACGCAGCTCAACACGCCCTATCCGTCCACCGCCTACCTGACGGGCTTCCTGCGCGCGCAGGGTATCGACGCGGTGCAGGAGGATCTGGCGCTCGCACTGGTGCTCGACCTGCTGTCGACCGACGGCCTGCGCGCCGTGCGCGATGCCGTTGATGCGCTGCCGGAGCGTGAGCGCTCGCCCAGCCTTTCAAGCTTCACCGAGCAATTCGAACGCTACGCCGCGACGATGGCCGCCACGCTCGGTTTCCTGCAGGGTCGCGACCCCACGCTGGCGCATCGCATCGCGTCGCGCGGTTTCCTGCCCGAGGGCCCGCGCTTCGAATCGCTCGATGTCTATATCGACGAGGACGGTGGCGACCCGCTGGGCTGGGCCTTCGGCGCGCTCGGCGTGCAGGACCGCGCCCGCCACTTCGCCACGCTGTACCTGAATGATGTCGCCGACGCGATCCGGCTGGCAGTGGACGCGCGCTTCGAATTCGTGCGCTATGCCGAATCGCTGGCGCAGAGCCAGCCCACCTTCGAGCCGCTGGCGCAGGCGCTGGATGCCGCGCCGACACTGATCGACCGCGCGCTGCAACGGCTCGCACGGGCAGCGATCGAACGCCACGCGCCGCGTATCGTGCTGCTGTCGGTGCCCTTCCCGGGTGCGGTGTATGCCGCCTTCCGCATCGCGCAGACGATCAAGGCGCATGACGCGTCCATCGTCACCGTGCTGGGCGGCGGCTATGTGAATACCGAACTGCGCGAGCTGGCCGAGCCGCGCGTGTTCGGCTACTTCGACTATGTGACGCTGGACGCCGGGGAGCGCCCGCTGCTCGCGCTGCTCGACCATCTGGCCGGCGGGCGTTCGCAGCAGCGGCTGGTGCGCACCTTCGTGCGCAACGACGAAGGCGCCGTGCAGTACGTCAATTTCGTCGAACCCGACATCGCCTTCGACGACGTCGGCACGCCGACCTGGGACGGCCTGCCGCTCGACCGCTACCTGTCGCTGCTGGACATGCTCAATCCGATGCACCGGCTGTGGTCGGACGGACGCTGGAACAAGCTCACCGTGGCACACGGCTGCTACTGGAAGAAGTGCAGCTTCTGCGACGTGAGCCTTGATTACATTTCTCGCTACGACGCCGCCAGTGCGGCCACGCTGGTTGACCGTGTGCAGGCCATCGTCGCCGAAACCGGCCAGACCGGCTTCCATCTGGTCGACGAAGCCGCACCGCCGAAATCGCTGCGCGCCTTCGCCGCCGAACTGAAGCGGCGTGACGTCAGCATTTCCTGGTGGGGCAATATCCGCTTCGAAAAATCCTTCACGCCCGAGCTGTGTCTGGAATTGGCCGACAGCGGCTGCATCGCGATTTCCGGCGGGCTGGAAGTGGCCAGCGACCGGCTGCTCAAGCTGATGAAGAAGGGCGTGTCGGTCGATCAGGTGGCGCGCGTCACCAAGGGCTTTGCCGATGCCGGCATCCTGGTGCACGCCTATCTGATGTACGGCTTTCCGACCCAGACCGTGCAGGACACGGTGGACGCGCTCGAATACGTGCGCCAGCTGTTTGAAAACGGCTGCATCCAGAGCGGCTTTTTCCACCGCTTCACCTGCACCGTGCACTCACCCGTGGGCCGGGACCCTGCGGCCTACGGCATACAACTCGTCCCGCTGCCGCCGGTGCGTTTTGCCAAGAACGACATCGGCTTCATCGACCCCACGGGCACCGACCACGACGCGCTGGGCATTGGCCTGCGCAAGGCCATCTACAACTACATGCACGGCCTGTGTGTGGAAGACGACGTGCGCCGCTGGTTCGACCACCTGCCGCACAAAGTGCCCAAGCCGTCCGTGAAACGGCAGCACCTGAGCAAGGCGCTGGCGGGGCGCTGACTGAAGCGTGCTTCAGGTGCTTCAGGTGCTTCAGGTGCTTCTGGCACGCTGAACCACCACCTTGTCGTGTTCGATGACCTGGCGGAACGAATCGCTGGTGGTGGCCCAGTCCACCACATCCACTTTCCAGGGCAGGTCGGATTCCGAGAAATCATCCGCCAGGGCCGCCAACACGGC
Source organism: Methyloversatilis sp. (assembly GCF_030696805.1). GTDB lineage: Bacteria > Pseudomonadota > Gammaproteobacteria > Burkholderiales > Rhodocyclaceae > Methyloversatilis. The sequence goes on along the minus strand of NZ_JAUYRO010000080.1, from coordinate 13,864 downwards.
CAGACCCAGCGGACGCTCACCCCGCACGGCGAGGTCGAGGTCGGAATAGGGTTTGGCTGCGTGCCGGGCGCGTGAACCAAAAGCCCAGACATCGCGGTCGGGCACGTGCTGGCTCAGGATGCGCCTGACGATGTCCCAGTGCTCGAGGCGGACATCGATGTCGGGTGCTGCAGGCGACGGCGTGACCGCGTTCATCTCACCCTGGCCTGCAACTGCGCACACAGGTGCTGCGCCTCGCCCAGAAAAGCGGGAATATCGGCCACCACCTGCACTGCAAGCGATTCGTCATAGGTGTGGCTGGTTTTGCCGCGCATGTCACGGAACTGGCGCCAGCGTGGCCAGTCGCCCAGCAGCAGACCTTGCTCGTTGCCGGTGCGAATGAGGTCTGCAAAGGGCATGGCGTCGAAGAGCTCTGGGGTGGGAGATGCCATCTCCAGGTAGCGCTTGAGCATCTTGTGGCTGATCTCATAGGTGAATTCGAAACGCTGAATCAACCCGTCACGGATCTGCGTGTCGGTGACGTCTTGCCGGTAGCGCACCAGACCTTCGTCCAGGCGTTGGATGGCGTTGGCCAACGGGCGCAGGTCCAGGGCAATGTCACTCATGGCAGGTGCTCCGCGAGGTCTCGGACACGGAAAAATTCAGGCGCATTCATGGAATTTATCAGCTTGACGGCGCGGGCGGGCCGCCAGCCAGTTGCCGCGGCACCCGGATCACGCGCCAGGCAGCAGCTGCCGCAGCCGCGCCACCTCGCGTTTGAGCTCGTCGATTTCGAGCAGGCGGTCGCAGTCGGTTTGCATCTGCTTGCGGTGTTCGACGTACTGCAGCAGGTTGTTGACGCGCAGGCGCAGCAGGTCGGGGTCTATGGGTTTGGCCACGTAGTCGATGGCGCCCAGGGCCAGGCCTTTCTGGCGCGAGGCATCGTCGGTCATGGCGCTCACGAAGATGATGGGCGTGTGCGAGGAGGCGTGGTGCTCGCGCACCAGGCGCGCGACCTCGAAGCCGTCCATGTCGGGCATCATCACATCGAGCAGGATGAGGTCGGGCGGCGCATCCGAGCGGCAGATGGCCAGGGCCTTGTCGCCGTTGCTGGCCAGCTTGACCTTGAAGCTGTCGCGGAACAGGCCGGCCAGCAACTGCAGGTTGGCGGGGGTGTCGTCCACCACCAGGATGGTGGCGCGCTCGGGGCCGGCAGGCGGGGTGTTTTCCGGCAGTGCCTCAGTGGGTGGCTCGGTTGTTGGCTCGGCCAGGGTCTGGTCTTGGGTGTCGGCCGTGGGCACGGCCGCCCGCAGGTTGCCGCGCCGTAAGGCCTTGAGCACCCGCTCGATCACTTTCTGCGCGGTGAAGGGTTTGACCAGCAGGTCGCAAATGCCCAGCGCAATCGCCTTCTGCACGGCGTCCCGGTTGAGCTCGCCCGACATCAGCACCACCGGCAGCTCGGCCAGTAGCGGGTCGCTGCGCACCGCCTCCAGCAGGGTCAGGCCATCGGTGGGCGCGGCCAGCTCGCAGAGCACCAGATCGACGCCGCCGCCCCGGAGGTGGGTGAGCGCGCGCTCGTGGCCGGGCGCCTGCAGCACACGGCCAAACCCGGCCAGCTCCAGCTGGTGCGACAAGGCCGAGCGCACGCTGACGTTGTTGTCCACCACCAGCAGGGTGAGTTGGGACAGGTGCATGGGGGTACCTTCTCTCGTGGGGCGCCAGGCGCTCAGGCCGTGGCCGTGGGTTGAAGCTCGGGCGTGGTGCCGAGTGCGCGGCGCAGAACGGCCAGGCCCTGGTCGAGGTTGTAGCCGTGCATGGCCTGGGCCAGGGCCGCGTGGTGGGCGCCCAGCGCCGCCTTGAGCACGGCCTCGTGGCGCTGGAACAGCTCCACCGCGTCGGCGGCGTCGTCGCTGAGCAAGGCCAGCAACTGCGTCACCAGCGCACGCGCGGCGGGCCAGTCCACCGGCACCTCGGCCACGGGCGGCAGCGCGGGCAAGGCCTGCGCGATGTCGCGCATCACGCGCTGGCAGTCCAGGTCGAGCTGGCGCAGCGCCGCACCGATGGCTGCCTGCTCGGCGAGTGTCTGCCCGGGCTCGCACAGCCGCTGCTCCAGCCCGTGTGCGGCATCGGCCAGGGCCTGCAGGCCCACCGTGGCGGCGTTGCCCTTGAGCGTGTGCACCACGCGGTGGGCTTGCGCCACGTCGCCGCGCCCCAGGGCGGCCTGGGCGCGCTCGCAAGCGTCGGCATCGCCCTCGACAAACTTGCGCAGCAGGTGGATGTAGCCGGCGCGCCGGTACAACACGCGGCGCATGCCGCTGGCCACGTCCAGCCCGGGCACGGCCTGCAGCGGGTCCTGCGGGGCCGGCTCGGCCCAAGGTGCCGCCACCGGCTCGGCCTCGCCCATGCCGGGCGCCGCCTGCGCACGCGGCGGCACGTGGCGCAGCAATTGGCGCAACAGCACGGCCGGGTCTATGGGTTTGGCGATGTGGTCGTTCATGCCGGCCGCCAGGCAGCGCTCGCGGTCGCCGGTCATGGCGTTGGCCGTCATGGCCAGCACCGGCAACTGCGCCCAGCGGGGGTTGGCGCGTATGTGGCGGGCGGCGGTCAGGCCGTCCATCACCGGCATCTGCATGTCCATCAGCACCAGGTCGAAGTCCTGCTGCGCCAGGCGGTCCAGCGCGGCCTGGCCGTCCTCGGCCACCGCCACCTGCAGCCCGAACTGCGCCAGCAGCTCGGTGCCCACCTGCCGGTTGAGTTCGTTGTCGTCCACCAGCAGCACACGCGCACCGCGCAGACCGGCCGCGCCGCCGTCGCTGCCCGGCGTCACGGGCGCGGCAACCGGCTTGGGCTTCTGGGCCGCGCGCAAGGGCAGATCGACCCAGAAGCGGCTGCCCTCGCCGGGCTGGCTGCTCACGCCCACGTCGCCGCCCATGAGCAAGGCCAGCTGGCGCGAGATCGCCAGGCCCAGGCCGGTGCCGCCGTACTTGCGGGTGGTGGAGCTGTCGGCCTGCTGGAAGGACTGGAACAGCCGCGCCTGCTGCTCGGGCGACAGGCCGATGCCGGTGTCGTGCACCGCCAGGCGCAGCTGCGGTTCATCTGCCGGTGACTGCGTGTGCCTGGCCAACACCCGCACACCGCCGGTGTCGGTGAACTTGACCGCGTTGTTGGCAAAGTTGATGAGGATCTGTCCGACGCGCAAGGGGTCGCCATGCAGGCGTTCGGGCAGGCCGGGGTCCACATCAAAGACCAGCTCCAAGCCCTTGATGGCGCACTTTTCGCCCACCAGGCTGGCCACGTTGTCGAGCACCTCGTGCAGCTCGAAGTCGATGGCCTCGATGTCGAGCTTGCCGGCCTCGATCTTGCTGAAGTCCAGGATGTCGTTGATCAGGCCCAGCAGGTGGCGGCCGGAGCGGTGCACCTTGTCGATGTGGTCGCGCTGTCGCGCCGACAGCTCGCTGCCCAGCAGCAGGTGGCTCATGCCGATGATGGCGTTGAGTGGCGTGCGGATTTCGTGGCTCATGTTGGCCAGGAAGTCCGACTTCAGCCGCGAGGCTTCCTCGGCGTGCTGGCGGGCCTCGCGCAGCGCGGCTTCGTTGTGGGTCAGCGCCTCGTTGGCGGCGGCCAGCGAGGCGGTGCGTTCGGCCACACGCGCGGCCAGCAGCTCTTCGCTGCGCTGCAGGGTGGCCACCAGCTCGGCCTGCGCCCGCGACGCCAGGTCGCGCGCGTGTTCGCGTTTGCGCCACTGTCGCACCATGCCCACGGCCAGCCCGGCGGTCAGCACCGCCATGAAGGCCGACAAGGCGGCGGTCTGCAGCGCCTGGCTGCGCAACTGCCGGTTGCGCTGGTCCACCGAGTCGGAGGCGGCCCGGTTGGCACCCAGGGTGGTGTCCTGGATCTGCGGCCCCATGGTCCGGATGCGGTCGCGCAAGGCGGTCATGGGCCCCCGGGTGTCGGCCAGACCTTGCGCCGCCGCGAACAAGGCATCGCCCTCGCTGGCAAAGGCCTCGTTGAGCACCAGCAACTGCAGATAGCTGGCATCGTGTTCCATCAGCTTGCGCGGTGTGCCGGTGGACAGGCCGGCCAGCCGGCTCAGCAGGATGTCGTAGCGCAGTTGCACTTCCGACAGGGGCGTGGCCTGGGGGTCGGCCAGGTGCAACAACAACACCAGCTCCAGCCTGTGCTGTTCGACGCCCACCTGCTGGAAACTCCACAGCGCGTTGACGTCGCCGCGCTGCATCACCTCTTCGGTGGCGCGGAACTGGCGGTACTGCAGCACGGCAATGACCAGATAGACCAGCACCAGACCGGCCATGGCCAGGCGCAGCAACAAGCGGTTCACGAACGGACCCCGCGCGTCAGTCGATCTGCAGTCGGCGCAGTTGCCAGATGGACCGGTTGTAGTAGCGCTCGCTGCGCAACTCGGCCTTGCTGTCGTAGTTGAACACCACAAACAAAGGCCCTTTGTCGCGCACCGACATGGGCTTGTCGTTCAGGCGCAGCGCCACCACGGCGCCGTTGCCCACGGCTTCGGCCAGCGGCATGTCCACCTTGTAGTCGTTGAGTGCCACCGCCACCAGCCGCGCGCCCTGGGCACCGGCGGCGGCCAGCACGTCGCGCAGCAGCGGGCCGGTGAATTTGGTCGGCTGGCTGTACCAGGGCGTGGCGGTGGTGTAGCTCACCTGTGGCAAACGCTCCAGCGCCGCCATGTCGAAGTCGGTGTGGGTGGTGTCGGACTGGCCAGCGTGGGTGGTGATGGTCAACACCACCGGCCCCGAGGGCTTGGGGCCAGATTGAGCGCGGCCCAAGCCGCTGACGGCAAGGGCGCCCAGGGCACCCAGAACATGGCGCCGGGACACCGACACCAAGCAAACAGCCATTGACATGAAACACCTCCCTGAACAAGCCGAAGCCTTGCGGAGGTGTGCCCGTTGTTGCACCAGCATTGTGTGCTGGCACCCTCCGCTATTTAACTTTTTTGCTATTTTGCACCAGCGGCTGTTTCAGGCAAACATTTTTTTGCATTCCGGGCGGTGGTCCCGCCGAGGTGTCAGTCCGGCACGGTGTCCGTGCCCTGGGGGTGGCGGGCAAACCGGCTGCGCGACACATCGCCGTGGGTGGGCGCGTCGCTGCCCCAGGGCCAGCCGCCAAAACGGGTGCGCTGGTAGTCGCTGAAGGCCTGCTGGATTTCGGCCTGGGTGTTCATCACGAAGGGGCCGTACTGGGCCACCGGTTCGGCGATCGGCCGGCCTTGCAGCAGCAGGCATTCGGCGGGCGTGTCGCCGTTGAGCAGGTCCACCGCCGCGCCCGCGTCCAGCTCCAGCGCGGCGTGCTGGTTGACCAGGTGGCCGCCCACCTGCAGCGACGCGCCGGCAAAAAAATACAGCATGCGGCGCGTGCCCTGCCCCGTGGCCGCTGGCAGCGTGAAGCGTGCGCCAGGGGCGAGCTTCAAGGTCCAGATGGCGACATCGGCATCCCGCTGCGCGGCCCAGGATTCGGGCGGTGGCGCCAGCGGCTTCTCGGCGCCGTCCAGGGCACCGGCCACGACACTGACCTCGACACCGTCGGCCTTGAGCGCGGGGATGTCTTTGCCCCAGAACATGGTGAAGTGGGGGGCTGCCATCTTGCGCGCCGCCGGCAGGTTGAGCCAGATCTGGAACAGCTCGCAGGGATTCGGCGCGTCCTTGTGCAGCAGCGGGAACATTTCCGAGTGCACGATGCCACGCCCGGCGGTGAGCCACTGCACATCGCCCTGGCCAAAGCGGGCGGCGGCGCCCAGCGAATCCGAGTGGTCGATCAGGCCGCTGCGGGCGATGGTCACGGTCTCGAAACCCCGGTGCGGGTGGGCCGGGAAACCCGGCACCTGTTCGCCGTGGTACATGCTCCAGCCGTCTTTCTGCGAGAAGTCCTGGCCGATCTGGCGCCCGGCCAGCGAAGCCGCCGGCCCCAGCTGCCCGTTGCCCGGCGGGTAGTGGTCGTTGTGGTGCACGCAGAACAGGAACGGGTCCAGCGTGGGCCACTGGAAACCCAGGGCCTGGGCGGTGAGGATGGGGTGGGTGTTGCTCACGGGGTCTCCTGCTGGGTGATGGCCTGCAGCCAGCCAATCCACTGCTGCAGTTCGGCCGGGCGCAGCTCGTGCCCGCCGGGAAAATCGGCGCCCTCCAGCGCCACCGGCAAAGCGCCGAAGTGTTCGCGTATGCGCTGGGCTTGCGCCAGCGGTATCACCATGTCCTGCAAGCCGTGGCTGACCCACAGCTGCTTGCCGGCCAGCTCGGCCGCCGGCGCGGCCAGGGTCAGCACCTCGGGCAGCAGGCGGCTGTGCAAGGCAAAGGCGCCGTGCATCAGGGCCGGCTCGGTCAGCAGCAGGCTCAGGGCCATGATGCCGCCCTGGCTGAAGCCGCCCACCAGCACACGCGCGGGCGGCACGCCCAGGCGCTCGGCGTGGGCAGCGATCTCGCGCACCAGCGCCGTGCGGCTGGCCTGCTCCTGCTCGCCATCGATGCTGCGCGAGCCGTCGGGCCGCACGTCGAACTCGAACCACGCAAAGCTGCCGGGCCCCAGCACAAACGGTGCGCGCAGGCTCAGCACATGGAAGTGCGGTGGCACATAGGGCGACAGGCCGAACAGGTCTTGTTCGTTGCTGCCCACGCCGTGCATCAGCACCAGCAGCCACGGCGTGGCGGTGCCGGCGGCGGGGCGTTCCAGAGATGTCAGTGGGGTGGTGTTCATTGCAGCGTGAAGGCGTCCATGGCCAGGTAGCGGTACATGATCTCGCGCGTGAGGTAATCGGCGGCGACACCACCGCCCTGCCCCCACCCGGCCGCGCCCAGCGCAAAAAAGATGGGCAGGAAATGTTCTTCCGTTGGATGGGCGCGCGCGGCGTGGGGCGCGCGGGCGCGGTAGTCGAGCAAGGCCTCGACGTCCGCGCGTGCGAGCACGTCCTCGATCCAGCGACTGAACTCGTTGGCGTAGGCGGCAGCGGGGTCGTCCTGCTGCGGCATGCCGCTGAAGAACTCGCCCAGGTTGTGCGTCATGCTGCCGGAGCCGATGACCAGCACGCCCTCGTCGCGCAGCGCGGCCAGGGCCTGGCCCATGGCATAGACCTCGCGCGGGCCGGCGCTGGCGGGCAGGGCCACCTGCACCACCGGCACATTGGCCTGCGGGAACAGGTGCATCAGCGGCACCCAGGCGCCGTGGTCCAGCGGGCGTTTGGCGTCGGCCACGGCGGGCACACCGGCCGTTTGCAGCAGGGACAGCACCTGCTCGGCCAGCCCAGGCGCGCCCGGCGCCGGGTACTGCAGGCGGTACAGGGGCTCAGGAAAACCACCGAAATCGTGCCAGGTGGCGGGCTGGGCGTTGGTCATCACCGCCGGCTGGCGCGCCATCCAGTGGGGCGACATCAGCACGATGCCACGCACGCTCTGGCCGTCAGCGGCCAGGCGGGCGCGCAAGCCCTCGGCCCAGCGGGTGAGCGCCGGACCGGACGCACCGGGCTCCAGCGCCCACATGGGCGAACCGTGCGAGAGAAACAGGGTGGGCAAGGCGGCGTGTGACATGGCGTTTTCCTTGGGGTATCGGATGTGACAAGGATGGCAGCACAAGGCCCACACTTCAAGCGCCGCCGGCTGAAGTCAACGTTCAAAAATTTTGTTGCTTCAGCCCTTTTCAATTCGACAAATGTTCAAGCTGCCGAGCCCACCAGGTAGTCGCGTTTGCCCAGCGGCACGCCGTTGTGGCGCAGGATGACGTAGGCCGTGGTGACGTGGAAAAACACGTTGGGCAACGCCCAGCCCTTGAGGTAGTCCTCGCCCAGCATGGTGCGGGTGCCGGCTTTGCCCACCGGGAAGGTGATCTCGCGGGCTTCCTGGCCGTCGATGGCGCTGGCCGGCACGGTGGCCAGCCAGTCCAGCGTCTTCTGGATGCGGCCTTGCAATTCTTCGAGCGTGTTTTCGGTGTCGTCGAACTTGGGCGCCTCCAGGCCGCCCAGGCGGGCCGCGCACAGCTTGGCGGCGTCGCAGGCGATGAACACCTGCGACTTGAACGGCAGCATGTCGGGCGCCAGGCGGTAGGCCACCAGCACCTGCGGGTCGTAGCCCCGGGCTGCGGCGTCGGCGCGGGCTTTGTCCAGCAGGTGGTGCAGGTTGGTGAGCGCGGTGCGGAACACCGGCAGGCTGGCGGAGGACAGGGTGATGCTCATGGGGGCCTCGTTGGGAAAAGGATCAGTAATGCGGTGGCAATTCGTCGCGCAAGCTGCGGAACACCGGCCCGCCGGCCTCGGGCTGCTTCTGGCGCAGCTGTTGCAGCTCGCGCTCCAGCCGGTCGATCTGCTGTTGCTGGCGGTAGATGATCTGGTTGAGCTGGTCCAGCGTGTCTTCGGCGTAGCTGGCCTTGATCTCCAGATCGGTCAGTCGGCTGTCAACGTCGTTGGCAACGGCACTCACGCCTGGGCCTCGGCGGCGATCTGGCGCAACGCCTGCTCGAACACCTCGGCCGGCTGCCCGCCCGAAATCAGGTGGCGGTCGTTGATGACCACCGCCGGCACCGAACGGATGCCGGCGCGCTGGTACATCAGTTCCTGCGCGCGCACGTCGTCGGCCAGTTCGTCGCTGGCCAGCACGGCTTGCACACGCGCGGCGTCCAGGCCCACGTCGGTGGCCAGGCGCAGCAGCACGGCGTGCGACTCGGGGCTCTCGGCCCGGCCGTGGTAGGCGGCCAACAAGGCTTTTTTCAGCGCGTGTTGCTGGCCAGGCGCGCCTTCGCGTTCGGCCAGCAGCAGCAGGCGGTGGGCATCGAAGGTGTTGTAGATGCGGCCACGGCCTTCGCGCCGGAACTCAAAACCCACCTCGGCCCCGCGCTGGCGGATCATGTCGCGGATCTCGGCCTGTTTCTCGGGCGTGGAGCCGTACTTCTCGGTCAGGTGTTCGGTGATGTCCTGGCCGCCGGGCGGCATCTGCGGGTTCAGCTCGAAGGGCTGGAAGTGCAGCTCGGCCGAGACCGTGCCCTGCAGGCGGTCCAGCGCCTGCTCCAGCGCGCCCAGTCCCACGGCGCACCAGGGGCAGGAGACATCGGACACAAAATCGATCTTGAGGGTGGCGGTCATGGCGCAAAAAAGGCCCATGCGGGGGCCCGTCAGTGAAACAGGCCGCAATGCTAGGCCATTTTGCTGCCGCGCGCTGCCGGCCACGGCCGCGCCCGGCCGCGCGTCACTGCTGCCGCGACTTGAGGGTGTCGTAGGCCTCGCTCACGCGTTTGAAGGCCTCCTCGGCCAGCTGGCGCACCAGCGGCGACACATGGCCGAGCCGGTCCGGGTGGTATTGCTGCAGCAGCGAGCGGCGCGCCCTCTCCACCGCGTCCCAGGGGCTGTTGTCGGCCAGGCCAAGCACGCGCCAGGGTGAGGCCGGGTCGGGCACGACGGCCTCATCGTCCGCTTCCTCGTCCGCTTCCTCGTCCGGGGCATCGGCCGCTTCGGGCGCGGCGATGCGTTCCACCAAACACACGCTGTCTTGCCAGTGCACGGCGTACTCCGTCTGACAGCCGGGGCAGCGGATCTCGCTGGGCTCGGCGAGGTGGGGCACACGCAGCCGCTTCTGGCAGCAGCTGCAACGCAGGATGCCGTGCGGCAGCGGGGTTTCTACCGCGGCTGGCGCGGGCTCGGCCGCAGCCACAGGGCCCAGCGCCGCCCGCAGCAACTCCGTCTTGGACATGGGACGGCAGTTCAGCTCGGCACGCAACACAGCGACAACGGCAGGGTTGCTGCCGTGGTCGCGGTGCAACGCGGCCAGCTCGTCCACCGCCAGGCCCTGCAGCGGGCGCGCGCGGTTGGCCGGTGGCAGCAGCACAAGATCTTCTGGCGCGTTCGCCAGCAACTGGCGCGCGTGCTGGATGTCCTCGCCGCCGAGGTCTTCCTCGGCCAGCGCCTGCGCCGGGCCGAGCAGGCCGGCAAGCATGTCAACGGTCAGGCGCGGCAGGTCCAGAAATGCCGCACAGGCCACGGCCAGGTCCTCGTCCAGCGCTTCAATGGGCCGAAAACCGATGCGCAACTGGCTCAAGCTCCAGTAGCTCACGCCCATGGCCGTAGCCAGGTCGCTCAGTGACAGCCCGCGCTCCTGCGCACACTGCCACAGGGCGGCAAACAGCAGGCCGCCTGGGCGGGCCACATCGTCGACACTGACGCGCCCGCTCCAGGGTTTCGTGACCTGGTCGGCGGACGGTTCGCTGAAAAAGGATGGGCGATCTTGGGTGCGGGCTTGTGGCATGTGGCATCGATGGTAACGACTCGCCGGACAGTTGCCAGGAGACAAGAAAAAAAGACCGCCAGCGGTGAAGCGGCGGTCTTAAAACCTTGGAAATACCCGCCGCTTGCGCGGCGCAAACATCAGAACGTGTGCAGCAGACCGATGCCGTAGGACTTGCGGTCGTCGTTGCGGGTCACGAAATCGACGTACAGCGAGGTGCGCTTGGACAGCGCGTAGCTGGCGAACAGCTCGGTGGCGTTCACGTCGGTGGTGCTGTTGCGGGCGTGCTGGAAGCCGACCTTGACGGCCGTGCCCACCGGTGCCACGGCACCCACATAGACGCCCTTGCCGGCGGCCTCGGTCTCGCGCACCACGTAGCCAGCCACGACCTTGGCCACGCCAAAGTCGTAGGAGCCGGCCAGGGCCTGCGCGGTGCGGTTGGCATCGCTGCGTTTGGTCTCGGCGACATAACCCACGGCCAGCGGGCCGTTGCCGTAGTTGGCGCGCACGGACACGCTGCTCTGACCGCTGTTGTTGCCGGCCGGCACCAGGCTCACGCCGGCGTCGAAACCGCCCATGGTGGGCGTCACGTACTGCAGCTGGGTGGAGCGGCGCGAGGAGCCGTACCAGGTGACCGGGCTGATGCCGGCGTTGTCCATGGCCGAGGAGGTGGAGATGCCGTTGAGGTCGAAACGGGCGTGGCCCTGGGTGCCAAACGACGAGGTGCGGCCAAAACGGGTGGAGCCAAAGTTGCCCGACAGGCCGACCCAGGCTTCGCGCGAGAAGTCCATGCCGGGGCCGCCGTCGCCCATGCGGATGCCGCCCGATTCAAAGTTGAAGTTGGCCTTCAGGCCGTTGCCCAGGTCTTCCGTGCCACGGAAACCGATGCGGGTGGGCGTGTGGTAACTCTGCGCGGGCGAGATGGCGCTCTTGCCACCGTTGAGGCCGAACTCGCCGCCCGTGGTTTTGCCCACGCTGACGTCGATCACGCCGTACATGGTGACCGACGATTGGGCCAACGCCGCGCCGCACGCGGCGACGGCAGCCAGTGCCAGCAGTTGTTTTTTCATGGTGATGTCTCCTGAAAGGGGGGTGTTGTGATCCGCTTCCTCGCGAAAGCCGACGAATTACAGCAGCGATGAAAGTAACGAACAAGTTAATTCATTCAATTTCAGGCGCGATGTTGCGTATACGTAACGGTTCGTACATACTCGGGTAAGCCCGAATGGACCGTTTCCCCGGAACGCTTCTTGCGACCCTTGGTTCAGCGTCCCGGCGCCTGCGCCTGCCCGAAAATCGGGACCGACCCGGACCCGCCCCTCACACCACCGCGCCCTTTCGCCTTGTCCAACGTCCCCCACCCCCGCCCTGCCCTGGGCATCGCGCTGGCCGTCACCGCCACCCTGTGTTTTGCCCTGCTCGACGCCGTCTCCCAGTTTGTGGGTGGCGTGGTGTCGGTGCTCATGGCCATCTGGCTGCGTTTTCTGGTGCAGACCGGCATGACACTGGCCCTGCTCTGGCCCGGTCAGGGCAAGGCCTTGCTGCACACACGTGCGCCGGGCTGGCAACTGCTGCGCGGCGCGCTGATGGTCAGTTCCGGCACGCTGGCCTACCTCAGCCTGCGTTTCGTGCCGGTGGGCGATTTCACCGCCATCCTCATGCTGGTGCCGCTGGCCATCACGGTGCTGGCCGCACCGCTGCTGCGCGAGCGTGTGCCGGCGCTCACCTGGTGGCTGGTGGCGGGCGGTTTTGTGGGCGCCCTCATCGTGATCCGCCCCAAGGGCAGCGACTTCCAGGGGGCCATGCTGTTGCCCCTGGGGCTGGTGCTCATCAACGCGCTCTACCAGATCGTCACCAGCAAGATGGTGAAAACCGAAGACCCCGGCACCACCCACTTCTACACCGGGCTCACCGGCCTGGCGCTGGGCACGCTGGCCCTGCCGTGGTCGTGGGCGCCCCTGGCCAGCTGGCAGCTCTGGGCCCTGGTGTCGCTCATGGGGGTGTTCGGGTCGCTGGGCCACTACCTCATGATCCAGGCCTACCACCGCGCACCGGCCTCGCGCATCACCCCGTATCTGTACGCCCAGATCGGTTTCGCCACCCTGGCGAGCTGGATCGCCTTCGGCTACACGCCCGACGTCTGGACGGTGGTCGGCGTGGCGTTGATCGCGGTGTGTGGCGCCCTGGGCGTGCGCGTGCGGCACGGCTGACCGGCCGGTCTCAGGCCCGACGTTCCAGCGCCCGCAGACGCAGCGCGCAAGCGGTGGCCACCACCGCACAGGCCGCCGACAGCCAGAACATGCTGGCCAGCCCGAAGACCGAACTCAGCCACCCGCCACCCAGGCCTCCGAGCACGCCCGGAAAACCGTAGCCGACCACGGAATACAAAGCCTGGCCGCGCCCGCGCAGCCGCCCCGGAAAGTGCTGCGACAACAGCGCGATGCACACCGTGTGGTGCGTGGCGAAGGTGACGGCGTGCAGCGCCTGCGCCAGCAACAGCAGCGGCCAGACCAGCGGCAGGCCGGCGGTCAGCAGCATGCGCACCACCATCAGCGCGGCGGCCAGCACCAGCCAGCCGCTGTGCGACAGCAGCGGCAACCAGCGCCCCTGGGTGAAAAACCAGCCGATTTCAATCACCACCGAAAGCGCCCAGAGCAGGCCGATCACCGTCTTGCTGTAGCCCAGTCCGTCGAGGTAAAGCGAAAAGAAGGCGTAGATGAAGATGTGGGCCAGCACATGGAAAAACATGGCGGCAAAAAACCAGCGCACCCGGGGCTGGCGCAGCACCGGCGCGATGTCGGCACGTTCATCGCTGTGGTGTGGCGCCTCTTTGAGGTTGGGCAGCCACCAGGCACTGAGCACCACGGCCAACAAGGTGGCCTGCGCCCAGGCCGGGAAATGGCCCATGCCAAAGGCTTCGAACCAGGCACCCGCAGCCACCACCGTGACCAGAAAACCCAGCGAGCCCCAGAGGCGCACACGCCCATAACGTGTGGCGTCGAACTGCCCGCCGTCGCTCACCAGGTGGGCCATGGCCGCTTCGCTCATGGGCATCATGCCGCTGGTGTTCACGAACATCAGCAGCAACAGCAGCATCAGGCCGGGCAAAGACCACTCGAACCACAGGCCAAGGGACAGCAGCAACGCCGCCATGGCGCTGTAGCGCAGCAGCTTGACGCGCTCGCCGGTGTGGTCGCTGAACCAGCCCCAGGCATAAGGCGCCACCAGGCGGGTGCCCGACTGCACCGAGGTCAGCAGGCCGATGGCGAACAGGCCGTAGCCCAGGTCCTTGAGCCACAGCGAGAGGTAGGGGTTGAAAAACCCGATGTGCGCGAAATAGGAGGCCGAGAGCGCCGCAAAGGGCGCGAGCTTTTTCAACGCCGCGCCAGCGCCGCGATGTCGGGCGTGCCCACGGTCACGTCGCCGCACTGGGCGCGCTGCTGCAGGGCGTGCTCCATCACCACCAGCGCCAGCAGCGCCTCGGCAATGGGCGTGGCGCGTATGCCCACGCAGGGGTCGTGGCGGCCCTTGGTGATGACTTCGGTGTCCTGGCCTTCGACGTCGATGGTGTCGCGCGGGTTCAGGATGGAGCTGGTGGGATTGATGGCCATGGACACTTCCAGGTCCTGCCCGGTGCTGATGCCGCCCAGCAC
>NZ_JAUYRO010000089.1 GCF_030696805.1 Methyloversatilis sp. | reverse complement strand
CGCATCTCGGCGACCGGGATCGCCTGCGGGGGCGGCGCGGGGGTTTCGGCGAGCACCGCTCGCCGCCCGCAGAGCCGGTCGGCCATGCAGGGCCGACCGTGGGACGGCTCCTACGAAAGCCGCGGTGCTGTCCGCCCTTCGTAGGAGCGGACCCTGTCCGCGATCCGCACGTCGATCACGCGGTGCTTCATTTTGGAGACCGGAATCGCCTGCGGGGGCGGCGCGGGGGTTTCGGCGAGCACCGCTCGCCGCCCGCAGAGCCGGTCGGCCATGCAGGGCCGACCGTGGGACGGCTCCTACGAAAACCGCGATGGTGTTCGCTTGCCGCGCCGGGCCCACCGCGGAAGATGCCCACGAAAACCGCCGCGGTGTTTCGCCGTAATCCTCTACTTTTCCGGCCGGGACAGACTGTCTTCAAGGCGGTCGCGGTAGCCTTCGACGAGGTTTTCCAGTTTGACGCGACCGATCTGCGTGAACGGTTCGCTCTGCCCGGCACGTTCGCCGAGCGAGCGGTCGCGCCAGCGGTCGAGCATGTCGATGCCGGTCTGATACAGGGCGATGTTGTCCTTCGTGCACTGGGCCAGTTTGCCGGTCAGCGATTCACCCTGGGTGCGCGCGCCCTGCAATTCGCGTTCACTCTTCTGCAGAGTGTCGCGCGTCTGCGCAAGATCGCGCTCGCGGTCGGCCAGCTGCTTGCGGGTCGCTTCGAGCTGCTGCGCCTGTACTGCGGCGGCGACACGCGCTTCTTCCAGTTCGCTCGCGAGCTGATCGACCTTGCGCTGCGCACCGCTGGCGCGACGCTTCGCGCTGGCCGCTTCTTCTTCAAGCTTGGGCAATTCGACTTCGGCCGCCTGCTTCAACCGGTCGGCTTCGGCGGCAGCCTGCTGGCGCGCCTGCTGTTCCGCCGACAGCGCCTGCTGCAGTTGCTGCGCCTGGGCGCGCAGACGACGCAACTGCTCCTGCTCGCGCGAGGCCTGCTGCGCATGGACGGACGTGGCGCCGAGCAGCGCCACCAGGAGGAAGCTCAGGGTCTTCACGGTCAGAACCTCACGTTCATGTCGACCATCATCGTGTCGACCTGGAAACGCTGATTACGGATCAGGAAGGGATCGAACGTCAGTCCGTCGATGGTTTCGGCCGAATACCAGCGGAAGCCCAGCGCGGTGTCGCGATAAACACCGTAGCTGCCGCCGAGCACGAAGCCTTTCAGATTTGTACCGCCAAGACCGAAATCGGAATCGGTGAAACCGTCGAGCACCGAATCGGAACCGATGTGCTTGTAGGACGCAAACACCTGCCAATCATGTGCAAGCCTGACTGACGGCATGCCAACGGCGGCACGCAGATGCCACGCAGTGTCACTGCCGTCACTCACGTTCAGACCGGTGCGACGAAGGATGTCACCCCGATCGAAGCCGGTGTTCTTCACGTACTCGGCCGACAGCAGCACGTGGACCGGGTCAAAATATGCGAGATCGGCGGTCGCGGTCAGCACCCAGGGCTCGAACTTCGAGGCCAGTCCGTAGATCGGCGCCTCGGTGCCATCGAGCGGGCTGTTGGTCCGCACCAGCGTATTGCCCTTCTGGCGGAGCGCCGACGACTGCTCATAACGCCCATAGCCCTGCAGGGGTTGTTGATTGAAGGCGTCGTAGGCCGTGTCGGTGCGCGCCTCGATGCGGCTGTAGTGGTACTTGGCGACACCGAACCGAAGCTTGACCGAGGAATTGAAGTCAAACTCTGTGCCGATCTGCGCACCGGCCAGCCACTGCTTCTCGGCGTTCGGCGGACTGTCGGCGCGCAGCGGGAACCAGCCGGCGGTGGCGAACGGCCGCAGTGTCGCGGTCGGCGTGACGTTGCGCAGATTGACTGCGACACCGTCGAAATTCAGGTCTTCGTCCCACACCAGATCGGTGGCGAACCACGGGTTGGGCACGCGACCGCCGGTAAACGACGCCCACTCGACCGGATCAATCTTGATGTAGGCGCGATCGACGAGGAAGCTGTACTTGTTGAAGCCGCTGCCCAGGGTCTGATTGGTCGACACGCGGTCGGTCACGTTGCCGGTGGTGAAACGCAGGCCTGCGCTCACCGAGTCATTGATCTTGGCGAGAACGCCCAGGCGCGCGCGCAAACGCAAACGATTCACGTCGTCCGATACATTGCCGTTCGGGAAACCATTGCCGTCAAGATCTACACCGGACGGGAAGCGGCTGCCCAGCGGAAAATCTGAACTTGTGGCTGCTGCGTTACCTGCAGCGCCCGGCGCAAGTGCCGAGATCGGTGTGTTGTCGTTGGGAAAACTGTCGTTCTGGTAACGCACCCGTATATCACCCTCGATCTTGATGCGCTCGGTCCATTCCGGAATGGCGTTCGGCGTGGCCCAGCCTTCGCTGCGCGCCTGCGCCAGCACTTCCTGCTTCAGTTGGTCGCGTATCTCTGCCTTTACCGATTCGGGTACGTACTGCACGCGCACCGTGGTGTCCTTCTTGGCCTTGGCCACTGCCTTGGCGGTTTTGACTTCGGCGGCCTTGACCAACGCATCGGCCTTCTCGCGCGTCAGCACGCCGGTGTCGACCAGCGCATCGATCAGGTTGAGCGTGGTCTGGCGCAAGGTATCCAGCGTTTCCGCTTCGCTGGCGTGCGCCGGCAGCGCGAACAGCGCGGCCAGGGCAACAGGGAGGAGGGATTTCTTCATGACATCGGTCCGGGATCTGTCTGGAATAGGTAAGCGGGGCGCTCGCGCGCTCAGCCGGTCAGGCGGTTGGTGATGCGCAGGCGGATCGGCTGCGGCATGTCGGCCGGCGGCGCTTCGCGGAAGGCACGCATGTCGGCCAGCGCGGCCGACAGCGCACTGTCGGCCTTGTCGTCACCGGTGCTGTCGTCGAGCACGGCGCGCTGGATGCTGCCGTCACGGCCGAGCCACACCTTCACAACGACGCGATAATCAATCTGCTTCACGTTGCGGTTGCGCGCCAGTTCGTCCTGGATGTGGCGCTGCAGCGCATTGGTGTAGAAGGCGTACTGCATGCGGTTCGGCTTGGCCGGCGCGCCGCCTATCGTGCTGCCGACGTCACCACCCTTGTACTCATTGGTCACGTCACCCGATGCGAACGCGCTCGGGCCGTCGCCGGCCGCACCTTCCATCTTCAGCTGTTCGGCCTGCTGCGGCGGCGCCTCGACCGGCTTGGGCTGCTCGACCTTGACGTCCTTCTGTTCCTTCGGCTCCGGCCGCTTCTCTTCACGCGGCGGTGGCGGGGGCGGCGGCGGCGTATCCGGAATGATGGAAATCTTCGTCACCTGCCGGGTCGGCGTCGACGGCTTCGAAAACTGCGACTTCAACCAGTAGCCGCCATAGCCCACCACCCCCATGCCGACCAGCGCCAGCAGGATGTTGCGCACGCGCCGGCCGGTGCTGGTGCCCTCAAGCGAATCTTCAGCGAGCGCCGCCATCAGGTACCGATCCTGGACGTGATGAGACCGACGTTTTCGATGCCCATGCGATTGACCAGATCGATCACCTCGATCACGCCGGCATACGGCGCGCGGGCTTCGCCGCGGATCATCACGCTGAACTTCGGGTCGCGTGCGCGCACCGCATTGAGCTGGCCTTCGAGCTGGCCGAGCGTCACGCCGACGCCATTGACCATCAGCGCGCCGCTTTCCATCACCTGCACGATCTTGATTTCATGCTGTTCGGTGCTCGGCTTGTTCGACGGCTTGGGCAGCGTCATCGTCAGCCCCTGCACGCCGGCCGTGGTCATCAGGATGAACACGACCAGCAGCACATACGCCAGATCGAGCATCGGCGTGACGTTGATCGAGTCATACGGCTTGGCTTCGGTATTGACCTGCATTACGTGTTCCGCTCCATGCCTAGCCTGCCGCTTTCTTGGTCACCAGCCCGACTTCGGTGATGTCCAGCCGCTTGCAGATTTCCAGCACCGCAGACACCTTTTCAAAGTGCGCCGCCGCGTCGCCCTTGAGCACCACGGGCAGCGCCGGGTTGGCACTCTTGTGCTGGGCAAGGCGGGTTTCTAGCATCGCCAGATCGACCGGATAGGCGTCGAGAAAGACGTCGCCGGCGGCCGTGATCGTGATGGCGCGGGTTTGTGGTTTGGCCAGGCTGGTGATCGTTTCGGTCACCGGCGCCTCGACCTTGATGCCCTGCACCGACGCCGTGGTCATGATGATGAACACGACCAGCAGCACGTACGCCAGGTCGAGCATCGGCGTGACGTTGATTTCGTCGTAAGGCTGGTTGTCGTCCTTGACGTCGGCGGACATGTCAGCGCCGCCCGGCCGCCCGAAGGCGCTGAGTAGCCCCCCTGGGGGGCAGCGAACGAAGTGAGCGTGGGGGTCGCATTTCTTGCCTCAGCGGCCGTGCACTTCGGCGACGCGGGTGATGAATTCGTCGACGAAGATCTGCATGTCGGCGCTGATGTTCTTGATGCGCGACGCGAGGTAGTTGTAGCCGAACAGCGCCGGAATCGCGACCGCCAGACCGGCGACCGTGGCCAGCAGTGCGGCGGCGATACCGGGCGCGATGGCCGTGACGTTCACGTCGCCCGCTGCCGCAATGGCCGCGAACACGATCATCACGCCGACCACGGTGCCGAGCAGGCCGAGGAAGGGGCCGCCGGAAATCGCGATGGTCAGCAACACCATGCGCGCGTTGAGCTTGTGCGATTCGCGCACCAGATCGGCATCGATCGCAGCCTTGATCGCATCCATCGACGCGCCGGTCAGGCCAGCGGCTTCACCATGGGTGTCGAAGCGCTTGCGGATTTCACGCAAGCCGGCGCCATACAGGCGGAACAGCGACGAGTCGCCGTACGTTTCACCCTTGTCGAGCAGCAGGAAGTCATTGGCGGCTGTGCGGAAGCGATTGATGAAGCCGCGGTTGGCCTTGTCGATGCGCATCACCTGCATCGCCTTGTCCACCATGACCCACGCACTGATCAGGAACATGACGCCGAGGATGATGATGACGACCCAGGCATCGACCGTCAGGTTGTCGACCAGCACGCCAAAGTGACTGTGACCGCCTTCTTCCTCGGCCACTTCTTCGCGCACTGCGACGAAGGTCGCGTCGGCGCCCTGCCCCAGCGCGGCCAGCTTGATCCAGTCCGGGCTGCGCGCGGTGTTCGCCAGTTGCACTTCATCGAGTTCGCCGGTGTAGCCCTCGCCGATGACGACGTCGGCCTGCTCGGCAGTCAGTGCGATGTCGGCGCTGCCGGCCGGCTGACCATTTACATAGAGGGTGGCCTTTCCGCCGCCCACCGTTGCGGCGACGTGCTGCCACACACCGGGCTGCAGCGTGCCGCCGGCGAGTCGTGTCGCACCGATGTTCAGCGCCAGCGTGCTGTCTTCGATCTTCACGGTCAGCGCGCCTTGCCCGTACAACGTCGCCTGCTGGGGCAGCGCGGCCGGCTTGATCCAGGCCGACATCGTCCAGGCGCCGCCCGCGGTCGTCGCCAGCGGTGCGCCCGCCGTGACCGTGATCGGCGTGCCGCCGAAGATGGCAGCATCACCCAACAGCGCCGCCTTCTGGATCTGCACCGCGCCCTGCGCCACCAGCGCGCTGGCGGACGCATCGGCCAGCGGCGCGGCTTCGGAGAAGTGCCACACGCCGACGGTCGAGGCGTCATACGTCGCCGTGCTGTCCTGCGCGCCGCCCACTGCTGCGTTGCCGAAATAGGCGTACAGCGTGGCCGGCGTGTCGCCGGACGCGATCAGCGGCACCTGCACCCACACCACGGCCAGTTCGTTCAGCGCGTCGTAGCGTTCGATGTGGTGCATCAGCACCGTCTTGTCATCGGCCGTGACAAAGCGGATGTCCGAACCGTCATCCTTCGCGGCAAGGAAATCGAAATTTCCGCTGTGCAAGCGGATCGCGACCGGAATCGAGTTCTGCGGCGCGGCGATCGGCACGCCGGCGGCGCTGGTGTCAAGCGTGACGATTCGACGGGCAGTCCACGCTTCGTCCCACCAGGCGTTGGCAAAAGAGGGGATGAGCGCCGCGAAGGCGCCGAGAGCAATCAGGGTTTTCATGGCAGGCGGGGAAAAGTTCAGCGCCGATTGTCGGGGCGAAACATGTCCATGCCGTGACATGAAATATGGGCATTAATAGTCCGTTCGGACTATCCGGCGCACCGATTACTGCTGCGCCGCATCACGGCTGGTGCACCGGCTTCGCTTCGCCACAAATGAAAAACGCGGTTGCGCTGCACACCGGATCGCCTGGTCGGCGTCCCGGTGCCGCAGGCCTCATCAGATGGCGGAGCGGTCTGTCGACGCCTGCGCGCTGCGCATCGGCGCAGCACGCCGGGCGCATAGGTCGACTCGTCGTTGATCACCAGACCGTCGAATGACTGGCCGGCCGGCGCCTGGCTCAGCGCACGCAGATAGGCGAGGTCATACGTTGTTTCGTGGGCCGGCACACCCGGCCAGCGCGCCCTTGTCCGACAGGCTGCTCAGGTGGCCGGGTTCGTAGCTGGATTCAAGGATGCTCGTGCCACCGGCAAACGAGGCCGAGGACACGGTCAGGCCGGCAAACATCAGGACACTTGTGTTTGCCGGCTGTGGGAGCCGGCTGTGGGAGCGGCTCCCACAGGGGCCGCTTCAACAGGGGCAGGCTGATTTGTTGGCAGCTTCCAGACGAACGCCTCTGCCAGCCGCCCGAACGCTTCACCCGGATCGCACTGCAGCGTGATGGCTTCGCCGCTGACCGGATGCCGCAACTGCATATATATGCAGGCGAGCATCAGCCGGTTCACTCCCCAGGCAGACGCGAAGTAGCGGTTGTGCACGCCCTTGCCGTGGGTCGAATCGCCGATCACCGGGTGGGCGATGTGATTCATGTGGCGCCGGATCTGATGCGTGCGGCCGGTCAGCGGCAGCGCTTCGACCAGGGCATAGCGGCTGCTCGGATAGCGGTCGACCGCGACCGGCAGTTCGATCGTCGCCAGACGGCGATAGCGGGTCAGCGCCGGCTGCACCTCGATGGGGTCCGCGCCCTCGCGCGCCGCGCGCGGGTCGATCGCATCGATCACGCGACGCAGCGGATGGTCGATGATGCCCGCCTCGGGCGGGTGGCCGCGCACCAGCACGAGGTAGCGCTTGTCGGGCGTGTGCTGCGCGAACTGATCTGCCAGCGCATGCGCCGACACGGCGTCGAGTGCGAACACGAGCACGCCGGAGGTGCCGCGGTCCAGCCGGTGCACCGGCCACACGCGCCGGCCGATCTGGTCGCGCAGCCGCTGCACTGCGAATTCGGTTTCGTGCCGATCGAGCGCGGTGCGGTGCACCAGAAGGCCGGACGGCTTGTTGATCGCGACCATGACGTCATCGCGATAAATGATTTCAAGCGGATTGTCGGGCAGGGAGACAGTCACGGACAGGTCGGTTCGGGTCGTCGGAGGCGCGGCGCATGATCGCACGTGAGTGCACTGCAGCATCGATTGGCGAGAGCGAACGCGCGAGCGGTGCTAGATTGAAGTTCTGACTTCTGAACGCATCATCTGCCAGGAGGACTGTCATGAACGACGTAGACGTCAATCAGTACATCGTCGATCTCACCAATCATTCGAACCGGCTGCGCCTCGAGTCGGCCGTGCCGGGCCGCCAGATGAAGGTGGTGCTGCGCCACGCGCGCGACCCGTCTCAGCCGACTGTCCACGGTGCCGGTCTGGTCAGCGCCGACAAGAGGGTGTTTTCGATCGATGTCGTCACACCGGCCGGGGTACACAGGCTTTCACACAACTGGCCTGAACTGAGCGCCGAACTGGCGACCTTTTCGGAAGTCGATTGAGCCGCATCCGGCTGGAGCACACGCGGTTGCGCCGCGCTCGTCCAGCCGATCGCTGACGGCACGTCCGCCGCCACTCAGGACTTCGAATCTGGCGCCGACCGGAGCCCGACCGGCAGGCCGAGCGCGCGCCAACCGTCGAGACCCAGCTTTTCCAGCGTGTCGATGTTGCGCTCGTAAATGCTTTCCGCTTCCGGAAAGGCATCGACCGCGCGCGTGACACTGGCTTCGCGCAGCAGGTGGATGGTCGGGAACGGCGCCCGGTTGGTGAAGTTGCCGATGTCGTCCGGTTCGGTGTCGGCGAACTGCCACAGCGGATGGAAGGCGGCAACCTGCAGCACGCCCTCGTGCCCGTGCTCGGTCACCGCATCGTCGATCAGATCGAGCACGTCGTTGAAGTCGAGAAAATCCTCGAGCAGCGATGCATGCATGATCAGGGTGGTATCGACCTGCTGCGGGTCGGCCGCGGCGAGAAATTCGATCTCGCGGTCGATGTCCTCGAGGTAGGCATCGAGGTGCGTCGCCTCGCTGACCACATAGCGCACCTGTTCCTTCACATACACCGCCTTGGCGAACGGGCACAGGTTCAGGCCGATCACGGCCTTTTCCAGCCAGTCGCGGGTGGCGGCGATCACGTCGTCCGTGGTGTGGTCCGTTGTGTGGTCCGTTGTGTTGTTTTTCGTCATGCGGCGAAACCTTCGATCAGGAATTGTTCGATCGGCGCGGTCTGCGCGGTGTCCATGAACATCGGCGCGTGTCCGACGCCGGCAATCTCGAGCGTGCGCGCCTTCGGACCGCGCGCCGCCATCTGCGCCAGCGTGTCGCGCGTCAGCAGATCCGATTCGGCGCCGCGCACGCACAGCGTCGGGCAACGGATCGCCTCATACAGATTCCACAGTTCGATGCCGCCCAGGAACAGCATGCCCTGCATCGGCTTGGCGATATCCGGGTCGTAACCCATTTCGAAACCACCACCGGCCGTCGGCCGTGTCGAATGCGCGGTGAGATGGCGCCACTGTGCGTCGGTCAGCGGCCCGAATGGCGCACTGACTGAACGGATGTACCGGTCGGCCTCGTCCAGGCTGGCGAACTTCGGCGCCTTGCCGACGTACTCCGCGATGCGCCGCAGGCTCAACGAGGTGACCACCGGGCCAACGTCGTTCAGCACCATGCGGGTGATCGGAGACTGTGGCAGCGCGGCGAGCGCCATGCCGATCAGGCCGCCCATCGAGGTGCCGAACCAATGCACCTGTTCGACGCCGAGGCGCGCGATCAGCGTCACCATGTCGCCGACGTATTGCGGCACCCCGTAATTCGCGGCGTCCGGCAGCCAGTCGCTGCGCCCGCGCCCGGCCACGTCCGGGCATACCACGCGGTAGTGCCGGGCAAGCTGCTGCGCCAGGAAGTCGAAATCGCGCCCGACCCGGGTCAGACCATGCACGCACACCAGCACGCGCGGATTCGCCGGGTCGCCCCATTCCGCATAGGCCATGTGATGCAGCCCTTTCGGATTGGCGCACTGCACGCGGTGCAGCCGCGGCTCCGCATTGCGTGGCGCAGGCGGTGTGCTGCCGAACCACGCCGATATCCGGTCGAACAGTCCCATCACGGTCCTTCGGGTTGAACAGGAAACCGATTGTGCCAGTAGCGCGCGTCGATCTCGCGGCTGAGCCTGCGGTGGATGCCGCCTGCGGTGAAATCGAATGCCACGGCACCGTGGAGGTCGCTGCGCCACTGGGCAGTTCCCTGGTCGTCATAGCGTGCCTGCACCTTCGGATGCGGGTGATTGAAGCGGTTGCGGTAGCCAACCGCGTGCACGACATCGCTGGCGTCGACCGCCTCCACGAAAGCTTCCGTCGACGACGTGCGGCTGCCGTGATGCGGGCTCACCAGAAGGTCGGCCGCCAGCGGCGCAGCCGCCTCGAGCAGCGCCGCTTCGCCGTCGGCCAGCACATCGCCTGTGATCAGGGCAGAACCGTGGACGCTGTCGACGCGCAGCACGCAGGACAGCGCATTGCTGCTGCGCGCGCCAAGTGCAGCGGCGCCGGGCGGCGGATGCAGCATCGAAAAGCGCACGCCATCCACCGTCCAGCGCTGGCCGGCGGCGCAGTCGCGCGTGTCGGGCCGCGCCATACGTAGCCCATCATGCGCCGGTACCGACGACAGCACCTCGCCCACCGGCAGACCGGCGAGCAGCGACGCGGCACCGCCTGAATGATCGCTGTCGGCGTGGCTGACGATCAGTGTGTCGAGTCGCCGCACACCGATCGCCCGCAGATAGGGCAGCACAAGCCGCCCGCCGGCATCGGCTTCGGCGCCGTAGCGCGGGCCGGTGTCGAACATCAGGTCGTGCTGCGCCGTCTGCACATGCACGGCCAGCCCCTGACCGACGTCGAGCACGACCACCTGCATGTCGCCGGCGGCCGGCCGGGTGTCCGGCGTCATGAACAGCGGCAGCATCAGCGGCACGGCCAGCGCACGTCCGGGCCAGCCGCGCGGCGCCAGCAGGTTCGCCGCACCGAGCACGCCGCACGCCACCGCCCAGCCGGCCGGCGCCGCGGCATGCCACAGCACCCAGTCGGGCGCGACCAGCCACTGCACGGCCCACATCAGCCCGGTGGTGAGCGCATGCGCCAGCCACAGCAGCGCATCGAGCGGCAGCACGATGGCGATCAGCACCAGGGGCGTGATGACCACGCTGACCAGCGGAATCGCGAACAGATTGATCAGCGGCGACACCAGCGACACCTGACCGAACAGCGCCATCATCGGCGGCGCCAGGCCGAGCGTGATCGCCGCCTGTGCGCCGAGCCAGCTGCGCACCGGATGCGGTGCGCCCAGATGGCCTGCGCCTGCGTGGAACAGCAGCGCCACCGCGCCGAACGACAACCAGAAACCGGGGTTCATCACCGCCATCGGCTGCAGCGGAAGCACGACACATACCGCCAGCGCGAGCGCATCGAAAGGCGACGAGAAGCGTCCGGCCAGCATGGCCAGTCCGGCGACCGCCAGCATGATCAGCGTGCGCTGCGCCGGAATGCCGAAACCGGCCAGCGCGCAGTAGGCGGTGGCGGCGACCAGTCCGGCGACGATGCCGGCACGCTGCGCGGCACAGCGAAGCGCAAGCGCCGGCACCCGGCGCCAGAGCGCGGACAGCAAAAGACCGGACAGCGCGGCCACCATCGTGACGTGCAGCCCGGAGATTGACACCAGATGCGTCAGACCGGCACGCTCGAACAGGTCCCAGTGTGCCGGCGGGATCGCCCGCTGGTCGCCGATCGCCAGCGCGATCAGCACGCCTGCCCATTGCCACGCCTGCACCTCGGCCTGCGCATCGTCGTGCATCACCGCCGTGAAGCGCGCGCGCACCGCGTCGCGCTGCGCGTCGATCCATGCGATGAGCCCGCCCGCCTGTTGGTCGATCAGCCGCTGTGCCTGTCGTCCTTCGCCACCGGCACGCACATGACCGGTCGCGCCGATGCCGCGTTCGAACAGCCAGGCTTCATAGTCGAAGCCGTGCGGATTCATGTTGCCGTGCGGCCGCTTCAGGCGCACCCGCAGCTGCCAGCGGCTGCCTGCCTGCAGATGTGGCGCCGCTTCGGATGCCGACGAATCAGCGTGGCGACTGTCGTACCAGGTAAGCGCGATTCGGCGCGGCACGCCGGGCGGTGCCTGCTCGACCGCGAAATCGAAGCGCTGGCCGCGCTCCACCCGCTGCGGCAGACCCGCGATCACGCCGATCAGGTCGATGTCCTGCCCTTCCAGCGCAGGGGGCAGGCGGTCGGCCAGCGCCGCATGCCCGGCTGCGCTGGCCCAGACGAAAGCCACCAATGCAACCGCGACGCAGACGGCGCTGTCCGATGCAGCGCGCGCGGGCCGGGCCGACGCGAATAGCCCCAGTAACAGCGCAAGCGCCAGCAGACCGAACGGCACGGCAGGGGCGGGCAGCACGGCCTGCTGCTGCGCGAGCCAGGTACCGGCAACAAGAGAAAGCGCGACGAGCAGGATCATGACGAACGATTATCCCGTTACACATCCCGGAAGTCATTCGAACCACACTGTTGCCATGCCGTCACGGCGGCAGCGGATAATCTGCCCTGATGAAAAAAATCTTCCGGAAATACATCCCCGACACCGAAACCCTGCGCCGCAATCGCTGGCTGGCGCCCTTTGCAGACTGGCTTGGCCATCCCCGGCTGTGGCATCTGAACCGCCACAGCTGCGCCGGGGGCGTCGCGGTCGGGCTGTTCGCGGGGCTGATTCCGGGGCCACTCCAGATGCTTGGAGCAGCCGCGCTGGCGGTACTTCTGCGCGTGAACCTGCCGCTGTCGATGGCGGTCACCTTCTACAGCAACCCGCTGACCATCGTCCCGCTGTACGCCTTCGCCTGGGGCTACGGCCGGTTGGTGATGCCACTGATCGGCCTGACGATGCCGCCCGGTGCGACCTTCCACGCACCCCACATCCCGGACGGCGCCGGATTCAGCGGCTGGATCCGCGCCCTGTTCGATTGGGTGATGGCACTGGGCGAGCCGCTGCTGATCGGACTGCCGCTGCTGGCCGTGACGCTGGCCGCTGTCGGTTACGTCACCGTGCTGGGTCTGTGGCGCTGGCACCTGTTGCGCAGCTGGCGCGCGCGGGCGCAGCGGCGCAAGGCGTAATCATGACGACGTGGGCCGCAACCCCGTGTTCCCCTACCCGCAAGACGGGCACTGGGCGCGGCGGCTATGCGATGGATTCTGTGGGAGCCGCGTCCTGTGGGAGCGGCGTCCCCGCCGCGATAGTGCTGCGATGGTCGCTGTACAACGTGCGTATCGCGGCGGGGACGCCGCTCCCACAGAAACAGCCCAGATCGCGGCTCCCACAGGGGCCGCTCCCCGGACACCGCACCGCCTGACGCTGCGCGTCACGGATTCAGGGTGACAAGCGCCTGCTTCCGCCTCGCGTCGTGAATCTGGAATCTGCTCTAAAACCGGCCGTCCACCAGCCGCACGATGCGGTCTGCGCGTGCCGCAAGCCGCTCGTCGTGCGTCACGATGACGAAACTGGTGCCGCGCGTGCGGCTCAGCGTCAGCATCAGGTCGAATACGCCATCGGCGGTCTTGCTATCGAGATTGCCGGTTGGCTCGTCGGCCAGCACGCAGGCCGGCTGGGTCACCAGCGCGCGCGCGATCGCCACCCGCTGGCGCTCGCCGCCGGACATTTCGCCCGGCTGATGCTCCACCCGGTGCGCCAGACCGACGTCGGCCAGCATCGCGGCGGCGGCTTCGCGCGCCTGCGGCCGTGACTGGCGACGGATCATCAGCGGCATCGCGACATTGTCGAGTGCCGAAAACTCGGCCAGCAGATGATGGAACTGATAGACGAAGCCCAGCGAGCGGTTGCGCAGCGCACCGCGCGCCGCCTCGCCCAGCGTCGAATACTGCTGACCGAGCAGCGACACGCTGCCCGCGCTCGGCGTATCCAGCCCGCCCAGCAGGTGCAGCAAGGTGCTCTTGCCTGACCCGCTGGCGCCGACGATGGCCACGCGCTCGCCGCGCAGCACTGCCAGATCGACACCGGACAGCACCGGCACCTCGACCTTGCCCTGATGAAAGACCTTGGTCAGCCCTTCGCACTTCAGCACGATGTCACTCATAGCGCAGCGCCTCCGCCGGCTGCACGCGTGAGGCGCGCCAGCTCGGATACAGCGTCGCCGCCAGCGTCAGCAGACCGCCGATGACGGTCACCGTCAGCACGTCGGACCACAGGATTTCCGACGGCAGCTCGGGAATGAAATACACCTCGGCCGACCACAGCGACACGCCTGCGATGGCTTCGATGGCCGGCACCACGATGTCGAGGTTGGACGCCAGCGCCACGCCGCCGGCCACGCCGAGCAGCAGGCCGCCGCCGCCGATGATGGCGCCCTGCACGATGAACACCGCCATCATGCTGGCCGGGCTGGCACCCAGCGTGCGAAGGATGGCGATATCGGCCTGCTTGTCGGTCACCACCATGATGAGCATGGACACGATGTTGAACGCCGCCACGGCGACGATCAGCATCAGGATGATGAACATCATGTTCTTCTCGATCGCGATGGCGCGGAAGAAATTGGCGTGCTGGCGCGTCCAGTCGCCGACCAGCAGACCATCGCCCGACATCTGCGCATGCAGATCGCGCGCAACGCGCGGCGCATCGAACAGGTCGCCCAGCTTGAGCCGAACGCCGGACACGCGGTCTTCCATGCGGTACAGCGTCTGGGCGTCCTGCATGTGGATCAGCGCCAGACTGGCGTCGTACTCGAAGTGCCCGGCCTCGAACACGCCGACCACGGTGAATTGCTTCAGCCGCGGCAGCACCGCCGCCGGCGTCACCAGCCCCTGCGGCGCGATGAGCGTCACTTTCTCGCCGACCTGCACGCGCAGCGCACGCGCCAGCTCGATGCCCAGCACCACGCCGAAGCCACCCGGCTGCAGATCGGCGAGATTGCCGGCGCGCATGTGCTGGCTGAAGTCGGCCACGCCATCTTCGGCCGCCGGCAGCACGCCGCGCACCATGGCGCCGCGCACCGTCTGGTCGAAGCTCAGCATCGCCTGTTCGCTGACATAGGGCGCAGCCGCCTTCACGTCCTTGTTCTGCAGCGCGCGATCGGCCACCTGCTGCCAGTCGGTCAGTTCGTTGTCGTAGCCGGTGATCTGTACGTGTGACGCCACGCCGAGGATGCGGGTGCGCAACTCCTTCTGGAATCCGTTCATCACCGACAGCACCGTGATCAGCGCTGCAATGCCCAGCGCCAGACCGAGCGTGGAAATCAGGGAAATGAAGGAAATGAAGCCGTTGCGCCGTTTCGCCCGCACATAACGCAGGCCGAGCAGGATTTCATAGTTCATGGGGCAAGGATGGTACCGGTATCGGCGATAGCGCGTCGTCCGCATCCGCTGACACGTCGGGCGAAATGATCGACCGGATGCGACGCTGCGGAAGGGAGCCGGGGGAGAGACCTGCGCGCGGCCGCTGTGGGAGTTGCCTCTGGTGGGATGCGCCCCGTCGGATCACTGTGGGATGAGACCTTGTGGGATGCGCCCCGTCGGATCACTGTGGGATGAGACCTTGTGGGATGCGCCCCGTCGGATCACTGTGGGATGAGACC
>NZ_JAUYRO010000082.1 GCF_030696805.1 Methyloversatilis sp. | reverse complement strand
CAACCTACGTGTGGACGGTGATGGGCGGGTACCTCCACCGGGGTATTGCGGCGAGCGGGCGCGGTGGCCGAAGCGGCGGTCTTTGCGGAGGCTGGTGTTGGGCATCGCTGCGCGCACCCCAACCTACGTGTGGACGGTGATGGGCGGGTACCTCCACCGGGGTATTGCGGCGAGTCGGCGCGGCAGTGGATGCTGCAGGCTTCTGCGGCAACAGTAGGTTGGGGTGAGCGCAGCGATGCCCAACAAGCAACCTCAACCAGGGGACCCGATGAACAGCGGCGCGACCCGAACGCCCAGCATGTTCCAGCAGATCGGTGGCGAAGTGCCGCTGCGCCGGCTGGTCAATGCCTTCTACGACATCGTCGAAACCCACCCTGACGGGGCACCGGTGCACGCGCTGCACCAGCACGGTTTCGGCGTCGCCCACCTGCGCGAGGCGCAGTTCGAGTTCCTGTGCGGATTTCTTGGCGGCCCCCGCTATTACGCCGAACGCATGGGCCACGCCAACCTGCGGCAGATGCATGCGCACGTTGCCATCAGCGAGGAGGAAGTCCTGTCCTGGCTGCGCTGCATGGTGCATGCAATTGAAGCGACCGACATTCCGATGGACGTCGCACCGAAGCTGATGCAACACCTGACCCGCGCTGCAGAGGCGCTGAAGAACAGGCCGTGAGTATCCGGGCCCGCAGGCACTGCACTCGACGCGGCTAGAGTTTCGCGCACCTGAGAGCGGCGCGTGAACGAAAAAGGGGCAGCCGAAGCCGCCCCAAGGCGTAAGTACGTCGAGCAGAGGGTCGGCCGCCCCGTGCGTCGCCGACTCAGGCCATGCGGCGGCGCATGAACGCCATACCGGCCAGGCCGAGACCCAGCAAACCCAGTGCGCCCGGTTCCGGGATCGGCTGACCGATCGCTTCGCGGAAGGTGGTCGCCAGCACGAGACGGTCGATCAGGATGTTGTCGCCTTGATCGAGGTTCGCAGTACGGATGCCGACGCGTGTGATCTGGTTGATGCCTGAATTGCCGACGAAGCTGGCGTCCGGCGTGCCGAGGTCACCCGCAGTCGGATTGAGCCAGGCGTCGAAGTTGGTGTAGTTGCCGGCCGCGTTGCGATACAGGTGACCGACGATCTGATAGGTCTGACCAAGGATCACGTTGCTGGACGCAAGGAAGCTGCCGTTGCTGCCCGTGGTGCGTACGAACAGGTCGTTGCGCGACGCGTCGTTGGTCACCTCGTTGCCCTTCAGGCCCAGCGTCGGGCGATTCGAACCTTCATTGGCGGCGCCGTTCTGCAGCCACAGGCCCAGAAAGTCGTTGTTGCCGATGTCCGAGCCGGTGGCGACCTGAATGAAGAAGCTCACGAATACGCTGTTGCCGGTGAACGCCGAGGACAGGGCGCGGTGCGCTGCATTGCCGGCATTCGAGGTGAAGGAGGCGGCGCGGTTGTCGTCCAGATCAACCGCCGGGTCACGGACCGAAGCGGCGCCGGTGGCGCTCCATCCGCCGTTCCAGCCCGTACCGCCGTTGGCGCCGTTGAGTGCGCCGGTCGCGTAGGAAAAATCATCCGAGGCGATGATGGCGGCGGAAACATGGCTCACCGATGCAGCAAGCGCCAGTGTCAGTGCGATTTTCGATAGTTTCATCATGGTGTCCTGATCATGGCGGGCGAACAGCCAAAGCGTGCCCGCGTCATCGTTGTGGTGACGACTCGACGTCCGTTGCTTCGAGTCTGACGATGTGCAACACAGCAATCGTCGTGCCACCACAAGAAATCTCTTTTTCTTTCATATACTTGAAATTGAAAACAACTGCGCGCACTAACCATGAGCCGGTGTTGTAAAGCCTACCGACAGCGCCTGCACGCCGGTACACTGCGCTCCTCGCCCACCACGTTCGCCGCATTCCGGCCCGCCTCGGCCGTCCGCGCGGGCACCTCACGATGATCCCGACCGACCCCGCCGACACCCGGCTGCAGCCTTCCTCGCGACGCTTCGGGCCGCCCGCCTGCGTCAGCATCGTCATCCCGGCCTACAACGAAGCGGGCGCGCTGGCCGCCACGCTCGACATGATCGCCGGCCACCTGTCGGCACTGACACCCGCTTTCGAACTGGTGGTGGTCGATGACGGCAGCCGCGACGCGACGGCACGGATCGCCAGCGAGTGCGCCGCTCGTCTGCCGGTCACGCTGGTGCGCTTTTCGCGCAATTTCGGCAAGGAGGCGGCGATTTCCGCCGGGCTGCAGTACGCGCGCGGCGACGTGGTGGTGTGCATGGATGCCGACGGCCAGCATTCGGCCGAACTGCTGGGCGACATGCTGGCGCGCTGGCGCGACGGCTACGACATGGTCTATGCCGTGCGCGCCGATCGCGGCGAACAGGGCCTGTTCAACCGGTTCGGCTCCAGAGTCTTCTATGGACTGATGAATATGGGTGGCCGGCTCGACATTCCGCCCAACGCTGGCGACTTCCGGCTGATGGATCGCTGCGTGGTCGACGCCCTGCTCGCACTGCCCGAGCGTCAGCGCTTCATGAAGGGCATGTACGCCTGGGTCGGCTTCCGCTCCATCGGCATTCCGTACACGCCACTGCCGCGCGCCGCAGGCGTCACGACCTTCAACCGGCTCAACCTGATCCGGCTCGCGTGGACGGGTCTGACCAGCTTTTCGGTGCTGCCGCTGCGCATGGCCAGCCTGACCGGGCTGCTGCTGTCGACGCTGGCCTTCGCCTACGGCCTGTATGAAGTGATCGAAAAGCTGGTGTTCGGCATCGACCTTCCAGGCTGGCCAACCGTGGTGGTCAGCATCATGTTCTTCTCCGGCGTGCAGCTGCTGTTCATCGGCATCCTCGGCGAATATCTGGCGCGGGTATACGAAGAGGTGAAGGGCCGACCTCCGTATGTCGTGGCGGAACTGGTGCGGCGCGAGCCGGTGCCGCAGGCCGACCGGATCGAAGGCTGAACATGCGCGCCTCCGTGCTGCTGTTCCTCATTGTCGGCGGCTGCGCCGCGGGCGTGCACTACCTGGTCACGCTGGTTGTGGATGCCGCGACCGGCATGGATCCGGCGTGGTCCAATCTGGTCGGTTTCGTGTGCGCCTTTCCGGTCAGCTACCTTGGTCACCGGCGCTTCTCGTTCGCCGGCACGCAAGCCCGTCACCGACAGGCGCTGCCGCGTCTGCTCGCAGTGTCGTGCACCGCCTTCGTCGGCAATCAGCTGATGCTGGCCGCGCTGCTGCGCTACACGCCGCTGCCGCTGTGGATCGCGCTGGCCCTCGTGCTGGTGTGCGTCGCCATCAGCACCTGGGTGCTCGGCCGCTACTGGGCGTTCGCACACCGCACGGCATGAAGACGGTCTTTCTGACCGCCGACGACTACGGCTGCCACCCGGCGGTCGACGCCGCGGTGCTCGATCTGATCGACGCGGGCCGTCTCAGCGGGGCGGCGTGCATGACGCGCGCGCCGGGCTGGGCCGCCGCTGCCACGCACATCGTCACCCGCCAGGAGTACGCAGGTTTCGGCCTGCACCTTGATTTCACCGAATTTGTGCCGGCCCGCCGCGGCCTGTGGCCCCTGATTGCCTTAAGCCATGTCCGCCGCCTGGATCCAACGCAGCTGCGCGACGAGATCGCCACCCAATGCGCACGCTTCGAAGACGCGACGGGCCGCGCGCCGGACTATGTCGATGGTCACCAGCATGTGCACCAGCTGCCGCAGATCCGCGACGCGCTGATCGAGGTGCTGCTGACGCGCTACGGTAGCTGCCTGCCCTGGTTGCGCATCAGCGGTGCGCGTCCGGGCGACGGCTTCAAGCCGCGCTTCATTGCCGCGCTCGGTGCGCAGGCGCTGTTGCGCTGTGCCCGCGCCACAGGCTTTCACGTGATGCCGCGCCTGCTGGGCGCCTACGGTTTCGACTGCGACGCCGCCGGCTACCGCCACCGGCTGGCGCACTGGTTCGCCGCTGCGGATGACGGCGACGCCGTGATGTGTCACCCGGCGACGCAGGCCGTACCGGGCGACCCGATCGGCCGCGCACGCGCAGTCGAACATGGCGTGCTGGCCGGCGCTGATTTCCATGATCTGCTTGCCACAGCCGATATTCAGATCGGGCGGCTGCGACCGTGAACAGCAGGCATCCGGCGAGTCATCCGGTCCACCTGACATTTCCGCCACATTGTTCGACTGCATCGTCAGCGAGCCCGCATGCAGCGCGTTATGTCTGTGCCCTCGCCTCTCTTCCCGCTCTGTGCGCCTTGTGACAACGACCCCTACAACGTCTCGACCTGCAACACATGGTTTGACCGCACAGGGCAAGGGACTGGCGTTGTTCGCGCTCATTGCGGTGCATATCGCACTGACCTTCGGCCAGCACGGCATCAGCAACGACGAATGGGTACAGCACACCTACGGCCGGCTGCTGCTCGACTACTACGCGTCCGGGCTGACCGACATGTCGGCCTTCCACTACAAGGACCTCTATCTCTATGGCGGGCTGTTCGACCTGATCGCTGCTGCGCTCGAGCGCGTGCTGCCGATGAATGTGTGGGACATGCGCCACCTGCTGTCGGCAGCATTCGGTTTTGCCGGCATGGTCGCTGTGTATCGGCTGGCGCGTCACCTGCTGAACGACACGGCCGCCTGCATCGCAGTCGCGCTGTTGATGCTCACCGGTGCCTGGAGCGGCGCACTGTTCACCCACACGAAAGACATCCCGTTTGCCGCCTGCATGGCGTGGGTGACCTGGTACACAACATTGATCGTGGCGCGCCTGCCGGCGCCGCCGCTGGGTCTGGTGCTGAAGCTGGGCCTGGCGATCGGCTGCGCTTTCGGGCTGCGCGTCGGTGCCGTGTTCGGCGTCATGGTGCTCGGACTCGGCGTACTGGCCTCGATGGCGCTGGTCGACGGCGACTGGCGCGCCCGCCTCGCACATCTGGGCCGCTCGGTGCGCGCGCTGCTTCCCGCCGTGCCGGTCGCGCTGGCGCTGATCGCACTGTTCTGGCCGTGGGCAGCGCAGGCGCCGGGCAATCTGATCAAGGCGCTGACCACTTTTTCGCATGTCACCTTCGCGATCCAGACCGTACTCGATGGTCAGATCATGGCGATCACCGAGGTGCCGCGCAGCTATCTGCCGATCTATCTGGCCGTGCGGCTGCCGGAACTGGCGCTGGCCGGACTCGTTGCCGCGCTGGGTGCGGTGCTCACTGCGGCGATGACGGCAGCGCCGGCCGGGCGGCACCGCCCGTGGCGACAGCACCTGCCGTGGCTGACGGTCATTCTGGCGGCACTGTTGCCGCTGGCGCTGGCGATTGCGACCCGGCCGGCGCTGTACAACGGCATCCGCCACTTCACCTTCCTGCTGCCGCCGCTGGCGGTGCTGGCCGCTGCCGGGCTGTATGCCCTGTGGCAGCACGTCCGCGTCTCGCGCAGCCTGGCCGCCGCCTTCATCGCACTGTGCGTCATCGGCGCGCTCGATCCGCTGGTCGCCCTGGCGCGTCTGCACCCCTACCACTACGTCAATTACAACCGGCTGGCGGGCGGCTTCGAAGCCGCAGTCGCCGGGCGCTGGGAAGCCGATTACTGGTCGAACGGCGTGCGCGAAGCCACCGGCCTGCTGCGCGACCACCTCAAGGGCACGACCCGTCCGGCCGAGCCCTGGCAGGTCGCGGTGTGTGCCGACCCGGTCGAAGCCGATGCCTGGCTGGGGCCTGAGTTCGTCATCACCCGTGACTGGGTGCGCGCCGACTTCTTCATTTCGACCACGCATATGGATTGCGACAGCGTGCTGGCTGGCCGCGTCATCGGCCAGGTGGCGCGCGAAGGCCTGCCACTGACCATCCTGAAGGACCGGCGCATGCTGACCGCGGAACAGCGCCGGGTGCTGCGCTAAACTGCGCCACTCACCCCGTGCCGCTTCTCCCATGAACCGCAGCGATCCGCCGGTCGCTCGACATTTCCGCCGGATACTGATGTGGTCGCTGCGGCTGATGCCGCTGCGCAGCGGCGATCAGGTGCAGCGCCACCCGCAGGCGCTGGCCGCCATCACCGACGGTAATCCGTGGCGCGAACAGCGCGACGAATTCACCGGTTCGCCGGCCGACTTCCACGAGCGGCACTATCGCGAATTCGTCACCTTCCTGCCGGTGACGGGATCTTGTTGGGCATCGCTGCGCTCACCCCAACCTACGGCTAGTTTGACAATCGCTTCTTTTTTGATGCGGGTGTTGGGCATCGCTGCGCTCACCCCAACCTACGGGTGATGCATTTGCCGGGTGGTTGCGGGGCGCGCGCGGTGGTGAAGTCGCGGCAC
>NZ_JAUYRO010000054.1 GCF_030696805.1 Methyloversatilis sp. | reverse complement strand
AAGATCGATCGTGACTATGCGGGCACGTTCGGTCGTCTGAAGGAAGACACGAACACGACGGTGGACAAGCTGCGCGAGGTTGTAGGCCGGATCAAGGATTCGACGGAGGCGATCAATACGGCGGCGCGCGAGATATCGGCGGGCAACAGTGACCTGAGTTCGCGCACGGAAGAGCAGGCGAGCTCGCTGGAGGAGACGGCGAGTTCGATGGAAGAGCTGAACGCGACGGTGAAGCAGAACGCGGAAAGTGCGCTGAAGGCGAACGAACTGGGTCGTCAGAGCAACGAGGCGGTGATGCGCGGAGCGGAGACGGTCAAGCGTGTGGTGAGCACGATGAGCGACATCCAGGATTCGAGCCGCAAGATCGCGGACATCATCGGGGTGATCGACTCGATCGCGTTCCAGACGAACATTCTTGCGCTGAACGCGGCGGTGGAAGCCGCCCGGGCGGGCGAGCAGGGGCGGGGCTTTGCGGTGGTGGCGAGCGAGGTGAGGAATCTCGCGCAGCGCAGCGCGCAGGCGGCGAAGGAGATCAAGGGGCTGATCGCCGATTCGGTGGAACGGGTGAATGGTGGAGCAAAGCTGGTGGCCGAGGCCGGGGCGACGATGGAACAGGTGGTCGACAGCTTCCGTCAGGTGACGGGGCTGGTGACGGACATTGCGTCGGCGAGCCAGGAGCAGGCGAGCGGGATATCGCAGGTGACGCAGGCGGTGAGCCAGATGGACGGGGTGACGCAGCAGAACGCGGCGCTGGTGGAAGAGGCGGCGGCGGCGGCGGAAAGTCTGGAAGAGCAGGCGCGGATGCTGATGCGCGCGGTGGGTCAGTTCAGGCTGGACGATCACGAAGGACGCAGCGGTGGCGCAGGGATGCAGTTCGATGGCGCGTCGCTGAGGCAGCGCGAGGCGGCGAATACGGAGCCGGTGCTGCCACGCACGCGGGGTGGGGCACTGGGCAAGGTGAAGCGGGTTCAGTCTGCGGCGGTGATCGCCGACGAGGCAGACTGGGCAGAGTTCTGAGCAAGCGCGCGTGTCTTCACCGCGCGTCCGCATGACATCAACCGAGAGGTCGGCATCGTGATTCAGGCAGGCAGGAACACAGCAAGTGCAGTCGAAGTGACACGGCAATTGGCGGATTCGAAGTCGCTGACCGGCGGGACCCGCGAGTTCTCCTTCACGCGCGACGATTTCGACCGCATCGCAAAACTGATTCACCAGCATGCCGGCATTTCGCTGTCGCCGATCAAGTTCGACATGGTCTACAGCCGGCTGGCGCGCCGGCTTCGTGCCACCGGTGATGTGACCTTCGCGGACTATCTGAAGCGGCTGGAGCGCAATGATCACACCGAGTGGGAAACCTTCGTCAATTCGTTGACGACCAACCTCACGTCGTTCTTCCGCGAAGCCCATCACTTCGACCTGCTGAAGGAACATCTGACCCGGCTCGACAAACCGACGGCGCGCATCTGGTGCAGCGCCGCGTCGACCGGCGAGGAGCCTTACTCGCTGGCCATCACCTGCTGCGAACTGTACGGCTCGATGAACCCGCCGGTGGAAATCATCGCGACCGATATCGATACCCAGGTGCTCGCGCAGGGGCAGGCCGGTGTCTACACCGAAGACCGCATCGAAAAGCTGTCGCCCGAACTGGTGCGCAAATATTTCCTGCGTGGCACCGGCGCTCGCGCTGGCGAGGTCCGCGTGCGCCCCGAACTGCAGAAGCTGATCCGCTTTACCCGGGTCAACCTGCTCGAACCGAACTGGCCGGTCCGCGGGCCGCTCGAAGCAATCTTCTGCCGTAACGTGATGATCTATTTCGACAAGCCGACGCAGTACGCCATCCTGAAGCGGTTCGTCCCGCTGCTGCGTCCGGAAGGGCTCATGTTCGCCGGGCATTCGGAAAGCTTTTCGCATGCAGTCGATCTGTTCCGCAACCTCGGAAGGACTGTTTATGGTCGTGCTGACGGCGGTCGATAGTCGCGGTCCTTCCCTGATCGAACACCAGTCGACGCAGCGCTATTTCGACAGCAAGTTTTCGCGCGAGGCGGTGAAGATACTGCCCGGCGAGTTTTTCGTGACGACACGCGACATGCTGTTGGTGACCGTACTGGGCTCGTGCGTGGCCGCCTGCATCCGTGATCCGGAACGCGGCATCGGTGGCATGAATCATTTCATGCTGCCCGACGGTGGCACCGGGGCAACCAGCCGTTCGGCGCGTTACGGCGGGTATGCGATGGAGCTGCTGGTGAATGAGCTGATCAAGTCGGGTGCCCGGCGTTCGGCGCTCGAAGCC
Organism: Methyloversatilis sp.; assembly: GCF_030696805.1. Taxonomy (GTDB): domain Bacteria; phylum Pseudomonadota; class Gammaproteobacteria; order Burkholderiales; family Rhodocyclaceae; genus Methyloversatilis. Next base: position 129,740 of record NZ_JAUYRO010000054.1, on the reverse strand, counting down.
AAGGTGTTCGGCGGCGGACGCGTGATGGCGTCGCTGTCGAGCGCCAATGTCGGCGAACGCAATTCGTCGTTCGTGCTCGATTACCTCCAGCAGGAAGGCATTCCGGTGATCGCGCAGGATCTGCAGGAAAAACACGCGCGCAAGATCTACTTCTTTCCGCGCGTCGGACGGGTGCTGGTGAAGAAGCTCGCACGCGTCAATAACGACACGCTGGCGCGGCGCGAGCGCGAGTATCAGGAGCGGCTTGCACGCACTGATGCGTCGGGCGACATCGAGCTGTTCTCGTGACCGGGCGACGCCGATGACCAAGTCAAGAATCAGGGTGCTGGTGGTGGACGACTCCGCGGTCATGCGCGCAATGCTGACCGCCCTCATCAATCAGGCGCCCGACATGGAAGTGGTGGGTACGGCACCCGACCCGCTGGTGGCACGCCAGAAGGTGAAGGATCTGCTGCCTGACGTGCTGACGCTGGATGTCGAAATGCCACAGATGAACGGTCTGGAGTTTCTCGACAAGGTGATGCGCCTGCGCCCGATGCCGGTGATCATGATTTCCAGCCAGACCGCTCAGGGCTCCGAAGCGACGCTGCAGGCGCTCGAACTGGGTGCGGTGGACTACATCGCCAAGCCGCGCGCCACACTGGTGGGGCTGCCGCCGGGCTATGCACAGGAAGTGCAGGACAAGATCCGTGCGGCGTTCAGCGCTCATGTGAAGGTGAGGCGCGATGCGCCCGCCCGTCCTGCCGCCAGTGCCGTGACACCGCCGCCTGTGGTGAGCAGCAACTGGGGTGACCGCATCGTGTGCATCGGCGCCTCGACCGGGGGCACCGAAGCGATCAAGGAGGTGCTGATCCGCCTGCCGGAGAACACGCCCGGCGTCGTGATGGTGCAGCACATGCCGGAAATGTTCACCGCGAGCTTTGCCCGACGACTCGACTCGCTGTCACGCCTGCGCGTGAAGGAGGCCGAGCAGGGCGAACGCATCCTGCCCGGCCACGCCTACCTTGCTCCGGGACATTCGCACCTCGAAATCCGAAAGTCCGGCGGTGGCTATGTCTGCGAACTGCTGCAGACGCCACCTTTCAACCGGCACCGCCCGGCGGTCGATGTCCTTTTCGATTCCGCAGCAGCGCAGGCGCGAGGCGGTGCGGTTGCCGCACTGCTGACCGGCATGGGCAAGGACGGCGCGCAGGGCATGCTGGCCATGCGCAAAGCGGGCGCATGGACGATAGGCCAGGACCAGGAGAGCTGCGTCGTGTATGGAATGCCGCGCGAGGCGGCCCAGATCGGCGCCTGCTGCGAGGTCAGTCCGATCACTCAGGTCGCCGAACGCATCATGGCTGCGCTGCAGGGCGGTCGGCGCATGGTCGCCCACGGCTGACGGCAGATTGCAGCCCTCTTTAATCGATTACAGACAGGACGACACACCATGGACATCAAGGTCAGCATCGCCGACAAGGTCGCCCGCATGAGCCTGGGCGGACGCTTCGATTTTTCGGCGCACAAGGAATTCCGCGACACCACCGAGCAGTTGCTGCTGCGCGACGAAGTGAGTGAACTCGATGTCGACCTCGCCGCGGTCAATTACGTGGACAGTTCCGCGCTCGGCATGCTGCTGATGCTGCGCGACAAGGCGCGCAATGCGCGGCGCGAAATCAGGCTGTCGCGTTGCAGCCCGCCGGTGCGCCAGGTGCTTGATATCGCCAACTTCGGCAAGCTGTTCCGCATCGATTGAACGGGACGGCGTGCGCACTAAAGCCACATTAAAGCTTGTGCGCGAATTGTCGTAACACTCCTCACGACGGACGGGCGAACCATGCCCTGACGGAGAGGGGGGCAATCGACGGATACACGTCGGTGTCTCCTTCATATCGGGCGAACAACGCCCCCACCGGTGAGGAGACCGTTAATGTCAGCACCCCCCCCGCGCTCGTTGCTCGGTCGCAACCTGCTCTGGTTGTGTCTTTTTCCTGTTGTGTGCTTGACCCACGTGGGCGCGCTTGCCTGGGGGGCGGGGTCGCTCGACGCGGGCGGCGTGCTGCTCGCGGCCGGGCTGTCGCTGGTCGCGCTGGCCGTGGTGCGGCTGACGTGCGCGCAACTGTTCGAGCGGCCGCTCGAAGCCCTGGTCGCCAGCATGGAACGGGCCCGCCTGGAGGGCGACCTCACCTTCCAGTTGCCGGTGCAGGGGCCGGGTGCGCTGCCCCGGCTGGCCGAAAGCTACAACCGCCTGGTCGGTGAATTCAGTGCGGCGATGGCCAAGATGCTGTTCACCTCGTCGCGCCTGCAGGAAGCTTGTGCCCGGCTCGGCAAGGGGGCCGAGCGGGTGGCCGGCTCGACCGACGAGCAGTGCATTGCATCGTGTGCTGCCAGCGCGGACGTGGGCAATATGAAAAGCAGCATGGAGGCGGCCACCGACGTGGCGGCCCAGACGGTCAAGGATGCGGAGCGTTCGCGCGAACTTTCGCAGCAGGGCGCCCAGGTGGTCAGCCGTGTCGCCGCTGAAATGTCGCGCGTGTCGGGCAGCGTAGAAGAGTGCGCGCGGCAGATCGAACACCTGGGCAGCCGGTCGGAAGAGATCGGCGGCGTGGTGAAGGTGATACGCGAAATCGCCGACCAGACCAATCTGCTCGCGCTCAACGCCGCCATCGAGGCGGCCCGGGCCGGCGAGCAGGGCCGCGGTTTCGCCGTGGTGGCCGACGAGGTGCGCAAGCTGGCTGAACGCACCGCCTCATCGACCGGGCAGATCCACACGATGATTTCCGCGGTGCAACGCGAAACCAACGAAGCCGCGTCGGTGGTCCGCGCCAGTGCCGTCGAGGCGCGCAACGGCGCCGCCCTGACCGGCGAGGCGGTGGCCACGCTCGAGCGCATCCGCGAATGCGCAGACGCGACGCTGGAACGGGTCGGCGGCACGGTCGCGGCGATGCGCCAGAACCATGCGCTGGGTGAACAGGTTGACCTGCACGTGCAGCGCATCTTCGCCATGGCCGAATCGAACCGCGAGGTGTCGCACGTGGCGGCGACCGACGCCGAGCGCCTGGACGTGCTGTCGAGCAACCTGGCCGAACTGGCTCAGGTGTTCCGCCTCGGCACCGCCGGCGAACAGGCGGTGGCGATGCACGCGCGGATGCCGGAACTGGTCGCTGGTGCGGCCAGGCAAGTCGGTGCCTGTCTCGACGCCGCGGTGAAGCGCGGCGAGATCAAGCTGGAAGACCTGTTCGACGAAAACTATCAGCCGATCGCCGGTACCCGGCCGGCCAAGTTCACGACCCGCTTCGACAGCCTGACCGACCGGCTGCTGCCGGCCATCCAGGAGCCGCTACTTGATCGTCACCCCGGTCTGATCTATGCCGGCGCGGTTGATCGCAAGGGCTATTTCCCGACCCACAATAAGAAGTTCTCGCAGCCGCTGACCGGCGACGAAAAGGTCGACATCGTGCGCAACCGTACCAAGCGCATCTTCGAAGATCCTGTAGGCAAGCGATGCGGTGCGCATGCCCAGCCTTTCCTGATCCAGACCTATCGCCGCGATACCGGCGAAGTGGTGCACGACATTTCGGCTCCGATCCATGTCGGTGGCCGCCAGTGGGGCGGCTTCCGGATCGGCTACGTCGCCTGATTCCGCAACGCGGCTGATCGGGATCAACGGAGAGCGGCGGCGGGCTCAAAGCGTCGGCGTTGCTGCCGTTGATTCCGTCAAATCCGCCAACCAGCTCCTGCAGCGTGTGCACGGCGCCGAAAACGCGGTCCCCGAGTTGTCCAGAGCTTTCCGCCATGGAGATTCAAATAGTGAACGTCCTGCTGTCGCCCGCCCGGGCATTGATGTCTCACCTGCGGTTCGCGCCGAAGATGATGCTGGTCATGGGCATCCTGTTGTCGATGCTGTTCGGTACGGCCGGGCTGCAGACGATTGACCGTCTGGGTGCCGTGCACACGATCGACGATGAACGCGTCGGTGCCGACTACGTGCGCACCTTGCTCGGCGCGCTTGCTGCGGTGCAGCAGCATCGCGGCATGTCCTCGTCGATGCTCAACGGCGACGTCAGCCTGGCACCCAAGGTCGAAGCCAAGGCGGCCGAAGTGGCTGCCGTCATCGCGAAACTGAGGGCGCAGAACGACGCGAACCTCCCGCTGCTCGATCAGGGGGCGCAAATCGATCGCATGAATGACGAGTGGACGGCGGTTCGCCAGTTGATGAGCGGCGCCACCGGCGGCGAGAACTTCCGCCGGCATTCGGACCTGATCATCAACATGCTGAACGATTTTCGCATGGTGGCCGATGCATCGGGCCTGACCTTCGATCCTTACCCGGACAGCTTTACGCTGATGGAAGCGACCATCGGCATCATGCCGCAGACGATCGAATATCTGGCCCGGCTGCACGTTCTGGCGGCGTCCGTCAGCGCTGCCCGCTCGCTGACGCCTGAAACGGCGGTCGAACTCGGTTCCCTGATGCAGTTGTCGAGGGCGCAGATCGACGCGTCGGAACGCATGCTCGAACGCGTGCTGAAGAATGCGCCGGTCTATGCGGGCGCAATCACCACCGATGTGGCGGCGCTGCGCGATGCCTTTGGCGCCACCGCGCAGATGATCGAAAGTTCGGTGATCAGCCAATCCTTCGACCTGCCCCCGGCCGAAGTGTTTGCCCGCGCAAGCGCGCCGGTCGATGCCGCACTGGGCACCGCTCGCACGCTGCTGTCCAGTCTCGATGCCAGCCTCGATGCACATCGAAGCAGACTGGTGCGCCAGGAGGTGTTCATCGCTGTAACGCTGGCTGCCGGTTTGCTGCTGTCGCTGTATCTCGCGCTCGGGCTTTACTTGTCCCTTCAGGACGATATCCGGCGCACCATCGAAGGCGGACAGAAGCTTGCCGATGGCGATCTGACCGCGCGCATCGACATTGCGAGCCGTGACGAGTTCGGCGATATCGCTGCCAGCTTCAACCGCATGGCCGATGGCTTGTCGACGCTGATTGCACGTGTGAAAGCCTCGGCGTCAGCAGTGTCGGAAGTGACCCATGTGGTCGCCAGTGCGACCCAGCAGATCAGTCATGCATCGGCCCACCAGAGCCAGTCCGCATCGGCCATGGCGGCTACCATCGAAGAACTGTCGGTTTCGATCAACAGCGTGTCGGATAGTGCGTCCGGCATGCGCCACCACGCTGACGCCAGTCGCGATGAAGCCGATCAGGGGCGACGCGCGATCGACGCCGTGAGCGGTGAGCTGGACGACGTCGGTCAGGTGGTGGGAGAAATTTCCGAAGCCGCGAGCGCCTTCGTGGATAGCACGCGTGCCATCGGCGGCATGACGCGGCAGGTCAAGGACATCGCCGAACAGACCAACCTGCTGGCGCTCAACGCGGCCATTGAGGCGGCCCGTGCAGGAGAGCAGGGGCGCGGCTTTGCGGTGGTCGCTGACGAAGTGCGCAAGCTGGCCGAGAAATCGGCCGCATCGGCGCTGGAGATCGAAGCCGTCACGCGCACGCTGGATGCGCAGTCCGCGGGTGTCGATGCCGTGGTGCGGCGCGGGTCTGACGCGATCAGCGCCTCGCGTCAGCAACTCACCCGCGTGGTCGAAGCGCTCGGCCGTGCCGCCGAAGCGGCCGCGTCGACATCGAGCGGCATCAGCGGCATCGCCGAATCGGTCAGCGAACAGACCACGGCCAGTCACGAGGTCGCACGCAAGATCGAGCAGATCGCGCAGATGACCGAGGAAAACAGCCACGCCATCGCCGCCATGGCGGGCGAAGCACAGCATCTGCGTGCGCTCGCCAGCAGCCTGGAAGAAGCCGGCGCGCGCTTCCGGGTCTGAACCGCGAATGATGCCCGGCCCGGATCCAGGGCCGTGTCCGCACCTGCTCCGCTCTTACGAAAGCCTCGACACCGCAGCGGGATGAATGCGCGGGGTTTTCGTAGGAGCCTGTCCACGGCTGGCCCTGCATGGCCAGCCGGCTTCGCAGGCGGCGAGCAATGCTCGCCGAAACCCCCGCTCCGCCCCTGCAGGCGATGCAGCCTTGAAACACGCGACACCGCCCGATCAACCGCCCTATCGCGGGCGGGGCCCGCTCCTACGAAAAACCCGGCAGGTTGGAGCGAAAGTGGCCTTCGCCTATGCGTTCGCCCGTATTCCATCGGGGCATGGATACGGAGATCTGTTGGGCATCGCTGCGCTCACCCCAACCTACGCATGGGTCACGGCGCCGGATTGCGGCGGGGCCGGGTTGGGGTGTTCACCCAAGCGACGCATGGGTCACGCCGCCGTAGGTTGGGGTGAGCGCAGCGATGCCCAACAATGGCGCGTGAGGGCCGAGGTGGATGGCGTGCGACGCGGGGGGGGCGGGCGGTCGATTCGTGGCTTTCGCCGCGTTTGCGAAAACCTCGATGCTGTGCGGGTTTTCGTAGGAGCCTGTCCACGGCTGGCCCTGCATGGCCAGCCGGCTTCGCAGGCGGCGAGCAATGCTCGCCGTAACCCCCGCTTCGCCCCTGCAGGCGATGCAGCCTTGAAACACGCGACACCGCCCGATCAACCGCCCTATCGCGGGCGGGGCCCGCTCCTACGAAAATCTGGAAGGTCGTCGCGAGGGGCGGGAGCGGCGAAAGGCCCTCCGGTCCGCGCAAAACCGCCTCCATGGCGCCTGGCGGACGGGGCGGCGGCTTGTCGCACGGATGTCGCATATCGGGTTCAAGAGTCTTTCGATGCTGCCGTAAAGACATCAGCACCCGGTTGTTTTCGTGCCACTGAACAGACAGACGAGGCCGACATGTCAGAGTTACTCAAGAATATCGATGCCCGCACCAAGCTTGCGGGTACCAACAAGCTCGAAATACTGATGTTTTCGCTCGGTGTGGATACGCGCACCGGGCGACGCGAGACATTCGGCATCAATGTGTTCAAGGTGCGCGAGGTGATGCGTACGCCCAACATCACGGCTGCGCCGGAAATGCCCAATGCGGTCGAGGGCATGGTGAGCCTGCGCGGCGCGCTGGTACCGGTGGTCGATCTGGCCAAGTTTGCCCAGTTCCCGAGCGATACGCCGCGCGACGTGATGATCGTGACGGAATACAACGGCCACACCCAGGGCTTCCTGGTCGAGTCGGTCGATACCATCCTGCGCCTGGACTGGTCGCAGATGCGCGTGCCGCCGGCCATGCTGACCGCCAATCTCGGCGGTCTGGTGACCGCAGTGACCGAGCTGGCGGACAACCGCCTGGTGATGATGCTGGACGTCGAGAAGATCCTGTCCGAAACCGCGGATATCGACAACGATCTCGCCTTCAAGGACATCAAGCCGCTCGACATCGAAGACGCAACGGTCTTCTTCTGCGACGACTCCCCGGTTGCCCGCACCCAGATCACGCGCACGCTCGACCTCATGGGCGTGCGCTACGTCAGCGCCATCAACGGCGGCCAGATGTGGGCCGAACTGCTGAAGGTTGCCAGCTATGCCGATTCCAGCGGCCGCAAGGTGAGTGAGCTGATCAGCATGATCCTGACCGACGTCGAGATGCCGGAGATGGACGGCTACATCCTGACCAAGAACATCAAGGCCGACCCGCGCTTCACCGGCATTCCGGTGGTCATGCACTCGTCGTTGTCGTCGGGCTCGAACCAGCAACTGGGCCGCTCGGTCGGCGTCGATGAGTATGTGTCCAAGTTCGAGGCACAGCGCCTCGCCGAAACCATCACCCGCCTGATCCGCCGCAGCAAGGGCATCGATCGCGTGGCTGCCTGAACAAGACCGGAGACAACACGATGGACAGACCCGACCACAACCTGCTCGAGCAGGTGGACGCCCGCACCAAGCTGGCGGGCTCGAACAAGATGGAAATCCTGCTGTTTTCGCTCGGCACGCACGAGCTGTTCGGCATCAATGTGTTCAAGGTGCGCGAGGTCAGCAGTACGCCGATCGTGACGCCGACACCGAATATGCCGGCTGGCGTCGAAGGCCTGATTTCGCTGCGTGGAAACGTCATTCCGGTGCTGTCGCTGGCACGCATCATGAACCTGACCGACGCGCCGGAAGGCATGGGTGGCGCGATGATGGTGACCGAGTACAGCAAGCGTACGCTGGGCTTTCTGGTGCATGAGGTGGATCGCATCATCCGCGTCGACTGGGACCGCGTACGTGCGCCCGAGTCGGTCGTCACCAGCGAGCAGCTCTACATCACCGCGATCACAGAGCTCGACGACGGCCGGCTGGTGTCCATCCTGGATGTCGAAAGCATTCTGGCCTGCACCTTCGGCGATGCCGTCATCGGCGAGATTCCGCCGCTGGGCGGCAATTACGATCCGAACGTGTTCTTCGTCGACGACTCTGCGGTCGCCCGCAAGAAGATCGCAGAAGTGCTGGACAAGCTCAATATCCGCCACAAGCACGCCACCAACGGCGCCGAGGCGTGGGCACGCCTGCAGGGCATGGCCGCTCACACGGCGCAGACCGGTCAGCCGCTGACGGACGAGATCGATCTGATACTGGTCGATGCGGAAATGCCCGAGATGGATGGCTATGTGCTGACTCGACACATCAAGAACGATCCCCGATTCGCCGATATACCGGTGGTAATGCACTCGTCGCTGTCGTCGGAAGCAAACCGTGCAATGGGCAAGAGCGTCGGTGTCGATGCCTATGTGGCGAAGTTCGACGCCGAAGTGCTGGCCGATACGCTGCGTCCGCTGCTGCAAGCCCATAAAGCCTGAGAGAGGTAGGCCATGTCAGATCCCAAGATGAAGTTTCTCGTTGTCGACGACTTTTCGACCATGCGCCGCATCGTGCGCAATCTGTTGAAGGAGCTCGGCTTTACCAATGTCGATGAGGCCGAGGACGGCGTCATCGCGCTGCAGAAGCTGAAGTCGTCCGACTTCGACTTCGTGGTCACTGACTGGAACATGCCGAACATGACCGGCATCGAGCTGCTGCGCGCCATCCGTGCCGACGCTGCCCTGAAGGGCCTGCCGGTATTGATGATCACGGCCGAAGCCAAGAAGGAAAACATCATCGAAGCAGCCCAGGCCGGCGCTTCGGGCTACATCGTGAAGCCTTTCACCGCCGGCACCCTGGGTGAAAAGCTGACCAAGATCTTCGAAAAGATGAACCAGAAGGCCGCCTGAGCCGGCATCGGGAGATGAAACTGTGAAGAAGATGAAGCTTGACGAAACCGGCGATTCCGACGACCTGCAGGCGCTGTTCGACAGCATTGCGTCCGAGACGCCCCAGAAGGTGCGGCTCGAAGTCGTGCCGGAAGCGGCAAACAGCAGCGGCGACAGCGCCGATCTGGAAGCCCTGTTCGATTCGGTGTCGGATGACTACGTTGCGGCGCCCGTCGCGGCCGATGAGCCTGTCAATGATGACGAACACAGCTGCGACAACGTTTTCAACAAGGTGGGTCACCTCGCGCGACAGCTGCACGACACGCTGCGCGAACTGGGGTACGACCAAGCGCTCGAAGACGTCGCGACGCAGATGCCCGATGCGCGCAGCCGCCTGACCTATATCGCGCAGATGACCGAGAGCGCAGCCAGCCGTGTGCTCAACGCGACAGATATCGCCATACCGCTGCAGGACGACGTCGAAAAGCGCTCGAGCACGCTGCATGACCGCTGGGAAAAGCTGTACCGGAACGAACTGTCGGTTGACGAATTCAAGGCGCTGGCCGCGGAAACCCGCGGCTTTCTCGGCGACGTGCCGGCGTTTGCCCGCGACACCCGGGCGCAGCTGAACGAAATCATGATGGCCCAGGATTTTCAGGATCTGACCGGACAGGTGATCAAGAAAATCGTCGAAATGTCGCAAAAGCTCGAGAGCGGATTGCTGCAGGTTCTGATCGAAGCCATGCCCGCCGAAAAGCGCGCCAGCACACCGGAAGGGCTGCTGAACGGTCCGGTGATTTCGGCCAAAGGACGCGAGGATGTGGTGACCAGCCAGGAGCAGGTCGACGACCTGCTCGAAAGTCTCGGCTTCTGATCGCAGGCAGCAGCAGGACAGTCGTGACACAGCGTTCGGTCAGCGCAGACGAACGGGTCGGTCGAACGGGTGGCATCCACCCGCGAAGCCGGAACAACAGGAGCAGTAGGGCGAGCGGTGCGTTGAATGCGCTGCCCGCCACAGGAGCGAACGATGAGTGACTTTCAGGGCATGGAAGATCTGCTGCAGGACTTTCTGGTCGAGGCGACCGACCTGCTGTCCGGCGTGGACAACAAGCTGGTCGATCTCGAAAAGACGCCGGGAGATCGCAGTCTGCTGAACGAGATTTTTCGCGGCTTCCACACCATCAAGGGTGGCGCCGGCTTCCTGAATGCGGCCGAACTGGTTGCGCTCTGTCACCTGACCGAAAACCTTTTTGACAAGCTTCGCAATGGCGAAATGGCCATCACGCCGCAACTGATGGACGTCATCCTCGACGCGACCGGCATCGTGCGTGACATGTTCGGCGCACTTGAGCGCGGCATGCTGCCGGCTGCCGCCGACGTCGGCGTGATGACCCGCTTGCGTGCTGCTTTGGCCGGCGAGCTCGACAAGGTCGCCGCACCGGGCGCCAGTGCCGAAGCGCCTGCTGCTCCCGCCGCCGCACGAGGCGTCGAACCTGACTGGAACACGCTGCACAAGGCGGTGACCGGTGTTGTGCCGGTCGCCCCGCAAGCGGTGCCTGAACCAGCGGCGGCGCGATCGGCCAATGACGGCGAGGTTGCTGCGGTGGTCAATGCAGCGTTCGGCCGTCGGTCCGCTGATCGTCCGGGCGCACCGGCACCGACCGGTCGCCGCGATGCCGAAAAGGGCCGTGAAAACTCGATCCGGGTCGATACCTCGCGTCTTGACCAGGTGCTGAACCTGTCGGGCGAAATCGGCCTGACCAAGAATCGCCTGACCTCGCTGCGCGCGGACATCCTCGCCGGCAAGAACGACAATGAAACGCTGCATGCGCTCGATGCAGCGGTCAGCCAGCTCGATCTGCTGGTGTCCGATCTGCAGAACGCGGTGATGAAGACCCGCATGCAGCCGATCGGTCGCCTGTTCCAGAAGTACCCGCGCATCGCCCGCGACCTCGCCCGCAATCTGGGCAAGGACGTCGAGCTGGCGCTGGTCGGCGAAGAGACCGAAATCGACAAGACGATGATCGAGGATCTGTCGGATCCGATCATCCACCTGATCCGAAATGCCGTCGATCATGGCGTGGAAACGCCGGAAGACCGCATCGCCCAGGGCAAGCCGGGCAAGTCGGTGGTGCGCCTCGAAGCGCGTCAGGAGGGCGACCACATCGTGATAATAGTGGCCGACGACGGCCGCGGCATGAACGCCGAGCGGCTGCGTGCGAAGGCGCTCGAAAAGGGACTGATCACCGATGAGGAAGCCAACACGCTGGACGAGCGTGCAAGCCTGAATCTGGTGTTCCTGCCCGGTTTCTCGACCGCCGCGATGGTGTCGGATGTGTCGGGTCGCGGTGTCGGCATGGACGTCGTGAAGACGAATATCCAGAAGCTCAACGGTTCGATCGAAATCCGCTCCATCCAGGGCAAGGGCACGACGTTCGTGATTTCGCTGCCGCTGACGCTGGCCATCCTGCCGGTGCTGCTGGTGCGCCTGGCCGAACAGCACTTCGCGGTACCGCTTTCGATGGTGCGCGAAATCCTGCCGATCCAGCCGCAGGACATCCAGGAAGTCGGTGGTCGCGCGACCATGGTGGTGCGGGGCGAGGTGATGCCGGTGCTGCCGCTGGCCCGCCTGCTCGGCTGGCCGCAGAAGAACCTGCCGCAGTACGGCGTACTGATGCAGACCGCCGAATCGTCCTTCATTCTCGCAATCGACAATTTCGCCGGGCGCGAGGACGCGGTGATCAAGAGCCTCGACGATTTCCGGCCGAAGGGCGTAGCCGGCGTGACGACGCTGTCGAATGGTCAGATTGTGCTGATTCTCGACATGAAGGAACTGCTCGGTTCGCTCGGCGACTCGCGTGGTGTGTCGCGGTCCAGTCTGATCAGCCCGGTTTCGCTCGCTGCCTGACGGAAATTCATCGTCCGATACCGCCGGAAAGCCCGGCCCATCGCAGGATGGGCCGGGCTTTTTCTTTTGCTTCAAGGCCTTGGAGCAGTTCTGCCGGCAGGTGTCTCTGCCCCTAAAGAGTGCGTTGTCGCGGTCGATAACTACATACCAACGGTAATCCGTCCATCGAACGACGAAGGAGCCTCATCATGGCCGAAGCAACTCTCATCCAGCCGGTTTCGTCCCCGTTTCCCGCGGCAGCCTTGCTGCCGGCGGCGAGCGTGCAGGCGCATCACGCAGAAATCATGCGCCTGATGGCGTCGATCGAAATGCTCGGCAACGAAGCCATGGTGACCGCACTGAGTCTGGCCGACGAAGCAGCCGACGCCGACGCGCGCGGTCTGTTCATGCGCGCGCAGGAAGTGCGCGCATGGGTGCAGACCACGCTCGACATGGTGAACACCGATGCGCTGTGCCCCGATCTGGCGGGCCAGCTCGCCTATCAGGGCGTCGAACAGGCCGCCCGCCTGGTCGCCGCCCGTGAAACCCTCCCGCGGTAAGTCCGCGCCCCTTGTGTTCAAATCGTCGTCAGTGATCGAGTCAGTGATCGACTCGGAAATCGGATTCGGCGGAGGACATTGAGTGTCGGAAGAAGCAGAGGACTTCGATTTTGACGTCTGGAAGGATCTTGCGCAGTCCGATCCACAGACCTACTTCGCGGAGAGACGGCGCGTGATCGAAAAATTCATCAATACCTGCCCGCCTGAAAAACAGGCGGTGCTGCGCGATCTGCAAAGCCAGATCGATGCCAGCCGAGCCATGGCCGGCTCGCCCAACCAGTCGGTGCGCGAACTGTCGCGCTTGATGGAAGATTACCTTCTTGCGCTGTCGGAACGACTGATGGCGCTGCACCGCGAAACATCCGCGTTACAGTCTTCCTTGCGTCAGGGCCTGCGCGGTTCCTGAACGTCACCCGAACGCAGACCGGGTTGCCACGGCATATCGGGTCGGCAGTCGGTGCGCAGGCTCAGGCCGGCGCACCGACTGGACGGCCACCGTGGCGATCCGGACTGCGACCACCTTCCGCCGCGCCTGCGCACGGATCGTCGATGCACCTCACTCGGTAACCGGGAAGGACTGCCGGTTGCCCGCCCACACCCATTCGAGCAGGGCCTCAAGCACCGGTTGCGCACGACCGGCGTTCGGATGGTTCAGCCACGCCACCATCAGCACGCGCTGGCCGTTGCGGTCCAGCACATAGCCGGCGATCGATCGCGTATCGGACAGCGATCCGGTCTTCAGATGCGCCTGACCGCTGGCCGGAGAGTTGCGCAGCCGGCGACGCAGTGTGCCGTCGACCGACAGCACCGGCATCGACGACATGAATTCCGGCATGACGCTGCTCGCCCACGCGTGGCGCAACAGCGCAGCCATGTCGGCAGCCGACAGGCGTTCGCTGCGTGACAGCCCGGAGCCGTTGTCCATAATCAGACTAGGCAGCGCAAGACCGCGCCGCGCTGCCCAGGCACGTACCGCAGCGTCGGCGGCCGTGGAGTCTGCCGGCGTCCCGGCGCCGTTGCCCAGCGTCAGGAACAGCTGCCGCGCCATCACGTTGTTGCTGTACTTGTTGATGTCGCGGATGACCTGCGCAAGCGGAGGCGAATCGATGCCGGCCAATGGCAGCGCGTTCGGCGGCGTTGCGCCGTCGCGCACCCGCCCGGTGATCCGCCCGCCCAGCTCGGCCCACATGGCGCGCAGGGCACGGGCGAAAAACTCGTCGGCCGGCAGCGGTGCGATGTTCCATATGCGTTCGCCGCACGGTCGGGCAAAGCGGCCGGTGATCTGCAACGTCAGCGTGCTGCGGTCCGCGGCCGGCAGCACTTTCGCAGTCAGGCTGTCCTTCCAGTCGCCGCATTCGCCCTCGACCAGTTGCACGCGGTTGTCGATCTGCACGCCATCGAGCGGAGGTTCTGCCCACAGCGCGGGGGCGCCGCCGGCCTGCGGCAGCAAGCGTACGCGCAGCGCGTTGTGCGCCAGCAGCAGTGCGTCGGGCCCGACGTTGTAGGCGGCCAGCGGTTCGTTGTCGAAGGCGCCCGGATCGTGCCGCATCGATGCGAACGCCGAGCGGTCGGTGATCACGTCGCCGCGGATATCGCGCACCCCGCGCGCGCGCAGGTCGCGCAGCAGCAGCCAGAACTGTTCGATGCTGAGCGCCGGGTCGCCGGCTCCGCGCAGCACGAGGTCACCATCGAGCACGCCGTCGGCCAGCCGGCCGGTCATCAGTGCGTCGGTACGCCAGCTGTACGCCGGGCCGAGACTGTCGAGGGCGGCGTAGGTGGTGACCAGCTTCATCACCGACGCCGGGTTCATCGGCACCTTGGCGCGATGGCTGATGCGTGCGGGGCCGCCGTCCACTGACTGGACCATGACCGAAATCGATGTTGCGGGAATTTCTGCGGCGCGCAGCGCCTGCAATACCGGTGCCGGCAACACCGCGCATGCCGGTGCAACGATCAGGCCGAGCAGAACGGCAAGCGCGAGACGCACGACGGCCTGCTCAGGCGATGCGCGACAGATGGCGACGCACCGAGGCGCTGGCACCGAGCCAGCCGAGTACGGCACACAGCGCAAGCAGCGCAGCCCAATGCAGCGGCGAAAGTGGCCGCAGCACGAATTCCAGGCTGTACAGACCGGCGATCTCGGCGATCGGTCCGGCCAGCGCTCGCGTGGCCAGCAAGGCGAGTGCGCCGGCGAGCGCACCGCCGAGCAGGCCCTGCAGCGCACCAAACCAGTGGAAGGGGCGGCGTATCCAGGCGTCGGTGGCGCCGAGCAGGCGACTGACCTCGATCTCGTCGCGCTGTGTCAGCAACTGCAGTCGTATTGTGTTGAAGGTGACGGCGACCAGTCCGAGGCCGAGCACGACGCCCAGCATCGTCACCGCCTGCTGGCCCAGTGCGATCAGCGCGTCGAGCCGCTTCGCCCACGCGGAGTCGAGCTGTACGTGATCGACGTCGGGCAGTCTGGCGAATTCGGCGCGCAGCGTTTCGAGCCGGGCCGCATCCGCCGAGTCGAGCCGGACAACGAATGCATCGGCAAAAGGATTGTCGGGCAGTGCGTCGAGGATTTCGGCGAGAGCGTCGTTGTCGCGGAATCGCTTCAGTGCCGCGTCGCGCGACACCAGTTCGACCTTCGCTTCTTTCGCCAGCCCGCGGATGCGCTGCTCGGCGGTCCTGACCGCGTCGGCATTCGCGGTCGGTTGCATGAACACGGAAATCTCCGGCGCGGCGCTGACATTGCCGGCCAGCCGCTGCAGGTTGCCGAGCAGCATGTAGCCGGTGGCGGGCAAGGCCGCAGCGATGCCGACCACCAGCGCGGCCAGCAAGGTATTGAAAGGCTGGCGGACCATCTGGCGCGCTGCGCGCAGCCCGGCGCGCACCTGCAGCCGCAGCCACCTCATCGAAGGCACCTCACTGCAGCCGCCCCTGGGCAAGTATCAGCTTGCGCGGCGCGTAGCGTGCGAACAGTGCGTCGTCATGCGTGGTCAGCAACACGGTGACGCCTGCTTCGTTGAATGAGCGGAACAGCTCTGCGATGTCACGCGCGTAGGCGTCGTCGAGGTGGGCGGTCGGTTCGTCGGCGAGCAGGATCTGCGGCCGGTTCACGATGGCGCGGGCAATGGTCAGGCGCTGCTGTTCGCCGCCCGAGAGCTCGACCGGCATCGATTTTTCGCGTCCGGACAGCCCGACGCGCTCCAATGCCGCTCGCACCCGGTTGGCGGCTTCGCGCGGCGGGTGGCTGCTGATCGAAAGCGGCAGCAGGACGTTGTCGAAGGCACTGCGGTCGAACAGCAGACGCTGATCCTGCATCACGAGGCCGATCGACCGGCGCCAGTAGGGCAGGGCGGCGCGCTTGAGCGCCGACACGTCTTCGCCGCCGACCAGCACCTTGCCTTCGGTCGGCCGTTCGAGCACGGCGAGCAGGCGCAGCAGCGTGCTCTTGCCGGCGCCGGAGTGGCCGCTGACCACCACCATTTCACCGCGTGCGATGTCGCAATCCAGCTGGTCGAGCGCGGTGTGACCGCCAGGATAACGTTTGGTGACCTGAGCGAAACGGATCATGCGGAGTGGGCTCGGGCTGCGATCAGAGGGATCTCGGAGGTTCGAACAGGGCATCGACGAATTCCGCCGCATTGAACGGCTGCAGATCGTCAAGTCCTTCACCGACGCCGATGTAGCGCAGCGCGATCGGTCGCGACGGTGCGTGCTGCTTCGCGATGGCCGCGATGACGCCGCCGCGTGCCGTGCCGTCGAGCTTGGTCATGATCAGGCCGGTCACGCCGATTGCCGCGTCGAAGGCCTTCACCTGGGCCAGCGCGTTCTGGCCGATATTGCCGTCGAGCACCAGCAGCACCTCGTGCGGCCCGGTCGGATCCGCCTTCGCGATGACCCGCTTCACCTTGGCGATCTCCTCCATCAGGTGCAGCTGGGTCGGCAGGCGGCCCGCGGTGTCGGCCAGCACGATGTCGATGCCGCGCGCACGCGCAGCGTTGACCGCGTCGAACACCACGGCGGCCGGATCGCCGGAATCCTGAGCGATCACCGCCACATTGTTGCGTGCGCCCCAGGTTTCGAGCTGCTCTCTCGCGGCGGCACGGAAAGTGTCGCCGGCCGCCAGCAGAACGCTCTTGCCCTGCGACTGGAAATGCTTGGCCAGTTTGCCGATCGACGTCGTTTTGCCGGCTCCGTTTACGCCGGCAATCATGATGATGAATGGCTTGTGCGCGTCCACATCGAGCGGCTTCTCGAGCGGCGCGATCAGCCGGGTCAGTTCCTCGCGCAGCACGTCGCGCAATTTCGCCGGTTCTTCGATGCGTTCGCGTTTCACGCGGTCACGCAGCCGGTCGAGCAGGTGGGTGGTGGCATCCATGCCCACGTCGGACGTGATCAAAAGCGTTTCAAGCTCTTCCAGCAGTTCGTCGTCGACCTTGGTGCGCAGGAACAGCGCATTGAGCTGGCCGCCGATCTGGGCGCGCGTGCGCGACAGCCCGGCGCGCAGCCGCTGCGCCCACGACAATTTCGGTGCCTCGGCGCCCGGCGCGTTATCCTGCGCCGCGACCACGGCAGGCGCGGCCGGTGTGGCATCGCTTGCGTCGGGCGCGGCGGCTTTGTCTTTCTTGAAGAAACCAAACATGTGGGAGACGGTCACTGGAACACCTTGCGACATGCGCAAGGCTTTGGAACAGAGGCGTGATGGCGGATTTCGCCGCGCTCACATTTACTGCTGGAGAGTGTATCAGATGGATTTGCGCCGTTTTTCCCGTGGTATCGCGCTGTGCAGCGCTCTGACGGCATGCGCGCTGGCGGCGCATCCGGTGCTCGCGAACCCGTACGAGACCACTCTTGCAAATGGCCTGCGCGTCATCGTCAAGGAAGACCGGCGGGCGCCGGTGGCGGTGCATATGGTGTGGTACCGCGTGGGTGCGATGGACGAGCATGACGGCACCACAGGCGTGGCGCACGTACTCGAACACATGATGTTCAAGGGCACGAAGAAGCTCAAAGCGGGCGAATTCAACGAAATCGTTGCCCGTGCCGGTGGCAGCGACAACGCCTTCACCAGCCAGGACTACACCGCTTATTTCCAGCGCGTTCCCGCGGCCGCACTGCCGCGCATGATCGAACTCGAAGCCGACCGCATGCGGAACGTGGTCATCACCGACGAGGAATTCGGCCGCGAACTGAAGGTGGTCATGGAAGAACGCCGGCTGCGCACGGATGACAAGCCGCAGTCGCAACTGTACGAACAGCTGATGGCCAGCGCGTTCACTGCGCATCCGTACCGCCGGCCCATCATCGGCTGGATGAATGACCTCGAGAACATGCGCGCCGATGACGCACGCGACTGGTACCGGCGCTGGTATGCCCCGAACAACGCTTACGTCGTGGTGGTGGGCGATGTCGACCACAAGAAGGTGTTCGAACAGGTCAGAAAGCAGTACGGCAAGATGAAAAGTCAGCCCCTGCCGGTGCGCAAGGCGACCGCCGAACCGTTACAGACCGGTCAGCGGCGAGTCGTCGTCAAGGCACCGGCCGAGGTACCGCAGCTGCTGATGGCGTGGAAGGCGCCGCGCCTGACCGATGTCGAGAACGATCGCGAGCCGTATGCGCTCGACGTACTGGCCGGCATTCTCGACGGCCATGCGGCCTCGCGCCTGTCGCGCAACCTGGTGCGCGGCAGCCAGATCGCGACCGAAATCGGCGCTTATTACGACTCGACGTCGCGTGGCGAAGCCACTTTTGTGCTGGGCGGTGCCCCGGCCAAGGGGAAGACCGTGGCAGAGCTCGAGGCGGCACTGCGGGCGGAGATCAAGCGCGTCGCGGATGAGGGTGTGTCGGATGCCGAACTCGAACGCATCAAGACCCAGACCATTGCGTCACAGGTGTACAAGCGCGATTCGACCTATGTGCAGGCGATGGAGATCGGCCGTCTCGAAGCGGCCGGCTACCACTGGCGCGACGGCGACCGCATGCTCGACAAGCTGCGCACCGTCACCGCAGCCGAGGTGCAGGCTGTGGCACAGAAATATTTCGGCGACGACACGCTGACCGTCGCGGTGCTCGATCCGCAGCCGCTCGACCCGAACGCCAAGCCGCGTGCCAAGCCCGCCGGCCTGCGCCACTGAGCGTGTCCATCGATTTCAAGCAGGGGAACCGGATGAACCAGTCTTTCCGCAACGCGCTGACGCGCCTTGCCTTCATGTTCGTCGCGGCCGCAGCCGCTCTGCCGGCAGCGGCAAACATTGATATCCAGCACTGGGTGGCGCCCAACGGCGCCCGGGTGTATTTCGTCGAAAGCCGTGTGCTGCCGATCCTGGACGTCCAGGTCGATTTCGACGCCGGTGCTGCGCGTGATCCGGCAGGCAAGAGCGGTGTCGCGTCGATGACGCAAAGCCTGCTCGACACTGGCGCTGGCGGTCTGGACGAGGACACCCTGGCCGAGCGATTCACCGATCTGGGCGCCCAACTGGGCGGCGTGGCCGACAACGATCGTGCCGGCCTGTCGCTGCGCACGCTGTCCAGCGCCCGCGAACGCGAGGGTTCGCTGGCGCTGCTGCACACCCTGCTGACGCAGCCCGAATTTCCTGCTGCCGTGCTGGATCGCGAAAAGGCGCGCGCCATTTCCGGTCTGCGCGAGGCGGACACGAAGCCCGACGCAATCGGCAGCAAGCGCTTCGCCCGTGCGCTGTACGGCGACCATCCGTACGGCCGCACACCGACCATCGAATCGGTGACCGCGATCAGTCGCGATGACCTGGTGGCGCACTACCGCACGCACTACGTTGCATCGCGCGTCGTCGTGTCGATCGTCGGTGACGTCTCTCGTGAGCAGGCGGAAGCCATCGCCCTGCAACTGACCGGCGATCTGTTACAGGGTGAGCCGCTTGCGCCGATTCCGGCCGTGACGCTGCCGCAGGCGAGCACCGAAAACATCGCTCACCCGGCCAACCAGAGCCACATCTTCGTCGGTCAGCCGGCATTGCAGCGCGGCGACCTGGATTTCTTTCCGTTGCAGGTCGGCAACTACATTCTGGGTGGCGGCGGTTTCGTGTCGCGGCTGACCAAGGAAGTGCGCGAAAAACGCGGCTACGCCTACAGTGTTTACAGCTATTTCAACCCGCAGCGCCAACTCGGGGCCTTTCAGATCGGTCTGCAGACCGAGCGCAGCCAGGCCGCCGCGGCACTGAAGGTGGTCGATGAAACGCTGGCGGCCTTCATGGCCAAGGGGCCGACCGAAGACGAGTTGCGGGCCGCCAAACGCAATCTGGTCGACGGCTTTTCGCTGCGCCTGGACAGCAATCGCAAGCTGCTCGACAGTCTGGCGGTCATCGGCTTCTATGGGCTGCCGCTCGACTGGCTCAAGAAGTTTCCCGAGCGTGCCGAAGCGGTGACCGCGGCCCAGGTGAAGGATGCCTTCCAGCGACGCTTGTCGGCTGACAACATCGTGCGCGTGATCGTCGCGGGTGATTGACGGGGCATTCCTGACAAACCCGCCGCGGACGCGCGCGGGACCGTCGGATAACCGCTGAATCAGCGCAGCCTTGCTGGCGCCTTTCCGAAAGGCGAGCGCGCGCATACGCGGGGCGGTGCCGACACTTCTCGCGTGGTTCGGCCTTCCGGTGGCGCCCCCGCGGTTAGAATCGCGGTCATGTCACGCATTCGCATCATCGGCGGCCGGTGGCGCAGCCGTCTGCTGCCCGTGGCGGGCGTGCCTGGCCTCAGGCCCACGCCGGACGCGGTCCGCGAGCGCCTGTTCAACTGGCTCGGGCAGGACCTGAGCGGTCAGCATTGCCTCGACCTGTTCGCAGGGTCCGGCGTACTCGGTTTCGAAGCGGCGTCGCGCGGCGCAGAATCGGTCACGCTGGTGGAGCGCGACGCGCGCGCATTTGGCCGACTGCGCGAGGCGGTCGATCAACTGCCAGCGCCCGAGGTCAGACTGGTACGGGGCGATGCGCTAACATTCGTGCTCGACCCGCCCCGGCAGTTCGACCTGCTCTTCCTTGATCCGCCCTACGGGCACGGCCTGCTCGACAGGCTGGCACCGCATCTCGATGCGCTGGCTGCGGAAGGCGCGGTGATCTACTGCGAGGCGGAACACCCAGTGCCGATGCTTGGCGACTTCCGCATGACGCGCGAAGGGCAGGCCGGGCAAGTCCATTACCAGTTGCTGGAACGAACATGAACGGCACCATTGCGGTTTACCCCGGAACATTCGACCCGATCACCCGTGGTCACGAGGATCTGGTGCGGCGTGCGGCGGAAATGTTTGATCGGGTCATCGTCGGCGTCGCCGAAAGCCGCTCCAAGCGGCCGTTCTTCGAAACAAATGAGCGCGTCGACATGGCACGCGAGATTCTTGCGCCTTACGCGAACGTTGAAGTGCGCGGGTTTTCCTGCCTGCTGATGGACTTCCTCGAGACCTGCGATGCGCGCATCATCGTGCGCGGACTGCGTGCGGTATCGGACTTCGAGTACGAATTCCAGATGGCAGGAATGAACCGCTCGCTGCGGGCCGACGTCGAAACGGTGTTCCTGACGCCGGCCGACCAGTACATGTTCATCTCGGCCACGATGGTGCGCGAGATCGCCTCACTGGGCGGCGATGTCAGCAAATTTGTGCAGCCCTCGGTGCTGGCGCGCATCAGCGCCAAGCTGGCTGCGATGAGTGGAGGCAACTGAAGTGGCTTTGATCATTACCGACGAATGCATCAACTGCGATGTATGCGAGCCGGAGTGCCCGAACGGGGCGATTTCGCAGGGTGAGGAAATCTATGTGATCGATCCGGGCAAATGCACCGAGTGCGTCGGGCATTTCGACGAACCGCAGTGTCAGCAGGTATGTCCGGTCGACTGCATTCCGCTCGACCCGGACCGCAAGGAAACGCACGACCAGCTGTTGGCGAAGTACCACATACTCACGGCCGTCAAGGTCTGAACGCTCACAGGCACGCGGTGCGACGACCGCTCACATTTCAGGCGGCGGCGTCCATCTCGCGGATTACCGCAGCCTTCAGCGCTGCATCCAGAGCTGCTCGCAGCCGCGCCAGTTCCTCGATCTGGTGATTGATCGCCACACCGTTCTGGCGCAAATCCTCGATCCGGTCTTCCAGCGTGTCGGTCGCTTCGTGAATGCGCTTCACGCTTTCAAGGCGGCGTTTCAGCTGCTTCTGATGTTCGCGCACCTGATTTTCCAGCGGCGCCATGATGGCGCGCAGCCAGTGCTCGACATCGCGATTCACCACCTCCATGTGCTTGCGTACCTGCACCGCCACTGTTTCGAAAAATCGCTGCGTAAGCTGTCGCTTTTCCGTCGTGAGCATGTTCAGCCAGGTGTTGAACTGCTGGTGGAAGGCCTTTTCAAGCCGGGTGATGTCCTTTTCGTAGCGCTGGACCGAAAACGGCACCGGCACGCCCAGCCGCAGATCATGTTCGGAGGAAAAGCGCTGGTACATCGCCTCCATCATCAGGAAGATTTCATCGACGCTGATCGCCGACTTCTGCAGGCTGCCCCGCACATCGCCGAAGAAGGCATTCATCGCATCGCGCAGCTGCAGTGAAAAGTTGGCCTTTTCCATCTGCTCGCGGGTCTGTGCCGTGCGGGTGCGCAGCGCGTCCATGCCCAGATGGGCAAAAAGTGTATTGGTCTGCGACGAAAACACGTTGCGTGTTGCATAGAAGCGCTCCAGGCCGCGCTCGAACTCTTCCTTTTCGGCCCGTACCCGCTTGAGCATGTACTGGATGACACCGCGGTTCTTGCCGCGCAGGTCGGAAAACTCCGCCAACTGATCATCCAGCGCCTTTTTCTGGCCGATCAGGATGTCGTGCGTGCGAGAGAGCAGGCCGCCCGCGTCATGTTCGACCGCTGCGCCCACGATGTCGCGCTTGGCCGGCAGCAGGTCTTCGACCAGCGCGCGTTCCAGCTGCGGTAGACGGCTGCGGGCCAGCAGTGTGCCGTCGCGCTGGATGCGCGCCAGCAGGCCTTTCTGGGCGGACACCGGGAACACCCGGTTTTCCGGAAGGTCGAGCGTCGCCGCGCAGGACTCGATCTGGCGCCCGATTTCCGCCTCGATCTGGGCTTCCGAGCGCAGCCCGTCCCACAGGCTGTCCATCTTGTTGAGCACGGCCAGCCGGCCCTGGCGTGATCCGCCGGCCGCGGTGACATGCGTTTTCCACACCGACAGATCGCTTTGCGTGACGCCGGTGTCCATACCCAGCACGAACAGCACCGCGTGCGCCGAGGGCAGCAGCGAGAGCGTCAGTTCGGGTTCGGCACCGATGGCATTCAGCCCCGGCGTGTCAAGGATGACCAGGCCCTGGCGCAGCAGCGGATGCGGCATATTGATCACTGCATGTCGCCAGGCCGGCACGTCGACCATGCCATTCGCGTCCGGCTGCAAGCCGTTTTCCCCGCTCAGGTCGATGTGGAACCCAAGTTGTTCGGCTTCGCCGATCGCGACCTTTCGTTGTTCGCTGACCCGGCCTAGCACCTGCTGCATCGACGCCGCCGACGTCATGTCGAGCGGCAGGCGACGCCATGCGCCGGGCTGGGTTTTCAGATCGGACACGGTGGTCGTGCCGCGACGGGTTTCGATCGGCAACAGCTCGATGCAGGCCGGGCGCACCGGGTCGTACATCAGCTCGGTCGGGCACATGGTGGTGCGGCCTGAACTGGACGGCAGCACGCGCGCGCCCTGGTCACCGAAGAAAATGGCATTGATCAGTTCGGACTTGCCGCGGGAAAACTCGGCGACGAAGGCGACGACCAGCCGGTCGTCGCGCAGTTTGAGCAGCAACTGTTCGATGCACTGGTCGTTGTGCGGGTCGCTCAGATTGCTTTCGAAGAGCCAGCCGCGGATACGGACAATGGTCTGCTCGACGCGCGTGCGCCAGCTGCCATAGACCGATAATTCTTCCTGCATGCTCATTGCGCTCTCCACTCAATCACTTGGCAATCTAGCACACGCGGCGCGCGCTATCTCTGGCAGGCGGTGCAGAAGAAAGTCGATCGGTTGCCCAGACGACGGCTGCGGATGGCGGTTCCGCACACCCGGCACCCGTCGCCGTCGCGGCCATAGACGAAGTAGCTTTGCTGGAAGTATCCCGGCTGGCCGTCCGTGTGCAGGAAGTCGCGAAGCGTGCTGCCGCCGGCGGCCAGCGCGTCGCGCAGCGTCTGACGGATTTCGTCGGCCAGCCGGGCGACCTGCGGCCCGGTCAGTCGGTGGGCCGCCTTGCCAGGCCGGATGCGGGCCCGGAACAGGCTTTCCGAAGCATAGATGTTGCCGACGCCGACCACCACGGCACTGTCCATGATGGCCAGCTTGATCGCGCAGCGTCGATGCGCCAGCGCGCTTGCCAGCGCCCCGGCATTGAAATCGGGGCCCAGCGGTTCCGGTCCGAGGTGGGCCAGCAGCGGATGGTGCGCATCCGGTCCGTCGTGCCACAGCATGGCGCCAAAGCGTCGCGGGTCGCGCAGGCGCAGCGTGGCGTCGCCGAACACGATATCGATATGGTCGTGCTTTTCGGGCGGCGTGCCGCTCGGCAGCACCCGCAGGCTGCCTGACATGCCGAGGTGAATGATCAGCGTGCCACGGTCCAGCCGCAGCAGCAGGTATTTGGCACGCCGGTCGATGTCGCGCAGCGTCTGTCCGGGCAGGGATTCGGCGAGATGAGCCGGCACCGGCCAGCGCAGTGCGCCGTTGCGGATGGTGCAGGCATCGATCCGGCGGCCGCTCAGCGGGCCGGCGATGCCACGACGGGTGATTTCGACTTCGGGAAGTTCAGGCATGAAACGACAGGCAGGTGGGCGACGGCCGATCGGGATTTGGAATACCATCACGCGCCGGGGGCTGCAACGATTTCCGGTCGGCGTACTCCAAGGCCGTAATAGCGCAAGCGTACTCTGAACCCACCAGGCGATTCTGCCCATGACAACCCGCCCCCTGCTGCTCGCTCTTGTCCTTCCGCTTCTGCTTGGCGCCTGCGCCCAGACCGGCAGCAAGCCGTCAGCCACGGCCGCAGTCGCCGAAAAGCCCGAACCGGTGGTCGTCGCGCCGCATGTTCCGCCGCTTCCCGACGTTGAACTGACGCGCCAGATCACCTATCAGCTGCTGCTCGGCGAGGTCGCGGCTCAGCGCGGCGAACTCGGCCTTTCAGCGTCTGCCTACATGGACCTTGCGCAGTCGACGCGTGATCCGCGCATCGCCAAGCGTGCGGCCGAGATTGCTGCGTTCAGCCGGCAGAGTGAAGTTGCGCTGCAGGCGGCCCAGCTCTGGCTGGAACTTGATCCGGAGTCGGTGCAGGCCCGGCAGATGCTGTCCGGCCTGCTGGTCAATGCCAACCGGCCGCAGGAGCTCGAACCGCAGTTGGTCGCGCTGCTGGCGCAGGAAGGTTCGCAGATCGGCGAAAGCCTGCTCCGGCTCAACCGGGTGCTCGGCCGGCTCAGCGACAAGGCTGAGGCGATGCGCATGGTCGAGCGGTTGACCGAGCCTTACATCCCCCTTCCTGAAGCGCACTTTGCCCGCGCCCAGGCGGCCATGGTTGCGCGCGAGCCGAAGAGGGCGCTCGAATCGGCGATCCGCGCCAATGAACTCCGGCCGGAATGGGAGGCCGGGCTGTTGTTGCGCGCCCAGGCGACCGCCGAATCAGACCCGCTGGCGGCGCGCAAATTGATGGAACAGCACCTCAAGCGCTACCCGGACGCGCGTGAAGTGCGCATGCAGTTCGCCCGCTTGCTGGTCGCCGAGCGCAATTACGCGGGTGCGCGCAAGCAGTTCGAAATCCTGCTCGGCGGTGCACCGGACAACGCAGATGTAGTGTTTGCCGTCGGCGTGCTGGCGATGCAGACGCAGGACTACAAGGGTGCACAGGGTTACTTCACCAAACTGCTGGGCATGCGCTACCAGGACCCGAATCTGGTCAAGCTCTACCTCGCGCAGCTGGCCGAAGAACTGAAGGAAAACGAAGATGCGCTGAACTGGTACCAGCAGGTCGGCCAGGGTGACCACTACCTGGGCGCACAAGGGCGTTATGTGCTTCTGCTCAGTCGCATGGGGCGTATCGAAGATGCACGCGCCCACCTGCGCCAGCTGGCTGACCGGCCGGGCGGCAGCAAGTCGCGTTCGGCCATGCTCGAATTCCAGCTGCTGCGCGATGCCAACCGCGGCGAAGAAGCTGAGGCGGTGCTCGAGGCGGCGCTGGCAGCGGAGCCGGATCAGCCCGAGCTGTTGTACGAAACTGCCATGCTGGCCGAGCGCGACAACCGCATCGAGATTGCCGAACAGAGGCTGCGCCGCCTGATCGAAGTCAAACCGGATCACGCGCACGCCTACAACGCGCTCGGTTACTCGCTTGCCGAGCGCAACATCCGTCTTGAAGAAGCGCAGACGCTGATCGCCAAGGGGCTTGAACTGGCGCCCGATGACCCGTTCATTCTCGACAGCATGGGCTGGGTCATGTTCCGGCGCGGTGACCTGAATGGCGCGCTGACCTACCTCGAACGTGCGTTCTCGATCCGCCCGGACCCGGAAATCGCCGCCCATCTGGGTGAAGTGAAGTGGCTGCTGGGGCAAAAGGAAGACGCCGTGAAGCTGTGGCGTGCCGTGGCCGCCCAGCATCCTGACAATGAAGCGCTCGAATCGACGATCAAGCGCTTCGTTCCGTGAGATCTGCGGTCCGTATTGCGCTCGTTGCCGCGTGCGCAGCGACTCTGTCGGCATGCGCCACACGGCCGCCTGCCAGCCTGGATGAGCATGCGCTGATCCGCAGCATGGCGCGCGATGAACGCGCCGCTTCGTTCTCCCTCAGCGGGCGCTTTGTCGTGAAGGGGCCGGACCAGTCCGCCTCCGCCAGCCTGGACTGGCAGCACGCGCAGGATCGCGACGAGCTCCAGATCAATGGCCCGCTCGGCAAGGTGCTTGCCCAACTGACCCGCGACGCCAGCGGTGTCCGCCTGGTCGATGACGGCCAGCGCGTCACCCTTGCAGCCACGCTGGACGAACTGGCGCGTGCCGCGTTCGGTGCCGACATTCCGCTGACCGGCGCCGCCTACTGGGTCACCGGGCGGGCGGGCGATGCATCGGTGACGTCGCGTGACGGGGCGGGGCGCATCGCGGCGTTGACGGAACGTGGCTGGCGGGTTGAATTCGTCCGCTACGAAGACGACAGCGCCGACGCGCTGCCGCGTCTGATCGAAGCGAGTGACGGCGAACATTCCTTCCGGCTGCTGATCGATGAATGGAGCCCGGTGAAGTGAGCGCCGTGCAATGAGTGTCGCCGCGCCGAACGCAGTCGAATGGGGCAAGTGGCTGGATGCGCCGGCCAAGATCAACCTGTTCCTGCATGTGATCGGCCGCCGGACAGATGGTTACCACCTGCTGCAGACTGCCTTCCGCTTTCTCGATTTTGGCGACCGTCTGCGCTTCACGCCGCGCACCGACGGCGCCATCCGGCGCGTCAATCCGCTCGCTGGTGTCGCCGAGGAAGACGATCTGTGCGTACGCGCGGCGCGACTTCTGCAGTCGGAAACCGGTTGCACGCATGGTGTGGACATCGAACTCGAAAAGCGCCTGCCGATGGGTGGCGGTCTGGGTGGCGGCAGCTCGGATGCCGCCACCGTGCTGATCGCGCTGAATCGCCTGTGGCAACTCGGTCTTCCACGCGAGTCGCTGCAGGCGCTCGGTCTGCGGCTGGGCGCGGATGTGCCGGTATTCGTGTTCGGCCGCTCTGCGTTTGCCGAGGGCGTCGGCGAACGGCTGCAGGCGGTTGCGCTGCCGGCGGAGGCCTACGTCGTCGTCGCACCCGGAGTGTCGGTACCGACGCCACGCATTTTCGCCGCACCGGAATTGACACGAAATACCGAACCTTGCAAAATAGCGGACTTTGCTGAGGTCGCTGCCCAGCAAAGGCTTTTTGGGCGCAATGATCTCCAGCCTGTAGCCGAGATTTACTACCCGGCGGTGGCGCGGGCGATCCGGCTTCTCGGCGATGAAGTCGGCGATCAAAAGGTGCGGATGTCCGGGTCGGGTGCTTGTGTTTTCGCGCAGTGCCCGTCGCGCGAGCAGGGGGAAACCGTATTGGCGGCGATGTCAGGGCGCTGGCCTGAAGGCTGGCAGGGATTTGTTGCATGCGGCGTTGATGTCCATCCGCTGTACGGCAAAATGCCCGGCGACAGCGCAGGGCAGGTAGGACGATAGTAAATACGACAGTCCGGAGGACAGTTCGGACGACGCAGTACAGGTTTGCAGGGCGATGCCGTAAAGGCATTGCAGCAGTTTTGGGGAGTCGCCAAGTTGGTTAAGGCACCGGATTTTGATTCCGGCATGCGAAGGTTCGAATCCTTCCTCCTCAGCCAGATCGCATCGGGCAGACTCGCAGCGCATGCGGGTCTGCCCGAGTTGTTTTAAGGGCATTGACGAGCCCGCTGGATGTTCCCGGAGCATCGGCGGGTTTGTCGATGCGGGCAGTGCCGGCCGGTCCGGTCTAAAGTTGAGCTTTCACCACGTATCGCGAGGCAGCATGGCTTACGACAGCCTGATGATCTTTACCGGCAACGCCAACCCGAAACTGGCGGCGGATGTGGCCAAGCGGCTGAACATGTCGCTTGGACGCGCCCAGGTCGGTCGCTTCTCCGATGGCGAAGTGAATGTCGAAATCCTCGAAAACGTCCGCGGCAAGGATGTGTTCGTGCTGCAGCCGACAGGCGCACCGACCAACGACAACCTGATGGAACTGGTGATTCTGGTCGATGCCCTGAAGCGCGCATCGGCCGGTCGCATCACGGCTGCCATGCCGTACTTCGGCTACGCCCGGCAGGACCGTCGCCCGCGCAGCGCGCGCGTGCCGATTACCGCCAAGGTGGTCGCCAACATGCTGCAGGCCGTGGGTGTGCAGCGTCTGCTGACCGTTGACCTGCATGCGGACCAGATCCAGGGCTTCTTCGACATTCCGGTGGATAACATCTACGCCACGCCGATTCTGCTGGGTGACATCTGGAAGAAGGAATACCCGAATATGATGGCGGTGTCGCCCGACGTGGGCGGTGTGGTGCGCGCGCGCGCCTTCGCCAAGCGTCTCGAGTGCGACCTCGCCATCATCGACAAGCGCCGCCCGAAGGCGAACGTGTCGGAAGTGATGAACATCATCGGCGACGTGTCCGGCCGCACCTGCGTCATCATGGACGACATGGTCGACACTGCAGGCACGCTGTGCAAGGCAGCACAGGCGCTGAAGGAAAACGGCGCCGCCGGCGTGCTGGCCTACTGTACCCATGCGGTGCTGTCCGGTGAAGCGGTGAGCCGCATCGAACAGTCCGATCTCGATCAGCTGG
Source organism: Methyloversatilis sp. (assembly GCF_030696805.1). Lineage (GTDB taxonomy): Bacteria > Pseudomonadota > Gammaproteobacteria > Burkholderiales > Rhodocyclaceae > Methyloversatilis. The sequence goes on along the minus strand of NZ_JAUYRO010000054.1, from coordinate 100,885 downwards.
TCGTTACGGACACCATCCCGCTGTCGCCGGCCGCGCAGGCCTGCAGCAAGATCCGCGTGGTGTCGATTGCCGAACTGCTGGCCGAAACCCTGTTGCGCATCAGCAACGAAGAATCCGTTTCGTCCCTTTTCATGGAATGAACATCGTCCATTGAAGCGGGACACCCCAGCCGCCTGGTCGCGGGCGGCTTCATCTACCTGGAGTCATCATGTCTATCGAACTCAACGCGAATCCGCGCGAAGCACAGGGCACCGGAGCGAGCCGCCGCCTGCGTCGCGCATCGCAAGTCCCGGCCATCATCTACGGTGGCACCGAACCGGCGCTGCCGATCACGCTCGACCACAACGAAATCTTCCACGCCCTGCGCAAGGAAGCGTTCCACGCGTCGGTGCTGACCATCAACGTCGGCGGCAAGAAGGAATCCGTGCTGCTGCGTGACACGCAGATGCACGCCTATCGCCAGCAGGTCATGCACGTCGATTTTCAGCGTGTCGACCTGAAGCAGGAGCTGCACACCAAGGTGCCGCTGCACTTCGTCAACGCCGAGAATGCACCGGGCGTGAAGATGCAGGGCGGTGTCGTATCGCACGTGATGAACGAAATCGACATCAAGTGCCTGCCCAGTGCGCTGCCGGAATTCCTTGAAATCGATCTGTCCGGCCTGTCGGTCGGCCAGTCGGTTCACGTGTCGCAGATTCTGCTGCCGGCCGGCGTCGAGATCATCGTTCACGGTACCGATCCGGTTGTCGCGACACTGACGCTGCCGCGCGGCGCCAAGTCCGACGAAGCCGCTGCCACCGACGGCGAAGCCGAGAAGTAAGCGAACGCGATGTCCGGGAACGGTGCCAAAGCCGTACCCCGGCTCGTCGTCGGACTGGGCAACCCCGGTCCTGAGTATTCCGAAACCCGGCACAACGCCGGGTTTTGGTTTTGTACGCAGCTGGCACGCAAGCTCGGCATTACGTTGAATCGTGAAGCGCGTTTCAATGGGCTGGTCGGCAGTTCGCGCGCCGACGGCATCACCCTTTTGCTGCCGCAGACTTTCATGAACCGGTCCGGCCAGTCGGTCGGCGCGCTGGCGCGCTTCTATCGCATCGAACCGGCCGAGATACTGGTCGTACAGGATGAGCTCGACGTGCTGCCGGGCGAGCTGCGTCTGAAGTTCGGCGGCGGTCTTGGCGGTCACAACGGCCTGAAGGACATCAGCGCCCATCTGGCCACCCACGATTACTGGCGCCTGCGCATCGGCATCGGCCACCCGCGTCAGCTGGCGCCGGGCGCCGAAGTCGCCGACTATGTGCTGCACCGGCCGCGCGCCGACGAACAGCGCGACATCGATGCCGCCATCGGGCGAGCGCTCGATGCCTGGCCGATGATCGCCACCGGTGACTGGACGCGCGTGTCAACCCTGCTCAACGCAAAGCCGCCCAAACAAGGAAACCCCTCATGAGCCTCAAATGCGGCATCGTCGGTCTGCCCAACGTCGGCAAATCCACTCTGTTCAATGCGCTGACCAAGGCCGGAATCGCAGCGGAGAATTACCCGTTCTGCACGATCGAGCCCAATGTCGGCATCGTTGAGGTGCCGGACACGCGTCTCGCTGCGCTGTCGGAAATCGTCAAGCCGCAGAAGATCCAGCCCGCCATCGTCGAGTTCGTGGACATTGCGGGTCTGGTCGCCGGCGCGAGCAAGGGTGAAGGTCTGGGCAACCAGTTCCTGGCCAATATCCGTGAAACAGATGCCATCGTGAATGTCGTTCGCTGTTTCGATGACGAAAACGTCGTGCACGTGAACGGGCGCGTCGACCCGATCGCCGACATCGAAACCATCGTGACCGAACTTGGTTTGTCCGACCTCGCCGTGGTCGAGCGCACGCTGAACCGCGACACCAAGAAGGCGCGCGCCGGTGACAAGGACGCGCAGAAGCTGTGCGCCGTGCTCGAAAAGATGCTGCCGCACCTCAATGACGGCAACCCCGCGCGCACGCTGGCGCTGAGCGACGACGAAAAGCTGTTGCTCAAACCGCTATGCCTGATGACGCTCAAGCCGGCGATGTATGTCGGCAACGTCGACGAAGGCGGCTTCCAGAACAATCCCTACCTCGACCGCCTGCGCGAGCACGCCGCGAAGGAGGGGGCACCGGTCGTGGCGCTGTGTGCCAAGATCGAAGCCGAACTGGCCGATCTGGACGACGCCGACAAGATGGCCTTCCTCAGCGATCTGGGCCTGGACGAGCCGGGTCTGAACCGGCTGATCCGCGCCGGCTACGACCTGCTCGGCCTGCAGACCTACTTCACTGCCGGCGTGAAGGAAGTGCGCGCCTGGACCATCCACAAAGGCGACACCGCGCCGCAGGCTGCTGGCGTCATCCATACCGACTTCGAACGCGGCTTCATTCGTGCGCAGACCATTGCCTTTGACGACTTCATCGCCTTCAAGGGCGAACATGGCGCAAAGGAAGCCGGCAAGATGCGCGCCGAAGGCAAGGAGTACGTGGTGAAGGACGGCGACGTGCTGAACTTCCTGTTCAACGTCTGACTGTCCCGCCACCGCGATTCAGTGCGCGACGCGCGAACCCCTGTACTCCTGCGGATACAAGGGTTTTTTGTCTGATGCGACTTTGCGTAGCGCTCACCCGGCCCGGAGTGGGCCCTGCGGAATATCGTGTCTGATCGTCCTTGTGCGCCAGCAGAAGCATCCGTCCGCGCGCACCCATGTATCACTCGAAAAGGCCGCGAGATCATGTCTGCACACGATAAGCCCGCATTTCTGCCGCTTACCGGCATTCACGAGCCGTCTGCCATCCAGCAACTGGCCGACGGACGCTTCCTGGTGCTCGAAGATGAAAGGCAGCGTCCGTTCAGTCTGGTGACTATCGCTCCCGACGGACGTGTCGACAGCGCACCGCTGCGACCGGGCTGGCTCGACGGATGGCTGGATTCAAGCGACGATTTCTGGAAGCTCGATGATCTCGAAGGCATCGCGGTCGACAATGCGGGAAACATCCACGCCGTCACGTCGCACTCACGCGACGGCGATGGCGACGAAAAAAAGTCGCGCGACAAACTGGTCCGCTTCCGGATCGAGGCGGGCCGGGTGGTCGCCACCGGGATCGTCAAGGGATTGAAGCCGGCGCTGCTGGCGGCGCATCCGGTGCTCGCGACGGCCGCTGCAAAACTCGATGTGAAGCGCGAAGGGGGCCTGAACATTGAAGCGCTGGAGTTCGGCCACGATGGCCGAACGCTGCTGATCGGTTTCCGCAGCCCGCTGCTGGACGGGCGGGCGTTGATTGCAAGCGTCGAAAACAGTGCAGCGATGTTCGACGACCAGGCGCCTCCGCGCATCGCGCCGTCGCTGATCACGCTCGACCTCGACGGCGACGGCTTGCGAAGCTTGTCCCGCATTCCGTCCCTTGGCGGCTACCTGATCAGCAGCGGTCCGGTGGCGGGCGGGGAAGCCCATTTCCGCCTCTGGTTCTGGAGCGGTCTGCCCGGCGAGCCCGCGCTCGGCGTCAACGTCGTCGATCTGCCGGGTTTCGAACGTGCCGAGGGCATCTGTCCCGCTGTCATCGGTGGCCTCCGGAAAGTCATCATCGTTAGCGACGATGGCAATCATGCGGAGGGTCGCTGTGCCCGTTTCCTGATGCTGGATCCCGATCAACTGATCATCGCCCGCTGATGCCATGGCAGCCACGCGATGCCGGGGTCCCGCAGCGGACAGCTGCAGCCTAGGTTTTCCTGCCGGGGCCGCGGCCGGCGTTCAGCCCTTCGCTTCCTTTGCCGCCGTTTCGGCCATTTCTGCCCGGACCGCATCCATGTCCAGTGCACGCGCCTGTTCGATAAGCTGCTCGAGCTGCATCGCGGGCAGGGCACCAGCTTCCGAGTAAAGGATGATCTGGTCGCGGAACAGCAGCAGTGTGGGAATCGAGCGGATGCCGAATTCCGCCGCGATGCCTTGTTCCTGTTCGGTGTTGATCTTGGCGAACACGATGTCCGGGTGCTTTTCCGACGCGGCTTCGAACACCGGGGCAAAATTGCGGCAGGGGCTGCACCACGAGGCCCAGAAATCGATGAGGACGAACGGATTGTTTTCTATCGTCGTGTTGAAGGTGTCAGCGGTGAGATCGAGGGTGGCCATGGTGGTCCTTGGGCTTTCGTGGTGGGGCGTTTGCGGATGACGGCGCATGGTAGCTGATAGTCGCGCCCCGGTTGTTCCGCGTGTGGGGCGTGCGCTGCCGTACGTCGGCCGCTTTGCACCCAGTCCGACCGGGCCGCTGCACAAGGGTTCACTGGTCGCGGCGCTCGCCAGCTGGCTGGATGCCCGCGCGCACGGTGGCCAGTGGCTGCTGCGTATCGAGGACGTCGATGCGCCGCGCTGCAGCAAGGCGGCTGCCGACACCATCCTGCATCAACTCGACGCGCTCGGCCTGCACTGGGATGGCGAGTTGTTGTGGCAAAGCCTGCGCACACGCCTTTATCGCGCAGCGCTTGACCGACTGGTTGCGGCGGGTCTGGCGTTCGCCTGCGCCTGCACCCGGCGCGATCTCGAACATCAGCCGCTGTCGCTCGACGGCACGCGCCGCTATCCGGGCAGCTGTCGCGACCGGATCGGCGTCTCGCCGCGCGCCTGGCGCTTCCGTGTGCCGCCCGGTGTGGTGGCATTCGACGATGTCATCTGCGGTCGCCAGTCCGTCGATGTTGCGGCGGACGTCGGTGACTTCGTGCTGTGGCGTGCAGACGGTTTTTGCGCCTATCAGCTTGCGGTGGTCGTGGATGATGCCGAGCAGGGCGTGACCGACGTGGTGCGCGGTGCCGACCTGCTGGCCTCGACACCGCGCCAGATTTTGCTGCAGCACGCGCTCCGGCTGGCGCAGCCACGCTATGCGCACGTGCCGCTGGTGCTCGACGCGCACGGCGAGAAGCTGTCGAAACAGACGCTCGCCCAGCCGCTGGTAGCCGCCAACGCCGTCCCCGATCTGGCCGAGGCGCTCTGCTTCCTGAATCACGCACCGCCTGCGGAAATCATTGCTGCCGGCCGCGACGCGCTGCTCGCGTGGGCGATCGGACACTGGCGGCTGGCTTCATGCGCCGCTGCGCTCGAAGCGCAAGGACGCTGATTTGCGCAGAGTGGCCGCCCCGCAAGTCCAGTAGTTTTCGGCGCGGTACCTGTGGGCGGCGATCCACTGCCGGCCCTGCATGGCCGGCCGGCTCTGCGGGCGGCGAGCAGTGCTCGCCGAAACCCCCGCTCCCACAGGACATCCCACAGAAGCCGCCCCTTGCAGAACGGTATCTTTACGGATTGGAGTGCTCCCGACGCTCCGCGGTGTCACCAGTGCGGCGGGATGTCCTGTCTCGGGTCGTCGTCGTTGCTGCGGTCGGCGTCGCTCTGCTGCGACGACTGCATCTGCTGGTACAGATGGCGCAATTGCTGCTGCAGCGATTCGATCAGGCGCTGCTGATCGAACACGGTGCGGTTCAGCGTATCGAGCAGGTCGTCCATCAGCGTGAGGCGTGCTTCGAGGTCGTCGAGCCGGTCGGTGTTCAGTGGTTCAGTCATGCAGCGGGTCCGGTGAGTGTTGTCGGGCGAGCGCCCAGGCGACGTGTTCGCGCACGATGAGCGACGGGTGGTCCGAGCGCGCGTTGAGGGCAGCGACGTTAGACGCCGACGGCGACGCATTGCCGAGCGCGACCGCGATGTTGCGCAGCCAGCGCGCATGGCCGATGCGACGGATGGCACTCCCGGCGAGCTTCGTGTCGAATTCGTCTTCGCTCCAGGCGAACAGTTCGGTCAGCGACGCACGGTCGAGTCCGTTGCGCACCGCGAAATCGGGTTCCACGGCGAGCTGGGCGTGGCGGTTCCACGGGCAGACGAGCTGGCAGTCGTCGCAGCCGTAGATGCGGTTACCGATCGCCGGTCGCAGCGGCTCCGGAATCGAGCCCTCGAGCTCGATCGTCAGATAGGACACGCACAGTCGTGCGTCCAGTTGATAAGGCGCGACGATGGCGCCGGTCGGGCAGACGTCGATGCAGCGCGTGCAGGTGCCGCAGTGGTCGGGCTGCGGGGCGTCGGCCGGCAACGGCAGATTGGTGTAGAGCTCGCCGAGGAAGAACAGCGAACCGGCGTCGCGATGGATCAGCAACGTGTGTTTGCCGCGCCAGCCCAGCGCGGCGCGGCGCGCGATTTCGACTTCCATGACCGGTGCCGAATCGGTGAAGGCGCGGTAGCCGAACGGGCCGACCTGCGCTTGGATGCGATCTGCCAGTGCCTGCAGTCGGGCGCGCAGCACCTTGTGGTAGTCGCGGCCGAGCGCGTAGCGCGACACGTAAGCGGCGTCTGCGTCGTCGAGTACGGTCTGTGCGTCGGCGGCCTCCTGCAGGCCGGGCCAGTACGGCAGGCGCACGCTGATGACCGACAGCGTACCCGGCACCAGTTCGGCTGGCCGCGCTCGCGTCGCGCCGTGACGTTTCATGTAGTGCATGTCGCCGTGACGACCGGCGGCCAGCCATTCCATCAACCGGGTTTCCGCATCGCCCAGATCGACACCGGCAAAGCCGACGGACGCAAAGCCCAGTTCATGGGCCCAGCAGCGGATCTGCGTAGCCAGTTCGTCGGGCGAACAGGGCAGGGACGGTGGTGAAGTCGAACGTGCGGGCATGGATCGAAGATTTGAACAGCACTGGCGCTTCAGGGGAAGTACGCCGGGTGGTGCGGCCGCCGGTTGATAATGGCGAAACTCCGATTTTGCGTGCAACCCTGCCCCATGACCGACTTTTTCAGCATCGATCTGGCCGATACCGAGGAGACCGAGGCGCTGGGCGCACGTCTGGCGGCAATCCTGTGCCCTGGTCTGACCCTTTTTCTCGACGGTGATCTGGGGGCCGGCAAGACCACCTTGGTGCGCGGCGTGCTGCGCGCACTGGGCCATATCGGCAAGGTGAAAAGCCCAACGTTCACATTGCTTGAATCTTATGCTATTTCTAGCTTAAACTTCCCGCTGTATCACTTTGATTTTTATCGCTTCACGGACCCTGATGAATTCATTGAAGCAGGTCTGGACGAGTATTTCGGGCAAACCGGCCCGGCTGGTGGCGTCTGTCTGGTCGAGTGGCCGGACAAGGCCGGCGGCCATCTGCCGCCCCCTGATCTGCGCATCGGGCTCGCCGTCGTCGGCGACGCGCGTCGTGCGCAGCTGTCCGCCTGCAGCGACGCGGGGCGCGCATGTCTAGAGCGCCTCATTCGTCGCGGGGCAACCTAGCGAGCGGCCTGAGCCGACGCAGTTTCCTTGGCTTTTCCGGCGGGGCGCTGCTGCTGTCGGTCAGCCCTGCCGGGCAGGCTGCGCTGTCTTCGCTGGTGGCGGTGCGCGTCTGGCCGGCCCTCGAATACACCCGCATCACGCTGGAATCCCGTGCCGAGCTGAAGTTTTCGCACTTTCTGGTGAAGGACCCGGAACGCCTGGTCATCGATCTCGAAGGGCTTGAACTGAACAACGTGCTGGGTACGCTGCCGGGCAAGATTTCCGACGCCGACCCCTACATCAAGGTGATCCGCGCCGGCCGCAACAAGCCGGGCGTGATCCGGCTGGTGATCGAACTGAAGACCGAAGTCCAGCCGCAGGTATTCACCCTGGCGCCGGTCGGGCAGTACGGGCACCGGCTGGTAATGGACGTGTATCCGCTGCATCCGGTCGATCCGCTGATGCAGCTCGCGCGTCGCGGTGACATCGTCTACGAGGGCGAGGCGACGCCGGATCAGCCGGACACACCCGCGCAGTCGGCGCCCGCGAAGGACCCGCCGGCACAGACTGCGAAATCTGACAGCAAGACCGACTCGAAGACGCAACCGGCAGACGATGTGGGCGACGTCAGCCGTCTGGTGACCATCGTGCTCGACCCCGGCCACGGCGGTGAGGATCCGGGTGCGATCGGACGGCGCGGAAGCTACGAAAAGAACGTAACGCTCGAAGTGGCACAGCGGCTGCGCGCCAAGATCGATGCCGATCCCACGATGCGCGCCGTGATGACGCGCGATGGCGACTATTTCGTGCCGCTGGGCAAGCGGGTGGCGAAGGCGCGGCGCGTGCGCGCCGACCTGTTCGTGTCCATCCACGCCGATGCTTTCGTGCGACCGGATGCGCGCGGCAGTTCGGTGTTCGTGCTGTCCGACCACGGAGCGACCAGCTCGGCGGCGCGCTGGCTGGCGCAACGCGAGAACTCGGCAGACCTGATCGGCGGCGTCAATCTCGACGTGAAGGACAAGTACCTCGCGCGCACGCTGCTGGATCTGTCGCAGACCGCGACGATGAATGACTCGATGAAGCTCGGTCGCGCCGTGCTGGGCGAACTGGGCGGTGTCAATACACTGCACAAGCCGCATGTCGAACAGGCCGGCTTTGCTGTGCTGAAGGCGCCCGACGTGCCGTCCATCCTGATCGAAACCGCCTTCATTTCCAATCCGGAAGAAGAAAAGCGGCTGACTGACGACGTCTACCAGGACAAGCTGGCCGAAGCCATCCTGCGCGGCATCAAACGCTATCTCGCCAAGAATCCGCCGCTGTCCAAATCTCGCATGGTCATGTTGTGATCCGCGCCTTCAGCGGCGTGCTGCGTTAAGCAGCGCGGGCGCGGCCACGATGCGTCAGGGCATGGCAGCCATCAGATCTGCCTTGCGGCTTGCCAGTCGCTCGCCTATTTCGACCAGATCCAGCGACGACGACTTGACCTTCGGGAACATTTCCGTCTGTTCCTCCTTGACGTGATGTTTCACGTATTCGGACAGCACCTTCACCTTCGCGTCATACATTTCGCCGTCAGGTGTGACACCTTCAAGTTGGGCTATCAGGTCCTTGATGCCCGCATGCTCAACCTTTGCTTCGGGTAACAGAAGCTTGTCCTTGAGCACTGCCTTGACTTCGGGATAGAAGATTTCCTCCTCGATCTGCGCGTGCACGCTGAGCGCCGTGCAGATCTCGCTCACCAGCGCCATCTTGGTGGCAGACGTTCTCTTCTTTTCGTATTCGGCAAACATGCCGCTCACTTCCTCGTGATCGGCCTTGAGCAGGGCGATGGCATCCTTCGGCGGCGCACTCGCTTTCTTGCCTGAACTGGTTTTCGTATTGGTGGTCATGGGGAGCCTTTCAAGGTTCGCGTAACAATGAGAACGTCACATGAAAATCGCGATCAGGATGATGATCGGGATGGGAATGCCGAGCAGCAGCAGAAGTATCGAACGCATGGCAGCCTCGCTGGTTCGGGTGTGGAAAGGACCGGTCAGTCGTCGCGCAGACGGCCACCGAAGGTTGCTGCCAGGCTGGCCGCGAAGGCGCCGAGAAGCAGGGAAACGAACAGCCACAGCGCGCCGTAGGCCGAGGCTTTGCGCGTGGCGTCAGCCGCGGCTTTGGTGGTTTGCTCCGCCTCCCGGACCGTGGTCTGCGCGCGTGCATACATGTCCGTCACCCGCTTTTCAGCCTCTTGCTGCGACAGGCCCGTGCGCTGCGCGACGATCTGGCCGACATAGCGGACGTCGTCCTGGGGCAACGCTTCAGCTCTCGTCGCGTTCATGAAGATGCGACCGATTTCGGACGCTTCTTCCGCGCTCAGGCGCACCGGCTCCGGCCGTGCGGATGTCGTGGCGTCGGATTCAGCGGCGGTGCTGCCTGCGGTCGCGTCACGACGCAACATGGAATCGACGAAATAACGTATCGAGCCGCCCGCCTCGTCCGGGGCCATTCCTGCAGCAGCCCCAGCGGACGCAGCGACGGTGGTGGCGACACCTGCCGCAACCGTGCTGCCTGCCTGGATGCCGCTTCCGACGACCGAACCGATCGCCGATGTCAGCAGCGTGGCGGTCACCAGCGTGGCAACGGCCCACGCAAGGAAGCCGTGCGCGGTGTCACGGAAGTACACTTCATTGGAATGAATGTCGGCCCACCGGGTGCGAAGCCGGCCGGCAAGGTAACCGCCGGTCGCCGCGGCGACCAGTTGGGTCAGGGTCAGCCACACGATGGTCGATATGCCGAAGCTCTCGGCACTGATGCCCTGCTGCGACCACGGTGAAACCGATGACAGGCCCAGGCCGGTGCCGAGGATGAGCAGGATCAGCGACAGGGAAGCCGCCGCCGCCGCGCCGGCGACTATCGCTCCCCAGGCGACCGCGCTCGCGGCGGGGCGCGCTGCGCCGGCGTAACCGCCAGCAAACGCGCGCCGATCGATCTGTGCTTGAGAAGTTGCTGCAGTGATTTCAGTCATTGGTTGTCCCTGTATTGAATCTTCGCCGGAATCGCAGACGGGTCGATGCTTGTCCGCACATTGATGCCTCGCACGGTATGGGCCTCTTTGCGCTTGGTCTGTTCGCTGACACACCCCCAAGCGAACGCGGTGACCGGCTGGGGAGTGACGCACTGTGGGAGCGGATGCGTCGCAGTGGAACGGAGCGGGGCTTCCGGCGAGCACCGCTCGCCGCCCGCAGAGCCGGCCGGAAAGCTGCTTGATGCACGTCATGCCCCGCCCCGAGCAGGTCTTCTAAGATGCTGCGCATGAATGCCCCCGAATCCGTCGCCCAGTTGCTGTCGACCGAACCCGCAGCGCTGCCCTGCTATCACTGCGGGCTGCCGGTGGATGGCGCACTGCGCTATCGCGTGCGCATCGACGGGCAAGACCGCCCGATGTGCTGCGCCGGCTGCGCCGCTGTCGCCGAAGCGATCAGCAGCGGCGGGCTGGAACAGTTCTACCGTCATCGCGATGCCCTGCCCGAAGCCGCACCCGAGGCGGGCGGCGGGCGTGACCTGTCGGTCTATGACCTGCCTGAGGTGCAGAGCGATTTCGTACGTACGGTGGAGCATGCGCAGTGTGCCGACGCGCGCGAGGCATTGCTCATCATCGAAGGCATCCGCTGTGCCGCCTGCGTTTGGCTCAACGAGCAGCACGTCGGGCGGCTGCCGGGCGTGCTGACGCTGGACATCAATTACGCCACGCGCCGCGCACGCATCGTGTGGGACCCGGCGCGCACCACGCTGTCGGCCATCCTGCAGGCGGTTGCCGACATCGGCTACCAGGCATGGCCGAATGACCGGGCGCACGCCGAATCGGTTGCGCGCAACGAGCGGCGCGACGCACTGTGGCGGCTCGCGGTGGCCGGTCTCGGCATGATGCAGGTCATGATGTATGCGTGGCCTGCCTACGTCGCCGGCGAACTGGAACTGTCGGACAGCATCGCCGCGCTGATGCGCTGGGCCAGCCTCGTGTTGACCGCGCCGGTGGTGTTCTACTCGGCCGCGCCGTTCTTTTCGCGCGCCTGGCGCGACCTGATGGCGCGGCGCGTCGGCATGGACCTGCCGGTCGCACTCGGCGTCGGCTGCGCATTCGCCGCCAGCCTGTGGGCCACGGTCACGCGCTCGGGCGAGGTGTATTTCGACTCGGTTACGATGTTCGTCTTCCTGCTGCTGGCCGGCCGCTACCTCGAAATGGTGGCGCGCCAGCACGCCGTGCGCGGCGTCGAAAATCTGGCTCAGATCATGCCTGCGCTGGCGCAGCGCTTTACCGCCTGGCCGGGCACGGCGACCGAAGCGGTGCCGGTGGTTCGGCTGGTGGTCGGCGATCATGTCGTCGTCGCGGCCGGAGAGGTCATTCCAGCTGACGGCCGTCTGGTCGACGGGCGCAGCGAGGTCGATGAAAGCCTGCTCACGGGCGAATCGAGACCGCAGGCGCGCAGCGTCGGTGACCGCGTGGTCGGCGGCAGCCTGAACATCGCTTCGCCGGTGGTGATCGAAGTCGAACAGGTGGGTGATGCGACGCGGTTGGCAGCCATCCGCCGCCTGATTGGGCGAGCCTCGGCGAGCCGGCCCGATGTGGTGCAGTTCGCCGACCGCATCGCGCTGCATTTCGTGTCGGCGCTGATCGTGCTCGCCTGCATCACGGCGGCGGTCTGGCTGTGGATCGAGCCGGCGCGTGCGCTGTGGATCTTCGTTTCGGTACTGGTCGTGAGTTGCCCGTGCGCGCTATCGCTGGCCACCCCGGCGGCGCTCACCGTGGCCACCGGCGTGCTGTCGAAAAGCGGCCTGCTGGTCACCCGCGCGCATGCCATCGAAACGCTGGCCCGCGTGACGCATGTGGTCTTCGACAAGACCGGTACGCTGACCACAGGCGACATGCATGTGCAGGCCTTCGTGCCGCTGCGTGAGGTTTCCGCGGCCGACGTGCACGGACTGGCCGCCGCACTGGAACAGCATTCCACCCACCCGATCGCGCGTGCGCTGCGTCAGGCCGCGGGCGATGCCTCGCTACCCGAGATCAGTGCGCTCGAGGCGGTCACCGGGCAGGGCGTGCAGGCCATGCATCAGGGCCGTGCGCTGCGTCTCGGTCGCGCCGATTTCGTCTGCGCGGCATCGGGCTGCGCGCTGCCCGATGTGCCGGATGGCACGGCGACGCCGGTCTGGCTGGGCGACAACGAAGGCCTGATCGCCCGCTTCGACCTGATCGACACGGTGCGCAGCGGCGCACCCGAATTGCTGGCCAGGCTGCGCGAACGCGCCATCGCGGTCACGCTGCTGTCGGGGGACGCACCCGCGCCGGTGGCAGCCCTGGCGAACGAACTGGGCATTGCCGACGCGCACGCGCGCATGAGTCCGGAAGCGAAGCGTGCCTTCATCGAGGCGCTGCAGGCGAACGGCGCCGTGGTCGCCATGCTGGGCGATGGCGTGAACGATGCGCCGGTGCTCGCGCAGGCGCAGGTGTCGGTGGCCATGGGCAGCGGCACCGAACTGGCGCGCGCCCAGGGCGACATGGTGCTGCTGTCGGCCGGCTTCGCGGCACTGACCCGCGGCTTCGACACCGCGCAGGCCACGCTGGCGGTGGTGCGGCAGAACCTGCGCTGGGCCTTTGCCTACAACATGCTGGCGATTCCGCCGGCGATGTTCGGCTGGATCACGCCGTGGATGGCCGGCGTGGGCATGTCGCTCAGTTCGCTTGCAGTGGTGCTCAATGCGCTACGCCTGCAGCGCCGGAGTGACCGATGAAGCGCGTCGGCTGATGGACATCCTGTGGCTACTGGTACCGCTTTCGGTGCTGATCGCGTTGGGCATCGGCATCGTTTTCATCTGGTCGGCACGCAGCGGTCAGTTCGACGATCTCGAAGGGCCGGCGCACCGCATGATGATGGACGACGACCGTGCGCCCCTGAAGGCGCCGGAGCGCGACAGTACGGATCCTTGATATCAAATCGCGGGTCGCATCCGTGATCGGCATCGCTGGAACGAATGCGCGTCCCGGATAGACTCAAGACTGTGACTTCTGCCAGCGGAGAACGAAAATGACGAATTGCACCGAACACGCGCACCACGATCACCAGCACGGCCCGAACTGCGGCCATCGCGCGGTGAGCCACGACGGCCACGTCGACTACCTGCACGACGGTCACCTGCACCACGTGCATGGCGACCACGTTGATGAGCACGTCGTCGAGGTCAGCGCGACCAACCCGTCGGTCTGCACGCCGCAGCATCAGTGCGCAGCCCACGCGGCCGACCACGTGCACGGCCCGGGCTGCGGGCATGACGCCGTGCCGCACGGCGATCATGTCGACTACCTGGTCGACGGCCACCTGCATCACCCGCACGGCACGCACTGCGACGATCACGGGCCGCTCAAAGCGGCCTGATGCGCAGTCAGACCTGCGCGCGGCTATCATGCGCGCAGGTCAAGTTCTGCGTCCGTTCCATGTCCCCTCATACAGCCGGCGCCGCATGGCAGGCGCCGGCGCTGTTCATGCCTTCCGCCCTGCGCGGCTGGCTCACCGATCCGCACTCGCTTACGTCGCGCATCCGCGCACGCTGCCGCGCCTTTTCGGTGCGGCCGCTGCGCCAGTGCGCCGCGCGTGGCGAACGCGATGAAGCACCGCTGCTCGGTATGTCGCCGTCGCGACGGGTGCGCGTGCGCGACGTGCTGCTGTACGCCGACGGCGTGCCGGTGGTGTTCGCGCACAGCGTGGTGCGTCTGCATGACGTGACCGGTGCGTGGCACATGTTCGCCGGGGTCGGCGTGCGGCCCCTGGGAGAACTGCTGTTCGCCGACGCGCGCATCGCGCGTTCGCCGCTGTCGGTACGCCGGCTCGACGACCGCCACCCGCTTTACCGGCGGGTGCGTGCTGCCGGCATCGTGACCGACACACCGCTGTGGGCGCGCCGTTCTTTGTTCCTGCGTGCCGGCCGGCCGCTGCTGGTGACGGAAGTATTCCTGCCGGCGATCGCGGGGCTCGCGCCATGAACCTGCTGGCGCGGCTCAATGCCTACGAACGCCTGATGCGGCTCGACAAGCCGATCGGCATCCTGCTGCTCGCCTGGCCCACATTGTGGGCGCTGTGGGTCAGCGGCGGCGGCAAGCCGTCGCCCTTCATCATCTGGATATTCATGCTGGGCACAGTGCTGATGCGCAGTGCCGGCTGCGTCATCAACGATTTTGCCGACCGCAACTTCGACGGTCATGTGGAGCGCACGCGCAAGCGGCCGCTGGTGACCGGCGAGGTCGGCACCCGCGAGGCGCTGCTGCTGGCGGCCGCGCTTGCGCTGTTCGCCTTCATCCTCATCCTGCCGCTGCACCGGCTGGTCATCCTGCTGTCGTTCGCGGCACTGTTCCTCGCGGCGAGCTACCCCTTCACCAAGCGTTTCTTCGCCATTCCCCAAGCCTGGCTGGGCGTGGCGTTCGGCTTTGGAATCCCGATGGCCTATGCGGCACAGCTGTACACCGTGCCGAACGAAGCCTGGCTGCTGCTCGCCGCCAATGTGTTCTGGGCAATCGCCTATGACACCGAATACGCCATGGTCGATCGCGAGGACGACCTGAAGATCGGCATCCGCACGTCGGCCATCACCTTCGGCCGCTTCGACGTCGCCGCAGTGATGATGTGCTACGGCATCACGCTGTCCCTGCTGGCGATATATGGCCAGCTGGAAAATCTCGGCCTGCCTTATTACCTCGGTTTGCTGGTCGCGGCGGGCATCGCCACCTATCACTACACGCTGATCCGCGAGCGCGACCGCGCACGCTGCTTTCGCGCTTTCCTGCACAACAACTGGCTGGGCGCAGCCGTGTTCACCGGCATCGTGGCCGACTACGCGTTGCGCTGAAGCGCAGCGTAAGACCGACGGCCCATCGGCGTCACATCGCATCGACACCCGGCACAGGAGCGTGGCATGAAAGTGATCGGAGCATTGATTCTGGCGCTCGGCGCCTTGTCCATCGCATTCGACAGCGAAGCCGGTGCGCTGCGCGAGCGGCTGGCCGAGCGCGCGGAACAGCGGCGTGCGACGTCCGGAACGAAGGTGCAGCGCAATGTTGCCTACGGCGATCACGCCGACCAGCGCATGGATATCTACAGCCCTGCTGACGCCCGTGAGGCGCCGATGCTGTTTCTTGTACACGGCGGGGGCTGGCGCCGCGGCGACAAGGCACACGGCCGCTTGATCGACAACAAGCTGGCGCACTGGCTGCCGGCCGGCGTGATTGTCGTGTCGATCAACTACCGCATGCTGCCGGATGCCGATGTGCTCACGCAGCGCGATGACGTGGTCGTCGCGCTGGCGGCCGTGCAGAGGCGCGCACACGAGTGGGGCGGTGATGCATCGCGTGTCGTGCTGATGGGCCATTCGGCTGGCGCCCATCTGGTCGCGTTGGTCGCAGCGGCTCCACGCGACGCGCGCGTCAGTCAGCCCTGGCTTGGCAGCGTGCTGCTGGACAGCGGTGCGCTCGATGTCGAGCGCCTGATGGCCGAGCGCCACCACAGTCTGTTCGACGAAGCCTTCGGCAAGGACCCGGTGTTCTGGGTCGCCACTTCGCCGGTGCGTCAGCTTTCTGTACCCGGTGCACCCTGGCTGGCGGTCTGTTCCAGCCAGCGCAAGCAGGCCTGCGATCAGGTGAAGGCTTTCGCGCAGCGCGTGCGGGAAACCGGTGGTCGAATCGACGAACTGCCGCTGGCAAAGTCGCACGGCGCCATCAACGAAGAACTCGGTTTGCCGGGTACCTACACTGCACGGGTAAACGATTTTCTGCGTGAGGTCGGTCTGCTCGCCCGATGAAAAAAAAGGGCTGCCGACAGTGCGCCGGCAGCCCCTTCAATTTGCAGACCTGCTCAGCCGCGACGGCGGGCGGCGAAGCCGATCAGGCCGAGACCGGCGAGCAGCATCGCATAGGTTTCGGGTTCCGGAACCGGCATGACTTCGACGCTCAGCACCGGGCGGGCCAGCGGCGCACCGTACTCCGACGTGAGGAAGTCGATGCCGTTGCTGCCGGCTGCATACGGCATCAACGCCCAGCCGTAACCCGGCACGCTGCCGCTCTGCATGGCTTGCAGCGAAGCGGTGAGGTCTATCGTGAGCCAGTCGTCGGCACCGACGTTCTCTGCGCCGTTGTTCGCGCCGAAGGCGGCCCGCACGGTGGCGGATGCATCGCTGCCGTCGGTCTGGATGCCGTTGACCAGACTGTTCCAGGTGGCACTGCCCTGCGCCCAGTCGACCAGCATGTCGTGCACCGTCATGCCGCTGCCGGGGTTCGTGATGTAGATGCTCAGGGTCGCCGACACGATGGTATCGGTGGCCCGGATCTGACCAGCGCCGTTGCCGAACAGGTTGTCGAAGCGGATCAGGCCTTGATTGGGCTTGGCACCCGGGCTGCCATCGTCGCCGTCGACGCTGATTTCTTCTGCGTCGCCGTAGTTGGTGTTGGTCGAGTCACCGCCGCCGGCGGTGAGGTTGCTGCGGATTACGGTGTCCTGCGTGCCGGTATAACCGCCGACACCCTGCTGGAAGGTGAGCGTCGTGCTGGTCGCGGCAAAGGCCGGCGATGCGAGGGCGGCGGACAGGGCTACTGCGATGAGTGTGAATTTCATGAGACTTTTCCTTTGGTGAATGCGCGGGACGGCGCGTGGGCGTCCCGCGCGAGGTAATCAGGCCTTGCGGCGACGGGCGGCTGCGCCGATCAGGCCGAGACCGGCCAGCAGCATTGCGTAGGTTTCGGGTTCCGGAACGGCGGCGGTGATGCTCAGCAGGTCGCCCGAGCGCAGCGCGTTGGAATTGATCGTCCAGTCGATGCGGCCAAGCTCGCCGGTCGGGTTGCCGACGAAGACGTCGAGGTATTCCGAACCCGGGAAGCTGATCGACGCGACATTGCCTTCGCCGTTCAGGGTGACGATGGCGTTGGCGTTGAAGGTCGTGACGCTGCCGACGCTGGCGAAGTTCGACATGCTCAGCGTGAACACCAGGGTGTCGATGCCGCTGCCGGTGAAGTTGCGGATGACGCTGCTGAAGGTGATCGGCGAGCCGTTGTCATCGGCGTCGATTTCATAGTTCAGCGTGACCGGCGCCAGATTGGCGAAGTCGATGTCGAATGAAATGATGCCGGCGCCGCTGAAGTCCTCAACGACGGTGCCGCCGGTGGTGACGGCGTTCTGGAAGGTGGCGGCCTGTGCCGGGATGGAAGCGAGGGCGAGCAGGGCGCACGAGGCGAGCAGTTTCTTCATGGTACGGAGTCCTTTCGGTGTGCAGACGGCAATGCGCCGCCTGCGATGGCTATCGACGGAGATGGATTACAGATTGCCCTTGGCCCACGGACCGGTGATCGCGTAGGTGATGCCCGGGGTGTAGTTGTTGACGAACAGGATGCGGCCGGTCGGATCGAAGCAGGCGCCGGCGAATTCCGCACCCAGCTGGTTACCGGTGCCGCCGAGCAGGGTTTTGCCGGCTGCGGCGTACTGCGCGGCAGTGAAGCTCACATTGCTCTTTGCGAACATGTAGGGCTGGCCGTCATTGCCCAGACCGAACAGGCGCAGGCCGTTGCCCAGTTCGTCCGAGCTTGTGCCGCCGTCCTCGCAGCACAGCAGGCCGCCACGCGGGCTGACCGTGATGTTGTCGAGATTGTTGCCGGCCCGTTGGTTCGAACTCACGTAGATGGCCTTGACGTGCTGCGTGGACAGCGTCAGTTCCCAGACGCAGCCTTCGCCACCGGCCGAGGTATCGACGATGTACATCTTGCCGGCGTGATACCAGATGCCTTCGCCGCGCAGCATGCGGGCGCAGCCGGCAGCCCAGGCCTGGGCAAACGGGCCGCTGACATTGCGGTTCGTGCCGAGCACGCTGATCGAGGTCGGAGCTGCGTCCGGATTCGCGATTTCGACCCATTCCAGCACGTACTCGTCGCCGACGCAGGGCGACGTGAAGCCCGTCTGGTTCACTTCCTCGACCGTGGCATAGCTCGAGCGGATGATCTGCTTGATGCGTGCGGCGTACAGCTTGCCGCCTTCGGCATAGGTGTTCTCGCCACCGGCATCGTTGTCCGGAACGAAGCGGTAGAGCGCAGACACCGGGCTCGCGTCCTCGGTCTCGTAGGCGTGATTGTTCGTCGGATCGACCGCAACCGCTTCGTGGCGGAAGCGGCCCATCTCGACGATGGGCTGGGCGGTGGTGTCGTCCGGATCGGCGCACACTTCGAACACGTAGCCGTGCTTCTTGCCGCCGACGCTGGTGCGGTCGGTAGTGTTTTCTTCGCAGCTGAGCCAGGTTTCCCACGGCGTCACGCCGCCGGCGCAGTTGGTCAGCGTGCCGCCCAGGCTGGGGCGGATTTCGACCAGGTTGCCGTCGCGCACGATGAGGGTGGTGGTGCCGCCGGCCGGCTTGTTGCCGGTGCCGTCCTTGTCGTAGGTCGGTGCATTGACCAGACGCGGTGCCGACGAAGTGCCCAGTTCGTGGTTGCGGATCAGGGTCAGTTCGGTGCTGCGGCCGACACGGCGGCTGCGCACGACGGCCATGCCGTCATGGGCGTTCGGACTCAGCGAGCCATCCGTCATCACGTCGTCGCGCCAGCCCATCGACTTGTAACTGAAGCCCGTCGGCAGCATCAGCAGGGGCAGGCCGGTCGTCTGGTCGGCCACCGGTGCAACGATGCCGTAGGGGCTTGCCACCATCGCGGCAAGGCGGGTACAGGCCTGGGCTTCGGCGTTGCGTGCAGCCATCATGCCGAAGGTGGTGACGAAGGGCGCCGCGGCCAGCGAGGCCGAGCCCTTCAGCATGTTCCGGCGGGTCGTATTGACCGGCGTCTTGGATGAGTTGTCGTTCATGCAGGGTCTCCATGAGTGGTCGTATTGCGCGTTGCAGATGCAGACGTGCGATGGGCGACGCGGGGCCTGTCGGCGCCCGGCAATCGCCCACTACGATGCGCGAAGCCCGTTAATGACTCGTGACCTCACGATGAAGCCTTCTGTTAACTCTCGGTCATAAAGATGATCCGAATGGCGCATTGCGTGCTGCAATAGAATCAGTGCGCAGCGAGATGGCCCAGCGTCGCCAGCGCAGCATCGACGCGGCCGTCCCAGCGCACGGCGCACATGAGGCGCACGCAGTTGCGGTACTTGTTCTGCGGCGAAAACATCGGTCCGGGTGAAATGCTGATGCCGGCTGCCAGCGCCTGCGACTGGAGTTGCAGCGCATCGACGTGCTCCGGCAGTTCCAGCCACAGGATGAAGCCGCCGGCGGGTCGCGTGCAGCGGGTGCCGGCCGGGAAGTGGCGCGCAATGGCGGTCTGCATGCGTGCCATCTGTTCTGCGTACTGGCGGCGCACGCGAACGAGGTGGCGGTCCCAGCGGCCGGTCGCGAGGTAGTCGGCCAGTGCGCGCTGCGGCAGCAGGGCGGTGGCCATCGTGCTGCCGTACTTGAGCTGTTCGACCTCGCGCCGCCAGCGGCCGGCGACGATCCAGCCGATGCGCAGACCGGGCGCAATCGTCTTGGAGAAGGACGAGCACAGCAGCACGTGGCCGCTGCGGTCCCAGGCCTTGGCCACGCGCGGGCGCTCGCCGTCGTGTGCCAGTTCGCCGTAGATGTCGTCTTCGATCAGCGCGATGCCGCGTGCCGACAGCATCTGCACGAGGCGCCGCTTGTGTGCGTCCGGCACCGACGCGCCGCTCGGATTGCTGAAGCTGGTGCAGGCCAGGCAGGCCCTGACCGGCCAGCGCTCCAGCGCCAGTTCGAGCGCGTCCGGGCTGATTCCGGTCTGGGGGTCGGTCGGGATTTCGAGCGCCTTCAGGCCGAGCGATTCGATCAGCTGCAGCGTGCCGAAGAAGGCCGGCGATTCGATGGCCACGACGTCGCCCGGCTGCGTCGTTGCACGCAGCGCCAGGGTCAGCGCCTCCTGGCAACCGGTCGTGATCACGATGTCGTCGGGGTGGATCTGGCAGCCTGACTCCACCGCACGGCGCGCGATCTGCACGCGCAACGCTTCTTCGCCGACGAACTCGCCGTAACGCGCGCTGCCCGCGTCCTCATGACGGAGGGCGCGCGCAAGACTGGCGCGCACGTCCTTCACCGGCAGGAAGTCAGCGTGCGGAATCGCAGTGCTGAACACCAGCAGGTCGTCCCGGTGCGAGGCGCGCATGACTTGCGCGACCCGTTCCGACATCGTCACTTCGCCCGGCGATTCATGGTCGCAGGTCTGGCAGGCGCGCGGCGGCAGTGCCTCGGGCATGCGCGCGAAAAAGCCGGATTGCGGCCGCGCCTCCACCCATCCCTGCGCTTCGAGCCTGCGGTAGGCGGAGACGCAGGTGGCGATGCTCAGTTGCTGCTGCTGCGCGATGCGCCGCACCGACGGAAGACGCTGGCCGGGCGGATACACGCCGGCGCGGATATCGGCGCGCAGCCGGTCGGCGAGTGCTTCATAACGGTTCATGCGGTGCTCCTGTAAAGCCCGACTCACTGTACTGCCGGACGATTCGTGCGCATCGATACAGTTGCCGGTGCAGCGCATCGATACAGCGTCGGCAGACGTGAAACTGTACCGGTTCAAACAGAAGCGGGTGTATCTGTATCGAACTGCGGCAGGCGGGGATGATGGAACACGACACAAGCCCCCAGGAGACCCGTCATGCCGATGATCACGCTGCAATTGTCCCGCCCGCTCGACGCCGACACCCGCCTCGCGGTGGTCCGCGCGGTGACCGACCTGACGGCGGAAGTGCTCGGCAAGAAGCGCGAACTGACGGCGATCGCGCTGTCGCAAGTCGAGCACTGGGCGGTCGGTGCGGAAGCGGTCGGTGGATCACTGACCGCCTTCCATCTGGACGTGCGGGTGACCGCCGGCACGAACACCAAGCCGGAAAAATCCACCTATATCCATGCTGTCTGGCAAGCCCTGGATGAGTTGCTCGGTCCGCTGCATCCGGCGAGCTACATCATCGTGACCGACATCGCCGCCGACAGCTGGGGCTATGCCGGCGAAACCCAGGAGTTGCGCCATGTCCGCGCCCGGCTGGATACGTAACTGGGTGCGCCAACTTGGCGAAGCTGGCCGGCGGCGCCGCGCCCGTGCCGAACTGCGTGCCATGAACGACCTCGAACTGCGCGATATCGGCCTTGGCCGCTCGGACATTCCTTCAGTGCTGTCGGGGCAGTTCGGCCGCGTCGATGGTCCGGGAGCGCAAGCCGGCCGATGACGCGTGGCAGTCGGGAGTACGCATTCACTCGTGCGGAATCCGGAATGTCTCTCCAGTCTGATGCTTCAGCGCGGCGCGCACGCTGGCCCCGGATCACGTCTTGATCGCGCCCCTGATGTTCATCGCAGCCAGGCCAAGCTGCATTGCGATCAGCGCCGGTGCTGCCGCCTGAACGCCCCAGGCGATCCACAACACATTGCTTAGAATGAACAGCCAGAAGCCGCAGTGGCGTCGATCGGCCTGCTTGGACGCTACCAGCCATGCCGCCGCGATGGTCGTGATCATGGCTGGCCACTGCAGCAGGTCAAGCAGTTCTGCCGGTTGCAGGCCGGATATCAACGACGCTGCCCCACGCGTCCCGAGTGATGGACGCTGCTGCAGGTTGTGCACGTCATGTCGTGTGAGCAACAAACCTGACCGCACTGCCGGCGCGTGCAGAGCCAGCCTGCGCACTGCCGACCTTGTGCCTGACATAGTCGGCCCACATGATCATCCGGATATCGAAATCGTCACCGTCGGGTTCGATATCGTGCAGACCGGAAAATATTGCGATCAGCGCCGCCTGCTTCGGCGTCATTGCATGTGCAAACGGTTCCAGGACCGGAATGCTCGAATCAGCCCAGCGTGCCATCGGAAGTTGCTCCATTCATGGTGGGGCGGGTTGCGCCCGCGTGCAGGTGTTGTGCGGCTTCATTCGTGTCGATGAAGTCATGACCACGAGCGTGTCAGCGACGACCGGTCCGGATTTCCGGTGAATCTGTCGGCGGTGTCCACGGGTGCTCGCCGCGCAACGGTGATCGATAGCCGATCTGTCGTCCGTGCGCTGTCGAACGCTGGCGATGCGCGATGACTGCACTGGTGTGCGCCGCACCCGGGTGCCCCCCTTCTGTGTGTGATCACGCACAGACTTCCAGTGCTCCGGGCGACATTGTTCCTGCACGAATCCGCGTGGGAAGCATCGATTTTCTGGCGTCCATCGAATCGAATGATCGATGACAGCGAATTCGATCCCGTCTGCCGTGCAACACAACCATGAGTCATGAAAAAACAAAAATCCATTCTACAAATCGCGCCCGGAATCAGCGCCCCTTCGGTTTGCGCAACGTCTGCGCGCCCTCATTCAGGCAGGATCGAATCGCTTGGCAACATGGAACAGATGACGCGCCAGACCGGCGCGCACGCAGCGCTGATGCGGGTCCCGCTCGATGCTCCGCCACTGCCCGCTGCGCCCACTTCATGGCATGCCACGCAACTCGACGCCCGGGCGACCCGCGAACTGGGCCGGTGGCTTCTGGGCGAGGGCTACCATCACACCACCGTGACGCCGGATACCCACGGCCGGGTGCTGGCACACCGTGCCGTGCAGGCCAGAAACCTGCGTGATGTGTTCGGCTGGAGTCAACCGTTCGCGCAGGATCTTCTGCCGTTTGAAGCGCTTGACCTGCTTGTACGCGCCGGTGCCGTTGAACCGGTCGCTGGCGGTCTGTTGCGCAGCCGCATCCGCTTTTCCTCGCTCGACGACCTTCTGCTCGTGCATTCGGCCTATCCGACGACGGCCGCCGACGCGGTCTTCTTCGGCCCGGATACCTATCGCTTCGCCCGGCTCATCGAACGCACGCTGTCGCAGAGCCGGACACCGATCTGGCAGATCATCGACGTGGGTTGCGGCACCGGCGCCGGTGGCCTGTTCGCCGCACGCAGGCTGGGTGCGACGGCGCATCTGACGCTGCTCGATCTGAGCGATGCCGCGCTGCACTGCGCGCGCATCAACGCTGCAGTTTTCGGTGTCCGCGCCGACTGCCGGCGCAGTGATCTGCTGAACAACGTGCAGGGCAGCGCCGACCTGATCCTGTGCAATCCCCCCTACCTGATCGACCCTGCACATCGCCTTTATCGCGATGGCGGCGGTACATACGGAGATGACATGTCCATGCGCGTTGTAG
Organism: Methyloversatilis sp.; assembly: GCF_030696805.1. Lineage (GTDB taxonomy): Bacteria > Pseudomonadota > Gammaproteobacteria > Burkholderiales > Rhodocyclaceae > Methyloversatilis. The sequence continues at coordinate 77,483 of NZ_JAUYRO010000054.1, read as the reverse complement.
TTGAATCCTTGCCCCGTCTGAGGCCCGGCGGGCGTCTTGTCCTCTACACCGGAAGCGCGATCGTCGATGGCATCGACTCGTTTCGCAGCGCGGTCGAGCCGGTGCTGCTGCGTGCCGGTGCGCGCTTCGATTACAGCGAGCTCGATCCCGATGTCTTCGGCGACGAACTGGACCAGCCGGCGTATGCGGGTGTCGAACGGATCGCCGCGATCGGACTGGTCGTCCATGCGCCCGCTGTGGCGCCTCTCCGCATATGAACGAGGACCTTCACAGACGGCTGGCCAGATTGAACCATCATCGGCTGCAACCTTGCATGGCGGACGCACACTGGCGGGCCGGCCTGCGCGAACAGTCGATCCTGCGTGAGCTCGAGGGCGTGTTCGTCGAAGCCGAGCGGGCGACGTTGACTGAACAACTTGATGCCGTCCCGACCGGCGCAGAGGCGTTCATGAAGTGGTTCGAAAGCCTGGCCAGGTCCGGCCCGGGGCAGGACGACCCGCTGTTCCGCTGGCTCGCCGATTCTGCAAGCCTGGCACAGATGCGCTGGTTCATCTGTCAGGAGATTGCCGGCGAGGCTGGTTTCGACGATCTGGTTGCACTGACCCAACTGGGACTACCGCGGCAGGCGAAGCTGGAGCTGGCGCGCAACTACTGGGACGAAATGGGTCGGGGCCACGAAGATGGCATGCACGGTCCGATGCTGGAAGAGACGGCGCGCGAGCTGGATCTCAAGCCCGAAATGTCGAACTCCGTATGGGCCGCACTCGCGCTGGCCAATCTGATGCTCGCGCTGGCGAGCAACCGGCGCTACGCGTGGCAATCGATCGGTGCGCTGGGCGCAGTGGAAATGACGGCACCCGGCCGTGTCGGTCTGGTCAATGACGGCCTGAAACGACTGGGGGTGCCGACAGCGGCTCGTCGCTACTTCCAGTTGCATGCCGGACTCGACGTACAGCATTCGCTGTGCTGGAACCGCGAGGTGATCCGGCCGCTGGTGGCTGCCGACCCTTCACTGGCACGACCCATTGCGGAAGGGGCACTGCTGCGACTGCGCTTTGGCGCCCGCTGCTTCGCGCAGTACCGCGACGAACTGTGGCTGGATCCCGCCGCATCGCCCGCAGTGATGGCGCGCAACGCGGCCTGAGCTGATCCGACCTGCGTGTGCTGTCGAACGGACCGCACGGGTGGAACGCTTGAAGCTGCGTCGACGAAAAGCCGACCCTGCACATTCCGCGGCAGGTTGCAGACCACCCGATCCGGAGGATTTCCAGTGAAAGCACTTGTCTACAACGGTCCGAATGAAGTCAGCGTCGTCGATGTTCCGGATGCCCGGATCGAACAGCCGACCGACGTGCTCGTTCGCGTCACCACGACGAATATCTGCGGCTCCGACCTGCACATGTACGAAGGCCGGACCGATATGGAACCCGGCCGGATACTCGGCCACGAAAACATGGGCGAAGTGATCGAAGTCGGCAAGGCCGTCACGCAGGTCAAAGTGGGCGACCGCGTGTGCCTTCCATTCAACATCGCCTGCGGCTTCTGCAAGAACTGCGAGCGCGGCCTGACCGGCTTCTGCCTCACCGCGAATCCGGGAACCGCAGGTGCCGCCTACGGTTTTGCCGGCATGGGCCCGTACAGCGGAGGCCAGGCGGACTACCTCAGGGTGCCGTTTGGCGACGTCAATTGCCTGGTGCTCCCGCCGGATCTCGAGGGCAAGGAAAACGACTACGTCATGCTGTCCGACATCTTCCCGACCGGCTACCACGCAACCGAACTGGCGGGCGTCGAAGCCGGTGACAGCGTGGTCATCTTCGGCGCCGGACCAGTCGGTTTGATGGCAGCCTGCTCTGCAAAGCTGAAGGGCGCCAGCAAGATCATGGTGGTGGATGTGCTGAAGGATCGTCTGGCACTGGCCGAACAGATCGGTGCCATTGCGATCGACAACTCCGATGGCACCGCGGTGGATCAGATACTGGACATGACCGATGGCCAGGGTGCAGATCGCGGCTGCGAATGCGTGGGCTACCAGTGTTGCGATCACCACAATCATGAGGTGCCGAATCTCACGATGAACAGTCTGGTGAGCGCGGTCGCGGCCACGGGTTCGATCGGTGTGGTGGGCGTATTCATCCCTGCCGATCCGGGCGCCGCCGACGAACTGGCCAGGAAGGGGCAGATCGCATTCGATTTCGGCAAGTTCTGGATGAAGGGTCAGCGCATGGCGACCGGGCAGGCAAACGTCAAGGCTTACAACCGCAAGCTGAGCGCCCTGATTGCAGCCGGAAAGGCCACGCCTTCCGTCATCGTGTCACACGAACTGCCGCTGAGCGACGCCCCCCGGGCGTACAAGCACTTCGGCGCGCGGGACGAAGGCTGGACCAAGGTGGTACTGAAGCCGGGTTCGTAACGTCCGCCTGTTGGCAGCGACGGTCGGATCCGCGTGACCTATCGCTGCACAAAGTGACGCAGGGCCGCGGCGACGGTTGCGAAATGGATGTCCACGATGTCGTCGATGTTTTCCGCGTAGCCGCCGGCCATCGCAATGGCCAGCGGCAGATCGCGGGCGCCGCACCAGTCGAACACCCGGGCGTCGCGCGCGGACAGACCGGCTTTGCTGAGCTTGAGCCGGCCGAGCCGGTCGCCCTCGAACGGGTCGGCGCCGGCCAGGTAGATGACGAACTGCGGCGCGAAGCGGCGTTCAAGCTTCACGAGTGCGTCGTCGAGCGCGGCGAGGTAGGCATCGTCGCCGGTGCCGTCGGGCAGTGAAACGTCGAGATGGCTGCATTCCTTGCGGAACGGGAAGTTGCGGTCGCCGTGCAGTGACAGCGTGAAAACGTCGTCAGCTCGTCCGAGTATCTCCGCTGTGCCGTCGCCCTGATGCACGTCGAGGTCGACGATGGCGACGCGTTCGATGCCGTGTTCCGCCTGCAGCAGGCGCGCCGCAACCGCAGCATCGTTGAATACGCAGTAGCCAGCGCCGCTGGCGTGCTTGGCGTGATGCGTGCCGCCGGCCAGGTTGACCGACACGCCGTCACGCAGCGCGCCCTTGCAGGCCGAGATGGTGGCGCCTGCCGAGCGACGCGAACGTTCGATCATCTGCGGCGACCATGGAAAACCGATCATGCGAACTTCCTGTGTGCTCAGTTCGCCGTCGCTGACGCGCGCTACATAGGTGGCGTCGTGTGCACGGAACAGTTCGGCGTCGGTCGCCGACGGCGGTTCGCGCAGCGTCACGCCCGGGAGTTCGGCGGCTACGCGTTCGCGCAGGCGACGGTACTTGTCCATCGGGAAGCGATGGGTTTCGGGAAGCGGCAAGACGAAGTGATCGGCGTACCAGGCGAGCATGTCGGGCGTAGGAGCAGGGCGGTCGCACATTCTGACAGCGGGCCGCGTACGACGGTTGCGACAGAGCTGTACCGGAACGTTGGCTGCGCATCGATGTCTGTGGCCGCATCCGGGGTACGGCGCCATCACTTATCGCTTACCATCGGCCGCGCCCTGTGCGGGATGCAGCGGGGCGCGAAGCACTGGAGCCGCACCACGACATGAAATACACGGATTTGCGCGACTTCATCGCGCAGCTCGAAAAGATGGGCGAACTGAAGCGCGTCGCGCGCCCGGTGTCGCCGAATCTGGAAATGACGGAAATATGCGATCGCGTGCTGCGCGCGCAGGGCCCGGCCATCCTGTTCGAGAACGCAACCGGCTTCGACATGCCGGTACTGGGCAACCTGTTCGGCACGCCGGGTCGGGTGGCGCTGGGCATGGGCGTCAGCGGCGAGAAATGGGCCGAGGCGTTGCGTGATATCGGCCGCACGCTTTCGATGTTGAAGGAACCCGAACCGCCCAAGGGCCTGCGCGACGCCTGGGACAAGCTGCCGATGATCAGGCAGGTGTTTTCGATGGCGCCGAAAAAGGTGTCGTCGGCTGCCTGTCAGGAAGTGGTGTGGGAGGGGAAGAATGTCGATCTCGGCCGCCTCCCGGTGCAGACCTGCTGGCCGGAAGACGCCGGGCCGCTGATCACCTGGGGCCTGGTCGTGACGCGCGGGCCGGACAAGAAGCGGCAGAATCTGGGCATCTACCGGCAGCAGGTGATCGCGCCGGACAAGGTCATCATGCGCTGGCTGGCCCACCGCGGCGGCGCGCTCGACTTCCGCGATCATGCGCGCAAGCACCCCGGCACACCGTTTCCGCTGTCGGTCGTGCTGGGCTGCGACCCGGCGACGATACTGGGTGCAGTGACGCCGGTGCCGGATACGCTGTCCGAATACCAGTTCGCCGGCCTCTTGCGCGGCAGCCGCACCGAACTGGTCAAGTGCATCGGCAACGATCTCGATGTGCCCGCCAGTGCGGAAATCGTGCTCGAAGGCGAACTGCGGCCGGACGCACACCACCCGACCGGCTACGAACACGCGCCGGAAGGGCCGTTCGGCGACCACACCGGCTATTACAACGAGGTGGCTGAGTTTCCGGTGTTCACGATCACGCGCATCACGATGCGCAGCAACCCCATCTACCACTCGACCTACACCGGCAAGCCGCCGGATGAACCGGCCATGCTGGGCGTGGCGCTGAACGAAGTGTTCGTGCCGCTGCTGCAGAAGCAGTTTCCGGAAATCACCGATTTTTACCTGCCGCCCGAGGGTTGTTCGTACCGGCTGGCCGTGGTGTCCATGCGCAAGCAGTACCCCGGTCACGCCAAGCGCGTCATGTTCGGCGTGTGGAGTTTCCTGCGTCAGTTCATGTACACCAAGACGATCATCGTGGTGGACGAGGACGTGGACATCCGCAGCTGGCAGGAGGTGATCTGGGCAATGACCACGCGCATGGACGCGCGGCGCGATACGGTCATCGTCGACAACACGCCGATCGACTACCTTGATTTCGCCAGCCCGGTTGCCGGTCTCGGCTCCAAAATGGGGCTGGATGCGACCAACAAGTGGCCGGGCGAAACCACGCGCGAATGGGGGCGAACCATCGCGATGGATGCCGACGTGAAGCGCAGGGTGGACGCAATGTGGTCGGAATTGGGGCTTTGAGGTTTCTGCCGCGGTCAACCAACAAGAGGGATGCGCCATGGCTTTCGGCCTTTACATCATCGGCGACGAGATACTTTCCGGGCGTCGTCAGGACGGTCACTTCGCCAAGGTTCGAGCGCTGCTCGCCGAACGCGGCCTGCAACTGTCGTGGGTGAGTTACCTGGGCGACGAGCGCGAACGGCTGACAGAAGCCTTCCGCCGCACCCTGGCGACCGACGACATCGTGTTCTCATGCGGCGGCATCGGCATCACGCCGGACGATCACACGCGGCAGGCTGCTGCTGCTGCACTGGGCGTCGAGTGTGTGCTGCATCCGGAAGCCGAGGCGCAAATCCGCGCCCGCTTCGGAGCCGAAACCACGGAGAATCGCCTGCGGCTCGGCGAGTTTCCCGCCGGCAGCCACATCATCCCGAATCCGTTCAACCGCATTCCGGGTTTCAGCTGCAGCCATCACCACTTTGTCCCCGGCTTCCCGGAAATGGCCTGGCCGATGATCGAGTGGCTGCTCGACAACGGCTATCGCGACCTGCACCACACGAGCGCCTGGCGCGAATCTTCGGTCTATGTGCCGAACGCGCATGAAAGCCGGCTGCTCGACATGATGGAAGCGATCGAACGCGAGCATGGCGTGACGGTGTTCAGCCTGCCCTGCTTCGGCAATGCCGAACGCGCCTATCCGCATATCGAACTGGGCGCCAAGGGCGAACCCGCGAAGGTTGCCGCGGCGATGGCGGCCATGCGCCACGAGCTCATGCTGCGCGGCCTGACCGTGCAGGATGTCGCCGACCGCTGACGGGCAAACTCGCGCAAGAACGTCGTCAATGTTGACTTTCGGAGGAGCGGACCCTGTCCGCGATACGGACGCCGATCAAGCAATGCTCCAGTCTTTCAGACGGAAGTCGCCTGCTTGACAGGCTCCTGCGAGAACCCTCGACAGGGTGTGGCCTTCGCAGGCGCAGCGGTTCCGATGCGAACGCCTCACACCGGATCTACAGACGAAAAAAAGCCCCGCACTCGGCGGGGCTTTTCATTCGGCGTGAAGACTTAGGCAGCTGCCTTCTTCTTCGCGACGGTGCTGGCCGAACCCACGGCACGCACGGTGGCCGACGTTGCTGCATTCACATTGGCTTCAGCCATTTCCACAGCTTGCTTGGCAGCTTTGCTCATGCTGTCGTAGGCGCTGTTGGCGGCGGCGATGGCCGACTTCACGGCGGCGACGGCGACGTCCGAACCGGCCGGAGCTTGCTTGGCGGCCTGGTCGAGCGTGGTGCTGACAGCCTTGTTCACTTCACCGACCTGGGCTTCGACAACCTTGGTCAGTTCTTCCTGGGTCTGCGAGAAGATTTCATAGACGCTGCGCGAGTAGGCAACGGCCTTTTCGATCGACGGCTGCACCAGACCGCTTTGCAGCGAGACGACGTCTTGCATGTCCTTGGCACCCATCATGATCTTCACGTTGGCGACGCTGTCTTCCAGCATCGAACGGGCGGTGTTCAGGTTCAGGGCAGCGAGGCGCTCGGTGCTGGCGAAGGCAGTGTTGGCCAGCGTCAGCAGGGCTTCGATGGTGTTCTTGTTTGCAGCGGCGAAATGTTCAGTCGTGAAAGCCATGGTGAAAGTCTCCATACATTTGATTGAAAGAGCGACCACGAAGCGAACAAGACGTTAAACGCTGACGGGCCACCAAAATGCGTGCCGCACATACAAACCAAGCAGCGTCTGTATTGCACCGCACCATGAGCACGATTATAGGGGGGGGGGACGCGAAGTCAAGCTGTTTTTGCTGCACTGCACACAAAAGATTGAAAGAGACTTAAGCAACAGAATCAACATGATGTGAACGATCGTTCAGATCGGAGTCTGCGCATCTGCTGGGCGTCAAATACATGCAGGTGTATATCGTCAGGTCAGTTCCGACAGCAGTCTTGCTGCGGTGCGCTCGGTCTCGCGCAGATACGACATGCCATAAAGGTTGTAGTGGTTGAGCAGGTGGTACAGCCGGTACAGCGCGCGTCGTGATGACGCACTCGGATGCAGCGGCGCGCCCTGCAGGTAGGTGGCGTACATCGTGGTCGGAAAGCCGCCGAACATTTCGGCCAGCGCGAAATCCGCTTCGCGGTCGCCGTAATGCACTGCCGGATCGAACACCGTCGGGCGGCCACCGGCATCGACGCCGGCATTGCCGTGCCACAGGTCGCCGTGCAGCAGCGATGCCGCCGGGCGGTAGTCGAGGAACAGCGCGGCGATCCGCTCGACGATGCCCTGGATGTTGCTGACCAGCGATCCGCGCAATCCGCCTTCTACCGCGGCCGCGAGCTGCGGCAGCAGGCGCTTGCGGGCGAAGAAAAGCGGCCACGATTCCGAACTGCCGTTCTCCTGCCTGCTGTCGCCCAGCCAGTTGTCGCGGTTCAGGCCGTAATGCGGCCCATGCACCGCGTGCAGCGCGGCCAGTACGTCGCCGAAGCGCCGGCCGTCGTCGGCATCGCGCACCGGCTTCAAGTCCAGCCACTCGAGTGCAAGCCACGCATACGTGTCATGGCTGCCTTGCGAACGTATGGCCGGTATGCGGAAAGTGTCGGTCTGCGTCAGCAATGTCAGGCCATCGGCTTCAGCCGCAAACACGGCGGCCCGGTCGACCGGCAGCAGCTTGACGAACAGCGGCCCGTCGCCGGTATCGATCCGCAGCGCGCGCCGGGTGCGCCCGGCCGGCAGTTCGCTGAATGCTTCGAGCCGACTGCCCAGCGTCGCGGCAATATGACTTGCCAGCGCGTGCAGTGCCTCCGAGGTCACGCGCCCTGGCCCCAACTGTCGGCCAGGCGTGCATTGGCCGACGACAGCCGGCCCGCGAGCACCTGCAGGAATACTTCGTAGAAGCGCATGCGGCAGGTTTCGGACGCGCGGCGGATGCGTTCGCCGTCGATCACGAACAGCAGACTGTCGGTATTGCTGTGCACATCGTTGGCGCGCAGCTTCTGGTCGCGCGCGACGATGGACATTTCTCCGCAGCACTCGCCGGCGGTCAGGATGGTTAGCGTGCGGCCGAACTTCGATACCGATACGTCGCCCTCGGCAATCACATACAGGTGGTCGCCCTGTTCGCCGTCTTTCATCAGCAATGTGCCGGCGGCCACCCGTTCGAGCCGCGCGAAACGCGCGACTTCCCACAGTTCGACATCGCTGAAATCGGTGAAGAAAGAGAGGGTGCGCAACAGCCGGAAGTGTTCCGCCGAATCCGAATCTTCGTCGCGCGGTCTGAGCCGGCGGTTGCGGAAGGCCTGGGCCAGATCGTGCGTGAATTCGGTCCAGTTCGCGTAGCGCAGCGCAATGTCCTTGTGCATGGCGCGCGCGACCACGGCGTCGAGCGCCGGCGGCAGGCCGGGCCGGTGCACAGAAGGCGGCGGCGGCTCGACATGGATGATCTGGTACACGAGGCTGTAGTTGTTGCTGGCCTGGAATGGCAGCTCGCCGGCCAGCAGCTGGTACAGCACGACACCGAGAGAATAGATGTCGGTCTGGTGGTTCAGCGGCATTTCGCGCACCTGCTGCGGGCTCATGTAGGCGGGCGAGCCGACGCCTTCGACCTGGGTGCGCTGGTTGGCGGTAAACATCGCGGCGCCGAAATCGCTGAGCTTGATGTCGCCGTCGCGTGTCAGCAGGATGTTGGCCGGCTTGATGTCGCGGTGCGTGATGCCGAGCTGGCAGGCGTAGTCGAGCGCGCGCGTGCACTTGAACATCAGTTCGACGATGCGCTCGACCGGAAGCAGAAAAGGCCGCTGCGTGTGCGCGTCGAGCGTGCCGCCGGCCAGGTATTCCATGGCGATCCACGCTTCGTCGTCGCCGACCACCGCGTCGTGGATCGGAACGATGTGCGGATGCTGCAGCTTGTCGGCCAGTGACGCTTCGTTGATCAGCAGGTTGCGATGCATCTTGCCGCGTGTGCGGTCATTCAGCACGTCAGGGTCGATGCACTTGATCGCCACTTCGCGCTGAGTGACCGGATCCCACGCGAGCCACACGGTACTGGTGCTGCCGCGGCCGATGATGCGTCGCAGCTGGTAGCGGCCGAGCGTGCTGCCGGGCGGATAGTCCTTCGGGCGCAGGCTGTCCATCGTTCAGACGTTGGTCAGCCGCTGGTTGGCCAGCGCCAGCCGCTCGACCAGGATGCGCAGGAAGGCACGGTCGAAGCGGTGCCGGCAGGGTTCGGAAGCGCGCTCCAGCGCGGCATTGGCCAGGTGGATCACCACCGACTCGCACAACGTTGATACATCGGCGCCGCGCGTTCCGCGCTCCGGCGTCAGCCACGCCATTTCGCCAACGCATTCGCCGGCTGACAGTACATTGAGCAGCTTGCGCGCCTTGGTCACCTTCACCTCACCCTCGGCGAGAATGAAAAAGCCGTCAGCCGCATCACCCTCGCGCAGCAGCATCTGACCGCCGGCCACGCGGTGCCATTCGCCCAGCCGCACCACTTCCCACAGTTCGACGTCGGTGAAATCGCGGAAGAAGGCGAGCCGGCGCAGCGAGTTGAATTTTTCGCTGTCGGCGATCCGGTTGTCCTGTTCGCGCAGCGACTCGCCGCGGAAGGCTTCGGCCAGATCGAAGGAAAAGGCGTCCCAGGTCGGGTAGCGGTCGTCGAGCGATTTTTGCAATGCGCGCATCACGATGGCGTCAAGCGCCGGCGGCAGCTCGGGCCGCAGCGCGGATGGCGGCACCGGCTCGGCGTGCGTGATCTGGTACATCATGCTGTAGTTGTTGCTGCCCTGGAACGGCAGCTGACCGGTCAGCAGCTGGTACATCACCACGCCGAGCGAAAAGATGTCGGTCTGGTGGTTCAGCGGGTGTTCCTTGATCTGCTGCGGGCTCATGTAGGCCGGCGAGCCGACGCCCGACACCTGCGTTTCGGTCGCCGACACGGACATCGCGGCGCCGAAGTCCGACACCTTCACATTGGTGCCCGGCGGGTGGTGACCATCACTGCGCGGCTCTTCCACGCGCATGATGTTGGCCGGCTTCAGATCGCGGTGGATCACGCCGAGCCGCCACGCGAAGTCGAGCGCACGCGTGCATTTGAAGATCATTTCGAGCACGTCGCCGATCGGCAGCAGCCGGTCCGGTCGGGTGTGCGGCTCCAGCGTGCCGCCGCGCACGTATTCCATGACCAGATACGCCGGATCGGCGTCGGCCACCGCGTCGTAAATCTGCACGATGTGCGGGTGGGTCAGTTTGCCCGCCAGCGAGGCCTCGGCGATGAAGAACTTCTTCTGGAAGCGCTCGGACTTGCCGCCTTCGCCTTCGGCCGCGCCGCGCGCGACGATCTTGATCGCCACGTCGCGGTTGCCGAACGGGTCGTGCGCGAGGAACACCTTCGAGGTCGCGCCTTCGCCGAGCAGGCGCTGGATGCGGTACTTGCCGAGCAGGTCCATATCAGCGGCCGGCCGGGCAGGGAGCAAACAGCGGCCTGTGGTCGGCCATGGCTCAGTCCGCCGCCAGCCGGGCGCGGGCGCGCACGATGGCGGCGCGCACCTGCTCCGGTGCCGTGCCACCGATGTGATTGCGCGCCGACAGCGATCCTTCGACCGTCAGCACTGCATACACGGATGCGTCGACCAGCGGCGAGAACGATTTCAGCTCGTCGAGCGACAGGTCGGATACGTCGCAACCCTTCTGTTCGGCCAGACGCACCGCTCGCGCGACCGCTTCGTGCGCGTCGCGAAACGGCAGGCCGCGCTTGACCAGCCAGTCGGCCAGGTCGGTCGCGGTGGCGAAACCCTGGCGCAGTGCGGCGCGCATCGCATCGGGCTTGACGCGGATGCCGGACATCATGTCGGCGAAGATGGTGAGCGTGTCGCGCAGCGTGTCGGCGGTGTCGAACAGCGGCTCCTTGTCTTCCTGATTGTCCTTGTTGTACGCCAGAGGCTGGCCCTTCATCAACGTGAGCAGCCCGACCAGATGGCCGTTGACGCGACCGGTCTTGCCGCGCACCAGCTCGGGCACATCCGGGTTCTTCTTCTGCGGCATGATCGACGAGCCGGTGCAGAAGCGGTCGGCCAGATCAATGAAACCCACGCGCGGACTCATCCACAGGATCAGTTCTTCCGACATGCGCGACAGATGGGTCATCACCAGCGCCGCGGCGGCGCAGAATTCGATCGCGAAGTCGCGATCGCTGACCGCGTCGAGCGAATTTTCGGACACCGCCTCGAACCCCAGCTGTTCGGCGACGAAGTGACGATCGATCGGAAAGCTGGTGCCGGCCAGTGCGGCCGAACCCAGCGGCAGGCGGTTGGTACGGCGGCGGCAGTCGATCAGGCGTTCGCGGTCGCGCTGCGCCATTTCGAAATAGGCCAGCAGGTGGTGGCCGAAGGTGACCGGCTGGGCCACCTGCAGGTGGGTGAAGCCGGGCATCGCGGTGTCGGTGTGCTGGGTGGCCAGATCGAGCAGGGCGGACTGGAAGTCGGTCAGGCGGGCGAGGATGACGTCGATCTCGTCGCGCAGCCACAGCCGGATGTCGGTCGCCACCTGGTCATTGCGGCTGCGGCCGGTGTGCAGCCGTTTGCCGGCGTCGCCGACCAGTGCGGTCAGGCGCTTCTCTATATTGAGGTGGACATCCTCGTCATCGAGATTCCAGTCGAACTGCCCGTTCTCGATTTCCGCCTCGATCTGCGCCATGCCGCGCCGGATGTCGTCCAGATCGGTCTGCGCGATGATGCCCTGACGCGCCAGCATGGCGGCGTGCGCCAGCGAGCCGCGGATGTCCTGCCGCCACATGCGACGGTCAAAAAATACCGAAGCGGTGTAACGTTTCACCAGTTCGGACACCGGCTCTGAAAAACGGCCCGACCAGGCCTTGGTCGGCTCGGGCTGCGAAGGATGGCTCATGATGGCAACAGGTAGAAGAAACGCGCGATGAGAAGCGTCGGAAAAAGGACTGCAAGTATAGGCCACCGGGCAGTCTGCCCGTGGCGGAGCGCCGCTTGAGGCCGTCGCGCGCGCCCGACTGGCGCAACCTTGGCGTGGTGCTGCGCAGCGTGCTGCTGGTCAACGCACTGGCTGCATTGGCGCTGCTGGCGCGCAATCGCAGCTGGGACGCACTGCTGCTCGACGCGATGGAAATGGCGGCGCGGGTCGAACCGGCGCTGCTGATGTCGCTGCTGCTGCTTTATCTGGCGGCGCCGCTGTTCGCGCGCCTGCCGGTGCGCGCCGGCTGGGCGCTGGTGGCGCTGTGCGCGCTGGTCTGCACATTCGTCGCCGAAGCCATGACCGGCTGGGCGATCGAGGACATGAAGGCCTGGCCGGTGCGCGAGGGGATGTGGGCGCTGCTCGCGTCGGCCGCGGCGATGGTCTATTTCACCGTGCAGGAACGCGCGCTCGGCCCGGCCATCGCGCAGGCGCGTCTGATGGCGCTGTCGGCGCGCATCCGGCCGCACTTCCTGTTCAACAGCCTCAATGCAGTGCTGGGCATCATGCGCGAGGACCCGCGTCGCGCCGAACGGGCGCTCGAGGAGCTGTCGGACCTGTTCCGCGTGCTGATGCGCGAAAACCGCGAACTGGTCACCCTGGGCGAGGAACTGGCGCTGTGCCGCCAGTACATGGCGCTGGAAAAGCTGCGTCTGGGCGACCGGCTCGGCGTGCTGTGGCAAACCGACGGCTGCCCGCCGGACGCCCGCGTGCCGCCGCTGATGCTGCAGCCGCTGCTCGAAAACGCGGTCTATCACGGCGTCGAGCCGATGGCCGGCAATGGCGAAGTCAGGGTCAGTGTGACGCGCAGCGGCAACGAAGTGGTGGTCGAGATCGACAATCCGGCGCCGCCGCGCGATGGCCCGGCGGCGTCACACGGCGGCGGCAACCGCATGGCGCTGGACAACATCCGCGAGCGGCTGATGCTGTTCTTCGATCTCGAAGCACAACTCGATGCAGGCGAGCAGGACGGCCTGTACCGGGTGCGCATCCGCTTTCCGTACCGGGCGGCCACATGATCGACCGGCCGGCCGAACTGCGCGTGTTCATCGCCGACGACGAGGCGCCGGCCCGGTTGCGGCTGCGCGCCCTGTTGTCAGACATCGCACCCGAACTGCCCAACCGCGTGGTGGGCGAAGCGGCCAACGGGCACGAGGCGCTCGACGCGCTACAGGCGCTGCCACCGCACGACACCGCGGATCTGGCGCTGGTCGACATCCGCATGCCGGGCATGGACGGCATCGAACTGGCCGCTCACCTCGGCCGCCTGCCGGCGCCACCGACGCTGGTGTTCTGCACCGCCTACGACCAGTACGCGGTGCGCGCCTTCGAACTGAATGCGGTCGATTACCTGCTCAAGCCGGTGCGCGCCGCCCGTCTGCTCGATGCGCTGCGCCGCGTACCCGGCCGGGCGGTGCCGGCCGACGTCGTGCATAGCCTGCTGCCGGGCGGGCGCCTGCACCTGTCGTGCAGCGAGCGCGGTCGCATCCTGCTGGTGCCGGTGCGCGAGGTGCTCTATCTGCGCGCCGAACTCAAGTACGTCACCGCGCGCACCGCCGAGCGTGAATACTTGCTGGAGGAACCGCTGGCGGCGCTGGAGCAGGAATTTGCCAGTCGTTTCGTGCGCATCCACCGCAGCTGTCTGGTCGCGCGCGAGGCCATCGTCGGCTTCGAGCAGGTGCGCGATGGCACCGACAGCCACTGGGCAGTCGTGCTGAAAGGTCTGGACGAGCGACTGCCGGTCAGCCGCCGCCAGTGGGCGCAGGTCAAGGCTGAATTCGCGGAGACCGGGCGCGGGTAGGCGTTTCTGCATCGGCACGCGTCGGTTCCGGGGGGCGCTCCCACAACACACCAGCGCTGGACGACGTCCGCATACACCGCGTTTACACCCCGCCCACGGATTTATAGACCGTCTTTTCACCGATGCGCCGACGATGCACCGCTGTTGGGTCATCGACGGAAAGGTGGACAGGATGGACGCAATGCTTGCACTGTGCGCCGCGCTCGCGGCCGGGTTGTTCGTGTATCTGCTGGTCGCGCTGTGGCGCGCGGAAGACTTCTGATGACCGCGCCCATCACCCTTCAGATGGTGCTGCTGCTCGGCGGCTACCTCGCGCTCGTGTGGGGTCTCGCCCAGCCCATGGGACGCTGGCTCGCTGCGGTGGCAGACGGTGCGCCGACACGGCTGCGGCGCGTCGAGGCCGGCCTGTTCCGCCTGTGCGGGATCGATGCGACACGGGAACAGGGCTGGCGCGGCTATGCGCTGTCGCTGCTGCTGTTCAACGCGCTTGGCGTGGTGGCGGTGTATGCACTGCAGCGGCTGCAGGCCGTGCTGCCGCTGAACCCGCAGGCGCTGCCGGCGGTGGCGCCGGATTCGGCGCTCAACACCGCGATCAGTTTCGTTACCAATACCAACTGGCAGGGCTACGCCGGCGAAAGCACGATGAGCCACCTGACGCAGATGCTCGGGCTGGGTGTGCAGAATTTCCTGTCGGCGGCCACCGGCATCGCGGTGGCGTTCGCACTGATGCGCGCCTTTGCGCGCCAGGGAACGGGCACCCTGGGCAGCTTTCCGGTCGATGTCGTGCGCATCACCCTGTATGTATTGCTGCCGCTGTCGTTCGTGCTCGCGCTGGTGTTCGCCGGTCAGGGCGTGATCCAGAACTTTTCGCCCGACGTCAGCGCTCGGCTGATCGAGCCCTGGCTGCAGGCCGACGGCAGCACGCTGACGACGCAGACCCTGCCGATGGGCCCGGTCGCCTCACAGGAGGCGATCAAGATGCTGGGCACCAATGGCGGCGGCTTCATGAATGCCAACTCGTCGCACCCGTTCGAAAACCCCACGCCCTGGAGCAATCTGCTGCAGATGGTCGTGATCTTCCTGATCCCGGCCGGGCTGTGCGTGGCATTCGGGCGGATGGTGGGTGACCGCCGTCAGGGCCACGCGCTGCTGGCGGCGATGACACTGCTGTTCGTCATCGCGGTGCTCGGCATCATGGCGTTCGAACAGTCGGGCAATCCGAAGCTTGCCGCGCTGGGCGCCGATACCGCCGCGAGCGCGCTGCAGCCGGGCGGCAACATGGAAGGCAAGGAAGCGCGCTTCGGCATTGCCGCCAGCGCGCTGTTCGCCGCCATCACCACCGCCGCCTCGTGCGGTGCCGTCAATGCGATGCATGCGTCGCTGACACCGCTGGCCGGCGGCATCGCGATGTTGTTGATGCAGCTTGGCGAGGTGGTGTTCGGCGGCGTCGGTTCAGGGCTTTACGGCATGCTGCTGTTCGCCGTGCTGGCGGTGTTCATCGCCGCGCTGATGACCGGGCGTTCGCCCGAATACCTGGGCAAGAAGATCGAGCCGGCTGAAATGAAGCGGGTATCCATCGCGCTGCTGGTCACGCCGCTGCTGGTGCTGATCGGCACAGCCATCGCAGTGAGTACCGACGCCGGCCGCGCCGGCCTGCTCAACCCCGGTGCCGCCGGCTTATCGGAAGTGCTGTACGCCTTCTCGTCGGCCGCCAACAACAACGGCAGCGCCTTCGCCGGCCTGTCGGCCAATACGCCTTTCTACAACACGGCGCTGGGCATCGCGATGGCGTTGGGGCGCTTCGCCGTCATCGTGCCGGTGCTGGCACTGGCCGGCGCGCTGGCCGCGCGCAAGCGCACGCCGCGCGAAACAGTCGTCGGCAACGCCGCCGCGTTGCCGACGCACGGCCCGCTGTTCATCGTGCTGCTGGTGCTGACCGTGCTGCTGGTCGGCGCGCTGACCTACCTGCCGGCGCTCGCGCTGGGCCCGGTGGTCGAACACATCAACATGATTCACTGAGGAAAGACGTCATGACGACAGCCCTCCATCCGTCACGCCCGGCCTCCAGCCTGCTTGATCCCGCGCTGCTGCGCGGCGCACTGCGCGACGCCTTCATCAAGCTCAATCCGGCGGCCCAGTGGCGCAATCCGGTGATGTTTGTCGTGTATGTCTGCGCCGCGTTGATCACGGTGCTGTGGCTGCAGGCGCTGCTGGGTCACGGCGAGGCGCCGGTCTGGTTCATCGGTGCCAATGCGCTGTGGCTGTGGTTCACCGTGTTGTTCGCCAACTTTGCCGAGGCGATGGCCGAAGGCCGCAGCAAGGCGCAGGCCGCGAGCCTGCGCAGGCTGCAGAAACGCGGCACGGCGAAGAAGCTGCGGGCGCCGCGTCATGGCGAGCGCTGGGACGCCATCGATACGGGCGCGCTGCGCATCGGCGACGTGCTGCTGGTCGAGGCGGGAGATACCGTACCGTGCGATGGCGAGGTGATCGAAGGCGTCGCATCGGTGGACGAGAGCGCGATCACCGGCGAATCGGCGCCGGTCATCCGCGAAGCGGGCGGCGACTTCTCGTCGGTCACCGGCGGCACGGCCGTGCTGTCGGACTGGGTCGTCATACGCTGTACGGTTAACCCGGGCGAAAGCTTTCTCGACCGCATGATCGCCATGGTCGAAGGTGCGCAGCGGCGCAAGACACCGAACGAAGTCGCGCTCACCATCCTGCTGGTGACGCTGACGCTGGTATTCCTGATGGCCACCGTGACCTTGCTGCCGTTCTCGATGCACGCGGTCGGCGCGGCCGGGACAGGCGAGCCGGTTGGCATCACGGTGCTGGTCGCCCTGCTCGTGTGTCTGATTCCGACCACCATCGGCGGCCTGCTGTCGGCCATCGGTGTGGCCGGCATGAGCCGCATGCTGGGTGCCAACGTGATTGCCACCTCGGGCCGAGCGGTCGAGGCGGCCGGCGACGTCGACGTACTGCTGCTCGACAAGACCGGCACCATCACGCTGGGCAACCGGCAGGCGGCCGCCTTCCTGCCGGCGCCGGGCGTGACCGAACAGGCTCTGGCCGACGCCGCGCAGCTTGCCTCGCTGGCCGACGAAACGCCGGAAGGGCGCAGCATCGTCGTGCTCGCCAAGCAGCAGTTTGCGTTGCGCGAACGCCAGCTGCTGTCGCACGACGCGATCTTCGTGCCCTTTACCGCGCAGACCCGCATGAGCGGCGTGAACTGGGAGGGCCGGCAGATCCGCAAGGGTGCGGCCGAAGCGGTCCGCGTGCATGTCGAAGCGCAGGGCGGGCGCTTTGCGCCCGAACTCATGCGCATCGTCGAAGACGCCGCGCGCCGCGGCAGCACGCCGCTGGTGGTCAGCGACGGCGCCCATGCGCTGGGCGTGGTCGAGCTGAAGGACATCGTCAAGGGCGGCATCAAGGAGCGCTTCGCCGAGCTGCGGCGCATGGGCATCAAGACCGTGATGATCACCGGCGACAACCGGCTTACCGCCGCGGCCATCGGCGCCGAAGCGGGTGTCGATGACGTGCTGGCCGAGGCGACGCCGGAAGCCAAGCTCGCGCTGATCCGTCGCTACCAGGCCGAGGGGCGAATGGTAGCGATGACCGGCGACGGCACGAACGATGCGCCTGCGCTGGCCCAGGCCGACGTCGCCGTGGCGATGAACAGCGGCACGCAGGCGGCGAAGGAGGCCGGCAACATGGTCGACCTCGACAGCAATCCGACCAAGCTGATCGAAGTGGTGGAGATCGGCAAGCAGATGCTGATGACGCGCGGCGCGCTGACCACCTTCAGCATTTCGAACGATGTCGCCAAGTACTTCGCCATCCTGCCCGCCGCCTTCGCCGGCACCTACCCGCAGCTGGGTGCGCTCAACGTGATGGCGCTGGGCACCGGCAGCTCGGCCATCCTGTCTGCGGTCATATTCAATGCACTGATCATCGTGGTGCTGATTCCGCTGGCGCTGCGCGGCGTCGCCTACCGCGCGCTCGGCGCGGGCGCACTGCTGAGGCGCAACGCGCTGATCTACGGTCTGGGCGGCCTCATCGTGCCGTTCGCCGGCATCAAGCTGATCGATCTCGCGCTGAACGCGCTGCACCTTGCCTGAACGGAGCCCGACCATGCATGCCTTGCTCGCACACTGCCGCACCGCGCTGACCGTCTTCCTGCTGTTGAGCGTCATCACCGGGCTGGCTTATCCACTGGTCGTGACGCTGGCCGCGCAGTCGTTGTTTGCATCGCAGACCCGCGGGTCGCTGATCCACGACCGGGCCGACGATGAGGGTAACGTCAGCGGGGAAACCGTCATCGGCTCGTCGCTGATCGGCCAGCCTTTCGCGTCGCCCGGCCACTTCTGGTCGCGCCCGTCGGCCACCGCCCCGATGCCCTACAACGGCAGCGCCTCCGGCGGCAGCAATCTGGGCGCGAACAACCCGCAATTGCTGGATGCGGTACGCGCGCGCATTGCTGCGCTGCGCGCCGCCGATCCGGACAACCGGGCACCGGTGCCGGTGGATCTGGTGACCGCGTCGGCCAGCGGTCTGGACCCGGACATCAGTCTGGCGGCCGCCGTCTATCAGTCGGCCCGTGTCGCCCGCGCACGCGGCATCGACATCACTGCCGTGCAGACGCTGATCGAGCAGCTGGCGCAACGACCCTGGCTGGGCATCGTCGGCGAGCCGCGGGTGAACGTGGTGGCGCTCAACCGCGCACTCGATGCGGCGCGCTGAATCATGGCGACGACATCGCGTCGCTATTGCTGCGGGTACTTGCCCTGGTGGCTGCCGTGTGTGGACAGATCGCAGCGTAGCCGGCAGCCACCGCCCGCCCGGCCCGATGACCGTCCGCCGCAGCAGTAAAGTGCACGCATGACCGACGAACCGGCACGCCCCGACCCCGACGCGCTGCTCGCTGCGACACAGGCCGCCGATGCCCGCGCGGCGCGCGGCCGGCTGAAGATTTTCTTCGGTGCCTCGGCCGGAGTCGGCAAGACCTGGGCCATGCTCAATGCCGCACAGCGGCTGCGCGAACAGCAGGTCGATGTGGTGGTCGGCGTGATCGAAACCCATGGTCGCAGCGACACCGCGCTGCAGCTGCAGGGGCTGGAACAGCTGCAGCGCCGAGCCGTGGTGCTGCAGGGACGCTCGCTGGAGGAATTCGACCTCGATGCCGCGCTGGCACGCCGCCCCGCGGTGCTGCTGGTCGATGAACTGGCACACAGCAACGCTGCCGGTTCGCGCCATCCCAAGCGCTGGCAGGACATTGACGAACTGCTCGATGCCGGCATCGACGTGTGGACCACGGTGAATGTGCAGCACATCGAAAGCCTGAACGACGTGGTCGGTGGCATCACCGGCATCCGGGTGCGCGAGACGGTGCCCGATCACGTGTTCGACGAGGCCGCTGAAGTGGTGCTGGTCGACCTGCCGACCGAAGACCTGCTGCGCCGGTTGCGCGAGGGCAAGGTGTATCTGCCGGAACAGGCCGAACGCGCGGTGCAGAACTTCTTCCGGCGCGGCAACCTGATGGCACTGCGCGAGTTGGCGTTGCGTCGCACCGCCGAGCGGGTTGACGACGAAGTCCGGAGCTACCGGCGCGAACACGTCAGCGCCGACCGGCGCACCGTGTGGCAGGTCAGCGATGCGCTGCTGGTGTGCGTGGGCCCGGACGCCGGCAGCGAACGGCTGGTACGCGCGGCCGCGCGTCGCGCCGCGCCGGGCGACGCGCCGTGGCATGCGATCCATGTCGAAACGCCGGCGCTGCAGCGTCTGCCCGAGGCGCGGCGACGTGCCATCCTTGATACCTTGAAGCTGGCCGATTCGCTGGGTGCCACGACCGCCACGCTCAGCGCACAGGACGCCGCGTCTGCTGTCGTGAGCTATGCGCGCGATAACAATCTGGGCACGCTGGTGACGGGCCACACGCCACGTGGCGCCACGACCGAGCTTTGGCGCCGCCTCACTGCGCGGCGCCACTTCGGCGAGCGGGTGGCCCGTCTCGCGCCCGAAATCGAGTTCATGGTAATCGCGCTCGACGCGCCGCCGCAGGGGGATGCACCTCCGCCGTCGGCCGGCGACGAGCACGACCTACAGGCGCGTATGCTCAGGCGGCGCGGCTATGCATGGGCTGTTGCGTCGAGTGCCGCAGTGTCCCTGCTCGCCACGCCGCTGCTGCCATTCTTCGACCTGGCCAACATCGTCATGCTGTTCCTGCTGACGGTGGTCATCATTGCGGCGAAATTCGGCCGCCGCGCAGCGCTCGCCGCGGCGGTGATCAATGTGCTCGCATTCGATTTCTGTTTCGTGCCGCCTCGCTTCACCTTTTCGGTCAGTGACGCCCAGTACCTGATTACCTTCGCAGTCATGATGATTGTCGGTTTGATCATCGGTCAGCTCACGGCCTCGATGCAGTATCAGGCGCGGGTGGCACGCTACCGCGAAGAGCGTGCGCGCAGCCTGTTCGAAATGGCGCGCGAGCTGGGCAAGGCACTCACGCTCGAGCAGGTGACGGATATCGGGCGGCGCTATGTC
This sequence comes from Methyloversatilis sp., assembly GCF_030696805.1. GTDB lineage: Bacteria > Pseudomonadota > Gammaproteobacteria > Burkholderiales > Rhodocyclaceae > Methyloversatilis. Next base: position 57,149 of record NZ_JAUYRO010000054.1, on the reverse strand, counting down.
GAACGCGCATTCCGAGGCCATGCGGCATTGATGCTGCCTGATGTGGACAACCGTCTTGTGCTGTTGCAGGGCGATGACGCGGCGGATTCAGCCGCCTCGCCGGCGCGCCCGCCCGACATCGGCCTGGCGCAGTGGGCGCACGATCACGGTGAGCCGGCCGGTCACGGCACGGACACATTGCCCGGCAGCCCGACGCTATATCTTCCGCTGCGGGCCCCGATGCGCACGCGCGGCGTGATTGCGGTCGAACCGGCCAACGCGCGGCTGCTGATGATTCCGGAACAGCGCCAGCTGCTCGACACCTATGCCGCGTTGGTCGCAATCGCCATCGAACGGGTGCATTTCGTGACGGTCGCGCAGGACACGCTGGTATCGATGGAATCCGAACGCCTGCGCAATTCGCTGCTTGGCGCGCTGTCGCACGACCTGCGCACCCCGCTCACCGCATTGATCGGGCAGGCGGAAAACCTGTCGGGCGCGCTGGCGCGCGACGGCTCGATGCACCGTGCCGGCGCGCAGGCCATCGTCGACCAGGCGCGGCGCACTGCGCAGCTCGTGAGCAATCTGCTGGACATGGCCCGGTTGCAGGCCGGCGCTGTAGCTCTGCGACATGACTGGCAGTCGCTGGAAGAACTGGCCGGCAGTGCGATCCGCTCTATCGCGGGCGCGCTGGCGCAGCATCCGGTCAGTATCCGCCTGCCGGACGATCTGCCACTGCTGTATGGCGACGCAGTGCTGCTTGAACGCGTGCTGGTCAATCTGCTGGAGAACGCAGCCAAATACACGCCGCCCGGCACACCGATACGGCTGACCGCACACAGCGCGGGCGATTCCGACGGTGACCCTCTCTTCATTGAAGTGACTGACGACGGTCCGGGCCTGCCGCCTGGCGACCCCGACCGGCTGTTCCGCACCTTCACGCGCGGCGACATCGAATCGAGCACGCCGGGCGTCGGCCTCGGGCTGGCGATCTGCCGCGCCATCATGCGCGCGCACGGTGGCGATATCGAAGCGACAAACCGTCCGCCGCCGGCGCACGGTGCGGTGTTTCGCTGCACCCTTCCGCAGCGCGCCGCACCGGCGAAGCCCGACCCACCGGACTCCACCGCGGTATCGGATGCGGCACACTCCGGCCGATGAACCTCGTGCACACGCCGCCTGCCCGCATCCTGATCGTCGAGGACGACCCCGGCATCCGCCGCTTCGTGCGTCAGGCGCTGGAAGAAGAAGGCCATCAGGTGTTCGACACCGACCGCCTGCAGCGGGGTCTGATCGAGGCGGGCACGCGCAAGCCCGATCTGGTCGTGCTTGATCTCGGGCTGCCGGATGGCGACGGCATCGACCTGATCCGGGATCTGCGTGGCTGGAGTCGCATGCCGGTCATCGTGCTGTCGGCGCGTGTCGGCGACACCGACAAGATCGAGGCGCTCGATGCCGGCGCCGACGACTATCTGGCCAAGCCGTTCTCGGTCGGCGAGCTGATGGCGCGCGTGCGCGTGGCGCTGCGCCGCATGGCCCGCAGCGCGGAGGCGGCGGCACCGCTTCGTTTCGGTGATTGCCAGCTTGATCTGGCGCGTCGCCTGATCACGCGCAGCGGCGAGCCGGTGCACCTCACACCCGTCGAGTACCGCCTGCTCGCACAGCTTGCCGCCCACGAAGGACAAGTGCTGACGCATCGTCAGTTGCTGCGCGAGGTGTGGGGGCCGAACAGCATCGAGCACGGTCACTACCTGCGCATCTACATGGGCCATCTGCGCCGGAAACTCGAGACCGATCCGGCACGACCGCAACATCTGCTGACCGAAACCGGCGTGGGCTACCGTTTCATCGTCGATCCGCCGGCGAAGGGCTGAACGCCTGCGCAGCCGGTTGGTCGCGCGCCCAGCCATAAGGTCGAGTGCAACAGTCGAGGCGCCTTTCGCAGGTTTCGCGTTGTGAAGGTGCCGGCGATCGGCGCGGCCCTGTTGGTCTGGCGCGTGCGGGCGCGACGGCTGTGGGAACGGCGGTCTCGCCGCGATCCGCACGCTGATCATCGACCATCACGGCGCTCATCGCGGCGAGGCCGCCGCTCCCACAGGACCTCCCGCTGCGCGCCTCGAAACAGATCGATCACGCCGTTTCACAGCGATCGACACTTGCCGCTCGCAGTGTCGGCCGGGTCAGGTCGATGGACTGCAAGTTCAATCCGTCGCCAGCGAGACGTGACCGCTCGCCCCGCCGAGGGGTTTCATCGGGCGTCGTGATCGGTGTCTTACCTCGCCGCTGCGAAAGCGTTCGACATCGATCAATTTCGCATGGCCGGGCGTCGTTCTCCTTTATCCAGTTGTGTTTTCACCGGGCTGCTGAGGTGTAATCCCTGGTGTCTCAAATTAGCCGTCTCGCATGAGACAGGCGTCGGCGGCGTGATGTGCTTCATCTGTGCCACGGCCGCGGGTGATCTTCCCGGCTCCGCTCTGCACACCCTGTTGCAGCGCATTGATTTAGAAACGGTTTTTCTTTTTCTCCCCGGATCGGCATGTCCCGCGTGCATGGCACGCAAACTGCGCTTCCGATTGCGCATGCCCGGCGTTCGCCAGCGTGCCGGCGAGCCCGTTCTCAAAGGGCTTTGCCGTTTCCATCAACAGGCGACCGGTGGAGAAGGAAGGCCGGCGTCCAACAGGAGGTTTGAACATGACTGTCCGCATCGTGAAATCGGCGCGCGCCCGGCGCTGCGTGCTGCCGGGGCTCGCGGCCCTGATGCTTTCCACGCAGGCCGTGGCCGCCGATCCGGAACCGCCGCTCGGCGTGAACAAGCTGGAAGCCACCTTCAAGTGGCGCCCGAACTACGTCAGCGAAGACATGCTGCTGAACGCCGACAAGGATGCGGGCAACTGGCTGAATTACGGCAAGGGCTACGATTCGACCCGCTACAGTCAGCTGGCGCAGATCAACCGCGACAACATTGAAAAGCTGGTGCCGATGTGGAACCTGTCCTTCGGCGTGAATGATGCGCAGGACAGCCAGGCCATCGCGGTCAACGGCACGCTCTATGTCACCGCCAGCCAGAACAAGGTGTTTGCCGTCGATGGCGCCACCGGTCGCATCAAGTGGAAATACGAGCACCCGCTGCCCGGCGATCTCGGCCCCTTCCTGTGCTGCGAGGCCATCAACCGCGGCGTCGCGGTGTACAAGGACATGGTCTACATGGCGACGCTGGACACCCGCGTGGTCGCGCTCAACGCCACTACCGGCAAGCTCGTGTGGAACGTGAAGCTCGGCGACTACACCAGCGGCGACATCTACACCTCGGCACCGCTGGTGGTGCGCAACAAGGTGATCGTCGGCAACTCCGGCGGTGACCTAGGCGGCAACGCCGGCCGCATTTCGGCGCTCGATCCGGACACCGGCGAAAAGATCTGGGAAACCTTCACCCGCCCGACCAGCCCGGATCACCCGATGGCCAAGACGTGGGCCAACGATTCGTGGGAGAACGGCGGCGCTTCGGCCTGGCTCACCGGTTCCTACGACGTCGAAACCAACACGCTGCTGTGGGGCGGCGGCAACCCGGCGCCGGACTTCGACCCGCACGTGCGCAAGGGCGACAACCTGTACAGCGATTCGACCATCGCGATGGATCCGGACACCGGCAAGATCAAGTACCACTTCCAGTACACGCCGAACGACGCCTGGGATTACTCCGGCAACAACGAAACCATCCTGATCGACGATGAGAAGGGCCGCAAGGTGTGGCTGCACGGCGACCGCAACGGTCACCTCTATTCGATCGACCGTACAAATGGCAAGTGCAACTGGGTGGTGCCGATCGCCCGCGTGAACTGGGTGAAGAGCTGGGCCGACAACTGCCGTCCCGTTGTGAATCCGGACAAGATCCCGCAATACGACAGGCTGGTCACCGACATCGCCCCGGTGCTCGACGGTGGCAAGGAATGGCACCCGGCCACCTACAGCCACAAGAGCAAGCTGGTCTATATCCCCTTCATCGACAGCTCGATGAACATCCAGCTGAAGAAGGAGCAGCAATTCGAACGCGGCAAGTGGTGGCTGCGCACGCGCGAGCTGACGGTTAACCCCTACACAGGCGGCGTCAAGGCTTTCAACGCCACCACCGGCAAGCTGGTGTGGACGCGTCCGCAGAGCTATCCGGCGACCAGCGGCCTCATCTCCACCGCAGGTGGTCTGGTGTTCGCCGGCGACGCGGCGGGTTTCCTAAACGCGCTGCATGACGAAACCGGTGAGGCGATGTGGCGCTTCAATGTCGGTGCCGGCATCCACGGCAACCCGACCACGTTTACGGTCGACGGCAAGCAGTACGTGGCCATCGTGTATGGCCCGGGCGGCGGCAGTCTGTGGCCGCTGGTCTATGACGAGTTCTTCCGGCACCAGAATCGCGGCGGCGGAATGATGGTGTTCGCGCTGCAGAAGTAAGCGACCACGGTACGGGCCGCCGATGCGGCCCGTACCGTGTATCCCGAAGAATCACTGGAGTCAGGATTTCATGCTGAAAGATTTCGTTGAAGGCGGTGGCCGCGTACAGCGCGCGCTTTCGTGTGTGCTGGCCACCGTGTGTGCGCTGCTTGCCCCGCAGGTGATGGCGATGGGCGCCGGCAATGGCGGTGGCCCGGACGCGGTGTCCGTTCCGGTCGCCGATGCCCGCAAGGGCGAAGAATTGTTCGGTCGCAACTGCCAGCAGTGCCACAACTCGCGCGGCAAGGGCGGCAAGGGGCCGCAACTGGTCAAGGGCGCCTGGGCACCCGGCGGTGCGAATTCGGACGACTACATGTTCAAGGTCATCGCCGACGGGCGGCCCAACACGCAGATGGGCGGCTGGCGCAACAGTCTGAGCGAGCAGGAGATGCGCCAGATCGTCACCTTCCTACGCGAAGAGGCGAAGCGCGTCGCGATCACCGACCAGAAGTCCGACCCCGACGACGAAGGTCAGTGGTACTGAGGCGATGGGCGAGGCCCGAGCGAAGAACGTCGCAACATCGACGTTCTTCGCTCGGTTTCCCTACCCGCTGTTGCGCAGCGCCGCAGCCACGCCATTGATGGTGAGGTGGATAGAGCGGCGCGTGCGTTCATGGCGGTTGCCGCTGCGGAAACGGCGCAGCAGTTCGACCTGCAGGTGGTTCAGTGGCTCCATGTAGGGGAAGCGGTTGCGGATCGAGCGGGCGAGCAGCGGATTGGTGGACAGCAGCTCCGGTGCGCCGGTGATCTGGCTGACCGCGTCCAGCGTGGCCTGCCATTCAGCGCGGATGCGCGAAAAGATGGCGCTGCGCAGTGCCTCGTCCTCGACCAGTTCGGCGTAGCGGCTGGCAATCGCGATGTCGGTCTTCGACAGCACCATGTCGATATTGGAAATCAGCGTCGCGAAGAACGGCCATTCGTGCACGATGGCCTGCAGCCGTGCCAGACCATCGGCGTGCTTGGCGCGATATTCATTCACCGCGGTGCCGAAGCCATACCAGCCGGGCAGCATGAGGCGGCACTGCGACCACGAAAAAACCCACGGAATTGCGCGCAGGTCCTCGATCTTCTGTCCCTTCTTGCGAGAGGCGGGGCGTGAGCCGATGTTCAGTTCGGCGATTTCCGAAATGACCGTCGATTCCCAGAAGTACTTCTCGAAGCCTTCGGTTTCATAGACCAGGTTGCGGTAGGCCTTGAAGGCGTAGCCGGACAACTCTTCCATTGCGTCGGTGAATTCCGGCGGCGCATCACCTTCGCGCTTGCCCAGCAGCGTCGCCTCGAAGGTGGCGGCGGCCAGCACTTCGAGGTTGCGGCGGCCGACGTCCGGGTTGGAGTATTTCGACGCGATCACCTCGCCCTGTTCGGTCACGCGGATCTGGCCCTGCACTGCGCCGGCCGGTTGCGCCAGGATCGCCTGGAAGCTGGGCCCGCCACCCCGGCCGACCGAACCGCCGCGGCCGTGGAACAGGCGCAGCCGCACGCCGTGCCGCTTGAACACCTGCACCAGCCGTGTTTCCGCCTTGTACAGCTCCCAGCCCGACGTCAGGAAGCCGCCGTCCTTGTTCGAATCGGAATAGCCGAGCATCACTTCCTGCGTCGTCGAGCGGGCATCGAGCAGCACGCGCCAGATCGGGATGGTGAAGATGCGGTCCATCACGCGCGGTGCATTGCGCAGGTCGCCGATGGTTTCGAACAGCGGAATGATGTTCATCGCCGAGCGCCGCTCATGCACGTTCAGCAGCCCGACTTCCTTCAGGATGAGCGCCACTTCCAGCATGTCGGACACGCCGTCGGCCTTGGAAATGATGTAGTTGGGCAGCGCTTCCGGGCCGTACAGCGCGTGCATCTGCGCCGCCGTGCGGGCGATCGCCAGCTCACCTTCGGTTTCTTCCGAAAACTGCATGAAGCTCGACGTCAGCGGCCGTGGCGTGCCCAGCTCGTTGATCAGCACTTCGATGCGCTGCTCTTCGCGCAATTCGAGGTAGTTGTTGCACACATGCGCTCGGGCCAGCAGTTCGGCGATCACCCGCTCGTGCACATCCGAGTTCTGCCGCAGGTCGAGCGCGGCCAGATGAAAGCCGAACACGCGTGCCGCGTGGCGCAGGCGGCGCAGCCGGCCGCGTGCGATCAGGCGCGACTTGTGGCCGATCAATGACTCGTGGATCACGTCGAGGTCGCGCACGAATTCGGCGGCGTTGCGATAGGGGTCGGCGTCGCCGACCGCCTTCCACAGCGCCTCGTGCTGGTCGAGCGTGCGCGCGGTGGCGGCCAGCCGGGCATAGATACCGGCCAGCGCGCGCCGGTACAGTTCGTCCTCGCGGTGCGGCGACTTGTCCGGCGCAGTGGCGGCCAGCACGCGCAGTTCGTCGCTGACATTGTTCAGCATCATCGTCGAACACAGATCGGTGTCGAGGATGTGCACCTGGGTCAGGAAGTAGTCCAGCGCACGGGCCGACTGCACGCGCAGCGTCGAACGCAGCACATCGGCCGTGACGAACGGGTTGCCGTCGCGGTCGCCGCCGATCCACGAGCCCATGCGCAGGAAGCTGCCGATGTGGCGCTTGTGCTCCGGAAACGCTGCTTCGAGCTGGTCTTCGACCGCGTTGTAGACGCGCGGCAGTTCGCGCAGGAAGGTGTAGTCGTAGAAGGACAGCCCGTTTATCACCTCGTCGGCGACCGACAGGCGCGTGCGACGCAGCATGCGGGTCTGCCACAGCGACGTGATGGTCCGGCGCACGGCTTCGTCGTGGTCGGCAAGTTCATCCGGCGTCAGCCGGGTGCGGTCGCGCTCGTCGATCAGCCGGGCGATCTTCATTTCCTGACTGAGAATGCTCTTGCGCTGCACCTCGGTCGGGTGCGCGGTCAGCACCGGCACCACCAGCGCGTCGCGGAAGAAGCCGAGGATTTCCTCGGCCGGCACCTTGGCGTCGAGCGCCTTGCCCAGTGCATTGGCCAGCGTGCCGGGCCGCGGTGCGTCGCCGGCGATGGCGTGCGCGCGGGCGCGCCTGATGTGGTGCTGGTCTTCGGCAATGTTGGCCAGGTGCAGGAAGTAGCTGAACGCGCGCACTACGATGATGGTGTCGTCGTCGCTCAGGCCGTTCAGCAGCTTGGCCAGCTCGGCGCGTGCTTCGAGGTCGTCATCGCGGCGGAAGCGCACGCACAGCTGGCGCACGTTCTCGATGATTTCGAACATGCGGCTGCCTTCCTGCTCGCGCACCACGTCGCCCAGCATGCGGCCGAGCAGGCGGATGTCGTCGAACAGCGGCTGGTCCTTGTCGTGCGCGGCGCGTTCGTGCGTCGCAACCGGCGTCTGGGCCTGTTGATTCACGTGCAATCCTTCCAGAAGATCGGTCAGGTCGGGAACAACGCTGCCAGCCTTCATTGGCGGGGCAGTGCGTTCCATTCAGGGCTGCTAGAATCCGAGGCCGTTTCGCGCGCTGTCCGCAGGAGCCGGTGGGGCTCCTGATCACGCTGGCGCGCGGTGTGTTCACCTCACGCCCCTTATCCCTCATGGACTACCCGGCCGGCCTGGAGAACGTGATTTCGGATCTGTCGAATTCCGTCCCGCAGCATGAAACCCAAGCTTACCCGAAGCCCGCGCGTATCGTGATCGCATCACGCGAATCGCGGCTCGCGATGTGGCAGGCGGAACACGTGCGTGACAGATTGTCCGCCCTGTACCCTGGCACCCACGTCGACATACTGGGCATGACCACCCGCGGCGACCAGATTCTTGACCGCCCGCTGGCCAAGGTCGGTGGCAAGGGCCTGTTCGTCAAGGAGCTCGAAGCGGCGTTGCTCGAAGGTCGCGCCGATCTGGCCGTGCATTCGATGAAGGACGTGCCGATGACACTGGCCGACGAATTCGCGCTGGTGGCGACGCTGGAGCGCGAAACGCCGCAGGATGCTTTCGTATCGTCGCGCTACGCCAGTCTCGACGAGCTGCCCCCGGGCGCCGTGGTCGGTACCTCCAGCCTGCGCCGCGAAGCGCAACTGCGTGCCCACTTTCCCTACCTCGCTGTGACCAGCCTGCGCGGCAATCTCGATACCCGGCTGCGCAAGCTCGACGAAGGCCAGTACGACGCGATCATCCTCGCCGCTGCCGGCCTGAAGCGGCTCGGCCTCGGCGGTCGCATCCGCGCGACCATTCCGGTCGAACTTTCGCTGCCGGCAGCGGGGCAGGGCGCGCTCGGCATCGAGGCACTTTCGTCGCGACCCGAGGTGGCGGCCTGGCTGGCGCCGCTGGTGTGCGGCCCGTCTCAGGCCTGCGTGCGCGCGGAGCGTTCGGTTTCCCGCGCGCTGGCAGGTTCGTGCGAGGTGCCGCTGGCCGCCTATTGCGTGGTCGATGGCGGCGCGCTGTGGCTGCGCGCCCGGGTCGCGCTGCCGGATGGCACGCGCATCGCGGCCGCCGAAGTGCGCGGCAATATCGCCCAGCCGGACGAACTGGCTGCTGAATGCGTGGCACTGCTGCGTGCCGATGGGGCGCAGGACATCCTCGACGCCCTGGACACTCGATGACCGGGGCAGGCAGTGCGCTGGCCGGACGCCGTGTGCTGGTCACCCGCCCGCGCGCCCAGGCGGCTGCGCTGGGCGAGGCGATCTGCGCGGCCGGCGGTGAGCCGCTGCTGCTGCCGCTGATCGACATCGAGCCGCTTGACGACGTACAGGCGGTGGCTGAAGCCGCCGGCCGGCTCGACACGCTCGCGCTGGCCATCTTCGTCAGCGCGAACGCGGTGGCGCAAGCACTGGACGTGATGCTGCCGCTACACCCGTGGCCGGCGTCGCTGCCCGCCGCCACCGTGGGCGAGCAGTCGGCCCAGGCGCTTCGCGCGCGCGGCATACCGCGGGTCATCGTGCCGCCAGGCCGCTCCGACTCCGAGGCGCTGCTGGCATTGCCGGAACTGTCTGCCGCCGCGCTGGCCGGCCGTCGAGTATTGATATTCCGCGGTGACGGCGGTCGCGAACTGCTTGGCGACACCCTGCGCGAACGCGGTGCAACGGTTGGTCACGTCACCTGTTACCGTCGACGTGCGCCGACCGAAGGCGCTGCCTTGCTGCACGAAACGGTGATGGCCGGCAAGCTGCATGCATTGACGCTGACTTCGTCCGAGTCGGTGCGCAATCTGCGAGCGCTCGCGACACCGGATTGTTTCGAGCGGCTGTGCGGCCTGCCGCTGTTCGTGCCGCATGCGCGCATCGCCGAACAGGCAATGGAACAGGGTTTCACGCGCGTGATCGAAACGGCTGCCAGCGACGCCGGCCTGATGGCCGGCCTGACCGACTATTTTTCGCATTACGCCTCGACCGAATCGACATGACAGACCCCTCCCCGAATTCCGCCGCACCGATGCCGCTTGCAGCCAGTGCTGGCCGGACCGACGCCGCGCCCGAGACCGCAACAGATGTGCGTGCGGCGCGTGAAACCCGCCTGCCAGGCTGGCTGCTGCCGGTCGTCGTGTTTGTGCTGATCATCTTCGGCCTGCTCAGCTTCTTCATGGTGCAGCGCATGCGCGTGCTCGAAGCCGAACTGAACAAGCGGGTGGCGGCAGTGGGCGCCCAGGCGGTTGAAGCGAGCCGCGCGAACGAGCAGGGCGCCGAAGGCATGGCCAGTCATGGCGAGCGACTGGGCAGCCAGGAAGTGCAGCTGTCCGAACTGCGCGCACGCATCGACGCCTACGAGTTCCTGGCGGACGATCTCGTGCGTACCTATGACGAGCGTGCGCTGGCCGAGGTCGAGCATGCGCTGGTGCTCGGCCAGCAGCAGCTGCAACTGGCGGGCGATGCCAAACTGGCGCTCAAGGCCCTGTCCAGCGCCGAAGCCCAGCTGGCGCGAAGCGATACCGGCCGCTATCTGCCGCTGCGGCGCGCGATGGCCAATGACATGGAACGCCTGCGGCGCGCGCCGATGGCTGATCTGTCCGGCCAGGCGCTGCGCATCGACACCTTGCTGGCCGCCATCGACACGCTGCCGCTGGCCTTCGAGCGTTCGCCTTCGGAACCGCCTCCTGCGCCGGCCGTTCCCGCCGCCGACCAGACCTTCATCGACCGCTTGCTGCAGGACATCTGGGGCGAATTCCGCCAGCTGGTGCGGATCGAGCGGCTGGATCGCCCGGATCCGGTCCTGCTGGCGCCTTCGCACAGCTTTTTCCTGCGCGAGAACCTGAAGCTGCGACTGATCAATGCACGCATTGCGCTGCTGCAGCGCAATGGCGCGATCTGGCGCGAAGACATCCGCCAGGCCGGCGAGTGGGTGGAGCGTTATTTCGACACCCGCGCGCGCGCCACCGAAAACGCATTGACCACATTGCGCCAGCTCGGCATGGTCGATCCCGGCGAGGCGCTGCCTGACCTGAACGAATCGATGAGCGCGCTGGCACAGCTGAAGGCGAGCCGCCAGCGCGTGCCGGCCGTGCGCGAGGGGGCGAACTGATGGTGCGCCTGCTGCTCTGGCTGCTCGGCCTGTGCGTGCTGGCGGTCGGCCTGGTGATCGCGGCACGCGAGAACGACGGCTTCGTGCTGCTGCAGTGGTCGCCCTGGCGCGTCGAGCTTTCGCTGAATTTCTTCATCGTCGTGCTGCTGTTGGGCGTCGCCGCCCTGTACAGCCTGTTCCATTTCATCGACGCCCTGCTGCGCATGCCGGCGCGCGCGCGTCGCTACCGCCTGCGCCAGCGGCGCCACCGCGCCGTCACCGCGCTGCGCGATTCGGCACGGCTGTATTTCGAAGGCCGCTACGGCCAGGCGCAGCGCAGTGCCAAGGTGGCGGTCGAAGGCGGGGAGTCACCCGGACTGGCTTCCTTGATCGGCGCCCGCGCGGCGCATGAGATGCGCGAGTCAGACCAGGTTGATGACTGGCTGGCCCAGGCGTCGCAGCACGACGATCTGCGCACGGCCCGGCTGATGACCGAAGCGGGCATCCTGACCGACCGACGCGATTTCGCCGACGCGCTTACCCGTATCGACGCGCTGCAGTCCGGCGGCCAGCGCCACGTGGCCGCGCTGCGGCTGGCGATGCGCGCGCGCCGCGGGCTGGGCGACTGGGTCGGTCTGCTGCGTGTGGTACGCCTGCTGCAGAAGCATCGCGCGCTGACGCCGGAGCAGGCCGCGCCGGTGCGCCGTCAGGCGCATATGGGCGCGCTGCGTGAGGCCGATCCGTCCGAGCTCGATGCCTACTGGCGCGAACTGCCGGCGCTTGAGCGGGAAGATGCGCAGGTGGTACGCGCCATGTGCGAAGCGCTGATCGCCGATGGTCAGCACGCGCAGGCGCGCAAGCTGATCGAGGCGCAGCTTGACCGCGAATGGGATTCCGCACTGGTCGTGCTGTACTCCGAAACCGACGGCAGCGATGTGCAGGCCCGCATCGGTCGCGCCGAAGCCTGGTTGCGCGTGCATCCGGGGGACGCCGGTCTGCTGCTCGCGCTGGGCCGGCTGTGCCGTACGCAACAGCTGTGGGGCAAGGCACAGAGCTATCTCGAAGCAGCACTGGCCGTGCAGCCGACGCGTGGCGTGCATGTCGAACTGGCGCTGCTGCACGAACACCTCGACCGCGGCGAAGATGCGCGCAGTCATTTCCGCTCGGCCGCGCTGATGAGTTGAACCTTCATGCCATCTGGCATGATGCGGTCATTCCGCCAACTGCCCATCGATCATGGACAATCCGTTCGAACACGCCACGGCCGATGCGGCCGGCGGCAATCCCTTCGCCGCGGTCGCGCCGGCGCTGCAGCGCGAGCCGATCACGTTTTCCGGACGCGGCGGCGAATACTTCGGCATCTGGATCGTCAATCTGGCATTGACACTGCTTACGCTCGGCATTTATTCGGCCTGGGCCAAGGTCAGGCGGCTGCAGTATTTCTACCGCCACACAACGCTTGGCGGCTCAGCCTTCGATTACCACGGTGACCCGCGCGCCATCCTCAAGGGCCGGGTCATCGGCTTCATGCTGCTGCTTGCTTACAACGTGTCGTTCCAGTTCTCGATCATTGCAGGCATCGTCGTGGCAGTTGCACTGGCGGCCGTCATGCCGGTACTCCTGATGCGTTCGCTGCGCTTCCGGGCGCGTTACTCCAGCTGGCGCGGTCTTCGTTTCGGTTTCGACGGCGGTACCGGCGGCGCCTATTCGGTATTCCTGAAGTGGCCGATCTTCAGCGTGCTGACGCTCTATCTGCTCGGGCCGATGTGGCACCAGCGCATGAAGGCCTACCAGTTCAACCATGCGCGCTTCGGCAGTGCGCACTTCACCATCGATGCGCCGGTCGGCGCCTACTACCGCATCTACGGCGCGGCGATCGCCGTTGTGCTGCTCGGCATGGCGACCATCGGTGCGCTGCTCGCGGCGCTGGCCGACGGCAGTCCGGCCGTGTTCGGGCTGGCGCCGTTGCTGTTCATCCTGTTGCTGCTGTTCGTGCAGCCCTATCTGTCGGCGCGCCTGCAGAATCTGGTGTGGAACCACATGCAGCTTGGCAGTCACCGTTTCGAGTCGGCGGTCAGTGCGCGCCGGCTGTACTTGATCATGCTCACCAACCTGATCGGCGTGGTGGTCACTCTTGGCCTTTTCCTGCCGTTTGCGACCATCCGGCTGGCGCGCTACCGGCTGCAGAGCGTCACGATGCTGTGCGCCGGCCCGCTCGATGATTTCATCGCCGGCCAGGCGCAGGATGCCGCCGCCACCGGCGAAGAGGCAGCGGACCTGTTCGATGTCGACATCGCCCTCTGATCCGGCGACCGGCGTCGCCGCGCTGTATTTCGACGGCCGCAGCGCGCGGGCGCATGCCGTCACGCTGAACGTGAGCGACGGCGTGCTGCATGTCGAAAGTGACGACGTGTCGCGCTGCGAGCCGCTGGGTGCGCTGCGTGTATCCGAGCCGATGGGCGATGCCGCACGCCTGATCAGCTTTGCCGACGGCGCCCATCTGGAAGTGCGCGACCACGCCGCACTGGCGCATCTGCTCGCAGCCACCGGCCATCGCGATGCTGCGGTCGTGCGCTGGGCATTCGAGCCGCGCATGGTGGTCATCATGCTGTCGGCGTTGCTGCTGTCGGTCTGGCTCATCATGCAGTACGGGCTGCCCTGGGCGGCCCGTGCCACCGCGCCGCTGGTGCCCGACAGTGCGATGACCGCGCTTTCGGAACGCACACTTGAATGGCTGGACCAGGCGCTGACCCGCCCGACGACCTTGCCATCGGCACGCCAGCAGGCGCTGCGCCAGACGCTCTCGTCGGTGGCGTCGATAGAGGGTCAGCCCATCCCGCACACACTGCTGTTCCGCAGCGGGGGGCAACTGGGCGCGAATGCCTTCGCGCTGCCCGACGGTACGCTCATCGTCACCGACGAACTGGTTGCGCTGGCCGGGGCTGACGCACCGGTGCTGGCTGTGCTGACGCACGAACTGGGGCATGTGCACGAGCGCCACGGCGTGCGCATGCTGTTGCAGGGCTCGGCGACCGCACTGTTCATGGCCTGGTATCTGGGCGATGTCAGCAGTCTGCTGGCAGGTGCCCCGGCTGCGCTGGTCCAGGCCGGCTATTCGCGCGACATGGAGCGCGAAGCGGACGACTTTGCCGTGAAACTGCTGCGTGCCCGCGGACAGTCAGCCGAATTGCTGGCCGGCATGCTGGAGAAACTGGCCGCCGCGCATGGCGAGGGCCAGGCGAGCCGTTCCGGACCGATGGGCTGGTTGTCCAGCCATCCGGATACCGCCGAACGCATCGCGCGGCTGCGCGACAAGGACTTCATCATCCATTGACCCTGATCAAAGTGGGGTTTATTGCTTCGCGGATACTGCGTACAACACATGCAGTTTCAATTCCCCGGAGCAGAAAATGAACGCAATCAAGTGGGTGGGCGTGGCAGCACTGGCAGCAGTGGCGGGTGTCGCACAGGCGGCTGAAGAGGGCGACTGGATGGTGCGCGTTCGCGCACTGCACATGAATGTCGACAACGGCAATTCTGGTGGCCTCGGCCTGCCGATCGACGTCGAAGCGGAAAACAAGACCTTTCCGGAAGTCGACATCACCTATTTCTTCACGCCGAACATCGCGGCCGAACTGATTCTGACGTATCCGCAGAAGCACGACGTCGAACTCGGCGGCACCGGCATCGGCTCGGTCAAGCATCTGCCGCCGACGCTGACGCTGCAGTACCACTTCAACCCGACCGGAACCATCCGTCCCTACGTCGGCCTGGGTGCGAATTACACGCGCTTCTCCAGCGTCGATCTGGATGCCGGCACCGTGCTGGGTGGCAGCGTGCCGCTGCGCATCGACCGCAGCAGCTTCGGCTTCGCCGCACAGATCGGCGTTGACTACCAGATCGCGCCGAAGTGGTTCCTGAATCTCGACGTGAAGTACGTGACCATCGATACCGACATCTTCGTCAAGGGTGCTGGTACCAAGGTAACCAAGCTGGACATCGATCCCATCCTGATCGGCGTCGGTGTGGGTTACCGGTTCTGAGCAGCAATGCCTGACTGCCAGCCCGGGGCCACAAGCGCCGGGCCTGGCGGGCAGGTCCGGGGTCTGTTGACCATGCATCGTGGCACACGGTGCATGGTCAACAGACCCTGAAGAGTTCTTCCTGTGGTCCCGGTTCGGGCGCCTTTGAGGTGCCCGTTTTTTTTTGCGTGTTGGACGCGAAAGGCCGGGGAGGGGAGGGGCGGTGAGGCAGACCTGTGGGAAGCGGTGAAAGCCGCGAACGGGCGCATGGTCCGCTTCCACGGCGATCGCGCCGCGCATCCGCCGGCATGGGCTGCGTCTTTATGGGTTGCGGTTTTCAATGCGTCGGGTGTTGGGCATCGCTGCGCTCACCCCAACCTACGCCGTGCGGAACGTTGGTGGGGGTGTGCGCTGCGATGCCCAACACCGGGCCGGAAGCGGCGCTTCGCAACCCCTGTTGCGTCCACGGCTGGCTCGATACAGCCAGCCGGTTCCGCGGGCGCAGCGAGTGCGCTGCGAAACCCCGATGAAACGGAGGTTGGCTTTGTACAGCCAACCCGTTCGGCAGGCGCAGCGCGTGCGCTGCGAAACCCCGATGAAACGGAGGTTGGCTTTGTACAGCCAGCCCGTTCGGCAGGCGCAGCGCATGCGCTGCGAAACCCCTGCCTCACCCCCGCTACACCCATTCCCTCGGGGGTAGGAAGTCGGTGTAGAGCTTTGCTTCCGGCGAGCCCGGTTCCGGGTGCCAGTCGTAGCGCCACTTCACGATCGGCGGCATGGACATCAGGATGGATTCGGTGCGGCCGCCCGACTGCAGGCCGAACAGCGTGCCGCGGTCAAATACGAGGTTGAATTCGACATAGCGGCCGCGCCGATAGGCCTGGAAGTCGCGCTCGCGTTCGCCGTACGGCAAATCGCGCCGGCGCTCGACGATGGGCAGATAGGCGGCCAGGAAAGCGTCGCCGACCGCCTGCGTCACACCCCAGCCGTGGTCGAAGCTGACTTCGCCATCGGCACCGAGGTCATCGAAGAACACGCCGCCGATGCCGCGCGCCTCCTTGCGGTGCTTCAGGTGGAAGTACTCGTCGCACCACTGCTTGTAGCGCGCATGGGTGTCGGCGCCGAACGGCGCCAGTGCGTCGCGGCAGGTGCGGTGGAAATGCGTGGCGTCTTCTTCGAAGCCGTAGTAGGGCGTGAGGTCCATGCCGCCACCGAACCAGGACACCGCGTCGCCGGACGGCGGCTGCGCGGTGAAGAAGCGCACGTTCAGGTGCACCGTCGGGATGTAGGGGTTGCGCGGGTGAAGCACCAGCGACACGCCCATCGCCTCGAACGACGCGCCGGCAAGTTCCGGCCGGTTGGCCGAGGCCGACGGCGGCAGGTTGGGGCCGCGCACATGCGAGAAATTGCAGCCGCCGCGCTCGAACACATTGCCTTCTTCGACCAGCCGTGTGCGCCCGTCGCCCTGCAGGCGCTCTTCCGGGCCGCGCACCCAGCTGTCGGTGATGAAGGGCTTGCCATCTGCCGCCTGCAGACCGTTGATGATGCGGTCCTGCAGACCGAGCAGCCAGCTGCGTACCATCTCTGCGCGCGCGCTCATCGCCGTGCCGCCCGGTAGCCGATGTCGCGGCGGAACTGCATGCCGGCGAACTGCACCTTGTCACAAAGCAGGTAGGCGGCGCGCTGCGCCTGCTTCACCGTGTCGCCGAGCGCGGTCACGCACAGCACACGACCACCGGCAGTCACCACTTCGCCGTCCTGCGCGGCGGTACCCGCGTGGAAGACATGGTTTTCGGCCGTGTCGGGCGGCAGGCCGCTGATGGGGTCGCCCTTGCGCGGCGTATCGGGGTAGCCGGCAGAGGCCATGACCACGCCGAGAGCGACGCGGCGGTCCCAGTCGGTGTGCGCTTCGGACAGGCGATTCTCAAGCGCGGCTTCCATCAAATCGACCAGGTCGGTTTTCAGCCTCATCATGATGGGCTGGGTTTCCGGGTCGCCCATGCGACAGTTGAATTCAAGCACCTTGACGTCTCCTTCCGGAGAAATCATCAGGCCGGCATACAGGAAGCCGGTGAAAGGCAGTCCGTCGAGCGCCATGCCGGTCAACACCGGCTGGATCACTTCGCGCATCACGCGGGCATGGATTTCCGGCGTGACCACCGGCGCCGGTGAATAGGCGCCCATGCCGCCGGTGTTCGGGCCGGCATCGCCGTCGAGCAGACGCTTGTGGTCCTGGCTGGTGGCCAGCGGCAACGCGGTGACGCCGTCGCACATGGCGATGAAGCTGGCTTCCTCACCCTGCAGGAATTCCTCGATCACGACGCGCGAGCGGCCGCTTTCGTTGTCGGCAAGCATCATGCCGATGGCGCCGTGCGCTTCGGTCAGTGTCATCGCCACCACCACGCCCTTGCCGGCTGCCAGGCCGTCCGCCTTGATGACGATGGGCGCGCCCATCTCATCGACATAGGCATGCGCGGCCGCCGCGTCAGTGAAGGTTTCATGGCGCGCAGTCGGGATGTTGCTGCGGACCATGAACTGCTTGGCGAAATCCTTCGAGCTTTCGAGCTGGGCCGCCTTGCGGGTCGGACCGAAAATCTTCAGACCGCGCACCCGGAAGCAATCGACCACGCCGGCGGCCAGCGCCGCTTCAGGGCCGACCACGGTGAAAGCGATGTTTTCACCTTCGACGAAGTTGATCAGCTCGGTGAAATCGGTGATCGGCAGATTTTCCAGACCGGGCTCGAGCGCCGTGCCGGCATTGCCGGGCGCGACATACACCTTCTGTACGCGCGGACTTTGCGACAGCTTCCAGGCTATCGCGTGTTCGCGTCCCCCTGAACCGATGACCAGCAGCTTCATGATGAATCCTTGAAAAACCGTTCATGCCGGCCGGCAGCCTTCCAGGCTTGTGGCCCGGTCCGGCTGCTGCCGGAAAATCAGTGCCTGAAGTGCCGCGTGCCGGTGAACACCATGGCCAGCCCGTGTTCGTTCGCCGCCGCGATCACCTCTTCGTCGCGCATGCTGCCGCCGGGCTGGATGATGGCCTTCGCACCGGCTTCGGCCAGCACGTCCACGCCGTCTCG
Source organism: Methyloversatilis sp. (assembly GCF_030696805.1). Lineage (GTDB taxonomy): Bacteria > Pseudomonadota > Gammaproteobacteria > Burkholderiales > Rhodocyclaceae > Methyloversatilis. The sequence continues at coordinate 39,171 of NZ_JAUYRO010000054.1, read as the reverse complement.
GAACGGGAAGAAGGCGTCCGATGCCACTACCGAACCGGCGATCGTCAGGCCGGCGTTTTCCGCCTTGATGCGGGCGATGCGTGTCGAATCAACGCGGCTCATCTGTCCGGCGCCGACACCGACTGTCGCCCCGTCGCGGCAATACACGATGGCATTCGATTTCACGTACATCGCCACGCGCCACGCGAAGGTGAGATCAGCCATTTCCGCGCCGCTCGGCGCGCGCTGCGTGACCACTTTCAGCCGGCCTTCGAGCGACTCCGGTTCGTCGGCAGTCTGGATCAACAGACCGGAGCCGACGCGCTTCGTGTCATGCGAATTGCGGCCGCGCGCCCAGGCGGATGCGCCTTTCGGGTCGACGCCGTCGAGCGGAATCTCGAGCACGCGTACATTGGCCTTGGCTGCCAGCACCGCCAGCGCCGCCGCTTCGAAGGCAGGTGCCATCAGCACTTCGACGAACTGGCCGCTGACCGCTTCGGCGGTCGCGGCATCGACCGGACGGTTGAACGCGATGATGCCGCCGAAGGCCGAGGTCGGGTCGGTGGCGAGCGCCTTGCGGTAGGCCTCGAGCGAGGAGGTGCCGAGTGCCACGCCACAGGGGTTGGCGTGCTTCACGATGACGCAGGCGCCGGTGTCGAAACTCTTGACGCATTCCCATGCAGCGTCGCTGTCGGCGATGTTGTTGTACGACAGTTCCTTGCCCTGCAGCTGCTTCGCACTGACCAGCGAGCCGGGCGCCGGGTAAAGGTCGCGGTAGAAGGCGGCGCGCTGGTGCGGGTTCTCGCCGTAGCGCAGGTCCTGCACCTTGACGAAGCGGCCATTGGACTGCGCCGGAAACTCGGCGCGCGTACCGTCGGCGTTCAGCGAAGACAGGTAGTCGCTGATCGCCGCGTCGTAATTCGAAATACGATTGAACGCAGCCACCGACAGCGCGAACAGCGTGGCCTGGGACAGCGTGCCCGAGGTTCGCAGCTCTTCGAGCACGCAGGGGTACTGTCCGGCATCGGTCAGCACGCCGACACCGCGCCAGTTCTTGGCCGCCGAGCGCACCATGGCCGGACCGCCGATGTCGATGTTCTCGATTGCGTCTTCCAGCGTGCAGCCGGGTTTGGCGACCGTTGCTTCGAACGGATAGAGATTCACCACCAGCAGGTCGATGACCGGAATGTCGTGTTCCGCCAGCGCCTGCATGTGCGCGTCGACTTCGCGCCGCGCCAGCAGGCCGCCGTGGATGCGCGGATGCAGCGTCTTGACGCGGCCATCGAGCATTTCCGGAAAGCCGGTGTGCTCGGCCACCTCGGTTACTTTCAGGCCGGCTTTCGCCAGCAGCGCGGCGGTGCCGCCGGTGGACAGCAACTCGACGCCGAGCCCGGTCAGGGCGGTGGCGAATTCAACGATGCCGGTCTTGTCGGACACGCTGATCAATGCACGCTGTATCTTCATGCGCTTTTCCGGGAGGGGAGGTTGGGGGCGGTGCGGGACGGGACGGCGAGGAATGGGCTAGATCATGCCGTGATCGGTCAGCTTGCGCCGCAGCGTGTTGCGGTTCATGCCCAGCATGTCGGCGGCGCGCGTCTGGTTGCCTTCGGCTTCGCGCATCACCACTTCCAGCATCGGTCGCTCCATCTGTCTGAGCACCATGTCATAGATGCCGCTTGCGGCTTCGCCATCCAGATCCTGGAAATAGCGTTCCAGCGAATGGCGGATGCATTCGGCAATATCACTTCGTCCGCTCATGGCGGCATCTCCCTGATGGTCCGGCCTGCTCCGTCGCCCTGTTGGGCAATCAGGCGGCCAGTTCCTGCGCGTGTTCGTCCAGTGCATCCGGCTCGTAGGCCAGACGATGGTTGTCGGCCGCCATGCGGCCGAAGAAGTCGTCGATTGCCGCCAGTTGCCGGTCGGTGCCTTCGAGCTGGTTCATCGCATGGCGGAAGGCGGCTGAACCGATCAACCCCCTGGTGTACCAGGAGATGTGCTTGCGCGCGATGCGCACGCCCGACTCGATGCCATAGAAACCGTAAAGGTCTTCGATGTGCTCGCGGCACACGCGATGGATTTCCGACACCTCGGGCGGCGCCAGCAGCTCACCGGTGACCAGGAAGTGTTCGATCTCGCGGAAGATCCATGGCCGACCCTGCGCGGCGCGGCCGACCATGACGCCGTCGGCGCCGCTGATGGAGAGCACGTCGCGTGCCTTCTGCGGCGTCGTGATGTCGCCATTGGCAATCACCGGGATGTTCACCGCGGCCTTGACTGCGCGGATCGTGTCGTACTCGGCCTGGCCGGTGTATTGGTCGGCGCGCGTGCGACCGTGGATGGCCAGTGCGCGGATGCCGCACTGTTCGGCCATGCGCGCCAGTATTGGCGCGTTCCTGTTGTCGCGGTTCCAGCCGGTGCGCATCTTCAGCGTGACCGGGGTGTCCGGTACGGCCCGCACGACGGCCTCCAGAATGCGTTCGACCAGCGGTTCGTCCTGCATCAGCGCCGAGCCGGCCATCACGTTGCAGATCTTCTTGGCCGGACAGCCCATGTTGATGTCGATGATCTGCGCGCCGCGATCAACGTTGTGGCGCGCCGCGTCACCCATCATCTTCGGATCGGCGCCAGCGATCTGCACCGAAATCGGCGCCACTTCGCCGTCGTGGTTGGCGCGCCGCTGCGTCTTCGCGCTGCCGTACAGCAGCGAATTCGACGTGACCATTTCGGACACGGCCAGCCCGGCGCCCAGCTTCTTGCACAGCTGGCGGAAAGGGCGATCGGTCACGCCGGCCATGGGCGCGACGAACAGGTTGTTTCGCAGGTTGAAGCCAACGAATTGCATGGGGTACGGGGGTAATGCAGACGAACAGGGGCGCGATTCTAACCCGATGCGCGGCCGGGGCGAAGCGTGTCCGTCACGCAAATGCGGTCGAAATTTCTGCCGGCCGTGGCTACCAGCCGCGTGCGCCGAACATCATGCGCCGGCCGATGAACTGGCGGGCCGGCGGACAGGCATCCAGCAGTGCGAGCGCGGCGCCCCGCGCATGGCCGGCGAGGGCGCCCAACCCGGGTTGTCTGCCGCCGAAGCCGAAGATGCGCACCAGACCGTCGGTGAATCGGCCGGTGGCCATCCGGTCGGCACGGCGCAGCCGGGCGTACGCCTGCAGCGCCACGGCCGGATCACCCGCATGGCGCGCCAGCGCAGGCAGCAGACAGGCGGACAGCTGGGCGACATCGCGCAGGCCGAGATTGAGGCCCTGGCCGGCCACCGGGTGCAGCGTCTGCGCTGCATTGCCCAGCCAGACCTGGCGTCCGCTGACGATGTCGCGGCGCATGCGCAGGGTCAGTGGCCACGCGCTGCGCGGGCCGATGGCTGAAAACTCGACGCGTCCACCCAATGCGTCACTCACGCGCGCGCCGAATGCGGCATCGGATTCGGCAATCAGCGTCTGGACATCGTGGCTGGCGCAGGTGTACACAAGCGCGTAGTCACGGCCACACGGCAGAAGTGCCACCGGGCCCTGCGAGGTGAAGCGCTCGTAGGCCACGTTGTCGTGTGGCCGGACCGGCGTGACCAGCGCGATCACGGCGTGCTGGTCGTAGTCACGCTGTTGTGACAGCAGCTCGTCATCGGCGATCCGCCCTTCGCACCACAGCAGTGCGCGCGCCGTCATGTCGCCCCCCGCAGTGCGGACGCGCACCGTCTCGTTGGCCTCGTGCGCACCGAGCACTGCGGTGTCGTGCTGCACGGTCAGACCGAGCTGACCGGCGCGTTCGCGCAGTGCGCGCACCAGCGTGCCGGCGCGCGCCACATGGCCGAGCGCCTCCAGACTGAAATCTTCAGCGCGCAATTCGGTGCGGCCCAGGTGGCCGCGCTGCGAAATATGGATGCGCCGGATCGGCGTGGTGTCGGCAACCGGCCAGACCTGCAGGCCGCGCAGTATGTCGCGCGAACCGGCCGACAGCGCGATCACGCGCGTGTCGTCGAGCGCGCGCCCGACGGGGCCGGCGTCCAGCACCGCCACGTCGAGCCCGGCGGCGCGCAGCGCACAGCCGGCAGCCAGCCCGACCGGGCCGGCGCCGACGATGACGGCGTCGCGCACAATCGCAGTGGGTGCGTCACTCATCCGCGTGCCTCGCGCATGACCGCCTCGACCTCGGCGATCGTCTTCGGCGTGGCCGAGGTGTAGATATCGCAGCCGTCGGCGGTCACCACCACGTCGTCTTCGATGCGGATGCCGATGTTCCAGAACGCTTCCGGTACGTCGTCGGCCGGGCGCACGTAGCAGCCGGGTTCGACGGTGAGCACCATGCCGGCTTCGAGCGTGCGCCAGTCCTGCTCGCCGGCGCCGGCACTGCCCGGTCGCGGTCGGTACTCGCCGGCGTCGTGCACGTCCATGCCCAGCCAGTGGCCGGTGCGATGCATGTAGAAGCGCTTGTAGGTGCCCTGTTCGATCACGCTGTCGGCGCTGCCTTCGAGCATCTTCAGGTCGATGAAGCCCTGGGCGAGCACGCGCACGGCAGCATCGTGATAGTCGATGAAACGCGCCCCCGGCCGCACTGCGGCAAATGCGGCGTCCTGTGACGCCAGCACAAGCTGGTACAGGTCGCGCTGGGCCGCGCTGTAACGCCCATTCACCGGCCAGGCGCGGGTGACGTCGGACGCATAGCCGCCCAGTTCGCAGCCGGCGTCGATCAGCAGCAGGTCGCCATCGCGCAGGAGCGCATTGTTCGACACGTAATGCAGCACGCAGGCGTTGGCGCCGCCCGCCACGATGGAGCCATAGGCCGGCGCTTCCGAACCGGACCGACGGAATTCGTACAGCAGTTCGGCTTCGATCTCGTATTCGAAGGCGCCCGGCCGCGTGGCCTGCATGGCGCGCCGGTGTGCGCGGGCGGAAATTTCGGCCGCACGGCGCATGAAGGCCAGTTCGTGCGTGTCCTTGATCAGCCGCATGTCGTCCAGCGGCTGGCGGATGTCCAGCAATTCTGACGGGGCAAACTTTCCCGCTCGGCTCTGCGCGCGCACCGCATTCAATGCCGACATCATGCGGCTGTCCCACGCGGCATCTTCACCGATCACGTAGTGCAGGCGCGGCTGGTTGGCAATCAGCTCGGCCAGCTTCGCGTCCAGCTCGGCATAGCAGTGCGCCTCGTCGAAGCCGAATTGTTCCCGTGCGGCATCCGGCCCGTGCCGCCAGCCGTCCCAGATTTCCCGTTCTTCGTTCTTTTCGCGGCAGAACAGGATGGCGCGAGGCGCATCGCCGGCGATCAGCACCAGTACCGCCTCCGGTTCGCTGAATCCGGTCAGGTAATAGAAGTAACTGTCGTGGCGGTAACCGTAATGCGTGTCGCGGTTGCGCAGGTGTTCGGGGGCCGTGGCGATCACGGCGACACCGCTGCCCATGCGTTCGATCAGGCGGGCGCGGCGTTCTGAATAGGGGTGCATGGCGGGTTCCGGCGTTCGATCAGGACGGGAGTTTAAAGCCAACAGACCCGGGGCTCCGGAAAGCGTTCCGGCGCCTGACGCCCCACCCGGTCCGGAAACGTCCTGTTTCATGTCGCGGCGGATTTGCTTAAGTCTCCATTAATGTTCGCCGGCAAACATGCACTCCATCCCAATGGAGGCACGCGATGAACCAGGCCGCAACACTGAGTACCCTTGCAGGAAAGTCCGCCGCGCATTCGGCCAGTGTCCGTGCGTGCGTGCTGGGTCGCGGCATGGCGCCCGCGTTGTCCGACCCGGCGCTCGAAGTCGTCGGCCGGCTGCACCCTGAACGTGCTGCCCTCGAGCACTTCATCGCCGGCTGCTTCTTCCGCGGCTACGGCGCAGCGATCACGCACTTTGCCGACACGCTGCTGGGCGTGCGCAACAGCGAGGGTCAATGGGCGGCCGGACTGGGTTACAGCCTGCCGGGCGTGCGTCCGGTATTCATCGAACAGTATCTCGATGTACCGCTCGAAAGCGCGTTGGGCGGCGTGCTGGGCGAGCGCGTCGCCCGCGCTGCGGTGGCCGAAGTAGGCAATATGGCGTCGACGTCCGCCGGACTGGGGCGTCTGCTGATTGCGCTCGCCACGCAGCATTTCTATGCGCAGGGCCTGGATTACGTGGTGTTCACGGCCACGCGCGCGCTGGCCAATTCATTCGTGCGCCTGGGCATTCCGATCTTTCCGGTGGCGGTGGCCGACCCGGCGCGGCTGCACGATGGTGTCGGCAACTGGGGCAATTACTACCGCAACAGCCCGACCGTCATGGTCGGTCGCATTGCCAGCGGTCTGCACACCGTGGTCGAGGACGCCGCGTGAGCCGTCAGGCTGTGCTGATCGATGCGCAGGGTGCGGTCGATGACGCGACCATCGCTGGCCGCGTCGACGCGCTGAGCGAACGGCTGGCCGGATGTCCGGCGCACGTCGTTGCCCTGCTGGCCGACAACGGCATCGACTGGCTGGTGGCCGATCGGGCGATCCGGCAGGCCAACCGGGTCGCGCTGCCGCTGCCGACGTTCTTCACCGATGCGCAGTGCCGGCACGCGCTCGATGCGGCCGGTGCGCCGGTGCTGCTGACGGATGACCCGTCACGCGCCGTGCGTCTCGGGCTGAGCGCCGACACGAAGTCATTGCCGGGTCTGTCGATGTGGACACGGCGCGATGAATCGGCCGTCGTCGTGCCGCCGATGACCACGAAAATCACCTTCACGTCTGGTACGACCGGCCAGCCCAAGGGGGTCTGCCTGACGGCGGCGCAGCTGTCGGCGGTCACCGGTTCACTCGAGCAGGTTGCGCGCGAGCTGGGCATCCGGCGTCACCTGTGCATGCTGCCGCTGGCCGTACTGCTCGAAAACGTGGCGGGCGCCGATGTGGCCCTCGCGCTCGATGGCGAATGCGTGGTGCCGCCGCTGGCCGACGTCGGGTTGCACGGTTCGAGCAGTTTCGATGTGCGGGCGGCGCTGGCCGCGCTGCATCGCTGGCAGCCGGACAGCATCATCCTGCTGCCGCAGATGCTGACCGCGCTGGTCGCCGCCGCCGAGGCCGGTGCGCCGGTTCCGCACGGCCTGAAGCTGGTGGCGGTAGGGGGTGCCCGAGTGTCGCCCGATCTGATCACGCGTGCGCGGGCGCTCGGTTTTCCGGCCTGCGAAGGGTATGGCCTGTCGGAAGCCGGATCGGTCGTGGCGCTGAACCGGCCGGACGATGCGCCCGGCGCGGTCGGCCGGGTGCTGCCGCATCTGCGTGCGGAGATCGCTCCAGATGGCGAAATCCTGCTGCATGGCAGCCGACTGGCTGGCTATCTGGGCGCTGCCGCGCCAGCAGACGGACCGCTGCACACCGGCGACATCGGCCACATTGATGCGGGTGGCCTTCTGCACGTCACCGGCCGCGTCAAGCACCAGATCATTACCGGCTTCGGTCGCAATGTGGCGCCTGAATGGCCGGAAGCGGAACTGCTTGCGGCACCTGCCGTGGCGCAGGCGGTGATGTTCGGCGAGGGCAGGCCCGGTCTGGCCGCGGTCATCGTGCCGCGCGGCGAGGTGACCGATGAAGCGCTCGCCGCCGTGGTGGCCGCGGCCAACGACCGCCTGCCCGATTACGCCCGGATCATTCACTGGCTGCGTGCCGACGCACCTTTTTCCGCGCTCAACGGGCAGGCGACCGACAACGGCCGCGTGCGCAGGGATCCCATCTTCCGGGCCTACGGCGAACGGCTCGCCGTGCTGTACGCAACACCTAGCGAAGCACACCTTCCCTTCACTGCGGAGACCTTTACCGATGTCGTTTCATGAACGCCTGCAGCGCGAAACCGCTGCCGAACGCGCCCATCTGCTGAGCGCCCCCATCCTGCAGGACGCTGTATCCGGTCGCGTGACGCTGGCGCAGTACCGTGCCTTCCTCGGTCAGGCTTTTCATCACGTACGACACACCGTACCGCTGCTGATGGCCTGCGGCGCGCGCCTGCCGGCGCGCCACGAAGCGCTTCGGCACGCCATTGCCGAGTACATCGACGAGGAGATCGGCCACGAGGAATGGATACTCGACGACATCGCGGCCTGTGGCGGGCAGCGCGAAGTCGCCCGCAACGCGTTGCCCGGGGTCGAGGCCGAACTGATGGTGGCCTACGCGCACGACTGGATTGCGCGCAAGAACCCGGTCGGATTCTTCGGCATGGTGCATGTGCTCGAAGGCACCAGCGTGTCGATCGCGACCAGCGCGGCCGAGCGCATCGCGCACAGCCTGCATCTGCCGCCGGCCGCTTTCACCTACCTCAATTCCCACGGCACGCTGGACCAGGAGCACGTGCGCTTCTTCGCCACCCTGATGGACAGCCTGGACGACGAGGACGACCGGCTCGCGGTCATCCATGTGGCACGTGTGATGTACCGGCTGTACGGCGACCTGTTTCGCTCGCTGACTCGCTCGCTGACGCCGCAGCAAGTAGCGGTCGCGGCATGAAGGCAGATCTGCGCGGGGTGCTGACCGGCGCGACGGGCGGCATCGGCGCGGCAATTGCGAAGGCGCTGGCTCCGCGCTGTGCCGCGCTGCTGCTGGTCGGTCGCGACGTGGTGAAACTGGCGGCGCTGCAGGCGGAATTGACATTCGCATTTCCCGCGCTGGACGCGCGCATCGTGCGCGCCGACCTGACGACAGCAGCGGGCCGTGGCGCCGTGCTGGTGGCCGCCGAAGCCTTGCCGGACGGTGCGAACCTGCTGATCAACAATGCCGGTGTCGGCCAGCTCGCATGGTTCGAGGACCAGTCAGCCGAACAGATCGAACACATCCTGCACACCAATGCGCTGTCGCCGATGCTGCTGGTGCACGCGTTGCTGCCGCTGCTGCACCGGCAGCCTGAGGCGCGCGTGGTGAACATCGGCTCGATCCTGGGCGATATCGGTCATCCGGGCAGCGTTGCCTACTGCGCGAGCAAGTTCGCGCTGCGCGGCTTCAGCGAAGCGCTGCGCCGCGAGCTCGTCGGCAGCCGTATCGAAGTGCAGTACCTCGCGCCGCGTGCCACGCAGACCGCACTGAACAGCCCGGCCCAGGTCGCGCTGAACCGCGAACTGGGCGTTGCCAGCGATACGCCTGAAACCGTCGCGCAGGCGCTGCTGGCGCTGCTCGACAACCGGCGTCCGGAAGGCCACCTGGGCTGGCCGGAACGTCTTTTCGTCCGGATCAACCGTATGCTGCCGTCGCTGGTCGATTCCAGCCTCGCAAAGCAGCTGCCGGTCATTCGTCGTCATGCACAAACAGTCAGCAAATGAGAGGAGTCCGCAAATGAGGATGTCGATCAAGTCCTTCCTGTCCGTTACCGCCCTGTTCCTGATCACGCCGGCCTGGGCAGGTCTGGACGAGTCGATCACCCGACTGCAGTCGGAGTGGGAACAGATCAAGTACAAGCAGCCGGCCGACAAGCATGAAAAGGCCTACGAGGCGCTGACCAAGGATGCCGCCGCTGTGCGCGTGGAGCACCCGGACCGCTCCGAAGCGGACATCTGGTACGCCATCGCACTGGCCAGTCAGGCGGGTGCGAAGGGCGGGCTCGGCGCACTGTCGCTGGCCAGGGAAGCGCGCACCGTGCTGGAACAGTCGCTGGCGCGCAATCCGGAGGCGCTGAACGGCTCGGCTTACGTGACGCTGTCGTCGCTGTACTGCCAGGTGCCCGGCTGGCCGATCGGCTTCGGCGACAAGGACAAGGCGCGCGAACTGCTGAACAAGGCCCTCGCGCTCAACCCGAATGGCATCGACCCGCACTATTTCATGGGTGATTGCCTGTACCGGGCCGGCGAGTATGAGAAGGCGCGTGCGTCGCTCGAGACGGCGCTCAAGGCGCCGGCCCGGCCGAACCGCCCGCTGGCCGACGAAGGGCGCCGCAAGGAAATCGAAGCCCTGATGGTCAAGGTGAAAGAGAAGCTCAAGTAGTCCGCCTGACACCGCATGACCGGCCGCAACGCGTTTTGGAGCGACAATGACGCACTTCCGATATGGCGCCATCCGACCGATGAGGGTTCTGCTGGTTGAAGACGACGAGTTGCTCGGCAGCGGCATCTGCGACGCGCTCGAGCGCACGCGCTACACCGTCGAGTGGGTGCGCGATGGCGCGCAGGCGCTTGAGGCGCTGCGTGGTTCGGGCGTCGATCTGGCCGTACTCGATCTCGGCCTGCCCCGGATGGACGGCATGGAGGTGCTGCGCCGCGCGCGAGAGGCCGGCGTGACCACACCGGTGCTGGTGCTCAGTGCGCGCGACACCACGCTGCAGCGTATCGGTGGCCTGGACGCCGGCGCCGATGACTACCTCACCAAGCCGTTCGATCTGGACGAACTGATGGCGCGCATCCGCGTGCTGGAGCGGCGCACCCGCGGCGCCGTCGTCAACGTGATCCGCCACGGCGATATCGAAGTCGACACCTCGGCTATGACGGTCAGCGTCGAGGGCCGCAATGTGGACCTGCAGCGCCGCGAATACATGGTGCTGCGAAAACTGCTGGAAAACATCGGCCACGTGCTGAGCCGGCAGCAACTGGTGGACAACATCTACGGCTGGGACAGCGAACTCGAAAGCAATGCGCTTGATGTGCATATCCACAATCTGCGGCGCAAGTTGCACCCCGGTCTGATTCGCACCGTGCGTGGTGTCGGCTACGTGATCGATCCGCTGCCGGCGGCCGCCCGGTCAGACAGCTGAAGTGGCATCGCCGGGACGCGTGTCGATACGTCTGCTGCTGCTGGCCGGCAGCGCAGTCATCCTGCTCGGCGTGCTGGGCAGCACCGTGTGGCTGGCCGTCGTGGCCGGGCGCGACGAGGCGGACGAGCTGTTCGACGCCCGCCTCGCCACGTCGGCCCGTGTGCTCGACAGCCTGATGGTGCGCCAGATCGAGCACGCTACCCTCAATGCGCCGCTCGTCATGGATCTGCCGGCACCGATCCGTGCCGGGGCCCGGGCGCACGAAAGGGCGCTCGAAGCCGGGGCGAACATGTCTTTTTCGTGGCAGCTGCAGGACTGGCTGTTCGGGCATCACGATGTCGAGTCCTCACTTGGCCACGAATACGAAACCCATATCGCCTACCAGATATGGAGCGAAGGGGAGGAGGGCGCCGCGGCTCTGCTCGCGCGCTCCTCGTCCGCACCGGCGGCACCCTTTGCACCGCTGCGCAAGGGCTTCAGCGACCACACGCTGGAGGACGGTGTGTGGCGCGTGTTCGTGCTGCATTCGGGCGACGTGTGGATACAGGTTGCCGAGCGCGCCGACGCGCGCGAGGAACTGTCGGCCAAGCTGGGCTGGGCCACCGGTGCGCCGCTGCTGATCGGCTTGCTGATCGTGCTGCTGCTGACCGGCCTGCTGATCGGCTACGGGCTGGCGCCGCTGTCCGAACTGGCTGAACGCATTTCAGCCCGTCGGCCGCAGGACGACGAGCCACTTTCGCTGACCCGCGTGCCGAGCGAGATCGCACCGGTGCTGAGCGCGCTCAACGGCCTGTTCGGCCGTGTGCGCAGCACGCTGGAACGCGAACGTCGCTTCATCGATTCCGCCGCGCACGAGTTGCGGACACCGCTGGCCGCATTGAAGATACATGCCCAGAACGCCCGCCGCGCGGAAGACGCCGCACAGCGTGACGCCTCGCTCGATCACTTGCTGGCCGGCGTGTCGCGCTCGGTGCATCTGACCGAACAGATGCTTGCGCACAGTCGCGCCGGTCGTCAGGCTGACTGCGTGCCGGTGTCGCTGCGCGAAGTGACCCGCGACGCGGTGGCGCAGCGCCGGCCGGGTTGCGACGCGAGCGGACATCCGCTGGAACTCAATCTGTGCGACACATCGTGCATGGTGCTGGCGGACGCGACCGGGCTGTCGAGCATGGTGGGCAACCTGATCGACAACGCGCAGCGCTATGCCCCGTCAGGCAGCACGATTCAAGTTGCGCTGAGCGCGCGCGGCGGGTCGGCAGTGCTGACGGTCAGCGACGCCGGGCCGGGCATTCCGGCCGAACTGCGCGAACGCGTGTTCGAGCCCTACTACCGAATACCGGGTTCGGCCGGCAGCGGCAGCGGCCTCGGGCTGGCCATCGTGCGCGAAGTGGTCGAACGTCTCGGCGGCCAGATTGCGCTGCTCGATGGCGAAGGCGGCCAAGGCATGCGCGTGGAACTGACGATTCCCTTGCTCAGCGAGCGCTGACCGAGCGCACCAGCGCGTCCACGTCGGCCAGTCGCTGTGGCGTTCCGACGTCGAACCAGTGGCCGGTGTGCAGCGCGCCGGTCACGCGCCGGTCACGCATCGCTGCGCGCAGCAGCGGTGCCAGCTTCGCCGGCGCATCCGGGTCGAGCGCGGCAAACATTGACGGGTGGTAGGCCGCGACGCCGGAAAACGTCAGCTTCGGCCCGCCGGTTTCGCCCGCCTGCCCGTCGACCAGCGTGAAGTCGCCGTCGGGGTGATGCGGCGGATTCGGCACCAGAAGCAGATGGGCCAGCGTGCCGTCCGCCTGCGCCGTGTCGGCAGCGCGTTGCAGGGCGGCGACATCGACATCGCACCAGGTGTCGCCGTTGATCACGATGAAGGGCCGTGCCCCGAGCAGCGGCATTGCATGCGCGATGCCGCCCGCGGTTTCCAGTGCGCCCGGCGGCTCGGCCGACCAGCGGATGGCTGCGCCAAATGCCGCGCCGTCGCCCAGCGCTTCGACCAGCTTGTTGCCGAGGTGGGCGTGGTTGATCACCAGATCGGTCACGCCGGCCGCCACCAGCCGCTCGATGTGCCACACGATCAGCGGCTTGCCGCCGACTTCAAGCAGCGGCTTGGGCAGGTGATCGGTCAGCGGCCGCATGCGTTCGCCGCGTCCGGCCGCGAGGATCATGGCCTTCATCGAAGTCGTCTCAGAAGGTGTAGCCGGCCTGCGGCGTGATGCCTTCCAGCCGCTGCAGCAGGCGGGCGAGCGGCGCCAGGTCGCGGTAACGCAGGCTGGTCTGCAGCAGATACTTCATCACCCGCGGCAGGTCCTCCAGGTAACCGTCCTTGCCGTCGCGGTGGTGCAGGCGCGCAAAAATGCCCAGTACCTTCAGGTGGCGCTGCACGCCCATGAATTCGTAATCGCGGTGGAAGTCGGCAAAGTCGGCACGCACCGGCAGGCCGGCGCTGCGCGCGCCCTGCCAGTAGCGGATCAGCCAGTCGAGCACCTGATCCTCTTCCCAATCGATGTAGGCGTCCTTGAACAGGCTGACCAGGTCGTAGCTGATCGGGCCGTAAACGGCGTCCTGGAAGTCGATCACGCCCGGGTTGGGCAAGGTGACCATCAGGTTGCGGCTGTGGTAGTCGCGGTGCACGAAAACCTGCGGCTCGGCCAGATTGACCGCAAGCACCCGGTCGAACACCTCGTACAGCGCGTTCGCTTCCTTTTCATCGAGCTCGGCCTGCAGGTGGCGGCCGACGTACCAGACCGGGAACAGTTCCATCTCGGCCAGCAGCCGGTCGTGGTCGTAGGCCGGCAGCACGTTCGGGCGGCTGGCTTTCTGGATGTCGATCAGCGCGCGGGTCGCGTCGTGGTACAGCGCGGCAGCGTTGTCGGCGTCGAGCACGTCGAGATAGGTGGTATTGCCAAGGTCGGACAACAGCAGGAAGCCGCGTTCGACATCCTGCGCGAGCACCGCCGGCACGTGGGCGCCGGCCGCTTCGAAGAGCGTCTGCACCGCGAGAAAGGGGCGGCAGTCTTCCTGTGGCGCCGGGGCGTCCATTGCAACGTGACTGGTGCCCTCGTCCAGCGTCACGCGGAAATAGCGACGGAAGCTGGCGTCGGCCGAAGCGGGGCGGATGTCGAGCGGACGACCGGGAAACTGCTGCTGCAGCCAGCCGGTCAGGGCGTCAAGGCGAAGGTCTTGTGTCATGGGGCGGGTGTCGTGGGCGAGCTGAGGACGAGCTGTAGGCGTCCGGACGGGCGGATGACGGCAAATTGTTGCCGATGCGGGCCGGGAAGCGGGTGGCGTTTGATAAGATGCGCGATTCTATAACGCGGCTGCGGACAGTCCGGCAGATGCACGCCGTGACGCTGTTGCCGTCATCCAACCGCGATCTGCCCGCTTCCAGTTTCCTCATTCGTGCTCAGGCGTTCCGTCACTTTCTATCTGGTCTGGATGTCCTGCGCCGCGCAGGCGGCCGACGCGCTGCCGCAGTTGAAGGTCGATCCTTCGCTGGTGCCGCAGTCGCGCCGTCCGGCGGCGACCGTGAAAGGCACGACACCGCCGAAGCCGGGCAGCACGCCTGCCGCGACGCCGACTGCGCCTGCCCAGCCTGCGACGGTCGAAACCGTGCCGGTGCCGGCGCCCGACGAAGTTGTTGCGACCCCTGTTTCACCGAACGAAGCGGTCGGAACTCCGGCGGCTGCCACCGTGGCGGCCCCCGCCGCAGCAGTGCCTGCCGAGGCCTCGGCCGAGCCGGTGAAGCCGGTGAAGCCGGCCGAACGCGCCGTGACTGCCGTACCCGCTGCACCGGTCGACGCTGCTACCGCGCCGGCCCCGCGCAATCTGCCGGCGCTCAAGGTCGACCGGGCACTGCTGCGGCAACCGTCTTCGATCGCGCGCCGCGCTGCGCCCGGCGTGCAGCCGCCGGACGACATTCCGGTGCGCGGCAATGTGAGCACGGCGCGCAACATGCCGCCGCTGAAGGTCGATCGCGCACTGATGGGCGCGCCGCCCGTTGCGCGCCGCGTGAAGCCTGCGCCGGCGGAGGGCATCGCCGCCGCAGCCGCGGTGCCCGGCGCAGCAGCCGTCGCCGAGTCGGGCATGCCGGGTGCCGCCTCGCTGCCGAGCCTCGTGCCCGAGGGCGATGCGTCGCAGATGATGTACGGCAAGATGACACTGTCGGAGTTCGTTGCGCGCAATCCGGATTCGCGCGTCACGCTGCTGTCGGCCGAATCCGTCAGCGGCACCACCGACGAAGTCATGCGCGCCGAAGGCAACGCAGAATTGCGTCGCCCCGGCACCACGCTCACCGCCGACCGTATCAACTACGAACCACCGACCGAAGAGCTGCAGGCCGACGGCAATGTGCGTCTGGTGCGAGGCGAAGACCGGATCGAGGGCCCGTCGCTGCGCTACCGGCTCGATCGCAGCGAAGGGGTGTTCGAAAAGCCGCAGTACTCGCTGCGCCGCAACCTGCAGACCGGCGAGAACTTCAGAACGACCACCGGTACCGGCCAGGCCGACCGGATGGAGTTTCTGGGCGAGAACCGGGTGCGCATGACGAACGCCACCTACTCGACCTGCGGGCCGGACAACCCCGACTGGTATGCGAAGGCGGAAACGCTGGACCTGAACTTCGAATCCGATGATGGCGAGGGCCGCAACGGCACGATCTATTTCAAGGATGTGCCGGTGCTGTATTCGCCCTGGCTCGATTTTTCGCTGAACAACCGTCGCAAGTCGGGTTTCCTGTCGCCGACCTTCGGTACGACCAACCGGACCGGTTTCGACTTCCTGCTGCCGTACTACTGGAACATCGCGCCCAATATGGACGCGACGATTGCACCGCGTGTGCTCGGTACGCGCGGCCTGATGATGAGCAACGAGTTCCGCTATCTGAACCACAACTACAGCGGCATCGCGCGGCTCGACTACCTGTTCAGCGACCGCATACTGGATCGCGATCGCCATGCGCTGAGCCTGCAGCACACGCACCGGATCACCAACCGGCTGACTGCCAGCCTCAACTACAACGAAGTGTCGGACCGCAACTACTACACCGACCTGGGCACACGCCTCGCGATCACGTCGATCAGCTACCTGCCGCAAGACGCCGCGCTGACCTACTCCGGTGACTGGTGGAGTGCCACGGCGCGCGTGACCGAGTACCAGTCGCTGGCCAATCTGGCGCCGCTGTATTCGCAGATGCCTGCGGTCACGCTGAATGCGTTCCGCGCGGATCTGCCTTTCGGTTCCGTGTTCCAGATGAAGAGCAGCTATACCGACTTTCGCATCAGCGACTTGACGCGCGACGAAGGCCGCCGCATCGTCGTCTATCCGCAGTTGTCGTTGCCGATGCAGACTTCCTACCTGTCGGTGACGCCGAAGATCGGCGTGCATTACAGCAATTACGATGTCACGCGCGGCAGCAACAATGCCGGGCTGGACACCTCGCTGACGCGCGCCATCCCGATATTCAGTCTCGACGCCGGCACCGTCTTCGAACGCGATTCCGACCTGTTCGGACAGGGTTACGTACAGACCCTCGAGCCGCGTCTGTATTACGTGCTGTCTTCGTACAAGAATCAGTCCGATTTCCCGGTGTTCGACACCGCACTGGCCGACTTCAACTTCGCACAGATCTTTTCCGAGAATGTGTTCGTCGGTCAGGACCGCATTGCCGACAGCAACCAGATCACCGCCGCGACCATCTCGCGTTTCATCGATCCGGAAAATGGACGCGAGCGCGCCCGTGTCGCCCTCGGGCAACGTTTTTATCTGAGCGATCAGTTGGTCACGCTGCCGGGCGGAACGCCGCGCACCGAGCGCATCGCGAGCACGCTGGCTGCGGTGTCGGGCGAGTTGCTCAAAGATACGTATCTGGACGCTGCGATCCAGTACAACACCGACCTTTCGCAGACCGAGCGCTACAGCGTGTCGGCCCGCTACAACCCGCGTCCGGCGCATGTGTTCAACGCGGCATACCGCTTTCGCCGCTCCAACAATCCGGCAATCAATGATGTGCGCGACGTCGACTTTTCGGTGCAGTGGCCGCTGACCAACCGCTGGTATGCAGTGGCGCGGCACAACTACTCGGTCGCCGATCGCCGGCTGGTCGAAGGCCTCGGCGGCCTGGAATACAACGGCGGCTGCTGGGTCGGTCGCATCGTGTTCCAGCGGATTGCCCTCGGTGCGCGGCTGCCGGGGCAGACGACGACCGAGCTGCGCACGCGCACTGCACTTTTCTTCCAGCTCGAACTCAATGATTTTTCACAGATCGGCTCGAACCCGCTGGATGCGCTCAAGCGCAGCATTCCGGGCTATGGCCAGATCAACCAGAGCGCCGCCGATCCGATCTTCGGCGGTGATTACTGATGGACCTCCGAACATGCTGAATAAAATCCTCACCTTCCTGCTTTTGTCAGCGTTGGGTTTCGCCTCGGCGGGCACCGCGCAGGCGCAGCCCGCCGAGCGGCCGGACATTGTTGAAGTGGATCGCATCGTCGCCGTGGTGAACGACGAAGTGATCACGCTGCACGAATTGCGGTCGCGCATTTCCGAAACGTTTGCGCAGATGCGCAGCCGCAATGTCACGCCGCCGCCGGCCGAAGAGTTCGAGCGCCAGCAGCTCGAACGCATGATTCTTGAAAAGGTGCAGCTGCAGCACGCCGCCGAGACACAGCTGCGTGTCGACGACCGGCTGCTCGACGCCAGCCTTTCGCGCATCGCCGAAAGCAACCGCATGGACGTGCCGCAACTGCGCGCGGCCATCGAGCAGGACGGCATGCCGTGGGCGCGCTTCCGCGAAGACATCCGCAAGCAGATCGTCATGAGCCGCCTGCGCGACCGCGAGGTCGAAAGTCGCGTCGTGGTGACCGAAGGCGAGATCGCCAACTTCATCGCGAATCCGGAGCGCAAGCCGGATCAGAACGAGGAGTACAACGTGTCGCATATCTTGCTGCGGGTGCCGGAAGGCGCGAGCCCCGAGCAGCTGATCCGGCTCAAGGCGCGTGCCGACGCCGCACTCGAACAGATCCGCAAGGGCGAAGAGTTTTCGCGCATCGCAGCGTCGTATTCCGACGCGCAGGACGCCGTCAATGGCGGCAGCCTCGGCTGGCGGTCGCTCGATCGCATGCCGTCACTGTTCGCCGATGCGGTGCCGAAGATGAAACTGGGTGAAGTGAGTGATGTGATGCGCAGCCCGGCCGGCTTCCACCTGCTGTTGGTGGTCGACAAGCGCGGGGGCAGCGGCAGCAGTGACGAGTCGCGCGTCACGCAGACCCATGCGCGCCACATCCTGATCAAGACATCCGAAGTGCTCAACGACGCCGAGGCGCGTCGCCGGCTGGCCGGGCTGAAGGAACGGCTGGACAACGGCGGCGATTTCGCCGAACTGGCGCGCACCAATTCGCAGGATCTGTCCTCGTCAAAGGGCGGCGATCTGGGCTGGCTGTATCCGGGTGACACGGTGCCGGAGTTCCAGCGCGTGATGGACGGTCTGAAGGTGGGCGAAGTCAGCGAGCCGGTGCAGTCGCCATTCGGCTGGCACCTGATCCAGGTGGTCGAGCGGCGCGTCGACGAAGTGTCGCTCGAGCGCCAGCGCGCAGCTGCCCGCATGACGCTGCGTGATCGCAAGGCCGAAGAGGTGTATCAGGACTGGGTACGCCAGCTGCGCGACAACGCCTACGTCGAAATCCGGCTGGCCGACGAACGGTGACGCACCCGCGCCCCTGCATCGCCCTGACCAGCGGCGAGCCGGCGGGCATCGGGCCGGAATTGTGCGCCGCACTGCACGCGCGCACGTCTGTCGCACGACTGGTCGTACTCGGTGACGCCGGGTTGATCGCTGCGCGTGCGCCGCAGGGCGCCGGACTGTCGGCGCCGATGGTTCCTTATTCGGCTTCAGGTGACGCACCGGCCGGCGCGATCGAAGTGCTGCACATTCCGCTGCGTGCCCCGGCCGTACCGGGCCGGCTTGACACCGCCAACGCGCCCTATGTGCTCGAACTGCTCGACCGCGCCCGCGATGGCTGCCTGCGCGGCGAATTCGACGCCATGGTCACGGCACCGGTGCACAAGGGCGTCATCAACGATGCCGGCATCCCGTTTTCCGGCCACACCGAATACCTGGCCGACACCACCTCGACACCGCGCGTCGTCATGATGCTGGCGGGCCGGACTGCCGAAAACGACACCGCGCCCTGGCTGCGCGTGGCGCTGGCCACCACCCACCTCGCGCTGGCCGACGTGCCGGCCGCCATCACGCGTGAATCGCTCACCACCACGCTGCGCATCCTGCACGACGCGCTGCGCCGACAGTTCGGCATCGCGCAGCCGCGCATCCTGGTGGCGGGGCTGAACCCGCACGCAGGCGAGGGCGGTCATCTGGGTCGGGAAGAGATCGACGTCATCACGCCGGTGCTGAACGCCCTGCGCGCCGAAGGCATGCAGCTCGACGGGCCGCTGCCGGCCGACACGCTGTTCGTGCCGCGCCTGCTGGCCGGCGCCGACGCCGTGCTCGCGATGTATCACGACCAGGGCCTGCCGGTGCTCAAGTACGCCACCTTCGGCCGCGGCATCAACATCACGCTCGGCCTGCCCATCGTGCGCACCTCGGTCGATCACGGCACCGCGCTCGACCTCGCCGGCACCGGCCGTGCCGACGCCGGCAGCCTGATCGAGGCGGTCGATGCCGCCATCGCGATGGCGGCGGCTGCGGTTGGCATCAGAGTGGGCGGCTGAGCATGGAAGAACACCGCGCCCGAAAACGCTTCGGCCAGAATTTCCTGGTCGATGGCAACATCATCCGCAACATCGTCGCCGCCATCGACCCGAAGCCGGCACAGGCCATGGTCGAGATCGGCCCCGGTCTGGGTGCCATGACGCGCCCGCTGGCGGCACAGCTGGACCGCCTGCACGTGATCGAAATCGACCGCGATCTGGCGGCGCGGCTGCGCGAGGGCGATCTGGCGGACCGGCTGGTGATCCACGAACAGGACGCGCTCAAGTTCGACTTCGGCGCCCTGAGCGTCGAGCTCGGGTCAGCGCTGCGCGTGGTCGGCAACCTGCCGTACAACATTTCCAGCCCGCTGCTGTTCCACCTCGCCGATCACGCGACCTGCGTGACCGACCTCACCTTCATGCTGCAGAAGGAAGTGGTGGACCGCATCGTGGCCGCGCCCGACACCGAAGCATTCGGCCGCCTGTCGGTCATGCTGCAGTACCGCTTCGAGTGCGCGCACGTGTTCGACGTGCCGCCCGGCGCGTTCCGGCCCATGCCCAAGGTGATGTCGGCCATCGTGCAACTGCGGCCGCGCCCGGTCGAGCAACTCACTGCACGCGATCCGCAGTTGATGGCCGACATCGTCAAGGCCGCCTTTGGTCAGCGCCGCAAGACGCTGCGCAACACGCTGCGCGAGTGGCTGTCTCAGAACGACTGGGACGCACTTGCCATCGACGCCTCACGACGCGGCGAAACCCTCGGTGTCGCCGACTACGTGCGCATCGCGAATCACATCAGCGATCGCCGCGCAGGCACGCCCACCAGCGCCTGAACCGCTCAGGCTGGTTTCTTCACGCCGCAGCTGTTGATGCCCAGAAGCGAGTAGGCCGGGCAGAAATTGAACAGACCCGTGAGCAGCGGCACAACACCGATATACCCCCACACCCCGACGGTGCCGGTTGCAGCCAGCGCGATCAGCGCCAGGCCGATGACGATGCGAGCGATCTTGTCGATTCCGCCGACGTTGGATTTCATGATGAAGCTCCCTGTGGGTTGAAAAGGTGACTTCATATTGCGCCGCGGACGGGGTGCGGTCTGTGACTGCAGTTACATGACTGGCGCGCGCACGGCCGGCGACCGCGCGGTCACCTAACCAGGCTGTAGAGTGTTTTTGACTCCGGGAAATTATTATGTAATATGACATAAGGATTTAACGGAGCGTTGTCGATGCACGCCTTTTGTCGTCTCTTTCCGGTCGTTTTGCTGGTCAGCCTGCCGTTCGGGCTCGCCGCATCGCCGGAGCCGTCTGACCGGTTGATCGACGAAAGGCGCGCATCGGAGCGCGATGCACGCTGGAAGCGCGCGCCCACGCCAATGCCGGCGCAGCCGCAGCCCGCGCTGCACAGCCATCCGGCCGACGTCGATGAAACCGGCGCAACGTCGCGCTTCCGCGCTATCCGCATTGAAACGTCCGGGCTGCTCCCGGACGCATCGGTCAATGCCTTGATGGTGCCGTTTCTCGAGCTGCCACTCGGACGCCAGCGGATCGAACTGCTGCTGCGCCAGCTCGATGCGCAACTGGTCGAAGCGGGCTGGATCACCAGTCGCGCGCGTCTGCTGTCGCTCGACGCGCAGGCGGCTGAGCTGGTCATCGAGCTGGTACCCGGGCGGATCGAATCGCTGCGCGCACCGGGCATCGATGCAGCCGCCCTGGCACGTGCCTTCCCGTTCGCCGTCGGCGAGGCGCTGTCGCTGCCGGCGCTCGAACAGGGGGTGCAGCAGATCAACAGGCTGCGCATGTATCAGGCGCAGGTTCGCGTATTGCCGGGCAACACGGCCGGAACGAGCCTGCTCGATATCGTGCTGAACGAGGGGCGCGCGTGGTCGATGGCCTTCGGCGTCGACAATCAGGGCTCATCGACCACCGGCGGCGAGCGCCTGCGCGTCACGGCGCGGGCTGGCAATGTGTTGGGCTGGCTGGACGACCTCCAGCTTGCACTGCTGCACAGCACCGGCAGTGACGCCGTGTTGGCGTCGCTGTCCGTACCCGATGGCTACAACCTGTGGTCGGTGACCGTTTCCGGCTCCCGCGCATCGTTCGACATCGCGGGGCTGAACGTCACCAGCCGGTCGGCCAGCGCGGTACTGGGCTGGAGTCGAGTGCTGTGGTCGTCGGCCGGCGGTCGCAGCGTCATCGATGTGTCGCTGATCCGGTCGCGGCTGGCGCGCGACATCGAATCGGTCGCGCTGCAGACCGAGCACAGCACGGTCAGCCGTGCCGCCTGGATGCACATCCTGCGCGGCGAGCGCTGGCAAGTGTTCATCGAACCCTCACTGTCGGCCGGTCTGCCGCTGCTTGGCGCGACGCATGACCGTCCTGACCTGTCGCGCGGCGACACGCACCGCCAGTTCCTCAAGTGGGCGATCGCCGCGGGTGCCGTCGTCCGCAGTGCGTCGGATGAGATCGAATACGCGGTGCAGCTGACGGCGCAGCGTGCCGGCGAAAGCCTGATCGGCGCCGAACAGATCCACCTCGGCGGCTTTGCCAGCGTCAGAGGCTTCCGCGAAGTGTCGGTGTCGGGCGATACCGGTCACGTGCTGCGCTCGGAACTGAGGCTGCCGCAGGCGTTCAGGGCGGCGGGGCTTCCGGTCGTTCCCTTCGTGCATGTCGATCATGGCGCCGCTCGGCAGTCTGAAGGTCGGCGCAATACGCTGGCCAGCGCTGGCCTCGGTGCTCGCGGCGCCGGCCGGGGCATGCTGTGGGAAGGCGTCGTCAGCGTACCCATCGCGCGCGAAACCGATCTGCCGTCGCCCGGTTGGCGCGCGCATCTGTCGCTGTCGTTCGAAATATGAACGCCCTGCTGCGGCTCTGTCTGGCGGCACTGCTGGTCAGCCCGACCACTCACGCTGCCTCGACTGCCAGACCGGTGGCGCAGGTCAATGGCATCGATATCCCGCGCGCGGCATTCGACGCCGAAGTCACCCGCTTGCAGTCGACCGGCATGGCGGTCGATGCGGCAACGTCGAATGCCGTCCGCCACCGCCTCATCGCACGCGAATTGCTGTGGCAGAAGGTGCGCGCGAGTGGAATGTGTGATGCGTCCGGCGTGTGCGATGACACTTCGCGCGACGCGCTGATCGAGGCCTATGTGAATCGCCATGTGCCGGTGGTCGAGGTCAGCGAACAGGCGATCCGGGCACGCTACGACGACATCGTTTCCCGCCTCGGGCAGCGCGAGTTCCGTTTCAGCGTGATCGGGATGAATGACCCCGACGCGCTGCGTGCACTGGCAAAACGTATTGCGGCAGGCGCCGATTTCGCACGCGAGGCGCGCACACACTCGCATTTCGCTTCGACGTCGAAGGGTGGCGAACTCGGCTGGCACAGCTTTCCCGAACCAGTGATCGATGGCCGGACAAACGGCGTACCCATCCGCATCGCGCAGGCACTGGCGGGCATGCAGCCCGGGCAGGTCAGCCCGCCGCTGAAGGCAGACGAGGGCTGGGCCGTCGTCCGGCTCGATGCGGTACGCCCGACGCTGATGCCGGACTACGCAACCGTGCGCGAAACCTTGCGCAGTCTGCTGGCCGCGCAGGCGCGCGAGGCGCAGCTGCGCGAACTGATCGTCGACCTGTTGCGGCACGCCCGCATCACGGTCAGCGACTGAGGGCTGCTTCGAATGCGCACCGCACTCAGGGAGTTGCTACAGCGGTCAATCAACCCGCTGACGTGGTGCGGGGCGGGCGTCGTGCTCACGGCGATGCTCGCCCATGCATCGCCTGTCTGTGCCGATGCCATCGTCGACCTGGCGGGCCCGGCAAGTCAGCAGGCTGTCGTGACCCGGGTGGGCGAGGTGCCGGTGATCGGCGTCGCCACGCCCGATGCGGCGGGCATTTCGCACAACCGCTGGACAACGTTCAATGTGTCGCGCCACGGTCTGGTGTTCAACAATTCGGTCGGCGATGCAAGCAGTTTGCTGGCCGGACCGCTGCCGGCGAATGCAGCGCTGAACGGATCGGCGGCACGCGTCATCCTGAACGAAGTGAGCGGCAGCCAGCCCAGCCTGCTGCTGGGCAGCATGGAAATTGCCGGGCAGGCGGCACGGCTGGTCATTGCCAACCCGAACGGCATCACCTGTGACGGATGCCGCTTCATCAACACGCCTCACGTCCAGCTCACGACCGGCCGCATCGAGCGACTGAACGACGTCCTGAGCTTCGACGTGACCGGCGGGCGGATCGATATCGGTGCCGGCGGACTGTCGGCACTGGCGACCCGGCTCGACCTGATCGCCCACACCCTGCGCAACACCGGCCGGATTGCGACCGGCTCGACGCTCGAAGTGATCGCCGGGCGCACCCGGGTCGATGCCGACACGCTGGCCCTCGGCAATGCAGACGCGCAGCTTCCGGACTATTTCGAGACGTTTTCCATCGACGTCGGCCAGAGCATCAGCGCGGCGAGCATCCAGCTGATCGCGGTCGGTGGCGAGCTGGGGGTGCGCAGCACCGCGCCGCTGATCGCACTGGACGATGTGGTGATCGCCACGCGCGGACACATCGAACTGAGCGGCGACGTGTCCGCGGGGCGCGACATCGCGCTGTACAACATCGGTGCATTCGAATCGGTGCTGCAGGGCGCGCTCATGGCCGGGCGCGACGTCACGCTGCTCGCAACCGGCATCACGCTCGCCCACAGCGGGCGCATCGAGGCGGGCCGCGACATCGGCCTGGGATTCGTTGGCGACAATTCCGACCGATGGAGCGCCTTCCACAATGACGGCCTGATCGACGCAGGCACTTCATTGACGTTCGCCGGACCCGGCACGGGCCTCAACACGGGCGTCATTCTCGCCGGCGCATCGATCGATGCAGCGTCCGGCAACGTGCAGGTCCGAGCGGGTGACGTCGGGCTACCGGGTAGTCATGGCGAGCACGCCGTAAAAGTCGACGGCGTCACGCTGGCGAATTCCGGCGTGATCCATACAGCTGGCGACCTGTTTCTGAACCTGATCGACAACAGCGGCGACATCTCGGCCGGGCGCGATGTGTTCCTGTCGCAGACACGACGCGGCCAGCCCGGCTTCCTTGCGCCGGAGAACATCGACCTCGCCGGGGAGGTGAATGCGGGACGCGACCTGTTCATCCACACCCCCGCCGAGGGTGCGCAATGGCTGGACGGTGCGCGCCGGCAGTCTTTCACCGCAACGCGAAACCTGCACCTGATCGATCGCCCCTGGCTGTCCGACGCCGGCACGCCGGCAGAAGCCGTGGCGCGGCACCCCTACGTGAATCGCGACCGGCTGACCGCCGGCCACGACGTCGTGATCGCGCTGAACGCCCACTTCATCAATCCGTCGGTCATCGATGCAGGCCGCGATCTGCTGATCGGCGCGCGTGGCATCAGCAATGAAACCGCGGTCGGCAGCCGGCAGGCCTCATTCGACTACCCTTTCTATCCCGGCTGTCGCACGGAGTACGCCGGCCTGTGCACGACGACCACCGAAGTGCCGTCGTCACACGCACTGATGCTGGTCGGGCGGGATCTGGTCGCCGCGACGACCTTCTTCCACAACCGCGGTGCATCCATCCTCGCCGGTCGCGACATCCGCATCGACGCGCCGGATGTCGTGAACGAAGATCGTCGCTACGGCGCCATCTGGTCGTCGAGCTATTACCTGATCGACGTCGACGCGCAGCTTGGCGGAACACCATGCACCAGCGACTGCGTCGCCGACATCAACTGGCGGCGCACCGACAGCGGCACGCTCGAACTGGGCGTGCTGCCCGGGGTGATCCAGGCGGGTGGCAGCTTCGTTTCGGATGGCGGTCCGGCCAGCCCGCCCTCAACGACCCCCACGCTTCCCGCTCCCGATGGCCCGGCGGCTGCGCTGCCGCCAATCGTGTCGGGCACGCTTACCGAAGCGCTCGCCCGGATGCTGTCGACGGGTGTGCTCAGCCTGACCGACACGCCTCCCCCGCTTTCGTCCTTCGTCAATACCGGCAACATCCACGCCGCGAGCATCGTCGTCCGGGCCGCAGACATCCGCAACGGCTTCGACGTCGTCGCGGACTACTACCATCGCACTGCCGAGCCGACCGTCCCGCCTGCGCAGATCGACGTCGCCGTTTTCGGTATTCACGGCAGCTCGCTGCTGCCGGTCCTGACCGCGGACCGCTACAGCGGTGCTGCGCTGATGCGCCTGCTTCCGCCCGGGCTGGCGAGCACGCTGCCCTTTGCGCTCACGCCGGCAGAAGAGGCGGCGGCCTTGCGCAACGCCTTCCTCGCGACCACCCGCCGCGGCTGGATACTGCCCGGCCTGACATGGGACGTGCTCACCGGGCAATCGCCACCACAGCAGGAGCACACCATCCTTGCGGCCAACGGCGCCGCGTTTGCCATCGAACACGGCATTGCGATGGGGGCCGATCTGACGGCGGCTCAGCAGTCGCTGCTGGGCGCACCGGTGCTCTGGTACGCCGCACGCGGCGGCCAACTGCACCCCATCGTCTATCTGCCCTCCGACTGGCAGGCACAGCTGGCCGTCGTGCCTGGCGGCGAGCTCGATGCCGGCGTCGCGATCGAGCTCACGGGCGAGCGAGTCGACAACACCGGCTTCGTGCTGTCCGATGGTGCGCTGACCATCACGGCCGACGAGTTACTCAACCGCAAGCGGTCCGCCTACTTCTACGAAAAGCGCAAGGTCAGTGGCGGCACGCTGACCATCGAAGGCGATACCGTGCAGCCCGGCGGCTTCATGCAGGCTGCCGTGTGGAATCTGAATGTGTCTTCGGTGCATTCGGTGTCCGGCGAATTCCGTGTGCTGGGCGAAGACGCAGCGCACACCGGCGCGTTGAGTCGCGCCTTCGAAACGCAGATCGCTGCCGAACTGGGCGACGCCTACCGCTACGAAGAGGCGCGCGACAACCTGCGCTACCGCTTCCGCAAAAGTGGCGGCTTCGGCGATCTGGTTAGTGTGATTGCGGTCTATACCGCCAGCATGCTGATCGGCCCGCAGATGTCGAGTCTCATCGGCAACCTGGCCACGAGCTTTGGCCCGGCTTGGTCGGCGGCAACAGCGTTGGCGGCGCCCGGTCTTGCCAACACCGTCGCCACAGCCGCTATCACGCAGACACTGTCGAGCGCGATCGGACAGTTCGTCGCGACCGGCCGCATCGATGTCGACTCGGCCCTCACCAGCGGGCTGGCCGGCGCCCTCACGGCGGGCACCGGCGCCTTGGCGAACGCGCACATCGAGTCAGCCGTGGGGCGCTGGTCCATCCGCGCACTGACCACCGGCGCCGTCGGCGAACTGACCGGCGCCGGCTTCGAAAACGCGCTGTTCAATGCCGTCATCAACGAAGCGTCCGCACTGGGGGCCAACCAGATCGGTCATGGCAACTTCGGCCCGCAGGGCAGTCTCGGCCACACGCTGGCGCATGGCGTGCTCGGCGCACTGACCGCCGCCGCCCGCGGCGGCGACCCGTACTCCGGCGCCCTCGGCGCGATCACCGCCACCCTTGTGGAAGCGCCGCTCGACGATGCCCTCGATCTGAGCGGTCCTGACCGGGAGATTGCGCTGACCGCGTTTTCGATGCTGGTCGGTGGCACGGCATCCGGACTGGCCGGCGGCGATCCGGTGACGGCTGCATGGACGGCGCAGAACGTCACGCTTTTCAACTACCTGAAGCATCAGGAACAGGATCGCTACGCCGATGCGAAGAACGCATGTGGCGGAGACGCGGCGTGCCTGAACGCGGTCGACGCCGAGTTCAGTCAGAAGTCGCAGGCGAACAAGCGTGCGCTGGCGGACGCGCGTGAAGCCTGCGAATCGACCGGCTTCTGTACCGATTACTACCGCCTGATGACCGAGGCCATGCCACTTGGCAAGGGTGCGCATCTTCCGGGCGACATGGACCCCGAAAACCCGTGGCTCGGCGCGCAGCAGAACGCCGACGCCATCGCTCACAACCTGTCCCTGTTCGACCGCCTGATGGCGCGCCCGCTGTCCGATGAAATCGTGCGCCACGATTTCGCACCCGACCCCGAGGCGTACGCCTTCACACCGCAGGGCAGCAGCCAGTACGTCGGCGCCATCACCGCTCAGAACATCGACAAGGTGATCGTGCTGTCAGCGGCGGGTGCATCGCTGTTGCTGCCCGGCCCGGAGGATCTGGTCGTCGGTGCCGTGCTGATGACGAAGGCCGGGCAATATGTTGCGCGGGTGATCGAGGTTGGAGGGCAGAAGCTGCTGCGGTGGGCGGATGGGAGCGTAGATAATGCAATCGATGCGGCAACCGGTGAAGGTGCGTTCAGCAGGATAGTCCCCGGCGGCGGACTGCAAGCGCATGAAAGTGCCGGTGGTCACCTGTTACTCAAGCATGTCGGGCAGTCTGAGGAAGCTCTTATGAAGCGCCTCGCTAAAGAACCAAACATCACCGGCTCGTCATCCTTTTTTGATCGAGCCGCGGCAGAGTGGGGCGTCTCTGGAGCCCTCGATGCGCGGCAGACCGAAATTCAGACATGGTTAGCTAGCAAGAAACCGGATTTGAAGATTGAATTCTCCATGCCGAAACCGGTAGGCATCACCATCAGCAGAACTCGTATGCAAGCGACGGAAACAACTAGGCTCAGACTGATTCTGCGCCGCAATTCTTCCGCTCCCGATGGCTATAGCATTCTTACTGGGTTCCCAATCAATGAATGATGACTTTCCGAATTTGGGTGAGTTTCTTGGATGCTATTTTCACCAAGACTGGCCATGTGATGATGAATCGGCAATCGCCGTCGTTGAACGCTATCTGCGCGAATGGCCAAGCGACGAAGTACAGGTAGTCGTGAAAGAAATTGGACAACTGCTGGAAGAAGCTGAAAGTGAAGAAAACCTGCGCACAACAGTTATGAAGCTCGGCTCCTACTACGAGGTAGGTGCT
This sequence comes from Methyloversatilis sp., assembly GCF_030696805.1. Taxonomy (GTDB): domain Bacteria; phylum Pseudomonadota; class Gammaproteobacteria; order Burkholderiales; family Rhodocyclaceae; genus Methyloversatilis. Next base: position 10,888 of record NZ_JAUYRO010000054.1, on the reverse strand, counting down.
GACGGGCTGACATATCGGGACTGGCTAAAGTCGGTAAGCGACCGACTAGCAGCCGGATAGATTCCGGCACGGCTAGGTGTGATCGAAATTGACAGTGTCTTGCATATGCTCAAGACCATTTTCAACGTTGACAGCGGACTGTCTGAAGCGGCCGCGATCAACATTTATCGACGCTCCGCGCAGTCAAGCGGAAAACTGGAAGCGCTTCTAGAGGAACTGGGCTATGCGTTAAGCGACCCAAGTGTTTCTTGGAAAGCGTTGCTCGCGAACAGTGATTATGAAGTGTTTGATGCCGAAACGGAGGAGCAAGCAAAAGCCTATGCAAGAAGAGTTCTCTGGGAGCCTTTGCAGGGACTTAAGTAAATTACTTGGCGCGCACTTGATGCACACGAGATGGCCGTTCATGACTGAGAGCCCGACATGACGTTCTCACAGGATCGTGGATGCACGGCGCCCCACATTCACTTCTTCTCCGCCGCAACCCCCCGCAGTCCTGCAGCGTCAAGAATGTCGATCTGATTCCGCCCCAGTGACACCAGTCCCTGATCAGCAAAACTCTTCAGCAGGCGGGTGACGATTTCGCGCACGCTGCCGAGTTCGTCGGCCAGTTGCTGGTGGGTGGTGTGCAGCGTCTTGCCGTGGCCGAGCAGCAGGCTGGCGAGGCGCTGGTCGAGGCGGTGGAAGGCGATGGCTTCGACCAGTTGCATCAGGTCGGCGACGCGTTCGGAAAACAGGCCGAACACGAAGCGGCGGAAGTCGAGCTCGGCCAGCAGTTCTTCGAACAGGCCGGCCGGCACCACCAGAAGCTTGAGCGGGGTTTCGGCGACGCCGTAGGCGTTGTAGTCGTTGTGGCCGAGCAGGCAGGCGCTGGAAATGACGCAGGTCTCCCCCGCATGCACGCGGTACAGCGGCAGTTCGCGCCCGCTGGCCGAAGCCTTGGCCACTTTGACCTGACCCGATAGCACGAACGGAAAGCCGGTGCACGGCTGGTGCTCGTCGAACAGGCGGGTGCCGGCCGGCACGTCGAGCAGCCGGCCTTCGGTTTCGATGCGCTGGCGCGCCGCGGCCGACAGGCCGGACAGCAGCGGATAGAGCGCGGTCAGTGCGCCAGCGGTGCTGCTGGGTGCAGGCGTGCTCACGACAGTGTGGCGATGACAGGTGCGTGGTCGGACGGGCGCTCCAGCTTGCGCGGCGCCTTGTCGACGACGCAGGCGGTGCAGCGGGCGGCCAGCGGGGCCGACAGCAGGATGTGGTCGATGCGCAGGCCGAAGTTGCGGCGGAAGGCGCCGGCGCGGTAGTCCCACCATGACCAGCTCTTTTCCGGCTGATCGAACAGACGGAAGGCGTCGGTGAGGCCGAGTGCCTGCAGGCCGGCGAAGGCGGCGCGCTCGGGCGGCGACACGTGGATTTCGTCTTTCCAGTCCGGGTGCGCGTCGCGCGGCTCGGGTGCGATGTTGTAGTCGCCGAGCAGGGCGAGCTGCGGGTGGCGGGTCAGTTCGTCGCGCAGCCAGGCGGTGAGCGCCGCGAGCCAGCGCATCTTGTATTCGAACTTGTCCGAGCCCACGGCCTGGCCGTTCGGGAAGTAGGCGCACACCACGCGCACGCCGGCGACGGTGGCGGCGATGACGCGCCGCTGTTCGTCGTCGAAGCCGGGGATGCCGGCCTGCACGTCTTCGGCCGGCTGCTTCGTCAGGATGGCCACACCGTTGTAGGTTTTCTGGCCGCTGATCGCGCTGTGGTAGCCCACCGCCTCCAGGTCGGCGCGCGGATAGGTGGCGTCTTCGGTCTTGGTTTCCTGCAGGCACACCACGTCAGGCTGCTCGGCGGCGAGCCAGTCGGTCAGGTGGGGCAGGCGGACTTTCAGCGAATTGACGTTCCAGCAGGCGATCTTCAAACCGGTCTCCATCAACGTTCGGCGGGCTGCCAGTTGCCGTCATCAGCCGGTTCGGCATCGGCGTTGGCGGAGCCAGGCGCGGCGGCCGGCGCCTTGGGTGCGACCCTGGCCGTGCCCTTGGCCGGGTAACCGGCGCGGTTAAGCAGCGTCGTCCAGGCGTCGGCCCGGAAGCCGATGAGGTGGTCCTTGCCGGCGTTGATCGCCGGCACGCGCGCCTCCTGCAGATTGAAGCGCTTTACGAAGGCCTGTTTCTGCTCGTCGGTGATGATGCGCTGTTCGGTATAGGCGATGCCGCGGTTCTTCAGGAAGGCGAGCGCCGATTCGCACAGCGCATCGCATTCGTTGCCGAGCCAGAGCGTGACCGGTGCCGTGCGCGTCGCTTCACGCTCGGCGTAGCTCGCGCCCTGCTCGACGACGCTGGGCTGCAGCTTCTTTTCGGTGGCCGAACGGGCGTCGGGCGGTGGCGGGGTGCCGCTGTAGTGCGTGTTGCCCTGGGCGTCCTTCCACTTGTAGGTCTGAGCCCAGACCGGGCCGGTGAGCAATGTGCCGGCGATCGACACGCAAAGCAGCATGCGCAGATTCGTCATCGAGAGGCTCCCTGTTGGATCGGCGGGCGGATGAGTAGTCGGGGCGTCAATCAGGCCGCCACCATGCCGCTGTGGCGCAGCAGGGCGTCGGGGCGCGGTTCGCGGCCGCGGAACGCCTTGAACGATTCGAGCGCCGGGCGCGAGCCCCCAACGGCGAGGATTTCGTCCCAGAAGCGGCGACCGGTCCGGGTGTCGAGCACGCTGCCGGACTGCTCACGCGCCTCTTCGAACGCTTCGAAGGCGTCGGCCGACAGCACCTCGGCCCACTTGTAGCTGTAGTAGCCCGCAGCGTAACCGCCGGCGAAGATGTGGCTGAAGCTTTGCGGGAAGCGGTTCCAGGCCGGCGGGCGCACGACGGCGATTTCGTCGCGTACCTCGTCGAGCAACTGCAGCATGGTCTGTTCGCCGCCCGGCACGAATTCATCGTGCAGGCGCAGATCGAACAGCGAAAACTCGACCTGGCGCAGCGTCTGCAGGCCGCTCTGGAAATTCTTTGCGGCGATCATCTTGTCGAACAGCGCGCGCGGCAGCGGCTCGCCGGTGTCGACGTGCGCGGTCATGCCGCTCAGAACGTCCCACTCCCAGCAGAAATTCTCCATGAACTGGCTCGGCAGTTCGACCGCGTCCCATTCGACGCCGTGGATGCCTGACACCGCGAGATCATCGACCCGCGTCAGCACATGGTGCAGGCCGTGACCCGATTCGTGGAACAGCGTGATTACGTCGTCGTGTGTGAAGGTGGCCGGCTTCGGCTTGCCGTCCTTTTCGCCGACCGGCGACGGGAAATTGCAGTTCAGGTAGGCCACCGGCGTCTGCACGCCCGAGGCGACGCGCCGCCGCGTGATGGCTTCGTCCATCCAGGCGCCGCCGCGCTTGGTGTCGCGCGCGTACAGGTCGAGGTAGAACTGTCCCACCAGTTCGTCGCCCCCGGCACCGGCACGTTCGATGCGGAAGAACCGCACGTCCGCATGCCAGACCGGCGCCGTGTCGGGCTTGATGGTCACGCCGTACAGCCCTTCGATGACGCGGAACAGGCCTTCGAGCACCTTGTGCTCCGGAAAGTACAGCTTCACCTCGTGTTCGGAAAAGTTGTAGCGGTGACTGCGCAGCTTTTCCGACACCCAGGTCATGTCCCAGGACTGCAGTTCGTCGAGGCCGAATTCGTTGCGCGCGAACGCGCGCAGCTCGTCAAGGTCGCGTTTGCCGTGCGGCTTGGCGCGCGCACCCAGGTCGCGCAGGAAGGCGGTGACCTGGGCCGGCGTGTCGGCCATTTTCGGCACCATGGACAGTTCGGCGAAACTTTCGAAGCCGAGCATTTTCGATTCTTCGGCGCGCAGCGACAGGATGCGGTCGATCAGCGCCGTGTTGTCGCGCGCCATATCGCCGAATTCGGACGCGCGGGTCGCGTTGGCGCGGTACATGCGCGCGCGCAGGTCGCGGTTTTCGGCGTACTGCATCACCGGCAGATAGGACGGCATGTGCAGCGTGAATTTCCAGCCGTCGCGGTCGTCGCGCTGCGCCGCCTCGCGGGCCGCTTCGACGCTGTCCTCGGGCAGGCCGGCCAGCAGCGCCTCGTCGGTCACGTATTCGGCGAAGGCATTGGTCGCATCGAGCAGGTTTTCCGAAAACTTCGCCGACAGCGACGCCAGTTCTTCCTGGATCTCCTTGAAGCGCGGCTTGAGTTCTTCGGGCAGCTCGGCGCCGGACAGGCGGAAATCGCGCACCTCGTTGTCGAGAATGCGCTGGCGCGCCGGCGACAGCGTCGCGTATTCGGGCGAATCGTGCAGCGCGCGGTACTTCGCGAACAGTGCGAGGTTCTGGCCGAGCGAGCTGTAGAAGCGGGTGATGTCGGGCAGCGATGCGTTGTACGCCTCGCGCCAGGCCGGCACGTCATTCACGCCGTGCAGGTGGCCGACCACGCCCCACGCGCGGCCCAGCTGCTCGCCCATGTCGGTGATCGGCGCCGCGAAACCGTCCCAGGTCGGGGCTTCGGGGCGCGCGATCAACTCGTCGATCAGCGCCTGATAGCGGCTCAGCAGGTCGGTGATGGCCGGTGCAACGTGCTCCGGCTGGATGAGGTCGAAACGGGGCAGGGCGGAAAAATCGAGCAGCGGGTTCGTGTTCATGGGGTTCCGGAAGCGTTGCGGTCAGTCATGTGATTGACGGGGTGAGATCGATTCTAGCCCGGCGCCCGGCGACACAGGCTCAAGTTGCATCCCGGACCGCCGAAAACGAGGTGTGGAAAGCGATGTTCCCTCCCGCAGTTGCAGGACACGCAGCGCGGAATCAAGTTGCGTCCGAGCTGCTTGCTATCGAAAGTTTGTCAGATGAATGTGCGGATTCCCCCTCAGCAGGACGATTTCGCCGCCGTGCCCGTGCCCGTGCCCGTGCCCGACGCCGATGCCATGCTCGACCTGCGCATCCTGTTCAGCGTTCCCGGCATGCGCGAGAACCGCGCCGGTCTGCGCACGCGCGTGCTGGCGACCTGGCGCAATGAAGCGGCAGCGATCATCGATGCACTGCGTGATGCCGCTGCAGCGGGTGACCCCCACGCGCTGCGTCTGGCGGCACACCGGCTGAAAAGTTCGAGCGGCGCGCTCGGTGCCATATATATAAGCAATCTCGCCAGCGGCATGGAAAATGCCGCACGTGACGGTCGCGTCGCCTTCGACGGGCAGATGCGGTTGCGACTCGAACAGGCCGTGCAGCAGACACTGGCTGCTTTCGGCGCGCTGGACGATCCCTCCTGCGGCGACCCGGGTGTACGCTCATGATTCTTCTGGTCGACGATGACGTGATGGTGCGCCTGATGGCGACCGAAGCGCTGATCAGCGCCGGCTTTGAAGTGATGGACGCTGCCAGCGGCGAGCAGGCACTCGAGCTGTTCGACAGCCACGGGTTTTCGCTGGTGCTGCTTGACGTGAACATGAGCGGCATGGACGGCTTCGAGGTGTGCCGGCGCATCCGCGAGCGGGCGCACGGGCGGCGCCTGCCGGTCATCATGCTGACCGGCATGGACGACACGGTATCGATCGACAGTGCCTATTCGCTCGGCGCGACCGATTTCGTTACCAAACCGCTGAACTGGACGCTGCTGGTCTATCGCGTTCGCTATGCACTGCGGGCGGCCAGCACGGTGATGGAACTCGAAGTGTCGGAACGCCGGCTCGCGGTGGCGCAGCGCGTGGCGAGGCTGGGCGGCTGGATCTGGCATGTCGAGGAAGACCGCTGCGAGCGCAGTGCCATCTGTCTCGACCTGTGGGGCGATACGCGCGCGGCGGCCCAGCAGGTTCCGTTCGGCCTGCTGTCACGCGTGCTCAGTCCGGATCGGCAGCATCTGCATGCCTCAATGGAGCGCGCCCGCGAAGGTGTGCCCTATCAGATGAGTTTCCGCGTGCAGCGTGCCGACGGCTCGCTGGTGACGCTGTTCGAACAGGCGCTGCCGGTGCGCGACGAATTCGGCCGCGTGGTGCGCATCGAAGGCGTGACCCAGGACGTGACCGAGCGCGAACTGGCCGAGCAGCGCATCCGCTTTCTTGCCTACCATGACAGTCTGACCGGTCTGGCCAATCGTCAGATGTTCCGCGAAATGCTCGACCATACGCTCGCCCGCTCGCGCCGACTGGGCAAGCGCTGCGCCTTGCTTTATCTCGATCTCGACCGCCTCAAGCGCATCAACGACAGCTTTGGCCACACGCTGGGCGACCAGATACTGCGCGAAGTGGCGAGCCGCCTCCTCGGGTCGGTGCGTTCGGCCGACTTCGTCGGGCGCGAGGGCCTGCAGCCGGACGAAGTTGTCGCGCGGCTGGGCGGTGACGAATTCACCGTGCTGCTGACCGATCTGGCGCACACCGAAGATGCCGCCCGCGTGGCGGCCCGTATCTGCCAGGAACTGGGGCAGTCAATTCATATGGATCACGTCGAGCTGGTGGTGACAGCGTCGGTCGGCATCGCGCTGTTCCCGGAGAACGGCGACGACGCCGAAACCCTGCTTCGCCATGCGGACATGGCGATGTATGCCGCCAAGCAGCGCGGCCGCAATACCTTCGAATTCTTCACCGAAACCATGCAGCAGCGGGCAATCGAGCGCTTGTCGCTGGAGCAGGACATGGCACACGCACTCGAGGGTGGCCAGTTCGCGCTGCACTACCAGCCGCAGGTCGATGCAGTCACCGGGCGCATCGTGTCGGCCGAGGCGTTGCTGCGCTGGAGCCACCCGCAGCGCGGCGCGGTGTCACCGGTCGAGTTCATTCCGGTGGCCGAAGAAACCGGTCTCATCGTGCCGCTGGGTGAATGGGTGGTGCAGGAAGCCTGCCGGCAGATTGCACAGTGGCGCGATCAGGGCCGGCCGGTGGTACCGGTCGCAGTCAATCTGTCAGCCATCAATTTCCGTTCCGACTCGCTGCTGCCGCAGATTGTCGAGGCGCTGGAATCGAACCGGCTGTCGAGCCACTTCCTGCATGTGGAACTGACCGAAAGCGCCGTGATGCACGAGCCGCAGAGTGCGCTGGCAAAGCTGGCTGCGCTGAAGGCGCTCGGACTGACGCTGTCGATCGACGATTTCGGTACCGGCTACTCGTCGCTGTCGACGCTGAAGCAGTTTCCGATCGATCTGCTGAAGATCGATCGCAGCTTCGTGCGGGACCTGCCGGACGACGAGAGCGATGCGTCCATTGTCGATGCCATTCTCGCCATGGCGCATGCGCTCGGGCTGCGTGTCGTCGCCGAGGGCGTCGAGACCGAGGCGCAGCGGGCCTTTCTCGCGCAACGCAAATGCAGCCTGATGCAGGGCTATCTGTTTTCCCGACCCTTGCCGGCGGAAGACTTCATGCGACAGATCGAGGCGGCCCGCTGATCCGGTCACCCGATCCGCCGCATGCGGTCAGCCTTTGATGCCGCTGCCAGCCAACATCATGTCGTCCTCGATCAGCACCGCGTTGCCGTCCGGCTTGCTCAGATCGGGAATCTGGCTGTCGACCCGGTAGATGCCGCCCGGTACCGCATCGGACAGCACGAATATGTAGGTCTTGCCGACATACTTCGGAAACTTCTGCTTGTTCGGGTCGTTGCTGTAGGGCGTGATGCGGTATTCCCGCGCATCGACGGTCTTGCCGCCGAAGCTCACCTTGACCGGCTTGGCAGTCGGGCCTTCCGACAGCGCCAGACGGATGCGCTTGCGGAAGTAGGCCGCCTTGCCGCCGGTCAGTCGTTCCATTTCGGCGATGTCGCGTTCGAGGAAGCACATCAGTGCCGGATTGCTCAGGCCGCCATCGACCTCGGGCATTTCCTTCTTGTTGGTGCCGCTGAGACAGGCCGTATTGACCTTGCGCGTGCCAGCCTCTTCGCTGATGCGCACCTCCACCTTGTCCTCGAACGGCTTTTCCAGACTGCCGCTGCGCTTGAATGTGTAACTCAGCGTGGTGGGCGCCTTCAGTGACGACAGCTGGTCACTCATGAACAGCTGTTTCTCGGCTTCGGTGATTTCGTCGCTCGGTTCGGCATGGGTGTTGCCGGCTGCAATAGCCAGCGCCAGCAGCAGCGCAGAAAGCTTGATGTGCTTGATCATGGAGGTGACTCCTCGTGATGGATAAGCGGACCTCTTCGTGTCCGGCGGGGTTGTATTCAGCATTCAGTCTCGGACTTGACGGCACAGCTTTGCAGCCGCTGGTCGAGCAGGCTCAGCGCGCCCGGTGAAAGCTCGGCGAGCCGCGCCCGCGTCCGGGTGTAGCCGGCTTGGTCACGCTGGCCGAGCTGGGCAGTGGCGAGATCGGTCAGGAAGACCGGGTTGTCGGCGTCGAGCGCATTGGCGCGCTCGAGTGCAGCGATGCCATCCACCGCGCGACCCTGCTTGACCTGCGAACGACCCAGCGCATGCCAGGCCGACGCATCGGCAGCATTGCTGGCAATCCAGAGGCGGGCGCGCGATTCCAGTTCGCCCCAGCGTGCTTCGGTCTGCAGGCGCAACGTCTGCAGGAAAGCCGGCAGGGCGGCTTCGCTTTCGCTCCAGAAGGCCTGACCGCTCAGCGGCGCGACATCGGCGCCGACAGGCAGCGCCATCCCTTCGCGGATCCAGGCGACCGGCAACGAAAACTGGTTGTCGGTGCCGCTGCGGAACTTGAAGGTCATCACGCCCACCAGCCGGTGCTCGCGATCGAACAGGCCGCCGCCACTGGCCCCCGACGTGAAGGGCGTGGTGCTCTGGATGACGCTCGCGCCGTCGTGCGGATGCAGCTGCAGTACCAACCCGCTGCTCACGCGGGGCGCCACGCCAAGGATGTAGCCCAGCGCGACCAGTTCCTCGCCCGGCTTGAGCGGCGTGCTGCGCAGCTCGACCACCGGAACCTGGGAGGCGCCGGGTACATCAAGCAGACACAGGTCGCGCCCGACCTGCGCTCGCTGCGAACTGACCTGCATGCGTTCGCCGTTGCTGACCACGCGGATGGTCGTTGCGCGGGCGGTCACATGACAGGCGGTGGCGATGATGCCCGGGCCGACCGCCACACCGGTGCCGACCGACACATTACCGCCGGCGTCCGACGCTTCAACCTTCAATACGCTAGGTCGCAGCTTGATCAGCGCCGCGATGTCCTGCTGGTCCAGCGCTGTGGCCGGAAACGACCACAACGCAAGCGTCAGCAGGCAGGCAGCGGCAGGCTGGAGGTGGCCCGACATGGCGGTCGCGGTGGTCAGCGGTCGGCAGCCGTCTGGCTGGCCTGCGACTCGGCGATCAGCGGGACGCCGTACGAGGTCAGGATGGCCTGGATGCCGGGAAGGTTGCGCTGCACCGTTTCTTCGATCTTGTTCTTCCAGTCTTTCTCGCCGTAGCGCACCGCCATCGTGATTGCGTAATCGAACTTCACCGTGTTTTCCGGCGGGAAACCGATGGTGACCAGATCACCGGCCTTCGCGTTGCGACCGAAGTAGCCCGCGATCGGACCCCAAGCCATCGCGACATCGACCTTGCCGGCGACCAGATCCTTCTCGACGATTTCACCCGGGTAGGCACCGGGGTCGCCGGACTGGCGCTGATAGGAAATCGCCTGGTCGAACAGCTTGTTGCGCAGCAGCCAGTCCACCGGCGGCGTCTGCGAAAACACGCCGAACTTCAATGACCTGAGTTTTTCGGGCGGCAGCTTGAGCAGGTCGTCCGGCACCTTCACCTCGTCCAGACCGATGCCCTTCTTGAACACCATGGCGTAGGTCGAGCGGAAATAAGGCTTGATCGTAGCGCCCATGTCGAAGCCGACGGGCACCCCGATGATCAGGTCGCATTTGTAGCGGCCGGGCAGCTTTTCGTGCTTGGCCTTCAGGGTCATCCGGATGAAACCCATGCGGTGCGGGAAGTAGGTGTACTCGAGCGCGTAGCCCATGTCCTTGGCCAGCAACTCGGCAATCTTGTTCTCGAAACCTTCACCCTTGTCGTTCGACAGCGGCAGGTTGTTCGGGTCTGCGCAGACGCGCAGCACCTTGTCGTCGCCGGTTTCCTGCGCCTGCAGCGCCGGTGCAGCAAGTCCGGTGCCCAGCAGGAAGGCAGCAGCGATCAGGGAATGTTTCATTGTTTCAGGTCTCCTCCGGATGAATGAACCCTTGCTGGGCAACAAAGCCCTGGGTTCTGCTTGAATTCTTGTCCCGTGCGTACCACCGAGAGCCGGTGTGACAGTGCGGCCGCGGTTTTGTTTTCGCTCAGTCCATCTTTTCGATGCGGCCGGGCCGGATCGCTCCATCGGAACGACCCTTCAAGTAACCGTACAGACCGTCGAGATTGTCCATGACCTGCCTTGACCCATCAAAGTTCGGCATGCCGCGGTCCACGCGACCCTTTGTCACGACCGTCTTGAAGTCGTCGCGTCCAAGTGTCTTGAGGCTGACGATCAGAGATGGCCCCACCATGCCCTCCTGATTCGGGCCATGGCAGCGTTCGCATGCCGCGTTCCGCCACGCGCGCCAGCCTGCCAGCGTGGCGTCATCCACCTTGTTTCCGCCCTGCACCTGATAGGGCGTGGTTTGTGCCATCGCCATGTGAGCCGAAGTCATCAGCGTCAGCACGACTGCCTGCATGAACTGCATTTTCATCATTCTCCCCTGGTTTGCCGGACGCTCATGACACCGATCGCGAGCATTTTGCGGACAAAAAAAGACTGGCACCGGCGTTTCCGCACAGTGCCAGTCCGGGGACTTTGCGGAAAGCGCACTCTGCGCTTTCCGCTCAACGCACGATTACGGCAGTGCGAAGACAGTCATCGTGCCGCCCAGCTCGGTGTAGCTTGAGAGTTCGGCGTAACCACCCACGGCGCCCAGACCATCGGTCGGCTTTTCGAGACCGGCTGCGAGGCCGATGCCGGCCCAGCCGCCGATACCCGACAGGATACCGATGTACTGCTTGCCCTTGAATTCCCAGGTCGTCACG
>NZ_JAUYRO010000039.1 GCF_030696805.1 Methyloversatilis sp. | reverse complement strand
CACCTGCGGCAGCGTGGACGACGGCAAGAGCACGCTGATCGGCCGCCTGCTGTACGAATCGAAAATGCTGTTCGAAGACCAGCTTGCTGCGCTCGAAGCCGACTCGAAAAAGGTCGGCACGCAGGGCGGCGATCTCGACTTTGCGCTGCTTGTGGATGGTCTGTCGGCCGAGCGCGAGCAGGGCATCACGATCGACGTGGCCTATCGTTTCTTCTCGACCGACCGGCGCAAGTTCATCGTTGCCGACACGCCGGGCCACGAGCAATACACGCGAAACATGGTGACCGGTGCGTCGACTGCCGACCTGGCGATCATCCTGGTCGATGCGCGCTACGGCGTGCAGACGCAGACGCGCCGCCACAGCTTCCTGGTTTCGCTGATCGGCATCAAGCGCGTGGTGGTCGCGATAAACAAGATGGATCTGGTCGACTTCGCGCAGGACGTGTATGACCGCATCGAGCGTGACTACCGCGCTTTTGCGGCGCAGATCGGCCTGAACGACATCCTGTGCATTCCGATGTCGGCGCTCCGGGGCGACAACATCATCGACCAGAGCGACCGCACGCCCTGGTATGCCGGCCCGACCTTGATGGAGTATCTGGAAACGGTACCGATCGACGATGTGCAGAAGAGCGGCCCGTTCCGTCTGCCGGTGCAGTGGGTCAATCGGCCGAATCTCGATTTCCGTGGCTTTTCCGGCCTGATCGCTTCGGGCACGGTGCGCCCGGGTGACCGCATCCGCGTGCAGCCGTCCGGTCGAGACAGCACGGTGGAGCGCATCGTCGTGTCCGGTGGCGACATGACCGAAGCCGTCGCCGGCCAGTCGGTCACGCTGACCCTGACCGACGAGATCGACTGCAGCCGCGGCGACGTCATTGTCGCGGCGGCGCAACCGTCCGGCGCCGGCGACAGCTTCGACGCCACGCTGGTGTGGATGAGCGACGAAGCGCTTGCCACCGGTCGCAGCTATCTGATGAAGAGCGGCACGCGCACCGTCGGTGCGACCATCAATGCAATCGAGTACCGCGTCAATGTGAACACGATGGAGCGCGGCGAGGCGGCCTCGCTTGCACTGAACGAAATCGGACGCGTTGCGCTGGTGACCGACCGCCTGATCGCGTTCGATCCGTATGAAGCGGTACGCGACACTGGCAGCTTCATCCTGATCGACCGCCTGAGCAATAACACCGTCGGCGCAGGCTTGCTGCACGGCGCGCGGACCAAGCAGCGCGATCTCGGCTGGACGCAACTCGATGCCGGCCGCGCCGCACGCGCCGCACTCAAGCAGCAGTCGCCGCTGCTGCTGTGGGCCGGCGAAGGCATCGACGCGACCCGGTTGGAACAGAAGCTGATGTCGCTAGGCCGTCACACGCTGACCGTTCCGGCTGCGACCGCCGATCTGCTGCGCATCGCCGGCCTGTTGCTCGACGCCGGTCTGATCGTCGTGATTGATGCCGAGTCGGCACAGCCGCCCAGTCTGGGTGCGGTGATTGCGGCGGGTGAACACATCGAACTGACGGTCACCGTCGGTTCATCGCAGCCGGCGCTGGACGAAACCGGAAGCATGCTGGCGGTGCCCGCCGGTGTCGCCGAAGAGCAGGTCGAACAGATCGTCGAAACGCTGCGCCGGGCAGGGCGGCTGGGCTGACATGGTTTCTTGCCGCGGACGTGCGCGGCAAGAAGCCGGTCAGGGCAGGCGACGAAATCCCGGAAGCATCCTGCCGGTGCTGCTTCTTTGCCCCTCGAGCCTTGCGTCCGGTCTTTCCATGTCCAGCGGCAACGAGGCAGATTCTCGGATCCACACCGCCGCCAGCGCTATAAGCTTTAACCACCGGATTGTCTGATGAACACCCCTTCGACCCCAGCTGCGTTAGGCGCAGAACCCCGCCTGACCTCGCTGTCGCACGGCGGGGGCTGCGGCTGCAAGATCGCGCCCGGTGTGCTGTCCGACATCCTGCGCGGCATGCCCGCGATGCCGCTGCCGCCGGAACTGATGGTTGGCATCGAAACGTCGGACGACGCGGCGGTGTATCGGCTGAACGACGAACAGGCACTGGTTGCCACCACCGATTTCTTCATGCCCATCGTCGATGACCCCTACGACTTCGGGCGCATCGCGGCGACCAATGCGCTGAGCGATGTCTATGCCATGGGTGGGCGGCCCATCATGGCGCTGGCGCTGGTCGGCATGCCGATCAACGTGCTGTCGGTCGCCACCATCGGCCGCATTCTCGAAGGCGGCGCCAGCGCGTGCCGCGACGCCGGTATTCCGGTGGCGGGCGGCCATACGATCGATTCGGTCGAAGCGATCTACGGTCTGGTCGCCATGGGTCTGGTGCATCCATCGAAAGTGCGTCGGAACGCCGACGCCCGGCCCGGCGATCTGCTGGTGCTCGGCAAGCCGCTCGGCGTCGGCATCCTGTCGGCAGCGCTGAAGAAAGGCGTGCTCGATGACGCCGGCTACGCGCGCATGATTGCCACGACGACAAAACTGAATACGCCCGGCCCCGATCTTGCCGCGCTGTCGTGCGTGCATGCGATGACCGATGTGACCGGCTTCGGACTCGCCGGCCATGCGCTCGAACTGGCGCGCGGTGCTGGCTGCGATCTGCGCATCGACTGGGCGCAGGTGCCATTGCTCGACGGCGTACGGGCGCTTGCGATCGCGGGCTGCGTCACCGGCGCTTCGGGTCGCAACTGGGGCGGCTACGGCAACGAAGTCATGCTGCCAGAGGGATTCTCTGCCGAAGATCGCGCTCTGCTGACCGACCCGCAGACCAGCGGCGGCCTGCTCGTGTCTTGCGAGGCGGCAAGTGTCGATGCCGTTTGCGCCGTGTTCGAACGCCACGGTTTTTCGGCGCCGGCGGTCATCGGCGAGGTAGGTAGCAAAAGCGCTGCACCGCGACTGAGCGTGCAGCGGCGCTGACCGGCCGGCGCGCCGTCATGTGCGCACACATGCTATTTTCGAAGTCGCCTGCCACTGCTGACGCATGGCCGGCTCAATGCCCGGATGGTGAAACTGGTAGACACAAGGGACTTAAAATCCCTCGACGCAAGTCATGCGGGTTCGATTCCCGCTCCGGGCACCAAAGTTTGCGCGTGGCCGTGCGCATTACCTTCTGATCCCTGACTGCTTGATCGCGCGCAAGGCCGCCCGATGGGGCGATAATCGAGTCCCTTCAAGCATCCCGCGCCCCTGTCTGCGCCATCGGCCCCGCATGTCCGTCCCGTCTTCCGCCTCGCCCCGATTGCTGCTTGCGCCGATGGAAGGCCTGCTCGATGCACGCCTGCGTGCAGTCGTGACGCAGGCGACGCACTACGACTGGTGCGTCACCGAATTCGTCCGTGTCACCAATATGCTGTTGCCGGCACGCGTCTACACGCGGGTCGCGCCCGAACTGCTCGCACAGTCGAAAACGCCCGGTGGCGTGCCGCTGCGTGTGCAATTGCTCGGTTCGGATCCGGCCTGCCTCGCCGACAACGCCGATCTGCTCGCGCAGCTGAGGCCGGCGGGCATCGATCTGAATTTTGGCTGTCCGGCGCCGACGGTGAACCGCCATCGCGGCGGCGCTGTGTTGCTCGACGAGCCGGAACTGCTGTTCGACATCGTCCGTGCGGTGAGCCGTGCGGTGGCCGGCCGCGTACCCTTCACCGCCAAGATGCGGCTCGGCGTGAAGGACACCGCACGCGCCATCGAGGCGGCGCAAGCGCTGGCTGATGGGGGCGCGCAGATGATTGTTGTGCATGCCCGCACCAAGGCGGACGGCTACCGCCCGCCGGCGCACTGGCCGTGGATCGCGCGCATCGCCGAATCGGTGAAGGTGCCGGTGGTCGCCAATGGCGAAATCTGGACGGTGGAGGATTACCTGCGCTGCCGCGCGGAAAGCGGCCTCGGTGACGTGATGCTCGGCCGGGGCGCTGTAGCCGACCCGCTGCTGGCCGAACGCATCCGACGGCACATCCGGGGTGGAGCAGCGACCGCGGCGGCGCAGGACTGGCTGCAACTCGCGCCGCTGCTGGCTGAGTACTGGCAGCGCGTGCTCGGGCATGTGGAAGCGCGGCACGCGGCCGGCCGGCTCAAGCAATGGCTGAACCTGCTGCGGCGCACCTATCCGCAGGCGCAGTTGCTGTACCAGCAACTGCGGCCGGTGCGTGGAAACGACGACATCGAGCGCATCCTGATGGCCGCCGTTCGGCCGGCGCAGGCGCTGGCAGCCTGAGCGTTTCGTTGAGCCTTTAGGCGGTGCTTATTCCGCCTTGCCGAGTTTGTCCACCATATTCATCAGCGTGCGTATCTGTGGCGCATCGCGCGTGGCATAGCCGTGCAGGTCCGTCGGCGTCGTGTAGCCCCACCAGTCCCAGCAGCCCATCGGATTGCCGACACTGTCCCAGTTGCCGCGTTCGAGCGGCTTGATCGCGCCCACGCGCGGAAACAGCATGACCAGGCGAAGCGGCCCGGCCCAGCGCGTGTAGCCCCCACCTTCGCTGAAAGCCTGGAAGGCTGCGTCCGTCATGCCCTGCCGGCAACCGTGCAGTGCGACATGGATGCCGCACTCTTCGTCCCGGCAGCGTTCGGGCACGAATACATGGGCCGATTCGGCCAGACCCAGCATGCGCATTGCGGCTTCGGGATCGGCCATGCCGGGTGTGACCGGAACGTAGTCGGCCTGGCGCAGCACGTACCACTGGCCGGCGCCGTCGTCCGCCCGCGCGCGCGGCTTCTTGTACAGGCTGCGCAGCATGAAGCCGGCAGCATCGAAATCACAGCCGCTGACAAAGTCTTCGTCGCTGACGTCGCACGCGCCCTGGGCCGGATCGTTCGTCGGCAGTGTATGTGGCGTGGCGCGCGGCTCTCCGCGCACGATCAGGCCGTTGAAATGCAGGAAGAAGGTGTGCTGCGCTGCCGACGCCTTGGCGCCGACCACGCGGTCTTCGCTGCCGCGATATTCCCAGATGCGCTGACCGGCCATGTTGGCGACCGGGTCGATGCGGTCGCGCTGCGCCAGCTTCTTCGTGTCGGCGATCAGGTCCTGCAGTTCGATGTCGCGCTCGCCCGAACTGAACAACGACAGCCCGAACATCGGCCCGAAAAGTTCGCGCAGCCAGGTGCGACCCAGCGTCAGGCAGTCATTCGTTGCCTTGGTGACGAGACCCTGAGCGCACAGATAGGGCGGACCGGACACAATGCCGATGCCGCGCACCCGCGATGAATGCGCCACGCCCATTTGCACTGCCATCGCGGCGCCGGACGAAAGGCCGGATACGGTGAAATGCCGGTGATCGAGGTTCAGCGGCGGCGGTGCGTCAAGCGCCCGTGTGAGCGGGGAAAGGAGAAGTGCGACGAGTGCTCCGAGCACCCGGATCTGGACAGCAGTGACAGGCATGAAAACGCTCCGGCTTCGTTCAGGTCACAGTATGCTCATTCGGATGCTGCGGCGCAAAATCGGGTTGTGGCGGATGAACGACGGTCAGCGGACGCTGCCTGGCTGTCGCGCCGGACCGGCGTGGATATGCGCCGATCTTCTCAAGTGGTCAAAACTTCTGAAAGAAGGAAGTTAAACGTAGTCTAGTTCGTATTGTTCGATGTTTGACGCAGCACTAGTATCGGACACTGACACGTGTTGCGCCCCGGTGCGCCACGCCGATTCACCGAAGGCGGTGCGCTTTGCCCGTCGAAGAAAAAGGAGATTCACGCCATGAAACGCGTTCTGCTGTTCCTCGCCACCAACATGGCCATCGTGCTGGTCCTGTCCATCACCATGCGGTTGCTGGGCGTCGAGCCCTACCTGAACGAGAACGGGCTCAACCTCGGCTCATTGCTGATTTTCGCCGCCGTGATGGGTTTCGGCGGCTCGCTGATCTCGCTCGCCATTTCGAAATGGACGGCCAAGAGGGCGATGGGCGTGCGGGTCATCGAGACGCCAGCCAACTCGACCGAGTTCTGGCTGTATGAAACCGTGCGCAAGTATTCGGAAGAAGCCGGCATCAGGATGCCCGAGGTCGGCATCTACGATTCGCCGGATGTAAACGCCTTCGCCACCGGCATGAGCAAAAACAGTTCGCTCATCGCTGTATCGACCGGCTTGATTCAGCAGATGACTCGCGCCGAAGCCGAGGCGGTGCTCGGCCACGAAGTCGCGCACGCGGCGAATGGAGATATGGTTACGCTGGCGCTGATCCAGGGCGTCGTAAATACCTTCGTGATGTTTCTGTCGCGCGTCATCGGCCACACGGTTGACCGGGTCGTGTTCAAGAACGAAAACGGACATGGCCCGGCCTTCTTTGTCACGATGATCGTGGCGGAGCTGATTCTCGGCGTACTCGCGTCCATCATCGTCATGTGGTTTTCGCGTCGTCGCGAATTCCGTGCCGACACCGGCGGCGCGCAACTGGCTGGTCGCAAGAACATGATTGCCGCTCTGGAACGCCTCAACGCGATGCATCCGGGGCCACTGCCCGACAAGATGGCCGCATTCGGTATTGCCGGTGGCGGTGCCATGGGCCTCAAGCGCCTGTTCATGACGCATCCGCCGCTGGAAGAACGCATCGCTGCGCTGAAGGCCGCGCAGTGAGCGCGCACGCGATGCAGTCGATCAACCGAACCGGAGTGAAGACATGAAGCCCGAAGAACAGAGCGCACTGCTGGCCGTCGTATTGCATGCGGCGCTCGCCGACGGCAGCAAACATGACCGTGAGCGTGAAGAAATCCGCCGTATCGCCGAATCCATTTCGGGGGAGGCGGGTGGCGCCGATCTCGGTCGCGTCTATCAGGATGTGCTGCTCAGGCGCGTATCGCTCGATGCGCGCATTGCCGCATTGACCGACCGGGGTCAGCGCCAGCTCGCGTATGAAATGGCGGTGTGCGTCTGCGACGCCGATGGCCGGCAGAGCGAAGCGGAACAGCGTTTTCTAGGCGACCTGAAGGCGCGCCTGCAAATCGATGCTCAGCAGGCGGCCACCTTTGATGCAGAAGCCGATGCCATCGTGGCATCGAGCGAGGTGGCGGTGCCGGTGTCCGCCGGTGTGGCAGCTCGACCGGTGGCGCCGGCACCTGCGGCTGTGGGGACGACAGTGTTCCAGTCGTCGGTACCCGAGGCCGAACTCGACAAATCCATCCTCAACCATTCGCTCATCAATGGTGCGCTGGAGCTGCTGCCGCAGTCCTGGGCTTCGATGGCCATCATCCCTCTGCAGGTCAAGATGGTCTACGGCATCGGCAAGGCGCACGGTGTGACGCTGGACCAGGGCCACATCCGGGAATTCATCGCCGCCGCCGGCGTCGGACTGACGTCGCAATACCTCGAACAGTTTGGCCGCAAGCTGCTTGGCGGCCTGCTGGGAAAGACGGCCGGCAAGACCTTCGGCAAGCTGGGCGGCGCAGCGACCGGCATGGCGTTTTCATTTGCCACCACCTACGCGCTCGGCCAGCTCGCGAAGCGCTATTACGCTGGCGGTCGCGTGATGAATACCGCGATGCTGCGCGATACCTTCCAGAACCTGCTCGCGCCGGCGAAGCAGATGCAGGCGCAGTACCTGCCCCAGATTCGGCAGCAGGCCGAAACACTGGACATGGGTCGGGTGATGGCGATGGTTCGAGGCAACTGACAGAGTATCTGCTTGACACGTCAAGGGTCACCGGTATGTAAGAAGTACTTGTCCGGGCGGGCATCCGGGTTTTGCCATCACAGGACCGGAAGCCGGAACGGCCATGAACGACCGCCCGTATTCCAGGGTGCGCACCGGCGCTGCGGCAGACCTCCTCGCTGAATCTTCAGCGTTGAAGGTTCAGGCCGATATCATGATCACGAGTTGAATTCCGGACCATGATCAGGGAGGCGGTGCACGGCATGAGGGCGGATCGAATCTCCCGCGGCGTTCTGGCGTGAGCCTGCGTACGCGCATATTGCTGTTGGCACTGGCGGCATCCGTGCTACCTGTGCTCGCCATGCTCTGGCTTTTGCTGGAAAACCGCAGCACCATCGTTGCGCAGGCACGCGAGCAGCTCATTGCGCGTACCGACATTATTGCTGGCGAGCTCGATGACAGGATCGCCGGCACGGCCCAGTTGCTTTTCGGGCTTGCGCGCGTGCCGGTCGTCGGCAGCGATGACAAGGCAGCGTGTTCCGCCTTTCTGGCCGACGTGCTGAAGGAACATCCCCAATACACGGGCATTCTGACCATCCTGCCGGATGGACGGCTTCACTGCGACTCGCTGCGCAGCGGCCGTACGCTCCAGCTGAATGATCGTGGCTACTTCCGGCAGGCACTGACTTCGGATGGCCCGGTGGTGGAACCGGTGATCGGGCGTTTGACTGGTAAAGGGGTGTTGCAGATCGCCTATCCGGTGCGCGCGGCGGACGGTGCACTGCGTTACATCCTGCTGGCGTCGCTCGACATGGATGCCTATGGCCGCGCGGTGGCCAAGGCGCTGCCCTACGCGCGCATGCATTTCCAGGTGTGGAACCATGACGGCTCCATCGTCATGGATTTTCCCGGCGCACAGCAGGCTGCCATGGATATCGGCCCGGCGCCGCGCCGATTCATGCTGGCGGACAATCCCGGTCGCACCCAAACGCTGGACCCGGGGTCGGGCGCTCGCATCTGGGCGCGTTCCGCGCTGCCGCGCACGCCGGCAGCAGATCTGCATCTCGCGCTGAGCGTACCCGAGGCCGATCTGAACGAACGGATAGACGGCCAGTTCAGGCGGGCACTCGGCGCACTTGTTGCGCTGGCGGTGCTCATCTTTGCCAGCGCCGCCTTACTGGGTGAGTTTGCGGTGAGACGGCAGACGATGCGTCTGATGAAGGCGATCTCGCGGGTGGATGCTGGCGATTACAGCCTCCCGGGCGACGCGCAGTATCCGCGGGGCGAACTCGGCGAGGTCATGCAGGCACTTGACCGCATGGCGTGTTCGCTGGACCAGCAGCGTCAGCAAATTGCCCTCAACAACGAGGCGCTGGAGCGACAGGCGCGCATCGATGCGCTGACCGGCCTCGCCAATCGGCACATGCTGACGGACCGGCTAGGTCATGCACTGGCCCACGCGCGACGTGTGAATCGCATAGCTGGCGTGCTGATGCTGGACCTCGACCGGTTCAAGACGGTGAACGACAGTCTGGGGCACAGCCAGGGCGACCTGCTGCTGCAGGAAGTTGCGTGTCGTCTGAGCCGGTGCGTGCGCGAGGGCGACACCGTTGCGCGGCTGGGCGGCGACGAGTTTGTCGTCGTGCTTGCCGACATGGCCGATGCGGACCACATCGTGCCTGTGGCGCGGAAAATACTTTGCGCACTTGCGGCGCCGGTCGAGATCGGACTGCAGGTCTTTTCAGTCACGACCAGCCTGGGCATCGCAGTCTTTCCGCGTGACGGCGCGACTGCGGATGCGTTGCTGCAGCACGCTGATACCGCGATGTATCGCGCCAAGGACCAGGGCGGGAACGCCATGGCATTCTTCACGCCTGAAATGATGCAGGCCATGGTCGAACGTCTGCAGGTCGAAGCCGGCCTGCGCCGCGCGCTTGATCAGGGCGAGTTGCGCCTGCACTTCCAGCCCATCATCGACGCTCACAGCGGCCGGGTCACTTCGGCCGAGGCGCTTGTGCGGTGGCAGGATCCGCAGCGCGGACTGGTGTCGCCGATCCAGTTCATACCGATCGCCGAGGAAACCGGGCTCATCGTGCCGATCGGTCAGTGGGTGCTGCGCGAAGCCTGCCGTCAGGCGCAGGTCTGGCGGACGTTCGGGCTAGGCGACATTTCGGTGGCCGTCAATCTGTCGGCACGCCAGTTCAGCGTACCTTCGCTCGATGAATCGGTCGCGCAGGCGCTTGCAGACAGCCAGTGTCCGGCGTCGCTTCTCCATCTGGAGATCACAGAAAGCTCCATCATGGAGCATGTCGATCAGGCACTCGAAACCCTGCACCGTCTTTCCGCGCTGGGCGTGCATCTGTCCATTGACGACTTCGGCACCGGCTAC
Organism: Methyloversatilis sp.; assembly: GCF_030696805.1. Taxonomy (GTDB): domain Bacteria; phylum Pseudomonadota; class Gammaproteobacteria; order Burkholderiales; family Rhodocyclaceae; genus Methyloversatilis. The sequence continues at coordinate 71,945 of NZ_JAUYRO010000039.1, read as the reverse complement.
TCGTCACTCAGCAAGCTCAAGCAGTTTCCGGTACGCACGCTAAAGATCGACCGCAGCTTCATCCACGACATCGAAGTCGATGCCAGCGGCGACGTACTGGTGGACGCCATCCTCGCACTCGCTCAGAAGCTCGGCCTGCGCACCGTGGCCGAAGGCGTCGAAACTCCCGCCCAGGTGGCTTTCCTCGAAAAACGCGGCTGTGACGCTTACCAAGGCTTCCTGTTTTCGCGCCCCTGTGACGCGTCTGCCTTCATGCGGGTGGTGCGCGAACGCAATGGCGCAGCGGTTAATGCGCCGATGGATGCGGCGGACCACGCACCAGCCTGCGATATACCGACGTGAGCAAACCGTCCTCAAAGACTGTAGAAACGAAAAACCCACTGACGAATCAGTGGGTTATCGTTCGATTGGTGGAGGCGGCGGGAATCGAACCCGCGTCCGCAAGCCCTACACAGACAGTTCTACATACTTAGCCTGGCCATTTGGTCTAACCCGTCATCCGCCGGCCCGGCAGGCTGATGAAAGGCGATCCGCTTGATTTTCGTGATGCACCACACGGCGGAGTGCATCCTTACTTTAGCTGTTAATGGCGCTGCGACCGGTTGCCCGGCCCGACCCGCTAATCAGTCGGTGCAGCGTCCGGCCTTAAGCGGCCAGAGCGTAAGATTCGTCGTTGGCGACTATCTAATTTTCGGTTGGATTTACGAGGTACTCCGACCCTCGGTATGCCCTGCGCTGCTTCGCGACCCACGTCGAGACCAGGTCGCCCCCTCAGCACCTATATGGTACCACCCGGAGATGATTACAAGAGAGTGAGCAGTTCGAGCGGGTGGTGGATGATGTGGTCGGCGCCCCAGTCGCGGTAGTGCGCGCCGCTGCCGAGGTAGCCGAAGGCGGCCGTGACGGTGCGCATGCCGGCGGCTCGCCCGGCCTCGATATCGCGTACGTCATCACCGACGTATATGCAGCGCGCGGGGTCGACCTCCAGCTCTTCTGCTGCCAGCTTCAGGCCTGCAGGATCCGGTTTCGGTACGGGGACGCTGTCGCCGCTGACAATGCTGGATGCGCGTTCGTGCAGACCGAGTTCGCGCATCAACGGCAGCGTGAAGCGAGCTGCCTTGTTCGTGACGACGCCCCAGGGCAGGCTGGCAAGTTCGAGTCGGGTCAAAACTTCACCCATGCCTTCAAACAAGCGGGTTTGCACGCATAGCGCGGTTTCGTAAATAGCCAGAAACCGACTGGCGAGTGCGGCATAGCGCTCGTCGTCGGGGGTGATCCGGAATCCAGCGCCGATCAGCCCGCGTGCGCCTGCCGAAGTGTGCGGCCGCAATACTTCCGGTGGCAGTTCGGGCAGGCCGGATTCGCTGCGCAGCCGGTTCAGCGCAGCGCCGAGGTCCGGAGCAGTGTCGGCCAGCGTGCCGTCCAGATCGAACAACACACCACGCGTGCGCAATTCATTCATCGCGCACGCATCGCATCAGGTAATTGACTGAGGTGTCGCGGCCGAGCGAATACACCTTGGTAAGCGGGTTGTAACTCATCCCCATCAGCTCGGCTTCACGCAGCCCTGCCGCTCGCGCGTCCTGTGCGAGTTCGGACGGCTTGATGAATTTTTCGTATTCGTGCGTACCGCGCGGCAACAGACGCAGGACATATTCCGCACCGACGATGGCGAACAGCCAGGACTTCGGGTTGCGGTTGAGCGTCGAGAAGAACACTGTGCCGCCCGGACGCACCATCGTTGCGCAGGCGCGTATCGTGCTCGCCGGATCGGGCACGTGTTCCAGCATTTCCATGCAGGTAACCACATCGTACTGGCCGGCATTATGTCGTGCGTGGTCTTCAGCGGACTCGAGTACGTACTGTACGTTGCGGCCGCTTTCCAGCAAATGCAGGCGCGCGACCGACAGCGCCTTTTCGCTGAGATCGATGCCGGTCACGGCAGCGCCGCGCGCTGCCATGCTTTCCGACAGGATGCCACCGCCGCAACCAACGTCGAGTACTTGCTTGCCAGCGACGCCGACGCAGCGGTCTATCCAGTCGAGGCGTAGAGGGTTGATTTCATGCAGCGGGCGAAATTCCGATTCCGGATCCCACCAGCGGTGCGCGAGCTCGGAAAACTTCTCCAGCTCAAGCGGATCGGCGTTCTGTTGAGTAGTCATGTGCGTATGGACAAGGCAAGACGTTCATCGGTTTCAGACGATGGTATACGCAGCCTCGGGAAAAGCCAGGCGAAAAAAAGCCCTGCACGAGTGCAGGGCTTTTCACATCAAGGGAACCCGCTTACTTCTGGGTGCCGATGATTTCGATATCTACGCGACGGTCAGGCTGGAGACAATTCACCAGCTTCTTGTTGCGGAAGTTTTCGGCGCCCATCTTCATGCAGGCATCGCCCGTGACCGGCTGCGATTCGCCCTTGCCTTCCGTGTAAACACGGTTGGCTTCGACGCCCTTGCTGACGATGTAGTCCTTGACCGCAGCTGCGCGCTTCTCGGACAGCGTCTGGTTGTACTTTTCCTTGCCGATGCGGTCCGCGTGGCCGACGGCAATGATCACTTCAAGATCGATGGAACCGAGCTTGCTGACCACGTCGTCAATCTTGTCCTTGCCTTCTTGGCGCAGCACAGCCTTGTCGAAGTCGAAAAGGGCGTCAGCCGACAGGGTGATCTTCTGCGCGGCGGGCTTCGGTGCCGGTGCCGGAGCCGGTGCCGGTTCGGCCTTCGGTGCCGGGGCAGCAACCGGAGCGGGCGGCTCGCAAACATCCTTCGGCAGCAGGTCCTTGTCGCAGGCGCAGCCGACTGCAGGCACTGACGCGGCGTAGGCCGGTGTCCAGAATCCGGTTCTCCAGCACAGGCCGGTTGCGCTGCGAACAACAACGCCGCGGCTGTCGATCACGTACGGGACGTGGGCCTGGATTTTCGGGTCGACCTTGATGTCTTCAGCCGCGAATGCATTCGAAGCAAAGCCGGCGGAAGCGGCAAGCAGAGCGATGAGCAGCGGTTTTTGCGTCAGTTGTTTTAGCATGATCCCCTCATATGAGACTTGAATCGGTTGTAAATCGGACCTTCCATGGATTCGCAAGATTCCGGTCGAAACGCCCGCAAATTCTTTGCTGAAACCACGATTACCAGCGATATCCGCCAGAACGGCAGCGGCAAGCCGTTATTCAATCACCTTAGTTTGCCACAGCCGCCCGCGCGCCTTCAATTCGTTGTTGTGCGGGTGCAACAGAATGCCACGGCTGACCCGGGCTTGCCCTGCGACCCATACTTCGCTGACATGTTCCCGACCGGCGGCGTAGACGATGTGCGAAAGGGGCGCGTAACAGGGCAGCGTTTCCATTGCGTCGAAGGCCACTGCGCAGAGATCGGCCGACTTGCCCTGGCTGATCGATCCGATGAGGTGATCCAGACCGAGTGCGCGCGCGCCACCCAGTGTTGCCATATGCAACAACTGAAACGCCGGCAACGCAGCTGCATCGCCGGTCGTCAATTTGGCAAGAAGCCCTGCCTGGCGCATTTCCTGGAACAAGTCTAGCCGATTGTTGCTGGCGGCTCCATCGCTACCCAGGCTGACATTGACGCCCGCTTCCGCCATGACTGCAACCGGCGCGGCGCCGCTTGCAAGTTTCATGTTGGAAGTGGGGCAGTGCGCCACGCTTGAACCCTCGCGCGCCAGGAGCGCGATTTCGTCGCCGTCCAGATGCACCGCGTGCACCGCGATCAGACCGGGGCCGATCAGCCCAAGCCGGCGCAGACGTTCAAGCGGCCTCACCCCGTGTTGGGCAATGCTCTGCTCGATTTCGCTCTGGGTCTCGTGCACGTGGATGTGGACGGGTAGATCCAGTTGCTCGGCCAGAGTGCGGATGCGCTCGAACGTGGTGTCGGAGACCGTGTAGGGCGCATGCGGCGACAGTGTGAAGTGAAGCAGCGGATGGGATTTGTAGCGATCCCTCACTGCGAGCCCTCGGCTGATGTACTGATCGGCGTCGCTGGCCCAGGCGCTGGGAAACTCGATCACCACAATGCCCAGGGCGGCGCGCATGCCCATATCGATCGCGGCTTCGGCAGCGGCGTCCGGGAAGAAGTACATATCGTTGAAGCAGGTGATGCCGCCGCGCAGCATTTCAGCGCAGGCCAGCGCGGTGCCGTCGCGGACGAAGCCGTGGCTCACGTGTTCCTGCTCGGCTGGCCATATGTGCTCGCTCAGCCAGCGCATCAACGGCAGGTCGTCCGCGTAGCCTCGCAGCAGATTCATTGCGGCGTGACTGTGTGCGTTGACCAGGCCCGGAATCAATACATGCTCGTCCAGCGTTCGGAGTTCGACCGGTAAGTAGCGCTGGCGAGCTTCTTCCGCTGGCAGGAGGTCAACGATGCGGCCGTTGCTGACTGCAACGGCGTGATGTTCGAGCACCACCCCGGCCGGTTCGACCGGAATGATCCAGCGGGCCTCGATCAACAGGTCGATGGCGATGTGCGCTTGCGCTGTCTGCATGGGTGGCGGGCGGTGGCGAGGTCGGTGCGATTCGGCAGAGTCTAGTCTGTCCGGGTGACGTGCGGCGGCCCCGGGGTGAGTGCAACCGCATGTTAAACTTGCGGTTTGGCTGCACAAACCGCCTGCACAGACAGCAAGCCGTCTGACTGGTTTCATACAACGACAGCCGCCGTCCGCCTCCCGCCCTCAGATGACCATTTCTTTCGCCAAGGAAACGCTGCCCATTTCGCTCGAAGACGAAATGCGGCATTCCTACCTCGATTACGCGATGAGCGTAATCGTTGGCCGCGCGCTGCCCGATGTGCGCGACGGCCTCAAACCGGTACATCGCCGGGTGCTGTTCGCAATGCACGAGGCGAACATCCAGTGGAACCGGCCCTATGTGAAGTGTGCCCGTGTCGTCGGCGACGTTATGGGTAAATACCATCCGCATGGCGACTCGGCGATTTACGACACGCTGGTGCGCATGGCGCAGGACTTCTCGCTGCGCTACACGCTGATCGACGGGCAGGGCAATTTCGGATCGGTAGACGGCGATAACGCCGCGGCAATGCGCTACACCGAGTGCCGGCTCGACAAGATTGCTGCAGAACTGCTGGCCGACATCGACAAGGAAACTGTCGATTTCGGACCGAATTACGACGGCAAGGAGCAGGAGCCGCTGGTATTGCCCAGCCGCATCCCGAACCTGTTGATCAATGGCAGCGCCGGCATCGCGGTCGGCATGGCGACCAACATTCCGCCGCACAACCTGGGCGAAGTACTCGACGCTTGCCAGTTGCTGCTGAAAGAGCCGGAAACGACGATCGAACAGCTGATCGACATCGTGCAGGCCCCCGATTTTCCGACCAGCGGATTTATTTACGGCTTGACCGGTGTGCGCGAGGGCTACCTGACCGGCCGCGGCCGAGTCGTCATGCGCGCCCGCACGCACTTCGAGGACATCGATCGCGGCAGCAGGCAAGCCATCATCGTCGACGAGCTGCCCTATCAGGTTAACAAGAAGACCCTGCTCGAGCGCATTGCCGAGCTGGTGAACGAAAAGCGTATTGAAGGCATTTCCGACATCCGCGACGAGTCGGACAAGTCCGGCATGCGCGTGGTGGTTGAACTCAAGCGCAACGAAGTGCCGGAAGTCATCCTGAACAACCTGTACAAGCTCACGCAGCTGCAAGACACCTTCGGCATGAACATGGTGGCGCTGGTCGATGGTCGCCCGCGCCTGCTGAACCTGCGCGAAATGCTGGACTGCTTCCTGTCGCACCGGCGCGAGGTGATCACGCGCCGTACCGTGTTCGAGTTGCGCAAAGCGCGCGAGCGGGGTCATGTGCTGGAAGGACTGGCGGTCGCGCTGTCGAACATCGATGAAATCATCGCGCTGATCAAGGCCTCAGCATCGCGCGCCGAAGCGCAGGTCGCGCTGATGTCGCGCCCCTGGAAGTCACCGCTGGTCGACGAAATGCTCGCTCGCGCCGGCGCCGAAGCGTTCCGTCCGGACGGTCTCGATGCCGCTTATGGGTCATTTGCCGACGGCTACCGCATGTCGGACGCGCAGGCCAAAGCGATTCTGGACATGCAACTGGCCCGCCTGACCGGGCTGGAGCAGGAAAAGATCATGTCGGAATACAAGGAGGTGATCGCGCAGATCATCGACCTGCTCGACATCCTCGCCCGCCCGGAACGCATCAACTGGATCATTTCCGACGAGCTGCGCCAGATCCGCGACCAGTTCGCAGACGGCCGCCGTTCGGAAATCGTCACGCACACCCAGGATCTGGGCATCGAGGACCTGATCGCCCAGCAGGACATGGTTGTCACGCTGTCGCACGGCGGCTACTTCAAGCGCCAGCCGCTGGCAGACTACCGTTCGCAGCGCCGCGGCGGTCGCGGCAAGCAGGCGGCCGCGGTGAAGGAAGACGATTTCGTCGACCAGCTGTTCATTGCCAACACGCATGATTACATCCTGTGCTTCTCCAGCCGCGGGCGCGTCTATTGGCTCAAGGTGTATGAAGCGCCGGAAGGTTCGCGCAACTCGCGCGGCAAACCCATCGTGAATCTGTTCCCGCTGATGGAGGGCGAGAAGATCACCGCGGTGCTGCCGGTCAGGGAATTCGACGAAAACCACTACATCTTCATGGCGACCGGCCGCGGCACGGTCAAGAAGACGCCGTTGTCGGATTTCGGCAACCCGCGCAAGGCCGGCATCATCGCCGTGGATCTGGACGAGGGCGACGTGCTGATCGGCGTTGCGATCACTGACGGCACCGACGACATCATGCTGTTCTCCGATGCCGGCAAGGCCGTGAGATTCGCGGAGGCTGATGTGCGTCCGATGGGCCGCACTGCGCGTGGCGTGCGCGGGATGATGATCGAAGGCGGTCAGAGCGTGATCTGCATGCTGGTGTCGAAGAACGACGAACTGAGCGTGCTGACCGCAACTGAAAATGGTTACGGCAAGCGTACCCGTGTGACCGAGTATCCGAAGCATGGCCGCGGCACCAAGGGCGTCATGGCGATCGCGTCGAGCGAGCGCAACGGCGCGGTGGTCGGTGCAGTGCTGGTCGATACCCGCGACGAAATCATGCTGATTTCGACTGGCGGTGTGCTGATCCGCACCCGGGTGGAGGACATCCGCGAAATGGGCCGTTCGACTCAGGGCGTCACGCTGATCAACCTTGATGGCGGAACCCGCCTTGCGGGCGTTGAGAAGGTGATCGAAAGCGACAGCGAAGCCGACGTCGATTCTGACGCCGAGTCAGAGTCCGAGTCCGCCGGTGAGGCCGATGCCGGTGGTGAGGGCGCGGAATAGGTCTGACATGGGCACCCGCGCGTACAACTTCGGGGCTGGGCCGGCGATGATGCCGGACCCGGTGATCGAGCGGATTGCGCGCGAGTGGCAGGATTTTGGCGGGGGCGGCTACTCGGCGCTTGAGTTGGGGCATCGCAGCGAACCGTTTGCCGATATTCTCGCCCGCGCCAAATCCGACCTGCGCGAACTGCTCGCGATTCCGGATTCTCACCACGTGCTGTTCCTGCACGGCGGTGCCACACCGCATTTTGCGATGGTGCCGCTGAACCTCGCGCGGGAGGGCCAGAGCGCGGATTACATCCACACAGGTTACTGGTCCGACAAGGCGATGGCGGAAGCCGCACCGCTGGTTAATGTACGCATCGCCGCCAGCGCGGCCGCAAGCGAATTCGATCGCGTGCCCGAGGCCGCGAACTGGCAACTGGATCCGCAGGCCGCCTATGTGCACATCTGCGCCAATGAAACGATAGGCGGCGTCGAATTTGCCGACTATCCGGATACTGGCAGCGTCCCGCTGGTGGCGGACATGTCGTCCAACATCCTGTCGCGCCCGCTGGATGTGTCGCGCTTCGGACTGATCTATGCCGGCGCGCAGAAGAACATCGGCCCGGCCGGGCTGGCAATCGTGATCGTGCGCGATGACCTGCTGCACCGCGCACGCGCTGCGGTGCCATCGGTGATGAACTATGCGCGCCACGTCGAGTGGGATTCGATGTACAACACGCCTGCGGCGTTCATGATCTGGGTTGCCGGACTGGTGTTCGAGCACCTGAAGAAGGTGGGTGGCGTCGCGGCGATGCAGCGCGAGAATGCGGCAAAGTCTTCGCGGATCTACGACGTGCTCGATGGCTCGAAGCTGTATGCGAATCGCATCCAGCCCGGGTCGCGTTCGCGCATGAACATACCGTTCTTCCTCCGCGAGCCGCGGCTGGAAACACGCTTTCTCGATGGGGCGCGCCGGCGCGGGCTGATCAACCTGAAGGGGCATCGCGCGGTGGGCGGTGTGCGCGCCTCGCTGTACAACGCAATGCCGCTCGACGGTGCGCGGGCACTGGCCGACTACATGACTGAATTTGAACGCAGGTATGGTTGAACGATGGCATCCGATCCGACTTCCCCGACATCCACTTCCGAGCTTGAAGAATTGCTGAAGCTGCGTGATGCGATCGACGACATCGATCAGCGCGTGCTGCAGCTCATTTCCGAGCGGGCGCGTGTTGCGCACCGCATCGGCGAGATCAAGCAGGGCAACATCTACCGACCGGAACGCGAAGCACAGGTGCTACGCCGGCTCGAGGAGAACAATCCGGGTCCGCTGCCCGGCCATGCGGTCAAGACGGTGTTCCGCGAAATCATGTCGCACTGTCTTGCGCTGGAGCAGCCGCTTACTGTCGCCTTCCTCGGCCCGGCCGGTACCTTTTCCGAAAGCGCGGCGCGCCGGCATTTTGGTTCGGCGCCGGCGCTGCTGCCACTGGCCACGATTGACGATGTGTTCCGCGCCGTGGAAGCCGGTAATGCGGCGTATGGCGTCGTTCCGGTCGAGAATTCGACCGAGGGCGCGGTCGGACGAACACTGGACATGCTGCTCAGTACGACGCAGATGGTGTGCGGAGAAGTCATGTTGCGCGTCGAACAGAACCTGATGAGTCGCGACACGCCACTGAATCAGGTGCGCTGCGTCTACTCGCATTCGCAATCGCTTGCGCAGTGTCACGAATGGCTCAATCGCAACCTGCCCGGCGTGCCGGCAGTGGCGGTGGCCAGCAATGCCGAAGCGGCGCGTCGAGCAGCCGAGGAAGAACGCGCAGCGGCGATTGCCGGCGAGGCAGCGGCGCGTGCTTACGACCTGCACATCCTTGCCGCCAACATTGAGGATGACCCGGCAAACACCACCCGGTTTCTGGTGCTTGGTGAGCACGACGCCGGGCCGTCGGGCCGCGACAAAACCTCGCTCATCTTCACGGTGCAGAACCGGTCCGGCTCCGTGGTGCGTTTGCTGCAGCCACTGGCCGACGAAGGCGTCAGCATGACGAAGTTGCAGTCGCGTCCGGTACGCGGCTTCGGCAGTGGTGGCTGGCAGTACGTTTTCTATGTTGATATCGAAGGGCATCTGAGCGAGCCGGCCGTCAGCAAGGCAGTCGCCCGCATCCGTGGCGAAGCAGGGTCGCTGAAGGTGCTCGGTTCCTACCCGGTTTCGGTGAGCAGTTCATGAGTGTGTTCGACCGCGCAGCGGCGCATATCCGTTCGATTTCGCCCTATCAGCCGGGCAAGCCGATTTCCGAACTGGCCCGCGAAATGAGGCTGGAAGAGTCCTCCATCGTCAAGCTCGCCTCCAACGAGAACCCGCTGGGCATGAGCCCGCATGCGCGTGCTGCTGCGCTGGCCGCGATCGACGAAATACCGCGCTACCCCGACGGCAACGGCTTCGAGCTGAAGCAGGCCGTGATGCGTCATCACGACATCAGGATCGATCAGATCGTGCTGGGCAATGGCTCGAACGACGTGCTCGAAATGGTGGCGCGCGCACTGTTGGGTCCGGGGAGCAGTGCGGTGTATTCGAAGCACGCTTTCGCGGTCTATCCGCTGGCGACGCTCGCCGCAGGCGCTTTCGGCATCGAGGTGCCTGCTCGCATTTTCGGCTGCGATCTCGACGCGATGCGAGACGCCATACGTGACGACACGCGTGTCGTGTTCATCGCCAATCCGAACAACCCGACCGGCACATTCGTCGAAGCTGTGGCGCTCGAGCGTTTCGTCGCTTCGGTGCCGGCCGATGTGCTGGTCGTGCTCGACGAGGCATACAGCGAATACCTGCCGGAACAGCTCGCGTACGACAGTGCGCGCTGGCTTGTGCGCTACCCGAACCTGCTGGTGTCGCGCACCTTTTCGAAGGCGTACGGACTGGGGGGGCTGCGCGTCGGTTACGGCATCGGTCAGCCGCCGGTGATCGATCTGCTCAATCGAGTGCGGCAGCCGTTCAATGTGTCGAACATAGGTCTGGCTGCAGCAGCGGCTGCGCTCGCCGATCAGGACTTCGTGCGTGCATCGGCTGCGGCCAACGCAGCGGGATTGCGCCAGATGGAAGCATTCTTCGACGCGCAGGGCATCGAGTACATCCGCTCCTACGCCAACTTCATCGCATTTCGCGCAGGCGATGCGCCGACCATCAACCGCCGACTGCTCGAACAGGGAGTCATCGTGCGTCCTATCGCCGGCTACGCAATGCCGGAATGGCTGCGTGTGTCGATCGGCCTTGAGTCGGAGAACGCGCGCTTCATCGATGCCGTGACAAGGGCGCGGACGTGACCAGCGTCGTGACGAAGCCTCTCGTGGGACGCCTGCTGGTGTGCGGCGTCGGTCTGATCGGCGGCTCATTTGCCGCGGCGTTGAAGCAGGCGAAGCAGGTTGGCGAGGTGGTCGGCATCGGCCGCACCGCAGAAAGCATGCAGGACGCGCTGTCGCTCGGCCTCGTCGACCGCGTCGAGACAGACTGGCGGATCGCACTGCAGGGCGTCGATCTGGTGTTGCTCGCGATGCCGGTGGGCCAGATGGATGTCGTGATGTCGCACCTGATGCCGCATCTGTCACTTGATACCGTGGTCACCGACGCCGGCAGCACCAAGACCGATGTCGTTGCGGTGGCGCGCGCCCGATTCGGCTCCCGCATCGGGCAGTTCGTGCCCGGCCATCCGATCGCTGGCGCCGAGAAGAGCGGCCCGCAGGCGGCGCGCGCCGAGTTGTACAACAAGCGTCGGGTCGTACTGACGCCGCTGGTCGAAAACGACCATGCCGCGATTGATCTCGTCCGCAAGGCCTGGCAAGTGTGCGGTGCCCAGGTGTCGACCACTTCGCCCGAACACCATGACCGATGGCTGGCGTCGGTCAGTCACCTGCCGCATCTGCTGTCGTTCGCGCTGGTGTCGGAACTGGCTGCGCGCTCGAACGCAGACGAGATATTCAGCCTCGCCGGCGGCGGCTTTCGCGATTTCACCCGCATCGCAGCCAGCCACCCGGAAATGTGGCGCGACATTTTCTTCGCCAATCGCGACGCGTTGCTTGCCGAACTGACGGCCTACGAAGAAGAACTCGCACGCTATCGCACGCTGATCGAACAGGGCGACTCGGCCGGCATCGAAAAGCTGCTCGGAATCGCCCGAGAAGCCCGCGTTGCCTGGGCGCAGCGCCAGAGCTGATCCGACGGCCGGGCCCATCCTCATTACACGGTGCCGGCGGTACCTTCCCGACATGACGAAAACCGAATTTCTCGATCTTCCCCCCGCCTTGACTGCCCGCGGCACGCTGCGCCTGCCGGGCTCGAAGAGCATTTCGAACCGCGTGCTGCTGCTGGCCGCACTCGCGCAGGGTGATACGTTGCTGCACGACCTGCTGTCTTCCGACGACGTAGACCGCATGCTCGACGCGCTGCGCAGTCTTGCAGTGGACTGGCAGCACGCTGGCGGCAACGACTATCGCGTGCGCGGCACCGGCGGGCAATTCACGGTACGCGAGGCGGACTTGTTTCTCGGCAACGCCGGCACGGCGTTTCGCCCGCTGACCGCGGTGCTGGCGCTGATGGGCGGGGAATACCGCCTGCACGGCGTGCCGCGCATGCATGAACGACCTATCGGTGATCTGGTGGATGCGCTGCGCCAGGTCGGCGCGCAGATCGATTACGAGGGCCAGACCGGCTTTCCGCCGCTGCGCATTCATCCGGCGCGGTTACGGGATGTCGCGGCAGTCAGCGTGCGCGGTGACGTGTCGAGCCAGTTCCTGACCGGGTTGTTGATGGCGCTGCCGCTGACCCGGCGTGCCGTGCGCATCGACATCGATGGCGAACTGATTTCCAAGCCCTATGTAGACATCACGCTGGCCCTGATGCGCCAGTTCGGCGTCGACGCCAGCCGCGATGGCTGGTCATCCATCAGTCTGCCGGCTGTAGCGGAGTATGTGTCACCCGGCGAATGCTTCGTCGAGGGCGATGCGTCTTCTGCGTCCTACTTCCTCGCGGCCGGCGCGATCGGCGGCGGCCCGGTTCGGGTCGAAGGCGTGGGCCGCGACTCGGTTCAGGGCGATGTCGCGTTCGCCCAGGCGCTCGAACAGCTGGGCGCATTGATCCGAATGGGGCCCAACTGGATGGAGGCATCCGCCCCCGCAAGCGGGCGCCTGCGTGCCTTCGATCTCGATCTGAACCACATTCCGGATGCGGCGATGACGCTGGCCATCTGCGCGCTGTTCGCCGACGGCCCGAGCCGGTTGCGCAACATCGCCAGCTGGCGGGTCAAGGAAACCGATCGCATCGCTGCGATGGCGATCGAGCTGCGCAAGGTTGGCGCCACGGTGGAGGAGGGCGCCGACTATCTGGCGATTACCCCGCCCACGGCGTTCATTTCCGGTGCATCGATCGATACCTATGACGATCACCGCATGGCCATGTGTTTCTCGCTGGCCACGCTGGGCGGCGTGCCGTTGCGCATCATGGACCCCGGCTGCGTCGCAAAGACCTTCCCCGACTACTTCACTCGCTGGGCAGAGGTGGCGCGATGAGCGGCGACGCCCGGGCACCGGTCATCGCGATCGACGGTCCGTCCGCATCGGGCAAGGGTACGGTCGCAGCACGTGTCGCGGCGGCGCTGGGCTTTCACCTGCTCGATAGCGGCGCGCTTTACCGGTTGACCGCTGTGGCTGCACTGCGCGGCGGCGCGTCCCTGGACAACGCAGCGGCGCTGGAAGCCATTGCCACCTCGCTCGACGTGCGCTTCGCCGACAATGCGACCTGGCTTGCCGGCGAGGAGGTGTCAGACGCGATGCGCAGCGAGGACGCATCGGTCGGTGCGTCGAAGGTTGCAGTGCATCAGGGCGTACGGCACGCCCTGCTGGAACGACAGCGCGCCTTCCGCCAGCTGCCCGGGCTGGTGGCCGACGGTCGTGACATGGCCTCCGTGGTGTTCCCCGATGCGGCGCTGAAGGTGTTCCTCACCGCCAGCGTCGAGGTCAGAGCGCAGAGACGGTATAAGCAGTTGATCGAAAAAGGTGTTTCTGCTAACCTCGAGAGTCTTTCTCAGGATTTGCGTGAACGCGACGAACGGGACAGCAAACGAGCCAACGCGCCGCTGGTACGCGTGGCCGACGCGATTCCGCTAGACACGAGTTCAATGTCCGCAGATGCCGCCGTCAGGATGATTCTTGACGCGTGGGAGCAAGTGAAAGCAGGGCAGCCGGTGCATCGAACTGATATCTGATGCGCCGTTGTTCCGGAAGTGCAGCCTCCGAATGTTCGCAGGCTGTTGTGTTCACCCCTAACCCGTTGCCGCGCAAGCGGCTTTTTGCCAATGTCCCAAGTTGCCCAGTCGTCCGAATCCATGGATTCCATGGAAAGTTTTGCCGCGTTGTTCGAGGAAAGCCTCCAGCGCCAGGAAATGCGCGCCGGTGAGGTCATTACCGCCGAAGTGATGCGCGTCGACAACAATTTCGTTGTCGTGAATGCCGGCCTGAAGTCGGAAAGCTATATCGCGATCGAAGAATTCCGCACCGATCGCGGCGAGCTCACGGTTGCGCCCGGCGATTACGTCAGCGTCGCGATCGAAATGCTCGAAGACGGTTACGGTGAAACCCGGCTGTCGCGTGACAAGGCGAAGCGTATCGCTGCGTGGAACGAACTTGAGAAGGCACTCGGCGACGGCACCATCGTCAAGGGACTCGTGTCGGGCAAGGTCAAGGGCGGCCTGACCGTCATGACCAACGGCATCCGCGCTTTCCTGCCGGGTTCGCTGGTCGATCTGCGTCCGGTCAAGGACACCGCACCGTACGAAAACAAGGAATTCGAATTCAAGGTCATCAAGCTCGACCGCAAGCGCAACAACGTGGTTGTTTCGCGTCGCGCAGTGCTCGAACTGACCGCAGGCGAAGAGCGCGAAAAGCTGCTCGAAAACCTGAAGGAAGGCACGATCGTCAAGGGTATCGTCAAGAACATCACCGACTACGGCGCATTCGTCGACCTCGGTGGTATCGACGGCCTGCTGCACATCACCGATCTGGCCTGGCGCCGTGTACGTCATCCGTCGGAAGTGCTGGCGGTCGGTGATGAGGTCGAAGCGAAGGTGCTCAAGTTCGACGCAGAAAAGAACCGTGTGTCGCTGGGCCTCAAGCAATTGGGCGAAGATCCGTGGGTGGGCATTTCGCGTCGCTACCCGCAAGGCACCCGCCTGTTCGGCAAGGTGACCAACCTCACCGACTACGGCGCATTCGTCGAAATCGAACAGGGCATTGAAGGCCTGGTTCACGTGTCCGAAATGGACTGGACCAACAAGAACATCCATCCGACCAAGGTTGTCCAGCTGGGCGACGAAGTCGAAGTGATGATTCTCGAGATCGACGAAGACCGTCGCCGTATTTCGCTGGGCATGAAGCAGTGCCAGGCGAATCCGTGGGAAGACTTCTCGATGAACCACAAGAAGGGCGACAAGGTCCGCGGTCAGATCAAGTCGATTACCGACTTTGGTGTGTTCATTGGTCTGACCGGCGCGATCGACGGTCTGGTGCATCTGTCCGACCTTTCGTGGTCGCTGACCGGCGAAGAAGCCGTCCGCAATTACAAAAAGGGCGACGAAGTTGAAGCCCTCGTGCTGTCGATCGATGTCGAGCGCGAGCGTATTTCGCTCGGCGTCAAGCAGATGGATGGGGATCCCTTCACCAACTTCATCGCCACCCACGACAAGAACAGCGTCGTACGCGGCAACGTGAAGTCGGTCGATGCCAAGGGCGCGATCATTGCGCTCAATGACGATGTTGAAGGTTATCTGCGTGCGTCGGAAGCTTCGCGTGACCGCGTTGATGACCTGACCACGGTGCTGAACGTCGGCGACGAAATCGAAACGATGATCGTCAATCTCGACCGCAAGACCCGTTCGATCACGCTGTCCGTGCGTGCTAAGGATCAGGCGGACCAGAACGACGCGATCCACAAAATCCAGTCCGAAGGTTCGTCGGCCAGCAGCGGCACCACCAATCTGGGTGCATTGCTCAAGGCGAAGCTGAAGAACCCCTCCTGATCGCAGTTTGCGATTGAGGCTTGGTGACAGCGCCGCCTGCGGGCGGCGTTGTCTTGTCATCATCCGGTTCCGTGCACCTGCTCAATCGATCTGTCATGACAAAATCCGAATTGATCACCCGGCTGGCTTCCCGCTTCCCGCAACTGGTGGCGAAAGATGCCGACTATGCAGTCAAGATGATTCTCGATGAAATGACGGCCGCACTGGCACGTGGCGACCGCATCGAAATCCGTGGTTTCGGCAGTTTTTCGCTGAATCACCGGCCGCCGCGCGTGGGGCGCAATCCGAAGTCCGGCGAAAAGGTGCTGGTACCCGAGAAACGGGTGCCGCATTTCAAGGCGGGCAAGGAACTGCGCGAACGGGTCGATCAGGCTCTGGCTGCCGCAATTCCCGTATCCTGATTTCACCCGCCCATGGCCATCCTCAACTGGCTGCTGCGCATTGTTGTCTTCCTGCTGCTGCTTGGCCTTGCTGCGCGCAACAGCGATCCGGTCACCGTTCGGTGGTTCTTCGGCCACGAGTGGCGCATCGAACTGTCGGTCCTTCTGCTCGCATTGTTCGTGCTTGGAGTGCTGCTCGGTGCGTTTGCCGGCTGGGCGCACGCGCGCAAGCCGTCGAGTCCGACTCCCTCTTCGGCTGACTGAGTCGGCTAACCACGGAATATGGAAATCGAACTTTGGTGGCTGCTCGTGCTGCCGCTCTTCTTCGGACTCGGCTGGCTGGCGGCGCGCATCGATATTCGCCATCTGGTCAGCGAATCAAGAGTGCTGCCGCGCTCTTACTTCGCCGGTCTGAACTTCCTGCTGAATGAACAACCGGATCGTGCCATCGAGTCCTTCATCGAGGCGACCCGCAGTGATCCGCAAACCACCGAACTGCAGTTCGCACTGGGCAATCTGTTCCGACGCCGTGGCGAGACAGACCGTGCCATCCAGATTCATCAGGCGCTGGTGAAGCGAGAGGACATCAAGCCGGAGTTGCGCCTGAATGCCCGACTCGAACTGGGTCAGGACTATCTGAAGGCCGGTCTGCTTGACCGTGCCGAGGAGGTGTTCGTCGGTCTGCGCAACACGGCGCTCGACATGGCAGCCCTGCATCACCTGCTCGACATCTACCAGCAGGAGAAGGAGTGGGCGAAAGCAATCGAGATTGCACGCGCCTTGCCGCCGGACGAATCTCATCGCGCCCAGAAGGACATCGCCCAGTTCCTGTGCGAGCTTGCGACCCACGCGCTGGCGCAGTCGCGTTTCGGGGATGCCCGGCCGCTGCTCGAGGATGCGCTGGCCACGCATCGCAAGTGTGTGCGTGCGCTGGTTTTGATGGGCGACCTGCACGCTGCCGAGCAGCAATGGGAACTTGCGATTGAGCAGTGGCAGCGGGTCGAACAGCAGAATCCTGTCTACCTTGCCCTGGTCGCTGGCCGTCTGGCCGACGCCTATCGCAAGCTCGGGCGCGAACGTCAGGGCATCACGTTGCTGAAGAGCTATCTCGAACGCCACACGTCGCTGGATCTGCTCGACGTGGTGTTCAAGGAAGAGCTCGACACCGAAGGACCGGCCGGTGCACTCGCGCTGGTGCGCGACGAACTGCGCCGCAATCCGACACTGCTCGGGCTCGACAAGCTGCTTGAAGCACAGATGCAGACGCTGCCGCCGGAGTCGCGCACCGATTCCGATCTGATGAAGGGCATCATCCATGCGCACACGCGCCGCGTGGCGCGTTACCGTTGCGATACCTGCGGCTTCAAGGCGCGCCAGTTCCACTGGCGCTGTCCAGCCTGTGGCGGCTGGGAAACCTATCCGCCCAAACGCACCGAAGAATTCGACCTCACGCCCTGATCGATGAGCTTGCCGTCATCTTACTTGTCGTTGCCCGACACCTCGCGCGTCCGCATCCTCGTCGTCGGCGATGTGATGCTGGACCGCTACTGGTTCGGCGACGTGCAGCGCATCTCGCCTGAGGCGCCAGTGCCGGTGGTAAAGATCGACCGGATCGAGGAGCGGCCGGGTGGGGCGGCCAATGTCGCGCGCAACTGCGCCGCACTTGGTGCGCACGTCAGCCTGTTGTCGGTGGTCGGCGCCGACGACGCCGGCCGCACGCTGCGTGCCCAGATGCGGGCGGCGGGCATCGACGCCAGCCTTCACGAGGACGCCGCGCTATCGACCACCATCAAGCTCCGTGTGATCGGCCGCCAGCAGCAACTGCTGCGCATCGATTTCGAGAACGTGCCGACGCATGAAGTTCTGCGCGCCAAGCTTGATGAGTTTGCCCGAAGGGTGAGCGACGCGGACCTGGTGATCCTTTCCGATTACGGCAAGGGCGCGCTGTCGAACATCCGCGACATGATGGATATTGCCCGGGCCGCCGGCAAACGCGTGTTGGTCGATCCCAAGGGCGACGACTATTCGCGCTACGCCGGAGCCACGCTGCTGAAGCCGAATCGCAACGAGTTGCGCGAGGTCGTCGGGCGCTGGACGGACGATGACGACCTCGCGCGCCGCGCGCGCACGCTGCGCGACGAACTGGATCTCGGGGCGTTGCTGCTGACCCGCTCGGATGCCGGCATGAGCCTGTACGACGCGCGCGGTGTCATTCACGAGCCCGCGCTGGCACGCGAGGTGTATGACGTGAGTGGCGCCGGCGACACGGTGATTGCCGCGATGGCCGTCATGCTGGCGGCAGGCAGTTCAATGACCGACGCGATGCGGCTATCGAACCGTGCGGCGGGCATCGTCGTTGCGAAGCTCGGCACTGCGGTATGCTCGCTTGACGAACTGGCGGCCGATCTGCGTCACACCTGATCCGACGGTCGCGCGACGTCCGTCTTCCATCTGCCTGTGGAGTTTGCGCCATGCGTCGCCTGATCTGTTGTCTGCTGCTTTGCCTCGCAGCCCCGTGGGTGCTTGCCGCGCTCGATCTGAATACCGCCACCGAAGCGGACCTCGATGCATTGCCCGGCGTCGGTCCTAGCCGCGCCCAGGCGATCATCGAGCACCGCGCGAAGAACGGGCCGTTTGCCTCGGTGGATGACCTGCGCAACGTGAAGGGCATCGGCGACAAGACCTTCGCCGAACTCAAGCCGCTGCTCACCGTCAGTGCCGTAGCCGGTGCGTCAACCTCTGGAACGACCGCAAGCGCGCCCTCTGCCTCTCCGACCTCCGATGGCTTTCCCTGGTGGGTCGTCGCGTTGATCGGCGTCGTCGCGGTGATCGGCATCGTGGTGATGCGCCGCCGCGCCTCACTTCCAGAAATCCAGACACCCGCTGCAGCACCGCCAGCGCGATCTGCAGCATCGCCACCGCCGCGTCCGGCGGGAGGTACTGCGGGTACGCCGCCTGCTCCGCCGGCACGACCGGCCGGCGTGCCGCCGAGACCCGCGGGCAGTCCTCCCGCCCAGCCATCGGCAGATTCAGCGGCCGCTGGGTCCGCCGCTCCGCCCAAGCCGGCAGGCGCACCCCCCAAACCGGCTGGCTCACGCTGAATCGAACCTACTGACTTCAAGGCAGCCATGGACTACAACACACTCGAAGATTTTGTCGGCAACACACCGCTGGTTCGGCTACAGCGCATTCCGGGCGCGGACAACGAGCGTCGCGGCAACGTGATCCTCGGCAAGCTGGAAGGCAATAATCCAGCCGGCTCGGTCAAGGACAGACCGGCGCTGTCGATGATCCGCCGCGCCGAAGAGCGCGGCGACATCAAGCCGGGTGACACGCTGATCGAGGCGACCAGTGGCAACACCGGCATCGCGCTGGCCATGGTGGCAGCGATGCGCGGCTACAGGATCATTCTGGTCATGCCCGAGAACCAGAGCATCGAACGCCGCCAGAGCATGGCTGCCTACGGTGCCGAACTGGTGCTGACGAGCAAGGCGGGCAGCATGGAACTGGCGCGGGATGTAGCGGAGAAGATGCGTGACGAAGGTCGCGGCATCATCCTCGACCAGTTCGCCAATCCGGACAATCCGCGCGCTCACATCGAAGGCACAGGCCCGGAAGTCTGGCGTGATACCGATGGCCGGGTCACCCATTTCGTCAGCTCCATGGGCACCACCGGCACCATTATGGGCACCTCGACCTTCCTGAAGTCGAAGAATCCGGATATCCAGATCGTCGGCTGCCAGCCTGAGGAAGGTGCGCAGATTCCGGGCATCCGCAAGTGGCCGCAAGCTTATCTGCCGAAAATCTACGACGGTGCGCGCGTCGACCGGCTGGAGTATGTTGGTCAGGCTGCGGCCGAAAACATGACGCGCCGTCTGGCCGCCGAGGAGGGTATCTGCGCCGGCATCAGTTCCGGCGGTGCGCTGGTCGTCGCTTTGCGCATTGCGGCCGAAGTCGAGAATGCGACCATCGTCACCATCGTTTGCGACCGCGGTGACCGCTATCTGTCAACGGGTGTATTCCCTTCCTGAAAGACTGTTGCGGCCGCTGCGCCGCTGCGTTGCCGCGCTGATTCTGCTCGGTACGCATTCATCGGCGCAGGCGGCCATTGAATTGCGCTTCGAGTCAATGTCGGCGCCGGCCGTCGAGCTCAGCGATGTGCGCATCGCTGCGGCCGGTCTGGACGGTGGCCGCGCGCGCATCACCGCGGCGCGCGCGCTTGTGGCCGGGCGCGCGCTGCAGCATGTCAAGCTTGAATGCGGTGACTTCGCGGTGCTGCCTGAAGTGCACTGCAGGGGTGGCCGGCTCAGCGCCGACGGTTACGGTCCGTGGCCGATCGAGTTCACCCTTCGCGGACCTCAACGCGCGCTGCGCGTCGACGTTCGGCTGGACGCCGAAGTCACCGCCACAGTGACAGGTGCGCTGGCAGGCGATGCGCCGCAGATGCGGTTGGTGTCATCCGGCGTGCCGCTGGCATTCCTGGTCGGCGCGTTTCCGGCGTTGAAGCCGTACGTGCCGGGCGCCCAGGTTGATGTCGACGCCACATTGACAATGACAGGCGCCGAACGGACGCCACGATTGCGTGCGTTGCTCACCGCAAGGGACGGACGGTTTGGCTCGGCAGACGGACTGCGTGCGGCGGATTCGCTATCTGCGGTCGTCGATATCGACGTGCAGCGCGACGGCCCTGACTGGCGCGGTACCCTTGTCATGGACTGGCGCGGCGGCGAGTTGTTGTGGGACAGCATCTATTTGACCGGCGGCGGCAGCGTGCTGTCGGCGGATTTCAGGTTGTCGCCGTCTGCTCTCGATCTGACGTCGCTTGCGCTTGAACTTGCCGGTATCGGGCGTCTGACCGGCGACGCCACGCTGGATCGCGCAAGTACCTCGCTACGCGCGGCGCGCGTGCAGGGCGTCGAACTCGATCTGAAGGTGCTGAACGAACGCTTTGTCCAGCCGCTGTTTGCCGCGAGGGGCTGGCCGGCATTCGTCATGCAGGGGCAAGCGGATGTCACAGCCCGGCTCGACAATGCCGGGCTGCACAGTGCGACACTGACCGTACGCAACGGGCACGTGAATGACGCGGCTGGACGATACTCGCTGCAGCGACTGGAAGCCAACCTGCCCTGGCGGCGTGACGGAGCGACGCGCATGCGCGTTACTGCGGGTGACGGTCGCTTCGGCCGCGTTCCGGTCGGCCGCTTCGTGCTCGACGCCGAAGTCGCACCCGATCACGTCACTGTTCAGCCGGTGCGTATTCCGCTGCTCGACGCCGGCCTGCAGCTGAATCTGCTGCGCTTTCATCGCGAGGACGGTCGATGGACGGGAGATCTGTCTGCCGATCTTGAACCGCTATCGATGCCTGAACTGACGCAGGCGCTCGGCTGGCCGCGCATGGCAGGAAGTGTTGGCGCCAGCGTGCCGCATGTGCGCTGGCGCGACGGCGTGCTGTCACTGGACGGCCAGCTGCTGATCCAGGTGTTCGGCGGCTACATCGCAGCGAGCGGTCTGCAGGTGATCGAGCCTTTCGGGGCCACTCCTCGTGTACTTTCCGACCTGCAGATGCGTTATGTCGACTTGGATGCGCTGACCGAAACTTTCAAGTTCGGCCGCATCACCGGTCGGCTCGACGGTGATGTGACGGGGCTCGAATTGTCGCGCTGGGTGCCATTGGCGTTTGATGCACGAGTGTTGTCGAGCGAGGGTGACTATCCCCGGACAATCAGCCAGAGCGCAGTGGATAGCATCACTGCACTGGGTGGAGCAGGGGCGACTGCGGCGATCCAGCGCATCTTTCTTGGCGTGTTCGAACGCTTCGGATATCGGCGCATCGGCGTGTCGTGCCGCTTGCGCAATGGCGTGTGCGAGATGGATGGGCTGAGCGACCGAAACGGCGGCTTCGTCTTGATCGAAGGTGGCGGTGTGCCGGCAATCAGCGTGGTTGGCTACAATCGGCGCGTCGACTGGCAAGTGTTGCTGGAACGGCTGGCGCGCGTGACCGAAACGAAACCGGTGCTTCAATGAGGTGGATATGAACAGGTTGCATACACACACGGCGCTCACGCGAAGAGCACACAAGTGCGGGCAGATGACCGTCGCACTGGCAGCAGCAGCCCTGCTCGCGGGCTGCGTCACCATCAACATCTACTTTCCCGCCGCTGCGGCGGAGAAGGCGGCTGATCGCATCATCGACGAAGTCTGGCAGCTGAAGAACGGCAGCCAGACCCCGGCGACACCGGAAGGGAAACAACCATGAAGACAGTGCACCGCATTGTTCTGCTTTGCCTGTTGTACGCGGGCGCAGTCTGGGCGCAGGGCAATCTGGAAATCAACACGCCCGCGATCAGCCAGTTGCGCGATGCGATGCAGGCACGTCATGCGCAGCTCGCGCCGCACTATGCATCCGGCGCGCTGGGTCTCACTGCCGACGGCAGGATCGCGTTGCGCGATGCCAATGTCGTGCCGCTGGCACAGCGCCAGACAGTGCAGGGTCTGGTGGCGCAGGAAAATGGCGACCGCGATGCGCTGTACCGCGAAATCGCGCGCGCCAACGGTCATCCCGAATGGGAGGCGGACATCCGCTCTACCTTCGCGCAGCGCTGGATCGGGCGCGCCCAGAGTGGCTGGTATGTCCAGTCCGGCGGTCAATGGTCGCGCAAGTAACTTCAATCCCCACAGGACAGACATGGCCGCCGTACTCGTATTCGACATAGAAAGCATTCCGGACATCGCCGGCATCCGTCGGCTGCATCAACTACCGGACGAGCTGTCCGACTCCGAAGTAGCCGAGTTCGCTTTCCAGCAGCGCCGGGCCAGCGTCGGCCACGATTTCCTGCCACTGCACCTGCAGCGCGTCGTCGTCATATCGTGCGCGCTTCGCGATGCGCGTTCGCTCAAGGTATGGTCGCTGGCCGAGCCGGAGAATGGCGAAGGCCAGATCATCCAGCGCTTCTACGAAGGCATCGAACGGCTGACGCCGCAGATCGTGTCGTGGAACGGCGCCGGCTTCGATCTTCCAGTGCTGCACTACCGCGGGTTGATACACGGTGTCACCGCGCCGCGCTACTGGGAAATGGGCGAGGGCGACGGCCCGGATGCACGTGAGTTCAAGTGGAACAATTACATTAGCCGCTACCACTCGCGACACCTTGACTTGATGGATCTACTGGCGCTGTATCAGGGCCGCGGCAATGCACCGCTGGACGAACTCGCCAAGCTCATCGGTTTCCCGGGCAAGCTCGGCATGGACGGCTCGGCCGTCTGGGGCGCCTGGCAGCGCGGTGAGATTGCACAGATCCGCGATTACTGCGAAACCGATGTGCTCAACACCTTCCTCGTGTTCCAGCGCTTTCAGTTGATGCGCGGCGTGCTCGACCGCGCGCAGTACGATGCCGAGATCGCCTTCGTGCGTGAATGGCTGGCGGCGCAGCCGGGTGCGCACTGGAAGGAGTATCTGGCCGCCTGGCAGGCACCCTGAAACACCGTGCGAAATTTGTCTTGAGTCGCGCCGGATTCCGGCTATACTTGCGCGCTCTTTTAGGCGCGTAGCTCAGCTGGTTAGAGCACCACCTTGACATGGTGGGGGTCGTTGGTTCGAGTCCAATCGCGCCTACCAACATTCGCTGCAGGTTTTGAAAGGTTGCGTTATGACACCGCGAACGCGTTTCACTCCGGTATCTATCGCCGTCTGAGGCCTGCAGATCAAGACGCACGGAACGACTTCGTTCAAGCGTGTGCAAATGAAAAGTGCGGCTCAGGCCGCACTTTTTTTTCGTCCTGAATTTTCGTTACATCCCCGTTACCGTTTTCCGGAGCAACGCCCATGGTCAATATCACCCTGCCGGATGGATCGGTCCGCAGCTTTGACGCTGCAGTCACCGTGCGCGACGTTGCAGCGTCCATCGGCGCTGGTCTGGCCAAGGCAGCACTTGCAGGCCGTGTCGATGGCAAGCTGGTCGATACCTCCTTCGTGATTGCAGGCGACGCGCAACTGGCCATCGTCACCGACCGCGATCCCGACGGGCTGGACATGATCCGCCATTCGACGGCCCACTTGCTGGCCTATGCGGTCAAGGAGCTGTTTCCGGACGCCCAGGTGACCATCGGACCGGTGATCGACAACGGCTTCTATTACGACTTTTCGTACAAGCGCCCGTTCACGCCTGACGATCTGGCTGCGATCGAGCAGCGCATGACCGAATTGTCGAAGAAGGACATTCCGGTGTCGCGCGAAGTGTGGCAGCGCGACAAGGCGGTCGAATTCTTCAGATCGATCGGCGAGCATTACAAGGCGGAAATCATCGCGTCGATCCCCGCTGATCAGGACGTGTCGCTGTATCGCGAAGGCGAATTCGTCGATCTGTGCCGTGGTCCGCACGTGCCGTCGACCGGCAAACTCAAGGTGTTCAAGCTGATGAAGGTGGCCGGGGCCTATTGGCGCGGCGATGCAAAGAACGAAATGCTCCAGCGCATTTACGGCACGGCCTGGGCGAAGAAGGACGAGCAGGACGCCTACCTCAACATGCTCGAGGAGGCGGAAAAGCGCGATCATCGACGGCTGGGCAAGCAACTTGACCTTTTCCACATGCAGGAAGAGGCGCCTGGCATGGTGTTCTGGCACCCCAAGGGCTGGGTCGTGTGGCAGCAGATCGAGCAGTACATGCGTCAGGTGCTCGACGAAGCGGGCTATCGCGAGGTGAAGACGCCGCTCATGATGGACCGCGTGCTGTGGGAGAAATCCGGCCACTGGGAAAACTACCGCGAGAACATGTTCACCACCGAGTCGGAAAAGCGCGACTACGCCGTAAAGCCGATGAACTGCCCCGGCCATGTGCAGATCTTCAATGCAGCGCTTCATTCCTACCGCGACCTTCCGCTGCGTCTGGCGGAGTTCGGTTCCTGCCACCGCAACGAGCCGTCCGGCGCGCTGCACGGCCTGATGCGGGTACGCGGCTTCGTGCAGGACGATGCGCACATTTTCTGCACCGAGGCGCAGATCACATCGGAAGTGACTGCGTTCAATGAACTGCTGCTGCGCGTCTATCGCGATTTCGGCTTTCATGATCTGGCGGTGAAGCTTTCGCTTCGTCCGGCCAAGCGCGCGGGCTCTGACGATGTGTGGGATCGCGCCGAGGCAGGCCTGCGCGAAGCGCTCGCTGCCTCGGGCATGCAGTGGGAAGAACTGCCGGGCGAGGGCGCCTTTTACGGCCCGAAGATCGAGTACCACATCAAGGACGCCATCGGGCGGTCATGGCAGTGCGGCACTCTTCAGCTCGATTTCGTGCTTCCGGAGCGGCTGGACGCCGAGTATGTCGCCGAGGACAACGGCCGTTACCGGCCCGTGATGCTGCATCGAGCGGTGCTCGGTTCGCTTGAGCGCTTCATCGGCATCCTTATCGAAAACCATGCGGGCAACTTTCCGCTCTGGCTGGCTCCGGTCCAGGTCGTCGTGATGGGGATCACGGAGGCGCAGGCGGATTACGCCCAGGAAGTCACGAATGCTTTGCGCGCTGCGGGTCTGCGCGTTGAATGCGATTTGCGCGGCGAGAAAATTAACTATAAAATCCGCGAACATAGTCTGCAGAAGCTGCCCTACCAAGTCGTCGTGGGCGACAAGGAAAAGGCGGCAAAAATGGTGGCCGTGCGTGCCCGGGGAAATACGGATCTCGGGCAGATGACCCTGAGCGGCTTCATTCAGCGTCTCGCTGATGAAATTGCTACGCGGGGAATCGATCGCACGGCCTGATTTTTTTCGCCTCGGGAGTACGAGCATCAGTCAGCAAAAATCGCAGCGCCTCAATTCGGAGATCAACGCCCCGGAATTACGTCTTGTTGGCGAAGAGGGTGAGCAACTGGGTATCATGTCGGCCCGTCAGGCGTTGACGTTGGCAGAAGAAGCCGGTGTGGATCTGGTCGAAATTGCCCCGCTCGCCAAGCCGCCGGTCTGCCGTCTGATGGACTTCGGCAAGTTCAAGTACCAGGAAGCGAAGCGCGCTGCCGAGGCGAAATCCAAGCAGAAGCAGATACAGATCAAGGAAGTGAAGTTCCGTCCGGGCACGGACGAAGGGGACTACCAGATCAAGCTGCGTAACCTGTCGCGTTTCCTTCAGGATGGCGACAAGGCCAAGGT
Source organism: Methyloversatilis sp. (assembly GCF_030696805.1). Taxonomy (GTDB): domain Bacteria; phylum Pseudomonadota; class Gammaproteobacteria; order Burkholderiales; family Rhodocyclaceae; genus Methyloversatilis. The sequence continues at coordinate 46,085 of NZ_JAUYRO010000039.1, read as the reverse complement.
TACCCTTCGTTTCCGTGGCCGCGAAATGGCGCACCAGGAGTTCGGTATCCGCCTGCTGGAACGTGTGAAGGCCGATCTTGAAGCGCTTGCGGTGGTTGAGCAGTTTCCGAAGCTCGAAGGCCGCCAGTTGATCATGGTGCTGGCTCCGAGCAAGAAGAAGGTCTGATTCACTCAGCCTGAAGAAGAATCTGCCGGACTTGAAGTCCGGCGATACGCGGGCTTTTGCCTCGCGGCGCCGCGATTGAAGAGTCGCGGCACAACAAGTGTTCACGGGTATGAAAGCGCTGCGAAAGGTTCGCGGTCACCTGTGAAGATGACATAAATGGAGTTTTGTCATGCCCAAGATGAAGACCAAGAAGGGCGCTGCGAAGCGCTTCAAGGTCAGGGCGAGCGGCAGCATCAAGCGTTCGCAGGCGTTCAAGCGCCACATCCTGACGAAAAAGACCACCAAGTCGAAGCGCCAGCTTCGCGGTATGACGGCGGTGCATGCGACGGATGACGCACGCGTTCGCAACATGCTGCCCTACGCATAAGGAGCCCACGAGATGCCAAGAGTCAAACGTGGTGTAACAGCACGCGCCCGTCACAAGAAGGTACTTGATAAGGCCAAGGGTTACCGCGGCCGCCGCCATAGCGTCTATCGCATCGCCAAGGAAGCGGTGATGAAGGCGGGCCAGTACGCCTACCGCGACCGCCGTCAGAAGAAGCGTCAGTTCCGCGCGCTGTGGATCGTGCGTATCAACGCTGCTGCCCGTGAAGTGGGGCTGACCTACTCGAAGCTGATCAACGGCTTGAACAAGGCGTCGATCCAGGTCGATCGCAAGGTGCTTGCAGACCTCGCAGTCTTCGACAAGGCTGCGTTTGCCGCCATCGCGAATCAGGCAAAGGCCCAGCTCGGCTAAGCGTGTTGCACGCAGAAAAAGGAGGCCTGGCCTCCTTTTTTTGTCCCCATATTGTTCGGATTCAAGTCGATGAGTGATCTGGAAGCGCTTGTTTTACAAGCGGAAACTGATTTTTCTGCGGCGGCAGATGCCGTGGCGCTGGAACAGGTCAAGGCGCGTTTTCTCGGCAAGTCCGGCACCCTGACCGAGCTGCTCAAAGGCCTCGGCAAGCTCGACCCCGATGCCCGCAAGACCATCGGTGCGGCCATCAACATCGCCAAGCAGAAGGTCGAATCAGCCCTTGAAGCGCGCCGCGAGGCATTGCGCTACGCGGCACTCGAGGCGCGCCTGGCGGAAGAATCTCTCGACGTGACCCTGCCCGGGCGTGGCCATTCGAAGGGCGGTCTGCATCCGGTGACCCGCACGCTCGAACGTATCGAAGCCCTGTTCCGCGGCATTGGTTTCGATGTGGCAGACGGGCCAGAGATAGAAACCGACTTCCACAATTTCACCGCACTGAACACGCCGGAAAACCATCCTGCGCGTTCCATGCATGACACCTTCTATCTGGAGGGCGCCTGCGACGTGATGTTGCGCACCCATACCAGCCCGATACAGGTGCGTTACATGCAGGCCCACGTGGCGCGTCATGCAGGCGCGGCAACGATGCCGGAGATCCGCATCATTGCGCCCGGTCGCGTCTATCGCGTCGATTCCGATGCCACCCACTCGCCGATGTTCCATCAGGTCGAAGGCCTGTGGGTCGGTGAGTCGGTCAGCTTTGCCGACCTGAAGGGCGTGGTGAGCGATTTTCTGCATCGCTTCTTCGAAGCCGATCGGCTCGACGTACGTTTCCGGCCGTCCTTCTTTCCATTCACCGAGCCGTCAGCGGAAATCGATGTTGCATTTCCGAGCGGTCCGCTGGCCGGTCGCTGGCTGGAAATCGCCGGTTGCGGCATGGTGCATCCGAATGTGCTGCGACATTGTGGCATCGACGCCGAACGTCATACCGGTTTTGCGTTCGGCTTCGGGCCCGACCGACTGACCATGCTGCGCTATGGCATCAATGACCTGCGCCTGTTCTATGACGGCGATGTGCGTTTCCTGAGCCAGTTCCGCTGAGGTTTTTGCCCGATGAAATTTTCAGAAAAATGGCTGCGCGAGTTCGTTGACCCGGCCATCGATACGCAGGCGCTGTCGCACCTGCTGACAATGGCGGGTCTTGAAGTCGAGGAGCTCGATCCGGTAGCAGCGGTCTTTCACGGCGTTGTCGTGGCGGAGGTGTTGACCGTGGCACCTCATCCGGACGCAGACCGCCTGCGCGTGTGCTGCGTCAACGCCGGTGGTGAGCCGCTGCAGATCGTGTGCGGTGCGCCCAACGTTGCTGCCGGCATGAAAGTGCCGTGCGCCACGGTTGGCGCCAGTCTGCCGGGAATCGAAATCAAGCGGGCCAAGCTGCGCGGCGTGGAAAGCAATGGCATGCTGTGCTCTGCGCGCGAACTTGGTCTGTCGGAAGATCATGGCGGTCTGCTCGCACTGCCCGCCGATGCGCCGGTGGGTGCAGACATCCGTCATTACCTCGATCTTGACGACAACGCTTTCGTCATCAAGCTCACACCGAACCGTGCCGACTGTTTCGGCATGTTGGGAATTGCGCGCGAAGTGTCGGCACTTACCGGCGCGCCGTTGTGCGTGCCCGATGTCGTCGCCGCACCCGTCACGCTGACCGAGGTGCTGCCCGTCAGCATCGAGGCGCCGGATCTGTGCGGCCGTTTCTCGGGCCGCGTCGTCCGCGGTGTGAACGCTGGCGCGGCCACGCCCGAGTGGATGAAGCGCCAGCTTGAACGCGCCGGAATGCGTTCCATATCCATTCTGGTCGACATTTCCAATTACGTCATGCTGGAACTGAATCGTCCGAATCACGTGTTCGATCTCGATCGTGTGCAGGGTGGCCTGACCGTACGCTGGGCACGCGAGGGCGAACAACTCGTGTTGCTGAACGAGCAGACCATCACGCTGACACCGGATTGCGGCGTCATTGCCGATACAGCCGGCGTCGAAAGCTTCGCTGGCATCATGGGCGGGGCATCGACCGCATGCACGCTCGATACCCGCAACGTCTATGTCGAGGCGGCGTTCTGGCAACCCGACGCCATTCAGGGTCGCGCCCGTCGCTATGCGTTCTCCAGCGAGGCCGCTCACCGGTTCGAGCGTGGCGTCGATTTTGCCGATACCGTAGTCGGTGTCGAGCGCGTCACACAGTTCATTCTCGAACTGTGCGGCGGCGAAGCCGGCCCGGTCGATGACCGCATCACTGCGCTGCCGTTGCGCGAGCCGGTCCGTCTGCGCCCGTTGCGCGTGTCCCGTGTACTCGGCCTGCCGTTTGGTGACGACGCCATCGAGGCTTGTCTTCAGCGCATGGCGCTTCCTTTCACACGCGATGGCAACGATTTCATCGTTCAGCCACCGAGCTGGCGCTTCGATCTGCGCATCGAGGAAGACCTGATAGAGGAACTGGCACGACTGCACGGCTACGACAACATCCCGACCCATCCGCCAATCGGCCGCCTGGCCATGCCGGAGCTGTCCGAAGGGCGTCGAAGCGCATCGAACGTGCGTCACCTGATGGCTGACCGCGACTATCAGGAAGTGATCAACTTCGCATTCGTCGAACGGCGCTGGGAAAAGGATTTTGCCGGCAACGACACGCCGGTCGTGCTGGCCAACCCGATTGCGAGCCAGATGTCGGTCATGCGCTCGACGCTGATCGGTGGTCTGGTCGACAACGTGGTGACCAACCGTCGCCGTCAACTTGATCGCGTGCGGGTGTTTGAAATCGGCCGCTGCTTTGCACATGAAGCGCAGGCGGTGCCGGTCCCGGGCTTCGCACAGACACTGCGCATCGCAGGGCTCGCCTGGGGGGCGGCGCAAGCGGAACAGTGGGGCGCAACGGCGCGTCCGACCGATTTCTTCGACGTAAAGGGCGATGTCGAGGCGCTGGTGCTGCCTTATCAGGCAGCATTCGCGCCGGCGCGTCATGTGGCGCTTCATCCAGGGCGCTCGGCATCAATCAGCCTGAACGGACACGTCTTCGGATTCATCGGTGAGCTGCATCCGGAACTGGTGCAGCGCTACGAATTGGCAAGCGCCCCGCTGGTATTCGAATGCGATCTTGAACCATTGCTCGGCAGCGCCGTGCCGGCATACCAGACCGTTTCCAGACAGCCTGCCGTCCGCCGCGATCTGGCACTGCTGCTGCCGCGTTCGACCCCGCTTTCGCAGGTGCTGGAGGGGCTTCGCAGCGCTTCACCGGCCATCGTGCAGGACATCGCCCTGTTCGACGTATATCAGGGTAAAGGCATATCAGATAACGAAAAAAGCTTTGCTTTCCGTATAGTTATGCAAGATACTCAACGTACTTTGGCGGACGCTGAAGTCGATGCGACCGTTGATCAACTGGTGATGTATGCACAGCGTGAGTTCGGTGCAAAGCTGCGCGCCTGAGGCGGCAGGGCGACAGGGTTACGAGGAAGCCGCATGACCACACTGACCAAAGCCGAACTGGCGGAAATGCTGTTCGAACAAGTAGGGCTGAACAAACGCGAGGCGAAGGATATGGTCGAAGCATTCTTCGACGAGATCCGTGACGCGCTCGAAAACGGTGACGGCGTCAAGCTTTCGGGCTTCGGCAACTTCCAGTTGCGTGACAAGCCGCAGCGCCCGGGGCGCAATCCCAAAACTGGCGAGGAGATACCGATCACCGCGCGGCGGGTCGTTACTTTTCACGCGAGCCAGAAGCTGAAGGCGGCCGTCGAGGGCATCGATTACGATGGAAACGACGAGTAAGGAGCCGCTGGTCCTGCCAGCGATTCCAGCCAAGCGTTACTTCACGATCGGTGAGGTGAGCGAGCTGTGCGGCGTCAAGCCGCATGTGCTGCGCTACTGGGAGCAGGAATTCACCCAGCTCAAGCCGGTGAAGCGACGCGGCAACCGGCGCTATTATCAGCATCATGAAGTACTGCTGGTGCGCCGCATCCGTCAGCTGCTCTATGAAGAAGGCTTCACCATCAGCGGTGCGCGTAACCGTCTCGACGATTCCGATCCTCGTGCCGGAACAGCGCCGGCTGCAGCGGGAAACGACGTCGATGTAGCCGAGTTGCGTGCCGCACTGCGGGAGATCCTCGACCTGCTCGAGTGATGCGCGGTTGCCGATTTTTGTGGGGCCGCCGGTTCAAGCCGGTCGGCCCCTGATATAATTTCGAGCTGAGTCGGGGCGTAGCGCAGCCTGGTAGCGCACTTGCATGGGGTGCAAGGGGTCGTGAGTTCGAATCCCACCGCCCCGACCAATTCTTCTTGCTTCAATCTGTTGTGGCCCATTCGTTGCGACATCGGTTGCAACAGCGTTCCGCATCATTCGCCCTCCGTTTCCCATGCGCATTCTGTTGTCCAACGACGACGGTTACTTTGCTCCCGGCCTCGAGGCGCTCGCACGGGCGCTCGGCGAGGTTGGGGATGTGACCGTTGTGGCGCCTGAAGCTGACCGCAGCGGTGCCAGCAATTCCCTGACACTTGATCGCCCGCTGATTCTGCGCCGCGCGCGCAACGGTTTTCATTATGTCAATGGCACGCCGACCGACTGTGTTCATCTTGCCGTGACGGGCATGCTCGACCACCTGCCCGACATCGTCGTATCGGGTATCAATGACGGCGCCAACATGGGCGACGACACGATCTACTCGGGCACCGTTGCGGCAGCGACCGAAGGATTCCTGCTCGGCGTCCCGGCGATTGCAATGTCGATGACGCGCAAAGGCAGCGCGCATTACGACACGGCGGCCCGCATCGCCTGCGATCTGGTGCGCCGTCTGACCGACCGGCCTTTCGCGACGCCGGTATTGCTAAACGTCAATGTTCCGGACTTGTCGTTCGACACGCTGAAAGGTGTGCAGGTAACGCGTCTCGGTCGGCGGCACAAGGCCGAGCCTGTGGTACGCACCACCAATCCGCGCAACGAAACTGTCTACTGGGTCGGCGCCGCAGGCGCCGCTCAGGATGCCGGTGAAGGGACCGATTTCCACGCCACGGCCAACGGATTCGCATCGATTACGCCACTGCAGATCGACCTGACCCACATGGCCCAGATGGGGCAGGTGCGCGACTGGCTGGGCGCATGACGGCCGCAGACGCAAGTCTGAGCCTTACGCGTGCGCGTGCCCGGATGGTTGAACGACTGCGTGTTTCGGGCATCCGCGACGAAGGCGTGCTGGCTGCAATGCAGTCCATACCGCGTCACCAGTTCGTCGAAGAGGCACTCGGTACGCGCGCCTATGAGGATACTGCGCTGCCGCTCGGCTTCCAGCAGACCATTTCGCAGCCCTTTGTCGTCGCACGCATGATTGAACTTCTGCGCGCTGGCGGACGTCCTCTCGGCAAGACGCTTGAAGTCGGAGCCGGGTGTGGGTATCAGGCAGCCGTGTTGTCGAAGCTCGCGAGTGATGTGTATGCCATCGAGCGCATTGCGCCGCTGCTGGAACGTGCCAAGCGCAACCTGCGTCCTTTGCGGCTGCCGAACGTTCGCCTGAAACACGCCGATGGCATGATCGGTCTGGCTGCAGAGGCGCCGTTCGATACAATCATTGTGGCTGCTGCTGCTGCGGCGGTGCCCAAGGCCTTGCTCGATCAGCTGGCTGAAGGCGGGCGACTCGTGATTCCCGTCGGTACTGCCGACCAATCACTGAGACTGATCGAAAGACAGCCGCAGCGCTACGTCGAATCGAAACTGGACGCGGTGCGCTTCGTGCCGCTGTTGCCGGGGGTTGAATGAATAGATCGTTGTTCGCAGTCCCGGTGTTGTGCCTGTTGCTTGCGTCATGCGCTGGCACGCGGCCGGCGCCAGTTGAAGTCCGTCCGCCGGTGGGGACGTCGCCCACTGCCGCACCGGCCACGCCTCCCGCTGCAGCAGCCGCTGCACAACGTCCCGCTGTGCACGTCGTCGCCAAGGGCGACACGCTGTTCAGCATCGCGCTCGAATATGGTCAGGACTGGCGCGATCTGGTGATCTGGAATCGACTCGAAAACCCCAATCTGATCAAGCTCGGGCAGGAATTGCGTGTTGCCGCACCGGAGGGGGGCATGGAAACCCGCCCGATCGCCGCGCCGGGCGTTGAATCGCGGCCCATTGACACGCCTGCTCCGAGCGCGCCGGCCGTGACCGAGTCGCCCCCTCCCGCCGTGGCGGACGCGATGCTCAAGCGCGAGCCACGCGGCGGCGTTGAACCGTACTCCGAAGCGACGCTCGACCGCATTCGTTCGGCCGGGATTTCATCTCAGCCGCCCGGTGCAGCCGTCGCGGCCACAACGCCCGCGCCGCCGCCGGCAACGGCTGCTGCTGCAGGGACCAGCGCACCGGTCATCGTGACGCCGCCGGACGCTGTGCGTACGGAAGACGGCGTCGAGTGGAGCTGGCCGGCGAGCGGCCGCATCATCGGACGCTTCGGCGAAGGCAGCAACAAGGGCGTTGATGTTGCAGGGCGTACCGGCGACCCGGTTCTGGCGGCGGCTGGCGGTCGCGTGGTGTATGCCGGCGAGGCCATGCGCGGTTATGGCAAACTGGTCATCGTCAAGCACGACAACACGTTTTTGTCCGCTTACGCGCACAACAGCAAGATACTGGTTCAGGAACGCGACACGGTAAAGCGCGGTCAGCGTATCGCCGAGCTGGGCGACAGCGACACCGAAGCCGGCAAGCCCCGTCTGCACTTCGAAATCAGGCGCCAGGGCAAGCCCGTCGATCCGATGAAGTATCTGCCACCGAGATAATCCATGTCCGATCTTTCGCAACCCGAAGACGCCGAACCGGCCGAGCCCGTCGACGACGATGCCGTCGCGGGCGAACTGGATGGCGCAGAGGTCGCGGCCGAACCGGTCGAAGCGCCCGAGGCGGAATTTCTCGGCGATGCCACCCAGCTCTATCTGAATGAGATCGGTGCCAACCCGCTGCTGACGCCGGAGGAAGAACTTGCCCTGTCGCGCCGCGTGCGCCAGGGTGACTTCGAAGCGCGCCAGACCATGATCGAGCGCAACCTGCGCCTGGTCGTGAACATCGCAAAGCACTATCTGAACCGCGGCATGCCGCTGCTTGACCTCGTGGAAGAGGGCAATCTCGGCTTGATCCATGCGCTGGAAAAGTTCGATCCGGAGCGCGGTTTCCGTTTCTCCACCTACGCCACCTGGTGGATACGGCAGAACATCGAGCGCGCGATCATGAACCAGTCGCGTACCATCCGGCTGCCGGTGCATGTGGTGAAGGAACTGAACCAGGTGCTGCGTGCCATGCGCAATCTGGAGGCGCGCAGCGGCGGCGATTGCTGTGCGGAAGACATCGCAACCTTGCTGGCCAAGCCGGTCGAAGACGTGCGGCACATTCTGTCGTTGAACGAGCACACGGCTTCACTCGATGCGCCGCTCGACATCGATCCGTCGCTTTCGATCGGTGAGTCCCTCGCCGACGATAATCAGGCAGGACCGGAAGAGCAGATCCAGAACGCCGAAATCGGCAGTCTGGTGCAGGCCTGGATCGCCCAGCTCAACGACAAGCAACGCACGGTGATCGAGTATCGCTACGGCATCAACAACCGCGAGATCGCAACCCTGGAAGAGCTGGCCGATCAGCTCAGCTTGACCCGCGAGCGGGTGCGCCAGATCCAGCTTGAAGCACTTGCGCAACTGCGCAAGATCCTGCGCCGGGCGGGGGTGTCGCGCGACGTGCTGTTGTAGCGGTCGTTCCAAATGTCTATCCGTGGCGGGTTCTGCACAGCCGGCCCGTTCGGCAGGCGCAGCGCAGTGCGCTGCGAAACCCCTGAACTCGGGAAGCCGGCTTTGCACAGCCGGCCCGTTCAGCAGGCGGCGAGCAGTGCTCGCCGAAACCCCTGAGCTCGGGAAGCCGGCTTTGCACAGCCGGCCCGTTCAGCAGGCGGCGGGCAATGCCCGCCGAAACCCCTGCTTCACCCCATTGCCAGTTGGGCTACGGTTTCGAGGCCGTACTCGAACAGGCGCTGCATCGCCGGTGCGATGAAGGACAGCATCAGCATCAACATCACGAAGCCGGCAATCAGCGTCACCGGGAAGCCGATGGCAAACAGGTTCAGCGCTGGCGCGGCGCGTGTCAGCACGGCCAGTGCGATATTGACCACCAGCAGCGCCGCGATCAGTGGCAGCGCCAGCATCAGGCCGGCGGAAAACACCGTGCTGCCCCAGCGCGCGATGGCCAGCCAGCCGTTGGCCGGGAACAGGTCGGCACCGACCGGCCACCACTCGAAGCTGTTGCCCAGCACGGCCAGCAACATCAGATGACCATTGATCGACAGGAAGATCAGTGTCGCCATCAGACCGAGGAATTCCGCGATCACCGGTGACTGGGACGCGTTGTCCGGGTCGTAGAACATCGCGAAACCCAGACCCATCTGCAGGCCGATCAGCTCCCCGGCCAGATCGACCGCGGCGAATACGATGCGTATCGTGAAGCCGAGCGCGATGCCGATCAGCATCTGCTGTACCAGTGCCATGGTGCCCGGCCAGGTGCCGACGCTCAGCCCGGACGGCGGCAGGGTGGGCAGTATGGCAAACGTAATCAGCAGTCCGAGCGCAAGCCGGGCGCGCATGACGAAGGCGCGGTTGCTGAATACCGGTGCCGCGGCGATCAGCCCCATCACCCGCGCCAGCGGAAACAGGAAACTTGCCATCCACAGGTCGAGCTGGGCGGCGGTGACCGAAATCATTCAGTACTAGCCGAGCAGCGACGGGATCGATGAATACAGCCGGCGCATGTAGTCGGTCATGATGGTGATCATCCACGGGCCGCCGATCACCAGCACGGCAAATACCGCGATCAGCTTCGGGATGAACGAAAGCGTCATTTCGTTCACCTGCGTCGCGGCCTGGAAGATGCTGACGATGAGGCCGGTGATCAGCGCTGCGCCCAGCATCGGTGCGGACACGAGTAGCAGGGTTTCGACGGCGTGGCGGCCGATGTCGACGACGGTGGTGGGCGTCATGGTGCGCAGTCCTTCATATCTGGCCGAAACTCGAAACGAGAGTGCCGAGGATGAGGTTCCAGCCATCCACCAGCACGAACAGCATGAGTTTGAACGGTAGCGACACGATGACCGGCGACATCATCATCATGCCCATCGCCATCAGCACCGATGCGACCACCATGTCGATGATGATGAAGGGAATGAAGATGATGAAGCCGATCTGGAATGCAGTCTTCAGTTCCGAGGTGACGTATGCCGGCACGACCACGCGCATCGGCAACTGCTCCGAGCTGGAGACTTTCGGGGTGTTCGACAGGCGCATGAACAGCTCAATATCGGGCTCGCGCACCTGCTTCAGCATGAAGGTTTTCAGTGGCTTGGCGCCGGCGTCCAGCGCCTGTTCGAAGCCGATGCGGTTTTCGCTCAGCGGCAGATAGGCCTCGGCGTAGATCTTCTCGCCGACCGGCGCCATGATGAAAAAGCTCAGGAACAGCGCCAGGCCGATCAGCACCTGGTTGGGCGGGCTGGTCTGCGTGCCCATGGCCTGACGTAACAGCGAAAGCACGATGATGATGCGGGTGAAGCTGGTCATCATCAGCATGACCGCCGGCAGGAAGGACAGGCTGGTCAGCAGCAGCAGGGTCTGGATCGACAGTGACCAATTGGTGCCGCCGCCGGCGGCTGGCGTACTGGTCAGCGCGGGCAGGGCCTGCGCCCACGTATCCGGTGCCGCGAGGCTGCCGAGGAAAGTCAGACCCAGTGCTGGAAGCAAGCGCCGGGTCATGATCGACCCGCCTTCAACTTTGCCAGCAGGGCGCCGAAGTCTGCCGCGACCGGCTTTGTATCGCTGCCGACCGGACTGATCTCGCCGCGCGGCAGTGTCGCGATGCCGGTGACCGAGCCGGGCGCGACGCCCACGACCAGCCAGTGCTCGCCGATCTCCAGCAATACCACGCGTTCGCGTGATCCCACGGCGATGCCGCCCACGGTGCGGATCGGTGCGCTGCCCGCGAGGCGACCACCGGACAGGCGGCGCAGCAGCCAAAGCACGGCAAACAGCGTCGCCAGCACGACACCGAGCGCGCCGACCATCTGCATGACCGCGCCGGCACCACTGGCGGGCGCAGCAGGTGCCACGGGCTCCGCAGCCTGCAGCAAGCCGGCGGAAACAAGCAGCATGAGAGAAAGCCAGGTTTTCATGCGCCAAGGCTAGCGCCCGACAGTACCCGTTCAGCGCGGGAATAGATCGGTTTTAGGGCGGCAATTTCCGCCGCTCGACTTCCGGCTCCGTGCGCAGCCGGGGATCGTCGTTACGCAGCGCGCGAGAGGTGTTGAACGTATCGCCTGCGCTGATGCCAAAGGCACAAGATTCTCAAGGATGAAAAAGTGTCGATCGCGAGTTCGACGAATTCCTTACTTTGCTCCGGATCCACCTGGTACCACACCACCCCATGACCGCAGATCCATCTAGCCCGGATCGTCCCGTGCTCGCCCCGCAGACGTTCAGACGGGCGCTTGAAAAGAGCCACGAAGCGAAGGCGAAGGTCGAAGTCGTTGCCAACGAGCTCACTTCGGCAAACGATGTCGTCAAGGCAAAGATTGCAGAGGGTGTAACGTCCCTGCCCGTGCATGAAGCGCTGGCAGACAGCGAGGGGGTTGAAGTCAAGGTGCAGGATGTCGCGGGCGACCTGCATGAGGTGACGGATACGCTGGCTCAGGGCATCGAAGACCTGAAGGGTGTCGAATCTGCGCTGAAGCGCTCCCGGAAAGCGTTGATCGAATCGGAGGCCGCCCTCGCGCTGTCACAGCGGGGAGAGCAGAAGGCGAAGTTCGACGGGATGCACGACTCGAGGACCGGCTTGCCCAATCGCACATTGTTCGATGACCGGCTTGCGCAAGCCATCTCGCTCGCCGAGCGCCATGGCTGGACGCTGGCCATCATGTTTCTCGATCTGGACCGTTTCAAGACAATCAACGATACGCATGGTCATGCCGCCGGCGACCGCGTGCTGGAGGAGATTGCGCGCCGTCTGAACGGACACTGTCGAGACGAAGACACGGTATGCCGCAACGGGGGCGACGAGTTTCTCTATTTGCTGATGAACCCCCAGGGCCGGGAAAACATCGAGCGCGTGGCCAGTATGGTGCTTGCGAACCTCGGCACCCCGATCAACATGGATGACCTTCAGCTCATCATCACGCCCAGCATCGGCATCGCGCTCTATCCGGAACATGGCGAGACGGCCGAGCAACTGGTCCAGCGTGCCGATGTCGCCATGTATCAAGCAAAGCGGGCCGCGAGCGGCTTTGCGATCTTCGACGACGCCAGTCGAGGTTAGCCGTTCCCCGCCGCGATTGCGCAGTCAGCATGCAGTGGGGTCTGACGTGACACCGGACAACTTGCCTCGAACCGGCAGTGCTGCCTACCGCTTGCCGAGCGCTTCTTCGATGCGCTTGTCAGTCTTGTACTGACTCAGCGCATAGACCGCCCACAGCGCAGCCGGTATCCATCCGATCAGCGTCAGCTGCAGGATGAGGCAAATCACGCCAGCGATCGGGCGACCGATGGTGAAGAAGACCATGAACGGCAGAAAAATGGCGAGCAGCAGTCGCATGACAGCTCCGTGAAATGTCGGGATGGCTCACGATACCATCCGTTGCGCAGCCCGCGCATCGCCTCCGCGTCAGCCTTGCCTACTTGCCGTGACGGCGGGCGCCGACAAAAAAAGAGCGACGCCATGGCATCGCTCTTTTCCATTCGCCAGACGTACTCTGACTGATCTCCGGCCCGATCGATGGCATTCGTCAGCGTTTCAGTTTCTTCATCCGCTCCGCCGGCGTAATGATGTCGGTCAAGCGAATGCCGAACTTTTCGTTCACCACCACCACTTCGCCCTGTGCGATCAGCGTGCCGTTGACCAGCACGTCCATCGGCTCGCCGGCCATGCCGTCCAGTTCCACCACCGAACCGTGACCCAGTTGCAGCAGATTCCGGATCGAAATCTTGGTGCGTCCGAGTTCCACGGTCAGCTGGACCGGGATGTCGAGAATCATTTCGAAGTCGCGCAGGCCTTCGGATGACTTGTTCGCCGCATCACCGAACTGCTGGAAAATGTTGGCAGGCTGTACATCCTTAGCCGCCTCTCCATCGAGTGCGGCAAGTGCGTCGTCAGCTGTGGTCTGCTCGGACATCGCAGCTGCCCAGTCGTCATCGCTGACCTGCTCTTCGGCTTCAGCCAGATCACTCATGATGGTTCCTCACCCTTTTTCTTGCCCTGCACGTTCAGGGCGTGTTCGATCAGTTCTTCTTCGCCGGCCATGAAACGCTCGATCTTCAGCGCATAGCGGCCAGCCTGTATGCCGTACTTGCATTCCAGGACGGGAATGCCATCAACTTCGGCGAGCACCGTGTCTGAAATGGTTATCGGAATGATGTCGCCAACCTTTAGGTTGTTCAGGCCGCCCAGGGTCAGCGAGCCGCCCCCCAGCTGCACGTTCAGTTCCACCGCAGCATCCTGCACCTGACGAGTCAGCAGGTTGATCCACCGGTTGTCCGAGCTGACGCTGTCGCTCTGCATCGATGAATTCAGCGTGTCGCGCAGCGGTTCGACCATCGAATACGGCAGGCAGATGTGCATTTCCGCCGACACGCCGCCGAGTTCCAGGGTGAAGGTCGCCGCCACGACGATCTCCGACGGCGTGGCGATGTTGGCGAACTGCGAATTCATTTCCGAGCGCACGTACTCGAAATTGATCTTGAACACCGGCTCCCACGACCGTTCGTACTCTGCGAAGAACACTTCCAGGAGGCCCTGGATGATGCGTTGTTCGGTCGGCGTGAAGTCACGCCCCTCAACCCGGGTGTGGAATCGCCCGTCACCGCCGAACATGTTGTCGATGACCAGAAAGACGAGGTTCGGATCGAACACCACCAGCCCGGTGCCTCGCAGCGGCTTGACCTGGACCAGATTCAGATTGGTCGGTACGACCAGGTTGCGGATGAATTCGGAATACTTCTGCAGCCGGATCGGGCCGAGCGAAATCTCTGCGCTGCGCTGCATGAAATTGAACAGGCCGATGCGAAGGTAGCGGGCAAAACGCTCGTGTATGAGCTCCAGCGTGGGCATGCGCCCGCGCACGATTCTTTCCTGGGTGCCGAGGTTGTACGGGCGTACGCCGCCCGTGTCTTCGGCTTCGGCCACATCGTCGGCCTCGCCGGTGACGCCCTTGAGCAGGGCATCGACCTCTTCCTGGGAAAGAAAATCAGACATCGCGTTTCCTCGCGGCGACCGGATTCAGCCTACTGGACGATGAAGGACGTGAACAACACGGCCTCCACGGGTCCGACAGGCTCTCCCGGCTCGCCCTTCTTGTTGGTAGGTACTTCGCCAACGATGGCATTGATCGAATTCCTCATCTCGCCTGCAAGTGCTTCCCGGCCTGCTGTCGTACCCAGCTCCGACGCCTTCTTGCCGGACAGAAGCATCAGCACGTGGTGGCGGATTTCAGGCATGTACACCTTCAGGTTGTCGGCTGCGGGTTGTTCTTCAACCTTGACCGTAGCCTTGACCTGCAGGTACTGATCAACCTGTGTTTCGGGCGCCAGATTGACCGTGAAGGGATCGAGTTCAACGAATACCGGCGGCAGGCCCTTGGCTTCGGCTTCCTTCTTCTTCTTCAGTTTGGCCTTCTTGGCGGCGACGGCCTTGGCGTCCGGATCTTCGTCGCTCATTTCTTCGGCGTGCTCGTCGTCACCCTCTTCGGCATGACTGCCGGCCATCATGAACATCGCGGCGGCACCGCCGACGACGACCAGCAGCACGACGGCAAGGATGATGAAGAGCATTTTCTTGCTCTTCTTGGGTGCGTCGGCGGCGACGTCGTCTGCGGTGGCGGCTTTTGCCATGTTGTGCGCTCCTGTATGGATCGGGATTGTCGGCGGGTACTGATGCCTTTCAATGACCGAATAACGGCCGAATGTCCCGTTTTTTTAGCGCCGATGTATGCGGCGCCGTCAGGAGCGCGTTTTCAACCCGTTACCGGGGTGCTACGCGAACAGGTCAACAAGGCCGCTGCCGCGCCGCGCTGCCGGTGCGACAAGCAGCTCGCCATCGCCGTTCCCATCGCGCCCGCGCGCGCCGCGCTGGCTGCCCTGACCCTGTTCGCCGGAGCGTTGTTCGCCGCTGACATTGGTGTCGCCAAGAGAAATGCCGCCCTCGGCGAGCATTTCACGCAGTCGCGGCATGGCCTGCTCCAGTGCTTCCCGCACCTGCGGGTTGGCCGATACGAACTGTGCGGTGCCCAGATCGCCGCCGATCTGCAGCGAAATTTCGATCCGGCCAAGATGTGGTGGCGTCAGGATCAGTTCCGCGCGGCTGTTGCCGTTGTCGGCCAGCCAGATCACCTGGTGGCCGATGTCGTCCGCCCAGCCAGGATGCGTGATCGGGGTGGCAACCGCCATTTCGGTGGGCGGCTTCTGTGCAGCGTTCAGGTGGCCGCGAAAATCGCCCTGGGCGGTCTGCGGCGTTGCCGGCTGACCGCCGTCCGTCCGGGTGTCTCCAGCCAGCAGCGCGTCCGGCAGATTCTTGCCGTTCGTTTCGCCGGTGCCATCTGTCGCGGCGGCAATCACTGCCGCCGGCAATTCGCCCGACGCCTCGCGGCCCGCTTTCCTGCCGCCTTGCCCGGTCAGATCGAGATCAAGGTCGGCCTGTTCGTCCAGGGCATCTCCCCGGCCGGCCAGCCGTTCGATGACGGGCAGGGTCGCCGGCACGAGCAAGCCGGCCGGCAGCAGTTCGGTCGCGATGCGGGCCGGATCGGCGCTCAGCGCATCCAGCAGATCGACCTTCTCGTCGTCCGGCGTACCGTTGCCGTCATCGAGCAGCTTCGCCAGCAAGGCGGCGCGCGGGTCTTCGGGTGCGTTTTTCAGGGAATCCTGTAGCAGGTTGGCAAATGCCGTCGCAGCGTCTTCGGGCGACGCATCGGCGCCGATGCCGCGCGCTTCGCCCACCGGGCCACTGGACGCGAGCGGCGTGGCCGACGAGGGCAGGCTGAGCTTGATGTCTGACATGGGAGGTCCTCCGTTGATGGAGGGGTATAAGCAGCTAGCGTGCCAGCTGCTGGGCGGCATGACGTTCTGTGTCAGTCGTCCGCAACCACGCGACCCGAGCGGTCGTCGGCCACCCGCTGTTCGGCCCTGGCTTCACGCTTGACCAGTGTGGCTTGATGGCGGTCGGACAGTGTTTCGAAGGCCTTCACGCGGGTTCGCGTGTCGAGCCATACGCGCTGGCCAGCCTGGGCGCGGTCGCGCGATTGTTCCACCTGCTGCTGCTGGTGGCGGATGGCGTCGTCGATGCGCGCGAGAAAGGCGGAGTAATTGCTCCACTGGCCCGGTGTCATGCCGTTGCGTGCAGCGGCCATGAACTGGTCCTGATACTCCTTGCGGTAGTCCTCGAGCATCGTGAGCTTGCGCGACTGGTCGTGTTCGCTGGCGATAAGCGCTGCCAGCGCACGTGCCGACTCGTCCATGCGCGTCTGGCTCAGGTCGAGAATGGTCTGCAGACGAAAGGGTTCAGCCATGATTCAAAGGTCTCTCTTTGACGGCGCACGTTGCGTGCGGCCGGTCACGGCCGCCACTCGTGTCACCGATTTTTGCAATCAGGGATTCAGACCGAAAATCTGGTGCAGCTTCATCACGGCGTCCTCAAATCCTTCACGCTCATCGATGGCCTGCTGCAGAAACGCTTCCAGCGTCGGAAACATGTTCACTGCAAGATCGAGTTGCGGGTCCGAGCCCGGCGAATAGGCGCCGACTGAAATGAGGTCGCGCGCGCGCTGATAGCGCGACCACAGCCCCTTGAAGCGGCGCACCAGATCGAAATGGCTGGGTTTCACCAACCCGTGCATGGCGCGCGACACTGACTGTTCGATGTCGATGGCCGGGTAGTGGCCGGCATCGGCCAGCTGGCGGGTGAGCACGAAGTGGCCATCGAGAATGGCGCGCGCCGAGTCGGCGATCGGGTCCTGCTGGTCGTCACCTTCCGCCAGCACGGTGTAGAACGCGGTGATCGAGCCGCCACCCTCCGGTCCGTTGCCCGCGCGCTCGACCAGTTGCGGCAGGCGGGCGAACACGCTCGGCGGATAGCCGCGGGTGACCGGTGGCTCGCCGATGGCCAGTGCAATCTCGCGCTGCGCCATCGCATAGCGGGTCAGCGAATCCATGATGAGCAGCACATGCCGGCCCTGATCGCGGAACCACTCGGCAACCGTGGTGGCATAGGCCGCACCCTGCAGCCGCATCAGCGGGCTGGTGTCGGCCGGTGCGGCGACCACGACGGATCGTTTCAGGCCGGCGGCACCAAGGATCTGCTCGATGAATTCCTTCACCTCGCGGCCCCGTTCGCCGATCAGCCCGACCACCACGACCTCGGCCGAGGTGAAGCGCGCCATCATGCCCAGCAGCACCGACTTGCCGACGCCGGATCCGGCGAACAGACCGATGCGCTGGCCGCGGCCGACGGTGAGCAGCGAATTGATCGAGCGGATGCCGGTGTCCATGGTGCGGCGTATCGGCTCGCGCAGCAGCGGATTCACCGCGCGGCTGGCCACCGAACGCGAGTGCCGCGTGATGACAGGGCCGAGCCCGTCGAGCGGGCGACCGGCACCATCGACCACGCGTCCGAGCAAGGCGTCGCCAACAGGCAGGTGCTTGGCACGGTCCGATGCACGCCGGCGAGGCTCCAGCCTTTCGGTCGGCGTCGGGCGCTGCGGCGCTGCTTCGAGCGGAATCACCTGCGCGCCGGGGGCGAGGCCGACGACGTCGTCGGTCGGCATCATGAACAGCTTGTCGCCGTTGAAACCGACCACTTCGGCTTCGCAGCTATTGCCGCCCGGAACCATGATGCGGCAGCCGGAACCCAGCGGCAGCTTCAGGCCGGCGGCTTCCATCACCAGACCGTTGATGCGGGTCAGACGCCCCGCGTGCAGGTACGGATTGACCCGTCCGGCCAGCGTGCCACAGTCGGTCATGAAACCCGACCACTTCGCAACGTGCAGGTTCGACGCCGCGGGTGCGGCCGCCTCCAGCACTGCGGTGTCCGGCGTGTCGTCGGGCAAAGCCTCGTCGGCCTTGGTGTCCAGTGTGTCAGTCATGTTCTATCCAGTCCGCGTCGTCGATCAGCGCCTCGACAATGCGCGTCCAGCGTGTGGCCAGCGTGGCGTCGATATGACTGCCGCCCGCTTCGATCTTGCAGCCGCCGCGTGCAATCGCGGTGTCTTCGAATATTCGGTGGCCGGCATGCGCCAGCTGGTCACCCGCGTGCGAACGCACGAGCGACGCGTCGTCCGGGTTCAGATAGATCGCTGTGTGCTGATGCGGTAGCTGGTTGATCGCTTCGCGCACGACCCCGACGATCACTTCCGGTTTGACCGCGATCGCCTGCCGCACCACCTGGCGGGCGATTTCCACGCCCAGGTGCAGCACGCCCTGCGCCACTTCGGTGTCGAGCGATGCCAGTGCCTCTTCGAGCTGTTCGATCACGCTGTGCAGGCGCATGGCTTCCATGCGCACGCGCGCCGTACCTTCTTCGTAGCCCGCGGCATACCCTTCGCGGTGTGCGTCCGTCTGAAGCTTTTCGAGTTCTTCGGCCGTCGGCAGCTTGAAGTCGGGCTGCGTCTCGCTGCCTGCTTCCGAGTCGGCTACCGCATGTGTTGTCGTTACCGGCGTTGCGGATGCGCGGCCCTGCGACCCGCCCGGGGCATCCTCAATGCCCACAGTCGGCGCCACGCCCTGGTCGAACACTTCGAGCTTCCAGTGCGTGAAGGCGAGTGCGCCGTCCGATGTCATCGGTTGCTCCCGCAGGTGTCGTCGGGATCGCACCGGATCACAGCATTTCCTCGCCGCCCTTGCCGCCCATGACGATCTGGCCTTCTTCTGCCAGACGACGAGCGATCTTCAGGATTTCCTTCTGTTCGCCCTCCACCTCGGACAGCTTGACCGGGCCGCGGCCCTCGAGGTCTTCGCGCAGGGATTCCGCGGCGCGCGACGACATGTTCTTGAAAATCTTCTCGCGCAACTCTGGGGAGGCGCCCTTCAGCGCCAGTACCAGCTGGTCGCCGCTGACTTCGCGCAGCAGGGTCTGGATGCCGCGGTCGTCGATGTCGAGCAGGTTTTCAAACACGAACATTTCATCGACGATCTTCTGCGCCAGTTCGGCGTCGTATTCCTTGACGGCATCAAGGATGGCCGATTCATTCGCACTGCCGACGAAGCCAAGTATTTCGGCGGTCGCCTTGATGCCGCCCAGCGCGGTCTTCTTCATCTTGGCCGAGCCCGCCAGCACGCGCGACATCGCGTCGTTCAGTTCCTTCAGTGCCACTGGCTGCACGCCGTCGAGCGTGGCGATGCGCAGGATGACGTCGTTGCGCAGCCGTTCCGCAAACAGCTTCAGCACCTCGGCGGCCTGATCGAATTCGAGGTGGGTCAGGATGGTGGCGATGATCTGCGGGTGTTCGTTCTTGATCAGATTGGCGATGGTGGCTGCGTCAAGCCACTTCAGGCCTTCGATGCCGGCGGTGTCCGAGTCGTTCAGGATGCGTGACAGCAGATGGCCGGCGCGCTCTTCGCCGAGCGCCTTGGTCAGCATGTTGCGGATCAGCGTCTCGTCGGCCGACACGCGGCTGCCGGCCGAGGTGGCTTCGTCGAACAGGTCGAGCACTTCGATCACGCGTTCGCGCGGCACGTTGCGCAGCCCGGCCATTGCAGTACCGATCTTCTGCACCTCGCGCGGCCCGAGGTGCTTGAGCACCTCGGCTGCGGCGTCTTCGCCCAGCGTCACAAGAAGCAGAGCGCTGCGTTCGATTCCAGCATCATTCATCGCCGTTCACCCAGTGCTTGATTACTTCCGCGATCGCCTTCGGATCGTTCTTCGCCATCGTGCGTGCCGCTTCGAGTTTGGTTTCGAAATCGAGCGCTGCGCGGGCCTCCGGTGACAGTTCGAGCTGCGCTGCGGCGCTGCCGGGCAGGGCGATCGGCTGGCCATCGGCATCCAGCGTGACGTCGCGAACGTCGTCTTCGTCGCGCTCGACCGGTTCGGTCAGCGTGCGTACCAGCGGCTTGAGCACACCGAACAACAGGTAGGCGGCGACGCCGGCGACCAGCAGATACTTCAGCAGGTCGCCCGCCATGCCGGTCAGTTCCGGGTCTTTCCAGATCGGCGTATCGATCACTTCCTGCTGCACTTCGGTGAAGGGGGCCGATGCCACGTTCAGCGTATCGCCACGCGCTTCGTTGAAACCCATCGCCTCGCGCGTCAGATCGTTGATGCGCTTGAGTTCGGCGTCGGTGAGCGCCACCGGCGTGGCGTTGCCCTTGTCATCCGTCTTGATCTTCTGCGCCACCAGTACGGCTACCGACAAACGGCGGATCTGGCCGGTCGGCTGGCGGATGTGTTGTACGGTCTTGTCCAGCTCGAAATTGGTCGTCGAATCCTTGCGCGTGTTGATAGGCACCATCGGCGCCGCCCCGGGCGCACCTTCGGCCGCGGGCCCTCCGGGCGCCGGCGGTATCACGATCGGCGCGGCGGCCGGTGCCGGTGGTTGATTGGCCAGCGCGCCCGGTACGCCACCGGCGGCCGGCTGGTTGCTGACCGATTCGCTCATCTGCTGGCTGCGTATCGCGGCGTCCGGCGTCGGATTCGGCTTGTAGGTTTCGGCGGTCTGTTCGGTCTGGCTGAAGTCGATGTCGGCGGCGGTCTGCACGCGGTAGTTGCCGCGCCCCATCAGCGGCTCCAGCATGGCTTCGATGCGCCGGATGGTGGATGCCTCGATTTCGTTCACATACTTCAGCTGGGTCGGGTTGAGCGTCGCGCCGTTTTTCATGTCGCGGTTGCCCGACAGCAGGTTGCCGTTCTGGTCGAGCACCGAAACGTTTTCGGTGGCCAGCTGCGGCACACTCGATGCGACCAGGTGCACGATGCCGCCGACCTGTTCCGGGCTCAGCGTGCGGCCGCCGAGCAGACCGATCACCACCGATGCCGAGGGCTTCTGGTCGTCGCGCAGGAAAGCGCTCTGTTTCGGAATGGCCAGATGCACGCGGGCGTTGTCGACTGCGGCCAGCGTGCCGATGGTCTGCGCCAATTCACCTTCCAGCGCACGCTGGTAGGTCACCTGCTCGGAGAACTGCGACTGCCCCATCTTCTGCTTTTCCATCAGCTCGAAGCCGATCGAGCCCCCGCGTGGCAGCCCCTGGGCGGCGAGCTTCAGCCGCGCATCATGTACGAACTGCGACGGCACCAGGATGGCGTGACCGCCTTCGGAGAATTTGTACGGCACGTTCTGCTGCTGCAGCATCGCGACGATGGCGCCGCCGTCCTTGTCGTTGATGTTCGAGAACAGCACTTCGTAATTGGGGCTGTTGCTCCACAGCGCGACGCCGACCAGCAGCGCGATCGCCATCGCCAGGCCGCCGGCGAGTCCCATCTTTTTCTGCATCGGCAAGGCTGCCAGTCGCTGCTGCGCAAGCGCCATCGGATTGGCGCCCCCGGAAGAGGCGGTGTTCGGATCAAGTACGGCGTTTGCAGCGGCCATGTTTCGTCTCGCGCAGGTGACGGATGAGGGTCTGCAGCACGGCAGACCTTGCAGGATGAGACGGATTGTCGGCGTGCCTCGCGCGAGCCGTTCCGCGGATAAGGCGGGTTTTTGACCGGCTGATCCGCCCGAAAACGTGGCCTGCGCCTTGCTACGCTGGAACGGTCGATCAATTCCTGCGCCCGCCGGCGTTCCGAACATGGCTGATCCCGCTGCTGCCACTGTTGCCGTCACCGCCGCTTCAGCCGCGGACACGCCGCGCATTGCGCCGGAGGAAGCGGCACGCCTGGCCGAAGCCTTCCGCCTGTTCAATGCTGCGTCGGCCGAGCTGTCGGAAGCCTACGGCACGCTGGAACGACAGGTCGCCAGCCTGACCGAAGAACTGGCCGCAGCCAACGGCGAATTGCGTCGCCAGTATGAACAGAAGGCCCGCCTGACCGACCGTTTGACCACGTTGCTGAACCAGCTGCCCGCCGGTGTCGTCGTGGTCGACGGCGCTGGCGAAATCGAACAGGCCAATCCGGTGGCGTTCGACATGGTGGGCGCCCGGGCCGGGCAGTCATGGTCGTCCTGCACCGGTCGGCTGGTTCAGGCCGACGCTCCTGCCGAATGGGAGTGCACCGACAGCGAGCGCGCGCATCGCCGGCTGTCGGTCAGCGAAGCGCCGCTGACCGGCGAGAACGCCCGCATCGTGCTGCTGCACGACATGACGCGCCAGCACGCACTCAAGATTGCCGCTGCCCGCAATGAACGTCTGGCAGCGATGGGTGAAATGGCCGCCTCACTCGCGCATCAGCTGCGCACGCCGCTGGCCGCCGCCACGCTTTACGTCGGCACGCTGATCGGGCGCGAACTGCCGCCAGCCGACATGCGCTCGATTGCGTCGCGCGCGCAGGACAGGCTGCGCCATCTCGAGCGGCTGATTCGCGACACATTGATGTTCGCGCGCGGTGAAGTGCTTGGCCGCGAGGCGATCGACATCGCCGGCTTGCTTGAAGAACTGCGCCACACAATCGAGCCGGTGGCGCGTGCTGCCGGCGTCGAACTGATTGTCGATGCCGCATCGGCAGTCGGCACGGTGTCGGGCGATCGCAAGGCGATTGCCAGCGCGCTGGTCAGCCTGCTCGAAAACGCGGTGCAGGCCTGCGGCATTGACGGTGAAGTCGGGCTGTCTGTCGGCATCGATGGCAATCGCCTCGGATTCACCGTGCGCGACACCGGGCAAGGCATCGCGCCGGAGATTCAGGAAAGACTGTTCGAACCCTTCTTCACCACGCGTGATGAAGGCACCGGACTCGGGCTGGCGATTGCACGCGGTGTGGCGCGCGTGCACGGCGGCGACATCGAATGCGTGTCCGCGCCCGGCGCGGGCAGTCAATTTACGCTGCGCCTGCCGATCACGGCCGGTAGCGGTGCCCCGGAAGACGTGCTGGAGAAGGTGCAATGAGCGAAAAGCTGAACATCCTGGTGGTCGAGGACGAACCGAATCTGCGCGATGCGCTGTGTCTGGCCATCGAATGCGCCGGCCACCGCGTGATCGGTGCGGCCGATGGCCCGCAGGCGTTGCGCATGATCGAGCGCAACACCGGCGAACACGCGCTGAATCTGGTCATCACCGACCTGAAGATGCAGCCGATGGACGGCCTCACGCTGCTGCGCGAAATCCGCGCTCGAGAAGCCGCGCTGCCTGTGCTGCTGATGACGGCCTTCGGCGACGTCGAAAAAGCGGTCGCCGCGATGCGCGCAGGCGCCTGCGATTTCCTGCTCAAGCCATTCGAGCCCGACGTGTTGCTTGCCCACATCGACCGTTACGCGGCACCGGTGGTGACGCCGGCCGACATGGTTTGCGAGGATGCACGCACCCGGCAGGTGCTCGGTCTTGCCGCGCGGGTCGCCCGCTCCGAAGCCACCGTGCTGCTGACCGGCGAATCCGGCACCGGCAAGGAAGTGTTTGCCCGCTACATCCACCAGCAGTCGGCACGTGCCGCCATGCCTTTCATCGCGATCAACTGCGCGGCCATCCCGGACAACCTGCTCGAAGCGACGCTGTTCGGCTACGAGAAGGGCGCATTTACCGGTGCGGCTGCCGCGCAGGCCGGCAAGTTCGAACAGGCCAATGGCGGCACGCTGCTGCTGGATGAAATTTCCGAAATGCCGCTGGCGCTGCAAGCCAAGATGCTGCGTGTGCTGCAGGAGCGCGAGGTGGAGCGGGTCGGCGGCAAGAGGCCGATTCCGCTCGACATCCGCGTACTGGCCACCAGTAACCGCGACATGGAAGCCGAAGCGCGCGCCGGTCGCTTCCGCGAAGATCTGTACTACCGGTTGAACGTGTTCCCGATCGGCATTCCGTCGCTGCGCGACCGGCCGGGCGACATCGTGCCGCTGGCCCGCCACTTCCTCGCCGGCTGCGCGAAGGCGCAAGGTCGTGTGCTGCGGCTCGGCAATCCGGCGGCGGCAATCCTTGCCGGCCACGACTGGCCCGGCAATGTGCGCGAACTCGAGAATACCGTGCAGCGCGCCGCCATCATGGCGCCGGATGACCTGATCGAAGCCGAGCACATCATTCTTGGCGGCCAGCGCGGTCTGTCGCGTCCGGTCGCGGTGCCCGCTGCCGCGGTAGAGCCGGTCATGCCGACGCCCGCGGCCAACGATGCACCGCCCAGTGCCACGCCTGACGCGCCCCTGAAGGTCAGGTCGGTGCGTGACATGGAGCGCGACCTGATCCTGGAAACGCTCGCCGAGGTCGGTGGATCGCGCAAGAAGGCGATCGAGAAACTGGGTATTTCCGAGCGCACGTTGCGCTATAAACTGGCGCGATACAAGGCGGACGGGTTGCTGCGGGAAGGTTGAACGTTTCCTTGCAGTGTGTTGGCCCGGGATTTGCTCATGAATTACCAACCGGGTCAAAACCCCTGAATGGGTGGTCCGCGGGCGGCATTTTTTGCCGCCCTGCGGCGCAGCGCAGGGCAGTCATGCCGTACGGCATCGGAGGAATGTAATGAACACCAGCCTGAACCAGATGATCACCGAGTTGCGCTCCACGGCGCAGGTCGCCGCCGGCAAGCCTGCCGCTCAGGCGGGCGCCGACTCGGGGGCTGACTTCGGCGACGCGCTGAAGAATGCAATCGAACAGGTCAATGCGGCGCAGGCGCAAGCCAGGCAGATGTCGGAAGGTTTCATCACCGGCACCTCGGAGGCCAATCTGCAGGACGTGATGATCGCGTCGCAGAAGGCCAGTCTGTCCTTCCAGCAGATGGTGCAGGTGCGGAACAAGCTGGTGAATGCCTACCAGGACATCATGAACATGCCGGTCTGACAGATCGGACCGCTCAGGAAAAACCGGCCGTTGGCCGGTTTTTTTTTCGCCTGTCAGCGGCGGCGCAGTGCCAGCAGCGCGAGCAGGCCGCCAGCGAACAGCGCGGCCGGCGCGGGTTCCGGCACGGCGCTGACATAGGCCTGACGGTAGTCGAAACCGGAATCACCGAACGCGGAGTAGCTGTTGATCGGCGCGCCTTCGGTCGTTGTCAGCAACACGATGCCACCCCAGCCTATTGTGTTGCCGAGGTCGGAGAAGGCTGCGATCTGACCGGACGAGGGTTCGTAGGGGGTGCTGCCCAGGCTGACCGACGCCGAAGCATTGCCGCCCAGGCTGAACGGAAGCACCGTACCCAGTATCACCGGCACCGTGATGTCGAGGTTGCCGAACCGGCCGTCACCGAGCAGGCGCTGGTCGCTGCCCGGCGCCCAATCGTTGAGCAGGCTGCGGAAGGTGGATGTCGAACCGAGCGAGGACGAGAAGCTCCAGTACGACGATGCGTTCCAGCCGCCATTCCAGCTGTTGTTCCCCTGGATGCCGAGGTCGCCCGACACGCTGATGCGGTAGGTGAGCAGCGCGGTCGTGCCGGCGGCGAGGCCGGGCGCATGAATGACCAGAGCGTCACTGAAACTGGCATGGGCGGTGGAACTGGCCGCCACGACCAGATTCAGGTTGTAGTCCGGATTGCTCAGGCGCACGTTGGCGTCCGCCATCACATGGACGCCACCGGGTTCGGATCGCGCCGCGCTGTGCGTGCCACCTTCGATCACCCGGTTGCCGCTGCTGCTGAGCACCGCGCTCGCGGCCGACGAACCGCCGGGCGTGGCAGCGCCGTGGCGGGTCTGTTCGTTCGGCCCGTTGGCAAAGCTCGAAAGCGACGAACTGGTCGTACTGCTCGAGTAGTAGGCGGCGTGGGCGCCTGCGCTGCCCAGCCCGCAGACGAGGAGCGCACTGCAGAGGCGGCGCGTGCGCGCCTGCGGAATCGTGACGGGGGGCATGGGAAACCTTTCCGGAGTTGGAGGACGACGGGCGTGTCATTCAAGCACCGGACGGACGTGGATGCATCGTTCTAGGCGGAATGGCCGATGTCGCCCGTCATGCCGGGTCGATGTCGTGCGCAGTACCCGTGCCGACAGCAGCCGAATCCGACAGACGATTTTCGCTGCACTTGTTGACAATAATTCTCATTTGGAAGATTCTTCATTCGTCCGTGAATTCGTGCGTGAAGAGGTCTTCGCATCGTTTTCACGGGTGTTTTCAGCAAGCCAGGCGTCGACCTCGAGTCCGTCACCCAGCGAATCCTTCGCCAGCCATCGCCCGCATCGCCCGGGCGCGCAAGCCTCCCGTTCCGCAGCACGTGCCCGATCGGCGCGATGTCGCACCTGCCAGCCACGACCGGATCGGTCCGCCAGCCTCCGACTGCACTGTCCGCCCCGCCGCATGCGGGGCAGGAGTGCGGACAACTGTCAAAATCAATGAGGTGAATCGATGACCATCCGAAAACAGGCCGTGCGTGCAGCCGGTGCAGTGATGCTGGGAACCTTGCTGGCCAGCGGCCCGGTACATGCCATCAAGATAGATGTGGCGGAAGACGTGATGACGTCCTCCTTTTTCCAGGGCGCGAATGCAGTCCGCGGATACGCGGGCGACAATCGCCCGGTGTTCCGCGTATCGACCGGCAATCCGTTCGGCACCGTCGGCGCCGAAACCATCTATCTCGCCTTCGATTACGACTTTTCGACCTTCAGCGGCCCGGTCAGCGCCATTCTGACGGTGCAGTCGACCAGCGGCGGCTTCGGGGCCGACGCCAGCGCCGGGAATCCCTTCACCGTGTCGGCGCATGGGGTCGCCGCCAACCCGTTCACCGCGATCACGGATGACACGAATCCGGGCGGCAGCGTGAGCTGGCTGAACTTCTTCAACCAGAGCATTTTGCCGGCCGATGTCGCGGCGCGCAGCGTCGTGAGCGGTTCCGGCGCAGTCACCTTCGATGTGTCGGCGATCGTCGGCGACTGGATCAGCGGCAGCAACGCGGTTCACGTGCTGGCCCTGACAGGCGTGAACGACACCTCGGGCAACGAGTTCCTGCACGGCTTCCTCAACAACACCGAAGCGCCGGGTTCGGCCTTCCTGACAGTCAGTGCCGTGCCCGAGCCTGAAACGCATGCGATGTTGCTGGCCGGACTCGGTCTGCTGGGCCTGGCACGTCGCCGGCAGCGCGCTGCCGAGGCGGCGCCGTGAAGGTCGCTGCCTTCCAGGCGCGTCGGCTGGGCGGCGCGCTGGCGCTCGTCGGCGCCCTTGCCGCCGCACCTGCGCAGGCCGGCCACTACCCGATGTATGCGAGCTGGGCGCAGCCGGACGGCCCGGGCAGTGCGATCGAGCTCTCGTACAGCTTCAGCAATCTGCTCGACGGCGGCCTGCGCGATGCCTCCGGCACGGCGCTGCCGGCGTCCTTGCTGCGTAGTGCTTTCGAACAGGCGCTGTCGGATTACGCAGCGGTGCTGCCCATCCATTTCGTCGAAGTGACCGACGCCGGTCCTTTGCCGGAAACCGGCGAGTACGACCCGGCCGGACTGGCCGACATCCGGGTCGGCCTGGTTGCGAACATCAGCCATGCGAACGCCTACGCCTATTTTCCGTTCTCGGCCGCCAGCGGTCTGGCGGGCGACATCGTGTTCAACGCCGGCCGCTTCGGCGCCGGCTGGACACCGCTGTGGTTCTACGCGGTGGCGCAGCACGAACTGGGGCATACGCTGGGCATGGGGCACTACGAAAGCAGTGACGTGCCTGCCGCCCCGCCCGCGCAGTCGTCGGTCTACGAGGGGCCGGTATTTGCGCTCGACGGCGAAATGATCGTCGCGCTGCAGGGTGTCTATGGCGGCGGCACCGGTTCGGTCACGCCGCTGTCGGCCGTCCCGGAACCGGAGGCGTGGGCGATGCTGCTGGCCGGTCTGGGTCTGGTATCGGCGCTGGCGCGCCGCGGCGCACGTCCGGTGCACTATCGGGAGTGCGCCCATGCGTGACCGCGACCTGACATCGCAGCGTCGTGTCGCGACGATGCCGCTGCTGGCCCTGTTACTGGCGCTCGCGTCGCCGTCGGCCTCGGCGCTGCAGATCGAGTTCGACTACACCTACGACACGCGCGGCTTCTTCACCGACCTGACGACCGGCGCGCCGCGGGTCGATCGCCGCGCCTTGCTCGACCTCGCAGCCGCTCATTACAGCGGCTTCGCCGACACGCTGAGCGCGATCATGCCGGCTGAGGGCGACCAGTGGTCGGTGTCCTTCCTGCATCCGAGTCTGGGCGGGCCCGGCGTCACCCTGAACAACGTCGCCATCGAAGCCGATACCTTGCGCATCTATGTCGGCGGCTCGCCGTCGGCGCCGGGCGTGCTGGGCTTCGCCGGTACCGGCGCAAACCTGCAGGCCACCGGCAGTGCCGCCTTCGTCAACGCGGTCATGACGCGTGGTCAGCTCAACACCACCGGCCCGGACGCCAGCGACTACGCCACTTGGGGCGGCTACATCTGGTTCAACGCCAGCAATGACTGGTATTTCGGCGCGGATGCCTCGGGTCTGTCGCCCGGCAGCCCGGATTTTCTGACCACGGCCACACACGAAATCGGTCACATCCTCGGATTTGGCGAAGCTGATTCGTGGCTGGCGCAGATCGATGCCAGCACGGGTCTGTTCATCGGTGTTGCGTCGGTGGCGGCGTACGGCGGCGGCGTGCCGGTCGACCGCTACGGCAGTCACTGGGCTGAAGGCACGATCAGCGTGCGCGATGGCCTGCCGCAGGAAACGATGATGGATCCGAGTACCCCCTTCGGTGAACGCCAGTTGCCTACCGCGCTCGACTACGCCGGCTTTGCCGACATGGGCTGGCAGGTGTCGACGGTGCCCGAGCCGGGCGCTGCGCTGATGATGCTGGTTGGCCTCGGCCTGATCAGTCGAAGGGTGCGGCGCATCGGCGCCATCCGCAGCGACCTGTGATGAATCTGGATCCGGTCGAAATCAAGGCCTTTGTACCGGCCACCGACTTCGAATTGTCGCGCCGGTTCTATCTGGCGCTTGGTTTCGAAGTGCCGTGGGGGGACGACAGGCTGGCTTATGTGCGCCATGGCCATACAAGCTTTCTGCTTCAGGCCTTCGATGAACCGGCGTTTGCTCGGCAGTTCCAGATGCATCTGCTGGTCGCCGACGTGGACGCCTGGCATGCGCACCTCGTATCGGCTGCTATCGCCCGGCGCTTCGCCGTGGTGATCGGCAGGCCGGAAGACCGACCGTGGGGGATGCGGGATTTTGAGCTGCCCGACCCGAGTGGCGTGCTCTGGCGCATCGCGCAGAATCTCTCCGCCGACAACTGAGTGCCCGGCTGTCGCACTGCGACAGCCGGGCTTACACTCTGAGCGAGGAGGACGACAACGATGAAAATCCGTTTTCTGGGTGCCGCCGGCACGGTGACCGGCTCGCGCTATCTGCTGACGCACGAGGGGCACTCGCTGCTCGTGGATTGCGGCTTGTTCCAGGGTGTAAAGAATATCCGCAGTCGCAACTGGAAGCCTTTTCCGGTCGATGCAGCCGGGCTGTTGGCCGTCGTGCTGACGCATGCCCATCTCGACCATTCCGGCTATCTGCCGCGATTGATGCGCGAAGGCTTCGACGGACCGGTGTGGGCGACGTCGGCCACGCGCGAACTGGTGGACATCCTGCTCGAGGACAGTGCCCACCTGCAGGAAGAAGACGCGCGTCACGCCAACAAGTACGGCTACAGCAAGCACCATCCGGCGGAGCCGCTGTATACGGCCGACGATGCGCGCCACGCGATGGAGCATCTGCGCAGCACGGGCTTCGGCGAACCGTTCTCGATCGGCCCGTATCGCGTCACCTTTCAGCGCGCCGGGCACATCCTGGGCGCGGCCAGCGTCTGCGTCGAGTGCGCCGGTCAGCGCATCACCTTCAGCGGTGATCTCGGGCGGCCGGACGACCCGGTAATGCACGCACCCGAACCGCTGCCGGATACGGACTGGCTGGTGGTCGAGTCGACGTATGGTGATCGCCTGCATCCTGAACATGACCCGTTTGCCACGCTGGCCGGCATCGTCAGCCGCACCGCGGCACGCGGTGGTACGGTGCTCCTGCCGTCCTTCGCCGTCGGTCGCGCCCAGACACTGATGCATCTGCTGGCCACGCTGATCGACGAACGGCGCATTCCCGACCTGCCGGTGTTTCTCGACAGCCCGATGGCGATCGACGTCACCGGTGTGTTCCGACAGTACCGGCACGAACATCGGCTCAGCCAGCAGGCGTGTGACCGCATGCGTGACGCGGTCACCTTCACCCGTAAGCCGGAAGAGTCGGAAGCGCTGGCGGGCAACCGTTACCCCAAGGTGATCATCGCGGGCGCCGGCATGCTCAATGGCGGCCGCATCCTGCACCACCTGCTGGCGTTTGGTGCCGACCCGCGCAACACGGTCGTGATCGCCGGTTACCAGGCTGAAGGAACGCGCGGCGATGCGCTGCTGAAGGGCACGCGCAGCCTGCGGATCTTCGGCCGCGATGCGCCGATCGGCTGCGAAGTGGCCAAGGTAGACGGCCTGTCGGCGCATGCCGACTACCGCGAAATCCTCGACTGGCTGCGCCCGGTCGGGCGGGCGCCGCGCCGCGTATTCGTGACGCATGGCGAAGCAACCGCGGCGGACAGTCTGCGTCAGAAGCTCGAGCACGAACTGGGCTGGTCCGCCGTGGTGCCCGAGCAGGACGAAACGTATGTGCTCGACTGATGACACGGCTGCTGGCGTCCGTACCCCGTGGCCGGTGGCGTGATGTCGCAGCAAATGCGCCGCGTCGTGACAGTGGCCGGCGCGCTGTGGCTTGCGTGCACGGCGCTCGCGCAGGCGACCGACGGCGCATCGACGATACCGGTCGCATCGATGGTCGTGGCGTCCGCTACGCCCGGGTCCGTGACCGATCCCGGCGCTTCGTGTCCGCCGACCGACGGCTGCCCGGCCTGTCCGCCGACAGCGCCCCCGCTGATCGTCTGCGCCCAGCCGCCCGATCGGCTATCCGACAAACCGCCGGATGACAGTGTCTGGGCCCTATGGGGCAAGGATGCATCCGGCGCGCTGATCGGCATCCTGTTCGGCACGCTGTTGTCGCTCTACGTGACCGTGGTGTTCGACCGCTACAAGCGATTCCGCGAAACGCTGATCGACATCGCGCAGGCGCGCCTGCACAACGATGCCTACCCGATGGCCGTTACCGGATTGCAACCGGTGCGGGACGCCGCCGTCGGCTATGCACAACTGCTGGAACGCAAGCAATGGACGCTCGATACCGACGGCCATCTGGAGGCGGCTGCCGAGGTGGGCAAGCTGACCGCTTTCGCTCGGCTGTCTGCGCTGTGCATTGAAAACCTGCTGCACGGCACCACCCGCGGATTGACGCCGGATGCCTACCTCGCCGCCTTCCAGGGCGAATACAACCGGATCAACGGCAAGCATTTCGTGCAGTTCGAACAACGTCTCGTACCGGATCGTGGCGCCTTGTTGCAACCCTGGCCGCGCCCGCCGGCACCGGTGGCGCGCAAGGTCGTTCCGGTTGATTTTTTCGACCTGCTGCTCGGCTGATCCGGGCAGCCAGCACCACGTTTCGAGTAATAACGAAAAAGGGCTTCGCACCCTGCGGCGCGAAGCCCTTGAAAATCGCGCGAACCGAAGCCCGCGCGACGTGCAGCGTGCTCAGGCCTTGCGTATGCGGCGGCGCGCCATCATGCCGATCAGGCCGAGACCGGACAGCAGCATGCCCCAGGTTTCGGGTTCCGGCACCGGTGCCATGAAGGAGGCAGACGTGAAGCCGCGCAGGTTGGCGTTGAGCGCGCCATTGAAGGTCGCGAGACCGGTACCGAGGTCGATCGAATAGAGACCGCTGTCACCGTTGTCCAGCGTCAGTGCTGCCCAGCCCATGCCACTGGCGTCGATTTCGAAACCGTTGGCGCCGATCACATTGCCCGAAATGCCGAGTGATCCGACGGTCGTGATGGTCGGTGCATTGAAAGCGGTCGGCGCGATGTGCAGCGTGTCGGTCGTGGTGTTGAGGTAGTACAGCGCAGTTGATGCCGGGCCGCTCATCGCCGAGGCATCTGAGTTGGTGTAGGCCACCGCACTGAAACCGGACGGGATGACGCTGGCAGCATTGCCGACGACACCCGTATTGACGTTGATCGCCAGGTTCTGACCGACGTTGCTCACGTAGCGCAGCGACGCCGCTCCGGCGAAATCGGCCACCGGATTGAAGTCGATGCCGTAGGACAGAGACGCGTTGACCAGCGGGGTGTCGAGTGCCGCCATGAAGGTGGCCATGCCGCTCGATACGTCAAGCGTGTAGATGCGGTTCAGGCTGCTGACGCCGTACACCATGTTGTTGCTGGGGCGCAGATCGATGCCGAGGATGCGTTCACCGGCGCCCAGGCCGGTTATCGACGTGAAGGTGGCGGCCGAAGTGTTGCTGCTGCTGATCATGCCGATTTCGTTGCCGGTCGTCAGGCCGATGAAATCGGCCGCTCCGGCCGGGGTTGCAAGCGCGAGCGCAAGGGTGGATGCTGCTGCGAACAGTGATTTTTCGTACATGTCTGACCTCTCCGAAGAAAATGGTTGGGGAAATGGACGAGACCGCAACTCGAAAGCGCGTCGTCATTCCCACTACTCGGCAGAGGCCAGAACGGATGCAGGTGTCACCGAATTTTCACGTTTCGAGGCGGAAAATCGGCGACGGGGTGAAAAACCGGCTTTTGATCAGCAGGATCGAGGCCTGGGTTGGCGATTCAGATCCGCGGCGGCGGCTCGTTGATCAGCGCCCAGAAAATGCCCAGATTGGTCACCGTGCGCGAAAACTGATCGAAATCGACCGGTTTCACGACGTAGGCGTTGATGCCCAGGTCGTAGCAGCGGCGAAGGTCCGGATCTTCGCGTGAGGAGGTCATGATGACGACCGGCAGGCTGCGCAGCCTGTCATCGCGGCGCATTTCGACCAGCATGTCGATACCTCCCATGCGCGGCATGTTCAAGTCAAGCAGCATGAACAGCGGATGGTCACCCTCGCGCGCGGCGAAGCGGCCGCGCCGGTAAAGGTAGTCCAGCCCATCGACGCCGTCGCGTGCAATGATGATGTCGTTGGCAAGCTTGAGTTCGCCAAGGCTGAGCAACATCAGTTCGACATCGTTGTCGTTGTCCTCGACAACCAGAATGTCACGCAAGTGCAGGGACATCGCTTACTCCTGTGAGGGGGTCTGCAGAACGCTCAGCTGCCGCGCGGGCACGTCGCGGCAGGGCGACGAAGAAGCTGGCACCTGCGTTGATCTCGCCGGTGGCCCAGACGCGCCCGCCATGGCGCTCGACGATGCGCTTCACGTTAGCCAGCCCGATGCCGGTACCTTCGAATTCGCTCGAATGATGCAGGCGCTGGAACACACCGAATAGTTTGCCTGCATATTGCATGTCGAAGCCAGCGCCATTGTCGCGAATACGGAATACAAGGTCGTCGCCGCTGTCGTCGATGCAATCGACTTCGATCACTGCCGGTGCTCGGTCGCGCGAATACTTCACTGCATTGGCCATCAGGTTGTAGAACACTTGGTAGAGCAGTTTGGGATCTGCCTGCACGTCGGGCAGCGCGCCGAGCTTCAACTCGACGACACGGTTGTCCATGTCGGGCGCCAGTTCTTCTACCACTTCGGCGATCAGCATGTTCATGTCGCAGCGCTCCCGGCGCATTTCGGTGCGGCTGGCGCGCGAGAACGCGAGCAGACCTTCGACGATATTGCTCAGGTGATGCACTGACGACCGTATGCGCTCTATGTAGCGCTGAGCAGGGTGGTCGGTCGGTGCCGGGTGCTTGTCGGCCAGAGCGCGCGCGAACCCTTCTATGTGCCGCAGCGGGCCGCGTACGTCGTGCGAAATGGCGTACGAAAGCGCTTCGAGTTCCTCGATCTGCTGCTTCATCTGGCAGTTGAGCGCGCGCAGTTCGGTTTCGTATTGCTTGCGGCGCGCGATTTCTGCCTTTAGTTCGGTGTTGGCCTCGCTGAGCGACTCGGGGCTGGGCAGCGACAGCGCAATCGGGATCAGTCGCCACAGCATGATGGCGGTCGCTATCGACACGCCTGCCGTCATCAGGCGCAGCCAGCCGTCAAGCCAGAAATCCGGGTGCCACAGCGTCCAGATGTCCATCACATGCGTGACCCCGCACGCCATGATGAATACGCCGAACATGACGAAGATCGGGCTGAAACTTAGGTCGGTGCGACGACGGACGAAGGTCCACAAGGTGACTGGAATCGTAAAGTAGGCGGCCGCGATCAGCACGTTCGATACGACGTGCAGCAGTACCAGGTCTTTCTGCCACGAGAAACAGTAGCCGTGCGGCAACAACGTCTGCAGTTCGTTCACCATGTTCATTGCCTCGTGGTCTCGATCGTCAATGGCGCCGCCTTTGGCACCATCGTAAGACCTTAGCGCGCATATCAACTGCTGTCAGCAACCGAGCAGTCAGCAGCGCAGCGCGAGTGAACGCGTCAACGCATTTCTCAGACGTCGCGCACGCTCGTACGCTCCTGCTCGATGCGCAGGATGTAACGCTGGATGAGTGCATCCGCCGTGGCCGGCAGGCCGATGAACTGGCATCCCGCACGCAGCTCGCTGCCACCGCGTTCGGTGACACGGAACATGTTGCGCACCTGCAGCGTGGCCGTGATGGTGCCAAGTTCGGGCAGCATGATCTGGCACTGATCAATCAGGCTGTCGACCGACAGGTTCAGGCTGCTCGGTGGCGCCACAACGGCCAGACCGCCGCCCGAGATGTCCACGATGTTGGCTTCGATCATGCGTCCGTTACCGTCACCGGTCGGGATCAGGCAGCGCAGGCGGGGATTGGGTGGCACGATGAGGCGATAGTAGTCACGCCGCTGCAGCCGCAACATGCGCGTGGGCAGCGGAATCTCGATCGCCGGACCGCCGTCGAATTCGACGCTGCGGCAGCGCGGCACCATGAACTGCACCTTCACCTTTTCCAGCGAGGTAAGGCAGACCAGCGGTGACGACTTGAGCGCTTTTTCCAATTGTTTCTCGTCCCGCGGCACATCGAGTACGACCGCGCCGCGTGCGTCGTCGATGTCGAGTACGGCCGTCAGGAAGGGCTCGCTTGATCGGCCGGCATAGACCGAAACATTGGCTTTCTGGTCCTTGATGGCGCGCAGGTAGAACACGATATCGGTCGTGCCGTCCAGCACGTAGCGGGCGAAATCGTCGGCTTCAAGCAGATCGAACCGGATGTCCTCGGTCATGGAATGCGTCCTGTCGGTGTGCCGCGCCTGCTGGTGCAGGAGTGCGGCGGTGCGGTGGAGTGTAAGGTCAGGTGGGCACCCTGATGGTCGATGGCGGTGCCGCGTTCAGCCCCTTTTCGACACGATAGATCCACGCCAGCAGTTCGGCTACGGCGACGTAAAGCTCCGGCGGGATGCGCTGGTCGAGATCGAGCCCCATCAGCAGCGCAACCATTTCGCGCGATTCATGCACGAAAACGCCCGCTTCACGCGCGCGCCGGATGATTTCGTCGGCCACCAGCCCGCGGCCCTTGGCCACGACGCGCGGCGCGGCATCGCCGGCACCGTAGGCCATGGCGACCGCCTGGGCGCGGGCAGACTGCGTCATGCCATCACCTGCCTGCCGGCGGGGTCGGTCGTGGTTTCATCGGCCGCCTCGATCGATGGGCTTTCGACGGCCGGCGCTGCATCGCCGAAGGTCACCTGACCCAGGCGCAGTCCGGCGTCGCTCATGCGCTGCTGCAGTTCGAGCAGGGCACTGCCCATGCGAAGCCGCGCTTCAGGATCACTGGAAAAATTGAGCGCGATGCCATGGTCGCGCCACAGCGTCAGGGACGTTTCGACCTCCCCCAGACCGGGCAGCACCAGTCGCAGGCGTGACGTCCAGGGTACATCGGTGTCCGGCTCGGCAGCAGCCTCATCGGGCCGTCCGTCGGCGCGCGGGTCGTCGATCTCGATCTTCATCATCTGCCCGGGCCAGGCAAGTCCTTCCCAGGCGAGCGAGTGCTGTGCCAGACCCAGCAATTGGTTGTGCACCAGCGGTCGCAGTTCGGCCGGCGTTGCGGAATCTGCGCGCACGGCTTCGGCCCGTTCCGGGGCCGGTGCGTCGTTGATCTGTGGGAATTCGGCGCCGGCCTGTGCAAGCGTTGCGGTATCGGCGCGCTGCAGCGCGGCCGGCGTCGCACGGGCTTGGGGAT
Source organism: Methyloversatilis sp. (assembly GCF_030696805.1). Classification (GTDB taxonomy): domain Bacteria; phylum Pseudomonadota; class Gammaproteobacteria; order Burkholderiales; family Rhodocyclaceae; genus Methyloversatilis. The sequence goes on along the minus strand of NZ_JAUYRO010000039.1, from coordinate 9,978 downwards.
CAAAGGCACGCTGCGGCTCGCGCGCGGTGGATTCGATCGTGCGCTCGCCGCTGACCCACTGCGCCTGGTGCGACTCGTAGAACAGGCCGCTCTGGCCGATCGCGCTGGCAAGTCGGCCGGCGATCACCGGTGTTGCCGCCGCGTCGCTCACGTGGGCACTGGCGCGCAGCAGGGCCGGATCGATCAGCGCCTGCCCGGCGGACAGGCGTGCCGGCGGCGGCGACGGGCGGTCGAGCAGCGCACTGATGGCGCGCGCCGGCTCGCTGAGGCTGACGTCGCTGGCCTCGCCGGCCGCAGGATCCGGGACCAGCGTGGCGATCAGTGTCTGCGCATTGCGCGCGACGTGGGTCAGGGTGACCGTGCTGCCTTCGCGTGCGCCCTGCGGCAGTTGCAGCGTGACCATCTGACCCGCCACCTGGGCGCGTGCGCGCCCGTCCTGCAGGTTCTGGATGATCTGTGCGGTGTAGCGCTCGCCGGGCTGGAATTCAGGCAGCTGTTCGCCGATCGGGCTAACCGGACCGGCGACCTGTACCGAGCCGCGGGCCAGTTCCGCAAGACGTTGCGAGATGCCCGGCAGCAGGTTGTTCATGCGTTCAGCCGTTTTCGGCCCGGCCTGCCGGAAGCTTGCCGAGGAACACCTTGACCTGTGCCATCCACGGTTCGACGTGGCGGCGCACTTCGGCGTCGTGGGCGAGTATCTGTTTCATCAGCGCAACCTTGCGGGCGCGCTCGGACGGCGAAGTCACTTCCTCGTCATTGTCGGCGATGCGCTGGCGCAGCGCGGACACGTCGAGTTCAAGGGTGACCAGGCGGTCCCAGTCGTTGGCGCGCGCGGCATCAACCATGTGACTGGAGATCTGGTGCATGTCTTCGAGCAGGGGCAGTGAATTCATGTCGTCGGGCCGTCTTGCAGGAGGTACCGGTTAGTCAATGAGCGTACAGGCGGGCAGCGGTTCGGAGGCGCACAGGTAAGTGGTAATTACCGTGCAATTTCCGCTTTTGCCTACATGGGCGCGCCTTGCGACAGCTTCTGTCTGATTTCTTCCCAGGCATCCTTCAATTCGCCCAGCAGGTGACTGACCTCTTCCAGTGCAGCGCGGTCGTTGTGAGCATTGGCATGCAGCAGGCGTGCGCACATGTAGTCGTACAGCGCATATAGCCGCTGGGCGAGTTCGCCGCCGGCGTCCAGATCCAGGCTCACCTTGAGACCGTTGCCGATGATGTCGATGGCTCGTGAAATCGACAGGCCCTTGCCAGCGGTTTCACCCATTTCCATCTGGTGGCTGGCGGTGGATACCGACATCAGCGCACCGTCGAACAGCATCAGGATCAGCAGGTGCGGATCGGCACCGGCCACCCGTGTTTCCATACCGACCTGTGCGTAGGCCATATGCGGATTTGAAAGCGATGCAAACATGAAAGTCCCTTTTGCCCGGTTGATTGCATCAGCGCGACGAGATCGTCGGCAGATTGGCCAGTTGTTGCGTCAGATAGTTGCTGGTGGCGGTCATGTTGCTGATCAGCGTGTCGAGCGCACTGAATTGTTTGCGATAGCGCGCTTCGATCGTCAGCAGACGGTCCGACATCGCTTCAGCGCGTTTCTGGAACGCCTTGGCAGCCGCAGTCAGCCCTTCGGTGCGGCTGGAAATGAGGCCGCCGGCGTCGATCATGTCGTCCATCAGGCTGGTCAGCCGGCTGCCCATGCCCTTGACGTCATCGGAGCCGCGGAACAGCTTTTCCACGTTGCCGTTATCGAGAGCGGCCGTGAGTTTGGTCGAGTCGATCGCCAGCTTGCCGTCCTTCTCGACCGATACGCCGATCGCCGACAAATTCAGGCCCGGGGCGATCGAGGTGCCGACAAGTGCGCTCAGGCGGTTGCGCAATGCCAGCATCGTGCTTTCGCCATTCAGCGTGGCGGCCTTGTCGGTTTCGGTGTTGTAACTGGTCTGCGTCTTGATGATCCCGAGGGCATCGTTGTAAGCCTTGACGAGACGCTCTACGCCGCTGCGGGCGACGCTGGTGTCATTGGTGACGGAGACCACGGTCGGACTGCCGGCGTTGGTCTTCTTCAAGCTCAGAGTCACGCCTTCGATCGCGTCGGTCAGCGTGTTCGTGCTTGATGTGATGGCGATGCCATTGACCGTCAGCGTGGCATCGGACGCCGGGATCATCTGCGACAGGCGTGACGTACCGCCGGTCGATGCGTCGTAGATCAGGCGCGACAGTCCGGCATCGTCGGTGTTGTTGCCGTCGTCGTCGGTGGCGGTGATCTTCACCGTGTTTTCGGTTCCGCCGTCGACGGAGCGCAGTACCAGGCGATGGCCGTTGCCGTCATTGACGAGCGAGGCGGTAACGCCTGCATCGGCGTCGTTGATGGCGTCGCGCACGTCGGCCAGCGACATCGCACCGCTTCCGATGGTGATGTTGACTGCGGCCTTGTCCGGGTTGGCGGTAAAGGCACCCGCGTTGTACTTGCCCAACTGTATGGTCAGCGTGCCGCTGCCGACGCTTGCCGTGCTGCCGGCGAACTGGCCGGATGCCACCACTTGCGATTCGGCCAGCGTATTGACCTCAAGTGTGTAGTTGCCGGCAACCGCGGTTTGCGTGCCGGCAACTGTTGCCACGTCGGCGTTGCCGATGGCAGCTTTGCGTGCGGTAAATGTTGCCGCGTTCGACAGGGCGGTTGCGGCCGACTGGATGGAAGACAGTGCACCCTTGATGGAACCGTAGGCGGAGATCTTCGCCTGTACGCCGGCCTCCTTCTGTGCGAGCAGCGTCAGTGGGCGCTGTTCGAGCGACATCAGCTGCGATACGAGGCCTGAAACGTCAAGGCCGGAGCCGATTCCTGCGGAAGAGATTGCCATGGTGCTGCGCCCCTCAGGCCTTGCGCTCAATCAGGCCGCTCTGGCCCTTGCCGAGCGCGCGCGCGATCGCGATCAGTTCCTCCGAGGGGATCTGCCGCAGGATTTCCTTGGTGCTTGAGTCGATAAGTCTCACGATTGTTTTCCCTGTTTCCTTGTCAATCGTGAAGAGCAAATTCTGGTCCACCGGTTGAATCTGGCGACGGATTTCGTCCACCGTCTGTTCGATCTGTTCGGTTGTGAGCGGGGTGTTCTGCGCGGGTTGGTCACGAACACTGGCGGGAGCCACGACCTTCACTCCGGTGCTCTGTGCGAGGGCCGGAGTGTGCGGTGGCGAGGTACTCGGCGGGACTGGCTGGATCGCCATGACGATTTCCCCTTGCAATTAACGGGGCACGGCGAACCGTGCCCCGTTTCTTTCAGTTGCCGGTGCTTAGCCGCGGAGCAGGCTGAGCACGTTCTGCGGAAGCGAGTTGGCTTGCGCCAGCATCGCGGTACCGGCCTGCTGCAGGATCTGCGCGCGGGTCAGGTTGGCGGTTTCCATCGCGAAGTCGGCATCCTGGATACGGCTGCGGGCTGCGCTGACGTTTTCCGACGTGGTCTGCAGGTTGCTGATCGTGTTCTGCACACGATTCTGGATGGCACCCAGTGAAGCGCGTTGCGTATTGATCGACTGCAGGGCGGCGTCGATGACGTCGATGGCGGCGTTGGCGCCGGTCTGCGTGCCGACGCTGATCGAGGCGACCGACGACAGCGCACTGGCGTTCGCCGTGGTCGCGGTGAAGAGACCACCGGCCGACGCGCTGGTGACCGAGAAGGCGTCGGACGACGAGAACTTCAAGGTACCGCCGACCGTCGAGGAGTCGGTGGCGGCGGTAGCGCCCGTCAGCACGACTGCTGCACCGGCCGTTGCGCTGGTGAAGGCATTGCGACCCTGGAGGCTGATATCGCCGGCGCCAGCGAAGTCGGTGAGCGAAATGTCTGCGCCGCTTTCCGACTTCAGCGTGACCGAACCGCCGCTGACCGTGGCGGTAATGCCGGTGGTCGCCGCGTAGTTGTTGATCGCGGTCGACAACGAGCTCAGATCGGCTGCGTTGCCGATGGTGGCCGACACGGCGACACCGGTTGAATTTTCGCCGAACAGCGTGAAGGTGTAGGTGCCGGCAGCCGTCAGGCCGCTCAGCGTGGCTTCGGTCGCTGCCGTTGCGTTTACGCCGGTGGTGGCGCTTTGTGCATTGACGGCCGCGGCGACAGCCTTGGCGGTGTCTGCGAGATTCACTGCAACCGCTGCCGTGCCGAGCGAACCGGTCACGGTCAGATCTTCGGCTGCGACGACGGTGTTGGCGACGCGGGCACCCGCACCGGCTGCCAGAGCGGCTGCGTTGTTCAACGTACCGCCGGCGGTCACCGTATTGGCGCCGATGTTGGTCGCCTTGGTATTGGCGAGGCTGATGCCGATCGACTGGTTGGCATTCGCGCCGACCTGGAAGTACTGGCCGGAGAACGAACCGTCGAGCAGGTTCTTGCCGTTGAACTGGGTCGACGAGGCAACGCGGTTGATTTCCTGTTGCAGCTGCGACACTTCCTGCTGAAGGGCCTGACGGTCGCTGGCGCTGTTCGAATCATTGGCGGCCTGAACCGACAATTCACGCATGCGCTGCAGACCTTCGGTGATCGAACCCATCGCGCCTTCGGCAGTCTGCGTCAGCGAGATCGCGTCGTTGGCGTTGCGGACAGCCTGGTTCAGACCGCGCACCTGCGACGTCATCCGTTCTGAAATGGCGAGGCCGGCGGCGTCGTCCTTCGCGCTGTTGATGCGCAGGCCCGAGGACAGGCGCTGCAGCGAAGTGGCGAGCGAGCTTTGCGAAGAATTCAGGTTGCGCTGTGCGGTGAGCGACGGCACGTTGGTGTTGATGATTTGCGGCATTTTATTTCTCCTGTCACGAAGTAGTGTGTAGTTACGGCGCTCCGGGCTGCATGGCCCGCTGTTGATGTCGCCGATGTTTGAAGTAACGGAGTTGCCGCTGCAAACTTTAGCGGGGCACCTTAATGAAAGCCTTTGTCGTCTTGGCTTTCAGGCGGCTGCCGATATGAAATGGCTTCCCCTTGCGGCATGTACGGGCGTTCCTGCTTGCGTGAGGTTGCCGCTGCAATCGCTTTTGCCTGCAAGGTCGGCCCGTTTTGTGCTCCATACATCGTGCAGGACCTGTTTCAGACTGTTACGGAATGTCAGCGGAGCGCGCTGCGCGTGGCTGCTGACGGGCCGCTCAGTGGCCGCCCTGGTGCGTGACGGGCAAGGGTTTTCGTTGGGCATCGCCTGCGGCTCACCCCAACCAACGCACTGCCGACCGCTCCGCTCCCGGGAAAAGCACTCGCAGGTTGGGGTGAGCCGCAGGCGATGCCCGACACCCCAACGTCGATCACGCCACGTCCGCACGGAAAGCGCCTGTAGGTTGGGGTGAGCCGCAGGCGATGCCCGACACCCCAACGTCGATCACACCTCACGTCCGCATGGACAGCGCTGATGCGAGCAATGTCTGGTCAGCTGCTGACCGGGTGTGTGAAGACGGCACACCGCGTGGCTATCCCGGAACCGATGGCACTTCGCAGATAGCTCGACGCCGAACGCGCATGCCTTCAAATCAGGAAAGGCCGCCAGAACCGGCGGCCCGACGCATATCACGACTGAATGTTGCGGGAACCGGGAACTTGAGGCGGGCGAAGCGGATGCCGGCCCGGGTCACGCAGCAATCGGTTGCTCGGGTGCGATGACCACGCGATTCTTGCCGGTGGCCTTGGCCTGATACATGGCCACATCGGCACGCTCAATCGCAGACGTCTGCGGTTCCTCATGACCGACCACGGTGACGCCGGCGCTGAAGGTGATCAGCAGCTTGTCGTTGTTGGCCAGGAAATAGCGTTTGGTAAGTTCGCGCTGCAGGCGTTGCAGCACGATGACCGAATCCTCGACCGAGGTTTCCGGCAGCAATATGACGAATTCCTCACCGCCGTAGCGTGACAGGGTGTCGTTTGGACGCAGGCAGTCGCGTACCGTGCCAACCAGGTGCAGCAGTGCCTCGTCGCCGGTGTTGTGGCCGTAGGTATCGTTGAGCCGCTTGAAGTTGTCGATGTCCAGCACTGCGAGGCACAACAGCGAGCCGCGCCTTGCGGCTCGCGACACTTCCTTGGCGTAGGACTCTTCCAGTCCCTTGCGGTTGAGTGCGCCGGTCAGCGGGTCGTGGCGCATCTTTTCGCTGGTCTGTTCGAGCTCGACCTGCAGGCGTTCTATTTCGGCTTCCGCCGCACGTACGCGGTCGCGCATGTTGTCAACCTCGGCACGCGACTTTTCTGTCGTGGCGCGCATGGAATGCGTGGCGGCAATCACTTCGGCAATGACACCCTGCAGCGAACCGATGTCGTCGGCGGCAGCGATTGTTTCCGCGTAGCCTTCCATTTTCTCGCCGAAGCCCGACGTGGCGTCGGTGAAGCTGCCGAGCTGCTCGACAAAGCCGGCCAGCATCAGCTTGATCTGGTGCTTCGCGTCGTCGATATTGCCGCGCAGCGAGCCCTGACGCTCGATCACTTCGCGCAGCCGGCGCTCCACTTCATCCAGTTCGCGCGCAGTCAGCGGGTGATCGCACAACGCACGCAGCGAATCGATCTGACCGCGCATCCAGCGGTCGTCCAGAACCAGTTCGCCGATGTTCTTCAGCAGCAGGTCAAGCAGCGACAACAGACCGGCCCGGATTTCGGCCTGATCGTCGACCACCCAGTTCAGGCGATACACGAGGTTGCGCAGTTTGGACGCCAGATCATCGACGCCGCTCATGTCGCGCACGTCGCGCAGCGCCTGCCCCAGCGCAATGGCTTCGTCGCGCAGCTCGGGCGCCGAAATCAGCAGGCTGCCGACGACACCTTCGAGCGTGCTGGCAAACAGGTCGCGCAGTGCGGCGTCACTGTTATCCAGCGCGGGGACGATCTTGTGGCGGCCATGGCCGTGCAACCCGGCAGCTTCTGCATCGCTGCTCTCGCAGGATTCCCAGTTGTCTGCAAGCTTGCTCAGCCGCGCGTAGAGGGCATCGAGCTCGCCGCTGGACGTATCCAGCACCTGCTGGATTGTCACCTGCTTCTGCGCATACGTGAGCGAGTCGTGACTGCGTTCGAACTGCTTGAACAGGTCCTTCAGCAGAGCCGTCCACTTGCGCTGAGGCGCCGCCTGCGCGCGCAGCAGACCGACCAGGGATCCACTGATCGCCGACCAGCTGCGGCTGACAACAGCGCTTTCGAGCCGCTCGCCAAATTCGATCTGCGATTGATTGAGCCGAGGCAGGGTGCTGCACACCAACTTCAGTGCGCGTTCCGGGAACAGGTCGTCGGCCTTGGTGCCGGCAATTTCGTGATAGAGCGACCGGTAATTTTCCGGCGTGGGCTGCAGCTGACGCATGGCGAGACGTCGCAAGGCTTCACGGGCGATTTCGAGCGGCTGCATGGCGTCAGACATTTCAATGGCAATTCACAGTCCGTAACGAATGCTTACAACGGCACTCCGACGACGGGCTTTAGGGCGCATCCGTAAGTTATTCCACACTCCGCACGGCAGTGAGGGCGGTCGGCATACCCTAGTCAGTGAGCCCGTGCTTGAGGCCGTAGTGGGTCAGTTCGGCGTTGTTCTTCATGCGCATCTTTTCCAGCAGCCGTGCGCGATAGACGCTGACCGTCTTGACGCTGAGGCTCAGTTCTTCACCGATCTGGGTCAGCGTCTTGCCCGAGGCAATCATCACCAGCGTCTGGTATTCGCGGTCGGACAATTTCTCGTGCGGCGGCCGCTCGTCGTCGTCGGTAATGGCATTGGCCAGTTCCATGGCCAGCGTGGGCGAAACATATTTCTTGCCGCTGGCGACCTGGCGGATCGCGGTGACCAGCTGTTCCGGCGCGCTCTGCTTGGTCAGATAGCCCGAGGCGCCGGCTTTCAGTGCGCGGATCGCGTACTGGTCCTCCGGGTGCATCGACAGCACCAGCACCGGCAGTCGCGGAAACTCCTTGCGCACCAGCTTGAGTGTGTCGATTCCGTTGCGGTCGGGCATCGATACATCCATCAGCACGAGGTCGAAACTGCCGTCACGCAGTTTGTGCATCGCTTCGACTCCGTTTTCCGCTTCACCCGTGACGATGAGATCCGGGCTGTCTGAAAGGATCTGGCGCAGGCCGGAGCGCACGATGGCGTGGTCGTCTGCAATAAGTATGCGGATGCTGCTCATCGGGAAAACTCCAGTACGGTGCGGCGGCACGCCGGCACCCTCAGCAGCAGTCGGGTGCCGCCTTGTTCGCGGCTGCTCGCTTCGAAACGTCCGTTCAAGTGCACCACGCGCTCGCGGATGCCGCGCAGGCCGAAGGATTTGGGCTTGTTCAGGTCTTCCGGCGCAAGGCCTCGGCCATCGTCGCCGACTTCGAGCACGATGTCGTCGTCTTCCTGCGTGAGGCGCACTTCAACCGTGCGCGCGCCGGCGTGCTTGGATACATTGGTCAGCGCCTCCTGGAAAACCCGGAAAAGTGCGATGGCCGTTTCCTCGTCCGGGTCGATGTCGTGATCGATGCAAAGCAACTCGCACTTCAGGCCGGTACGGGCGGCAAAGTCTTCCGCATGGCTCTCGACTGCCGGCGCAAGGCCGAATTCCTTCAGGATGCCGGGGCGCAGTTCGCGCGCGATCCGCCCGACCGTGGTGATCGCGTCATCCACCAGTTTGCCCATGCTGACCGAGCGCGCCTTGATCGCGTCCTGATCGGCCGCGGTCTTGTTTGCCAGCAGCGACACTTCGAACTTCAGCGCCACCAGCAGGCCGCCCAGTTCGTCGTGGATGTCGCGCGCAATGCGTTCGCGTTCCTCTTCCTTGGCGATCTGCAGGTGCGACGACAGCTCCGCCAGCTGACCACGCGACTGGCGTAATTCGCGCTCCGTGAGCTTGCTCTGCGTGATGTTGGAAACGATGCCTTCCCAGATCAGCACGCCGGACGCGAGTACGCGCGGCGATGAGCGCAGGTTTACCCACTTGATGTCCTCATCGGGCAGGCGGATGCGACCGTCCCAGTTCACCGTGGCATGGGTGTGCGCCGACAGATGCATCGCGCGCTCCAGCTCCGGCATGTCCTCCGGCAGCACCATGTCGAGAAAGCGGCGCGGCGCAGCCACCAGCTCGCCAGCCTTGAAACCGAGTAGCGCGAGGCAGCCTTCGCTGACGAACAGGAAGCGCCAGCCGCCGTCTTCATGGCGCAGCAGCTGGAACACCATACCCGGAATGTTGGCCGCCAGTGCGCGAAAGCGGGCCTCGCTGTCGCGCACGGCATCGAGCGCGCTGTGCCGCTCGGCCCGGTTGCGCGCCTCGCGCATTTCGCGTTCGACCGCCGGAATCAGCCGGTCGAGCTTGCCCTTGCTGAGATAGTCATGCGCGCCGGCGCGCATCGCCGACACCGCGATGTCTTCCTCGATGACACCCGAAACGATGATGAAGGGCAGGTCCAGCTCCAGTTTCTGCAGGATGGATAGCGCCGCCATCGCCGAAAAGCGCGGCATGTTGTGGTCGGACAGCACCAGATCCCAAGTGCGCGACGACAGCGCCTCGCGCAGTGACCGCTCGTCTTCCACCCGCTGCGACCACACCTGGTAGCCCGCTGCCCGGAAGCGGTGCAGCAGCAGCAGCGCGTCGTCTTCGGAATCCTCGATCAGCAGCACATTGAGCGGACGGGCAAGCGTCGGCCCGGCATCGGTTCCGTTCAGGCGATTTGCAGGGGAGCCCGGAACGGGCACGGGCGTGACGGTATCGGACATCGGGCAGATGGGTCTCCATTCGCGTACGTCTGCAGCGCGCTGGCATGTGGAGACATGTTCATGATGATTTGAGTTTAATCCATGGCCGTTGCCATGAGTCACCGATGCGCGCGCCATCCCCGGCGGACAGCAGATATAATCCGACGCGCGCCGCTTTAGCTCAGTTGGTAGAGCAACCGCCTTGTAAGCGGTAGGTCGTCAGTTCGATTCCGACAAGCGGCACCAATGAATTCAACGAGTTAAGCCAGTTCGAGAGAGCTGGCTTTTTCGTTTTTGGAATCGTGTAGCCATGGT
>NZ_JAUYRO010000122.1 GCF_030696805.1 Methyloversatilis sp. | reverse complement strand
CTACATCGTCCCGCAATTTGCGCTGACGAACATCAACTTCCAGCGCGTTCCGATCGTCGATACCTCGAACCCATTCATCGCTCGGTGGATTCCGACCGCAGACGAGTCGATGCTGGTGATCCGCTTCGCCAATCCGCGCGGCATCGATTTCCAGTACCTGCTGAGCATGCTGCAAGGCTCTTTCATGTCGCGAGCCAACACCATTGTGATTCCGGGCGGCAAGATCGAACTGGCCATGCAGCTCATTTTCACGCCGCTGATCCTGCGGCTGGTGGAAAATGGGCGCAAGGCGCGAGCCCGCTATTGAGTTATCGTCACCGAGCCGGCTGAAGAACTGGATCGATGCCGACCCCGTGTGCCCGGCGACCGGCGATGGCAGTCCGCTTGTGAGAACCGGACCATTTCGGTCCGGCGTTGCGAGTCCCGCGACGCCGGACGCTTATAGCCGGCGCGCCTGCTGAACGCAGCGTGCTACCCAGAGGCTTTGTTTTCGCGGATAATTATGGGTTTTTCCGGCCGGAACCTGCCCTATGACCGCCTCGAACGCCGTCCCGACCATCACACCCCGCGGGGGCTTCAATCCGATCACGGGTGCCATCCGTGCGCTGGCGATGGATGCTGTCCAGAAAGCCAACTCCGGCCATCCGGGCGCGCCGATGGGCATGGCGGAAATCGCCGAAGTGCTGTGGCGCCATCACCTGAAGCACAATCCGGCCAATCCGGACTGGGCCGACCGTGACCGCTTCGTGCTGTCGAACGGCCACGGTTCGATGCTGCTGTATGCACTGCTGCACCTGACCGGCTACGACCTGTCGATCGACGATCTCAAATCCTTCCGCCAGCTGCATTCGAAGACGCCGGGCCACCCGGAGCGTGGCTACGCACCGGGCGTCGAAACCACCACTGGCCCGCTCGGCCAGGGGCTGGCCAACGCGGTCGGCATGGCGCTCGCGGAACGCGGTATGGCGGCGCAATTCAATCGACCCGGCCATACGGTCGTCGATCACTTCACCTACGCCTTTGCCGGCGACGGCTGCCTGATGGAAGGCATCTCGCACGAAGCCTGCTCGCTGGCCGGCACGCAAGGCCTGGGCAAGCTGATCGTGTTCTATGACGACAACGGCATCTCGATCGACGGCCATGTCGAGGGCTGGTTCTCCGACGACACGCCGAAGCGCTTCGAAGCCTATGGCTGGCAGGTCATTCCGGCCGTCGACGGTCACGACAGCGCAGCCATCAACGCCGCAGTGCTTGGGGCAAAGTCAGACCTTTCGCGACCGACGCTGATCTGCTGCCGCACGGTCATCGGCCTCGGCTCGCCGAACAAGGCCGGAAGCCACGACGTGCACGGCGCCCCGCTGGGTACGGCCGAAATCGACGCGGCACGCGCGCTCATCGGCTGGTCGCACGCACCCTTTGAAATCCCGGCCGACGTCTATGCGGCGTGGGATGCTCGCCCCGCCGGCAAGACCGCCGAAGCGGGCTGGAATGAACGGTTTGCAGCCTACGCGGCCGCCCACCCCGACCTCGCGGCAGAGTTCAAACGCCGCACGCACGGTACATTGCCGGGCGATTTCGAGCAGGTCGTTGCAGACACGATCGCGAAGTTCGACGGCAAGGCGGACAACATCGCCAGCCGCAAGGCGAGCCAGAACTGCATCGAGGCCTTCGCACCGGCGCTGCCGGAACTGCTTGGCGGCTCCGCCGACCTCGCCGGATCCAACCTGACGCTGTGGTCGGGCTCGAAAGGCATATCGGCCGGCAATCCGGGCGGCAATTACCTCTACTACGGCGTGCGCGAATTCGGCATGTCGGCGATCGCCAACGGCATCGCGCTGCACGGTGGCTTCATTCCCTACACCGCCACGTTCCTGATGTTCTCCGAGTACGCCCGGAACGCGCTTCGCATGGCGGCGTTGATGAAGCTGCGCCAGGTGTTCGTGTTCACGCACGACTCGATCGGCCTCGGCGAAGACGGCCCGACCCACCAGCCGGTCGAACAGACCGCCACGCTGCGTCTGATGCCGAACATGGACGTCTGGCGCCCGTGCGATACGATCGAATCGGCAGTCGCCTGGGCGCACGCACTCAAGCGGGCCGACGGCCCCAGTTCGCTGATGTTTTCGCGCCAGAACCTGCCGCACGTGGCGCGCGACGCAGCAACGACCGCAGCCATCGCGCGCGGTGGTTACGTGCTGTCCGATGCGGCCGGCAAGGTGGAAGCCATACTGATCGCCACCGGCTCGGAGGTTTCGCTGGCGCTCGCAGCGCAGAAATCGCTGGAGGCGGAAGGCATCACCGTGCGCGTGGTGTCGATGCCGTCGACTACGGTGTTCGATCGCCAGGATGCCGCATGGCGTGAAACCGTGCTGCCGCGCGGCGTTCCGTGCGTCGCGGTCGAGGCCGGAGTGACCGATCTGTGGCGCAAGTACGTCGGCCTCGAAGGCGCCGTCATTGGTCTGGACCACTTCGGCGAATCGGCGCCGGCGGGCGAGTTGTACAAGGCATTCGGCATCACCGCGGACGCCGTGACGCAGGCGGCACGACAACTGCTTGGCAAGTGATGCCAAATTTGGCGCAGCGCGGCCAAAAGCCGCGCCGCACAATCCAGAGCTTTTCTTGAATCCACACCCACTGGAAAGGAAGTTGCAGACATGACGATCAAGGTTGCCATCAACGGATACGGGCGCATCGGCCGCAATGTGCTTCGCGCACACTACGAGGGCGGCAAGCGCCACGACATCCAGATCGTCGCGATCAACGATCTTGGCGACCCCAAGACCAACGCCCACCTGACCCGTTACGACACCGCCCACGGCAAGTTTCCGGGTGAAGTGAGCGTCGACGGCGACTACATGGTCGTGAACGGTGACCGCATCCGCGTGCTGGCCAACCGCAACCCGGCCGAACTGCCGTGGGGCGAACTGGGCGTCGATGTCGTGCTGGAATGCACCGGCTTCTTTACGACCAAGGAAAAGGCGTCGGCCCACATCAAGGGCGGCGCGAAGAAGGTGATCATTTCTGCGCCGGGCGGCAAGGACGTCGACGCCACCATCGTCTATGGCGTGAACCACGCCGTGCTGAAGGGGACCGACACGGTCATTTCGAACGCCAGTTGCACCACCAATTGTCTGGCGCCGCTGGTCAAGCCGCTGCACGACAAGATCGGCGTCGTGCATGGCCTGATGACAACCATCCATGCCTACACGAACGACCAGGTGCTGACTGACGTCTACCACGAAGACCTGCGCCGTGCGCGCAGTGCCACGATGTCGATGATCCCGACCAAGACCGGCGCCGCCGCCGCAGTCGGCCTGGTACTGCCGGATCTGAACGGCAAGCTGGACGGCTTCGCGATGCGCGTACCGACCATCAATGTGTCCATCGTCGACCTCACCTTCACGGCCGCACGCGTCACCACGACTGACGAAGTGAACGGCATCCTGAAGGCCGCTTCGGAAGGCGAATTGAAGGGCGTGCTGGGCTACAACGTCGAACCGCTGGTGTCGATCGACTTCAACCACGATGCCCGCTCGTCGATCTTCGACTCGACGCAAACGCGCGTCATGGGCGGCACGCTGGTGAAGGTGCTGTCCTGGTACGACAACGAGTGGGGTTTCTCCAACCGCATGCTCGACACGACGGTTGCACTGATGACTGCAAAGTAAGGCGCCAGCGCAACCGAGCGGGGTTCGGGCGGCGACGCCCCTCCCCGCTTCGTTTCTGCCCTTGCCTGAAATCCCCCTTCACGCGCCATCGCAGAGGACACACGATGCAGTTCACACGACTTTCCGATCTTGATCTCAAGGGCAAGCGGGTTTTCATCCGCTCCGACCTGAACGTGCCGCAGGACGACGCCGGCAACATTACCGAAGACACCCGCATCCGCGCCTCGCTGCCAGCCATCCGCACCGCGCGTGACGCCGGCGCTGCGGTCATGGTGACGTCGCACCTCGGTCGTCCGACGGAAGGCGAGCTGAAGCCGGAAGATTCGCTGGCACCGATCGCCCGCCGCATGTCGGAACTGCTCGGCTTCGAGGTGAAACTGATTGCGAACTGGGTCGATGGCGTCACGGTCGCCCCGGGCGAAGTCGTCCTGCTGGAAAACTGCCGCGCCAACAAGGGTGAGAAGAAGTGCGACGACGCGCTGTCGAGAAAACTCGCAGCGCTGTGTGATGTGTGGGTGAATGACGCCTTCGGCACCGCCCACCGCGCTGAAGCGACGACCTACGGCATGGGCCAGTACGCGCCTGTCGCCTGCGCCGGTCCGCTGATGGCGAGCGAACTTGATGCGCTGGGCAAGGCGCTCGGCCAGCCCGCGCGTCCATTGGTGGCCATCGTCGCCGGCTCGAAGGTATCGTCCAAACTGACGCTGCTGGAAAATCTGGCCGACAAGGTCGATCAGCTCATCGTCGGCGGCGGCATCGCCAACACCTTCCTGCTCGCCGCCGGCAAGCAGATCGGAAAATCGCTCGCCGAAGCCGATCTGGTGGACGCCGCCAAGCGCGTGATGGCCAAGACTAAAGTGCCGCTGCCGGAAGACGTGGTGTGCGCCAAAACATTTGCGGCCGATGCGCCGGCAACGGTCAAGTCGGTCGACGACGTCGCCGCCGACGACATGATTCTCGACATCGGCCCGAAGGCGGCTGCCCGGTTGGCGGAGATGCTCAAGGCGGCCGGCACCATCGTGTGGAATGGCCCGGTCGGCGTATTCGAATTCGACGCCTTCGGTCACGGCACCGAAACCGTGGCACGCGCCATTGCAGCATCGCAGGCCTATTCGATCGCCGGTGGTGGCGACACGCTGGCCGCCATCGCAAAATACGGCATCGCCGACCAGGTGAGCTACATCTCGACCGGTGGTGGCGCCTTCCTGGAGTTCCTCGAAGGCAAGACGCTACCGGCTGTCGATATCCTGCTGCGGCGCGCCCGCGGCTGATAGGCACCGCACACGCAACGCGCAGCAAAACACAACAACAACGACATCACGAGGAGTTCGTCCGCCATGCACCGCTTCACCAAGATCGTCGCCACGCTCGGCCCCGCTTCGAGCGATCTCGCCACCCTGACCCGCCTCGTCGAGGCTGGCGTCGACGTGGTACGGCTCAATTTTTCGCATGGCAAGGCGGACGATCACCGTGCGCGCGTCGAAACCCTTGCCGTGGCCGCAGCCAGGGCCGGCCGTACGGTGGGCGTGATGGCCGACCTGCAGGGCCCGAAGATCCGCGTCGGCAAGTTTGCCGACAACAAGGTGATGCTCAAGGGGGGTCAGGCCTTCATATTCGACATCGAATGCACGCTGGGCGACGCGGGCCGTGTCGGGCTCGACTATCCGGAACTGGTGAATGACGTCGAACCGGGCGCCGTGCTGCTGCTCGACGACGGCCGCATCGTCATGGACGTGAAGTCGGTCAATGCGACCCAGATCCACTGCACGGTGCGCCACGGCGGCGAGCTGTCGAACAACAAGGGCATCAACCGCCAGGGCGGCGGGCTGACGGCGCCGGCGCTGACGCTCAAGGACATGGAAGACATCAAGATTGCGGCGTCGCTGAATGTCGATTACGTCGCGGTCAGCTTCCCGAAGAACGGCGCCGACATGCGTCAGGCGCGCGAGCTGCTGCGCGCGGCCGGCTCGAACGCGTTGCTGATCGCCAAGATCGAGCGCGTCGAGGCGATTCCGGCGCTGGAAGAGATTCTCGACGCGTCCGATGGCGCCATGGTGGCGCGCGGCGACCTCGCGGTCGAAGTGGGCGACGCTGCCGTGCCGGCGATGCAGAAACGCATCATCAGGGTGTCGCGCGAAATGAACAAGCTGGTGATCACCGCGACCCAGATGATGGAGTCAATGATCCACAGCCCGGTGCCGACGCGCGCCGAAGTGTCCGACGTCGCCAATGCGGTGCTCGACGGTACCGACGCGGTCATGCTGTCGGCCGAAACCGCGTCCGGCGAGTACCCGGTCGAAACGGTCGAGGCGATGGCGCGCATCTGCATCGAAGCCGAGAAATCCGCCGAGGTGAAGCTGGACCAGGAGTTCCTGACCCGCGTATTCACCCGCATCGACCAGTCGATCGCGATGGCCGCGCTGTTTTCCGCCTTCCACCTCAAGGTGAAAGCGATCGCCACGCTGACCCAGTCCGGCTCGACCTCGCTGTGGATGTCGCGCCTGAACAGCGGCGTGCCGATTTATGCGCTGACACCGGAGGTGCGTACCCGCTACAAGCTGTCGATGTACCGCGGCGTGACACCGTTGATGATCAAGCTCGATCCGGAGGCCGACCGCGACCGCATGCTGGTCGATGCCGAAGCCGAACTGTTGCGCAGCGGCGCCGTGCAGGTGGGTGACCTCATCGTGTTGTCGTTCGGCGAGCCGATCGGCGTGCCGGGCGGCACCAATACACTGAAAATCGTCAAGGTCGGGGAGTATCGTCAACTTTCGACCGTTATCTGATCCAGCCAGGAGAATTGCCATGCCCATGGTTTCCATGCGCCAGTTGCTCGACCACGCCGCCGAATACGGCTACGGCCTTCCGGCGTTCAACGTAAACAATCTCGAACAGGTCCAGGCGGTGATGAGCGCGGCCGATGAAGTCGGCGCGCCGGTCATCCTGCAGGCCAGCGCCGGGGCCCGGAAGTACGCCGGCGAAAGCTTCATCAAGCACCTGATCCAGGCCGCCGTCGAAGCGTACCCGCACATTCCGCTGGTGATGCACCAGGATCACGGCCAGTCACCGGCGATCTGCCAGGGTGCCATCGACCTGGGCTTCGGCTCGGTCATGATGGACGGCTCGCTGAAGGAAGACGGCAAGACGCCGGCCTCGTTCGACTACAACGTCGAGGTCACCCGTCGCGTGGTCGACATGGCGCACAAGGTCGGCGTCACGGTCGAAGGCGAACTGGGCTGCCTGGGCTCGCTGGAAACCGGCATGGCCGGCGAGGAAGATGGTCATGGCGCCGAAGGCAAGCTCGACCACTCGTCGCTGCTGACCGATCCGGAGGAAGCCGCACAGTTCGTCAAGGCGACGCAGCTGGACGCACTGGCCATCGCCATCGGCACCAGTCACGGCGCCTACAAATTCACCCGCAAGCCCACCGGCGACATCCTCGCGATCTCGCGCGTGAAGGAAATCAACAAGCGCATTCCCAACACGCACCTGGTGATGCACGGCTCATCGTCGGTGCCGCAGGACCTGCTGGCCATCATCAACCAGTACGGCGGCAGCATGAAGGAAACCTACGGCGTGCCGGTCGAGGAAATCCAGGAAGCGATCAAGTACGGCGTGCGCAAGATCAATATCGACACCGACATCCGCCTCGCCATGACCGGCGCGGTGCGCAAGTTCCTGGCCGAGAACCCGGACAAGTTCGACGCCCGTGAATGGCTGAAGCCGGCCCGCGAAGCAGCGAAGCTCATCTGCAAGGAACGCTATCTGCAGTTCGGCTGCGAAGGCCAGGCAGGCAAGATCAAGGCCATTCCGCTGGACGAGATTGCCCGCCAGTACGCCGCCGGCAAACTGGCGCAGACCGTCACCTGACCTTCCTCCTCCGCATCCCGTAACGAAGACCGTAACCAGGACCGACATGGCCGACGCACTGTTCGAATCCCGCATCAACAGCCTGCCGCTGATTGCCCGTGGCAAGGTGCGCGACATTTACGCGATCGATGACGCGACGATGCTCATCGTGACGACTGACCGCCTGTCGGCGTTCGACGTCATCCTGCCCGACCCGATTCCGGGCAAGGGCAAGGTGCTGACTGCCGTATCGAACTTCTGGTTCGGCATGCTGGCCGGCGTGTCGCCCAACCACCTGACCGGCATCGCACCGGAATCGGTGGTCACGGCCGACGAGCGTGATCAGGTCGAAGGCCGCGCCATCGTCGTGCGGCGGCTCAAGCCGCTGCCGATCGAAGCGGTGGTGCGCGGCTACCTGATCGGCTCCGGCTGGGGCGACTATTCGCGTACCGGTGCGGTGTGCGGCGTGGCGCTGCCGCACGGCCTGCGCATGGCGTCGAAGCTGCCGGCCCCGATCTTCACGCCGGCCACCAAGGCCGCCGTGGGCGATCACGACGAAAACATCAGCTTCGAACAGACCGAGGCGCTGATCGGCAAGGCGCTGGCGGCGCAGGTGCGCGATACGGCGATCGCGCTGTACAGCGCCGCGTCGGACTATGCGAAGAGCCGCGGCATCATCATCGCCGACACCAAGTTCGAATTCGGTCTCGACCCGGATGGCAAACTCATCCTGATCGATGAGGCGCTGACCCCGGATTCGTCGCGCTTCTGGCCGGCCGACCAGTACCGGGAAGGCGTCAATCCGCCGTCCTTCGACAAGCAGTTCGTGCGCGATTACCTGGAGACGCTGGACTGGAACAAGAGCGCGCCCGGACCGTTGCTGCCGGCCGGCATCATCGAGCGCACCGGCGACAAGTACCGCGAAGCACTGACCCGCCTGATCGGCTGAGCAGCCTCTTCTCCCGTTCCCCGAGGTCCCCTCAGGTTCCCGTTCGCGTCTCGCCGGCCGGGTCCGTCAGCGGTTTTGCCGGCACGAAACCCTGCAGGGTGAAACAGAAGGTTGCACCCTTGCCGGGCGCCGCCTGCACGCTGACCCGGCCACCGTGGCGCTCGACGATGCGCTTGACGATGGCCAGCCCGACGCCGGTGCCGGGAAACTCCTCGGCGCCATGCATGCGCTGGAACACCCCGAACAGACGATCGGCATACAGCGGATCGAAGCCGACCCCGTTGTCGCGCACGCAGATCGCCGGCTCGCCATCCTGCATCTCGACGAACAGCTCGATCAGCGGCTGTTCCGTATGCACCGAAAATTTCAGCGCGTTGCCGATCAGGTTCGCGAACACCTGCCGCAGCATCGCGTTGTCGCCGCTGACCTGCCCCAGCGGCGCAACGGTGATGCGCGCGACCGGATACTGTTCGAGCAACTCTGCAGCGACCGAACGCGCCACCTTGTCGAGCCCGACCTCGGCATGCGCCATGTCGATGCGCGCCATGCGCGAAAAACGCAGGATGTCGTCGATCAGCTGGCCCATGCGGTTCGATCCGCGCTGGATGCGCTGCAGCATGTCCCGGCCTTCGTCATCGAGCGTTGCTGCGGCGTGCTCGGTCAGCAAATGGGCAAAACCATTGATGGCGCGCAGCGGGCTGCGCAGGTCGTGCGACACCGAATACGAGAACGCCTCCAGCTCGTTGTTGGCCTGTTCCAGCAGGGCCGTGCGTTCCGCAACGCGCCGTTCCAGCGATTCGTTCAGCTCCCTGACCTGGCGCTCGCCGCGCGCCCGTTCGATCGCCAGTTGCGCAATGTCGACCAGCCGCTGCACCAGGTTCTCGTCCGAACGTCCCGGCCGCCAGGGCCGGCGGTGACAGATCACCAGCGCACCCAGCGCGATGCCACCCGGCCCGGCCAGCGGCAACGCCCACAGGGCGTTCAGGCCTTCGTCAGCCAGCGCGGCATGATGCGCTTGCGCGCCCGGCGCACCGTCCGGATCGGCGATGACCAGCGGCGATGAACTGCCTCCGGACGGCAGCGCGAGCCGGGCCAGCGCAGCGCGGAAGCCGGCCGACAGACCGGGCGCCACCACGTCGACGCTGTCGGCGGCCGACGCGCCGCAGGTAAGCACGGCCACACGCGAATCTTCGTTCAGCAGACCTTCGACCAGCACGGCCAGCCGCGAACTCACATCGGCCAGGGGTACGCCGGCAGCGATCCGCGCCAGCAGCTCACGTTCGGCCAGATCGACCTGCTCCAGCCGCTTGCGCAACGAAATGTCACCGATGGTGCCGACCACCCGCGTACTGCGGCCTGCCGCATCACGCTGCGCCACGCCGCGCACCATGAACCAGTGGTAAGTGCTGTCGGCGTGGCGCATGCGCAACTCAAGCTGAAATACGTCGTGGCCGCCGCCCAGCAGGTCGTCCATCATGGCGTCCCAGCCCGGTTTGTCCGTCTGATGGATGCCCGCCACGAAATCCTTCACCGGCATGCGGCGACCACCGCCGTCATAACCCATTATGTGAGACAGACGGGGCGACACGTACAGCTCCTTGCTGCCGTGGATCCATTCCGCCAGCCCTTCATTCATGCCGCGCAGTGCCAGGGCGTAGCGCTGTTCGCTGGCCCGCAGCGCGCGTTCGGCGCGGATGCGCGCCGTCAGGTCGGAGTAGGACGCCACCACGGCATACGGCCGACTGGCACCGGCATGGAACAGCGGCTGCGTCGTGACCGACAGCCAGCGCGTCGGGTTGCCGGCGTGGCCGGTTCCGATCACCACCTCGCGCAACGGCTGGCCGTTGGCCAGCGAACGCCACACCGGATGCCGTGCGTTCGCAAGCGCCCGTCCCTGTTCGTCGAACAACCGCGCCTCGGCGTGTCCGCCGGGCAGACCGGCGTGCGCATCGTCCAGCCAGGTGCACGCCTCGGCGGCGCGATTGCGGGTCAACACCTTCGCCTGTGCGTCGTACAGCACCACCGATTCGGACAGTGCGCCCAGCAGCACGCGGAAGCGCTCTTCGCTGGCGATAAGCGAGCGCTGCGCCTGCTTGTGCACGGTGACGTCGTGGCACACGACGAACAGTGCAGCCCTACCGGCGAATGCGTCCGGGCGGCCGCACACCGAAAGCCAGCGTACATTGCCGTCGGCGCGGCGCACCGGAAGCTCGACGTCGTCGAAACCGTGTCCGGTCGCCAATGCAAGTCCGAGGCGTTCCCGGTCATGCGTCTGGGCGCAGAACTCGCCCAGCGCACGGCCAAGCAGGCTTCCGCGCGGCTCGCCCGCCAGATCCACCATGGCGTCGTTGGCAAAGAGGATTTCGCCACCCGGCAGCGCACAGACGCAGATCGACAGCGGAATGGCCTGCACGATGTCGTGGTCGGCCGAGTCGGCGTCGGCGGGCGCCGGCAGATCCGCCTGCGTCGCCACGGGCGTGTTGCGACGCACGCGCAGCAACAGCGCGGCGAAGGCGGCACACCAGATTGCCCAGGCTGCCTGCAGCGGCAGCGCATCGGACCCGATCCACCATGCAGCGGGCAGCCACAGCGCGCACACGCACGCCAGCACAGCGCCGGCCGGGCCGAGCAGCACAGTCGCCGCCTGCGGTCTTGAATGAGGACTGTCCTTCAAATGCATCCGCTCCGTTGCGGCCGGGACACAGGGCCAACCTGCAGACTACCGACTGTCGCCATGCCGAAAGACTGGAACAGAGCAGGCAAGCGTGCGCAATTGCCTGAATGACCGCACGCCACCGGCTTGCGCTGTAACAATGCCCATCGCGCGCGCGCTTGACTACACTGTGTTAAACCCGAAAACCTCAGATGACCGCTTGAGATACTGATGACGGCTTGCGCCCCTGCGACGTCCTGTCTTTTCCGGGCTTCACCCTCAAGGTGAGAGCGCTTCGCCGCCGTGTGCACGGCCGGCGCGGCGCCCGACTGCGTTGCTCGTCCTTGCAGGGAGCTATCCTGCAGCGTCCTCGCGCCTTGCCGTACACCCCGCCAACCATGTCCACGGCGTCGATCAACTGAGGTTTTCAGGTTTAATGAACGTTCGCAAACTTCGGGGCCTTGGCGCCAAACTCGCCCTGTCGGCTGCGCCTTTCGCGCTGCTGGCACTGCTGTCGGTCACGCTGACGCTGTGGGTTTCGTGGCAACTCGACGGTGGCGCGGCCGCGGTCAACGAGGCGGGCCGCATGCGCATGCAGGCCTACCGCCTGTCACTCCAGGTCAGCCGTCACGAACAGGACGCGCTGCCCGGTGCCATCGCGGCGTTCGAGCGCAGTCTCGCACTGCTGCGCAACGGCGACCCGGAACGCCCCCTTTTCGTGCCGTGGGACGACGCCGTCCGGGAGCGCTTTACGCGCGTGGAGTCCGGCTGGCAGCAGTTCCGCACAACCTGGCTGGACAAGCCGCCGGCCCAGTTGCAATCCCTGGGTACCGACACGGCGGCCTTCAGCGCAGACATCGACCGCCTGGTTTCCGGCATCGAAGCGCACATGTCGCGCTGGACGGCACTGTTGCATCTGTTGCAGCTTGCAACCATCGCCATTGCCGTTCTGGGCGCCACCGTGCTGCTGTATGTCGGCTACCTGTTCGTACTGGAACCCGTCGGACAGCTCAAGCAGGCGATAGAGCGCATCCAGTCGGGCGATCTGGGTGCCCGGGTCGAACGGTCGACCGATGACGAGTTCGGCACGCTGGCCGATGGCTTCAACGGCATGGCAGACCAGATCCAGGCCATGTATCGAAACCTCGAATCCAAGGTGACCACCAAGACCGCGGAACTGCAGGAGAAGCAGGAGCGCCTCGAAGCGCTTTATGAGGTCACTTCGCTGATCGCCACCGCCCGGTCGCTGGACGAGCTCGCGCAAGGGTTCGTCGGCTATGTCGCTCGGGCGCTGCATGCGGATGGAGTGGGCCTGCGCTGGTCCGACGAATCGAACCGGCGTTTCCTGATGCTGGCGTCGCAGGGCCTTCCGGACTACATGACTGAGGGCGAGCGCTGCCTGAAGGCGAACGAATGCCACTGCGGTGTGCCCGACGCTTCGCCGCACGCGCGCATCATCCCGATCCGTTCGATGACACCGGGTGGCCTGCAGTACTGCGCCGAAGCCGGTTTTGAGACGCTCGTGTCGGTACCGGTGCGTTTGAAGGACAGGGTGATGGGCGAGGTCGATCTGTTTTTCCATGCCGAAATCGTTCTTTCACCTTCGGCACGGTCGCTGCTCGAGGCACTGACCACCCATCTGGCCAGCGGCATGGAAAACCTGCGCCTGACCGCGCTGAGAAACGAAGCCGCGGTATCCCAGGAGCGCAACTTCCTGGCCAGCGAACTGCACGATTCGATCGCCCAGTCGCTCGCCTTCATGAAGATGCAGCTGGAAATGATGCGCGGCGCGCTGGCCGAACGGGATACGCTGGAGACGGAGCGGATACTGGGGGAACTGGACGCCGGCCTGCGCGAAAGCACGGGCGACGTGCGCGAACTGCTGCTGCACTTCCGCACCCGCACCAACGCGGAAGACATCGAAGGCGCGCTGCTCGGTACCCTGCGCAAGTTCGAACATCAGAGCGGCGTCCATGCGACGCTCAACATGCGCGATCACGGCATACCCCTGCCGCCGGACATACAGATCCAGGTGCTGCACATCGTGCAGGAAGCTCTCTCCAACGTGCGCAAGCACGCCCGAGCCGGTCAGGTCTGGCTCGACGTGAAGCAGCAGCCGCTGTGGGTTTTCGAGGTGCGCGATGACGGCTGCGGATTCGACGTCGGCCATGGCGCGGCAGACGAAACACACGTCGGGTTGCGCATCATGACGGAACGCGCCGAACGCATCGGCGCCCGGGTGGAGGTATTCTCGACGCCGCAGCGCGGCACCTCCGTGGTGCTCACCCTGCCGCCCTCGACCGAGCTGTTCGAGAGGGCAACTGCCGCGGAAACCTCTGAATCATGAATGACCGCACATTGCGTGATGCCGGCTCACCGATCCGCATCCTGCTGGTCGATGACCACACGCTGTTCCGGCGTGGTCTCACGGCGCTGCTGTCGCGCGACCCCGGACTGCAGGTGGTCGGCGATGCGGCCGACGCGGGCGAGGCGCAGCGGCGTGCCGCAAGCCTGCAGCCGGACATCATCCTGCTCGACAATCACCTGCCCGGTGTCAGCGGGATCGATGCGCTGCCGGCGCTGCGCGAAGCCGCGCCGCACGCCAGAGTGCTCATGCTCACCATCAGCGAGGACGAGAACGATCTGGCCGCCGCCCTTCGCGCAGGCGCCTGTGGCTACCTGCTGAAAACCATGGAAGGCGAGGCACTGGCCAGCGCCATCCACCGCGCGATGCGCGGCGAAAGCGTCGTCGCGAACGAAATGACCGGCAAGCTGGTGGCGGTCTATCGCCAGGCCGCCGCTGCACCGCCCGCAAGCGATACCCCCGCAGCGGGGTCTGCGACCGATAACGCCGGCAACGGCGCGCTGTCGCCACGTGAAACCGACATCCTGCGCGGCATCGCCCGCGGCGACAGCAACAAGCAGATCGCACGTGATCTGGGCATCGCCGAAACCACGGTGAAGATTCACGTACAGCACATCCTGCGCAAACTTGGCGTTTCTTCGCGGGTACAGGTCGCGGTCATCGCCGTCGAACGCGGCCTGACCTGAGCCAGAACAGCCGCGATGGGCGTCGTCTGACGCCCGTGCCGGTCGATCCAGCCCACTTGCCGGCTCCGCCGGCTTGACCCAGCGCAAGCTCCTGCGAGTTTTTCGCCAGATAGTTCTTTCGAACGATGGCTCGCGCGCACGCCATCGTTCTTCTGCCGCATTGCTCATACCCGAAGGAAGGATGTTGTCATCCGGGTCGGCTGCCTACCATCGTCGCAACGACAAGGGAGGGTTCAGTCATGACCAGGAAAGGGCAGGCGCTATCGGTGCTCATCGTCAGCACCCTGGCGTTCACCGTGTGCTTCATGGTGTGGATGATGTTCGGCGTGATCGGCATACCGATCAAGAAGGCGCTCGACCTGAATGCCACGCAGTTCGGCTTGCTGACCGCGACACCGGTACTGACCGGCTCGCTGGTGCGGGTGCCGCTGGGCATCTGGACCGACAAGTACGGCGGCCGCATCGTGATGACGCTGCTTATGGCGAGCACAGTGCCGGCGATCTGGATGATGAGCTACGCGACCGAGTACTGGCACTTCCTGGTCATCGGCCTGTTCGTCGGTCTTGCCGGTGGCTCCTTTTCGGTCGGTACCCCCTACGTCGCACGCTGGTTTCCGAAAGGCCAGCAGGGTTTTGCGATGGGCATCTACGGTGCAGGCAACTCGGGCGCCGCGGTCAACAAGTTCGTCGCTCCGGCTTTGCTGGTCGCCTTCGGCTGGACCATGGTGCCGCAGGCCTACGCCGCCATCATGCTCGGTACGGTGGTCATCTTCTGGCTGTTCAGCCACAGCGATCCCGCGCATCTGGTGCCGAGCAATGTACGTTTCATGGATCAGCTCAAGGCGCTGAAGGATCCGCGCGTCATGAAGTACTGCCAGTACTACAGCATCGTGTTCGGCGGCTACGTCGCATTGAGCCTGTGGATGGTGCAGTACTACGTCGGCGAGTACGGCATGGAAATACGGTCGGCAGCACTGCTGGCCGCCTGCTTCTCGTTGCCTGGCGGCGTGCTGCGTGCGGCCGGCGGCTGGCTCAGCGACAAGTACGGTGCGCACAGCGTCACCTGGTGGGTGCTGTGGGTGAGCTGGATCTGCCTGTTCCTGCTGAGCTATCCGCAGACGCACTTCACCATCGTCACGATCGACGGCCCGAAAACCTTCGATATCGGCCTGAACGTCTATGCCTTCACTGCTCTGATGTTCATCCTCGGCATTGCCTGGGCCTTCGGCAAGGCCAGCGTGTTCAAGTACATCAGTGACGACTACCCGGCCAATATCGGCGCCATCAGCGGCATCGTCGGCCTGGCCGGCGGCCTCGGCGGCTTCGTGCTGCCCATCATGTTCGGCGCCCTGGTCGATCTGACCGGCATACGTTCCAGCGCCTTCATGCTGATGTACGCGGTGGTGTGGGTGTCGCTGATCTGGATGTATTTCACCGAAGTTCGCCGCACGCCGCTGATGGGGGAACCGAGCAGTGTGCAGGGGTGATTCGTTGGGCATCGCTGCGCTCACCCCAAACTACGCGAACCGATCCATGCATGGGACTGATGCGCCTGGCATCGACCTGATTACCCCGCCCTGCGGGAACCGGCCCTTGTTCCGGGCTGACACCTCACTTCCAACGAGAGGACTAACGTGACCAACAACAGCCGCGCCGGGACACCACCGGCCACTCCTGCAGCCGGCCCCGATATCGCCGACTGGCGTCCGGAGGACGAACAGTTCTGGGAATCCACCGGCAAGAAGATTGCCTACCGGAACCTCTGGATATCGGTTCCCGCCCTGCTGTGTGGATTTGCCGTCTGGGGCATGTGGGGCATCATCACCGTGCAGATGCTCAACCTGGGCTTTCCGTTCAGCAAGGACGAGCTGTTCACGCTGACCGCGATCGCCGGCATCGCCGGCGCGACCATGCGCATTCCGGCCTCCTTCCTGATCCGGCTGGCCGGGGGCCGCAACACCATTTTCCTCACCACCGCGATGCTGCTGGCACCGGCCATCGGCACCGGGGTTGCGTTGCAGCACCCCGAATGGCCGCTGTGGGTGTTCCAGCTGATGGCATTGTGGTCGGGCGTCGGCGGCGGAAATTTTGCCAGTTCGATGTCCAACATCAGCACCTTCTTCCCGAAGCGGCTGCAGGGCACGGCGCTGGGCCTGAACGCCGGTCTGGGCAACTTCGGCGTGACGACGATGCAGATCGTCATTCCGCTGGTCATGACGGTCGGACTGTTCGGTGCCTTCGCAGGCGAACCGATGACACTGGTCAAGGACAGCGGCTGGATCTTCGGCAAGATCGCCGCCGGCACGCCGACCTGGATACAGAACGCCGGCTTCGCCTGGGTGCTGTCGCTGGTGCCGCTGGCCATCCTGTGCTGGTTCGGCATGAACAACCTGAAAACGGTGTCGCCGAACACCGGCAACCCGATCGTTGCGTTCTCCAAGATCACCTATCTGTACACGCTGGCTTTTGTGCCCGCGATGTTCATGCTGTGGCTCTACCTGCCCGCCCCGACCGGCCTCGGCGTGCTGAGCATGTGGGTCGCGATCCCGCTGGACATCGCGCTCGCGCTGCTGGTCATGAAGGTGGCCGCCTTCGGCGAGATGAAGGAAGGCGTGAACAAGCAGTTTGCCATCTTCAGGAACAAGCACACCTGGTCGATGACGGCGCTGTACATCGTCACCTTCGGCTCCTTCATCGGCTTTTCGATGGCGCTGCCGCTGGCCATCACCGTCATCTTCGGCACCAGCCACGTGCCCGATGCCGCTGGCGTCATGCAGCACACGCTGAAGAACCCGAATGCGCCGTCGGCACTGACCTACGCCTGGATCGGCCCCTTCGTCGGCGCGGCGGTACGCCCGATCGGCGGCTGGATATCGGACAAGGTCGGTGGCTCCATCGTCACCCAGGTCATTTCGGCCGTCATGGTGATCGCGTCGGGTGCGGTCGGCTACGTGATGATGCAGGCCTACGGCTCGGCCACACCGGAGCAGTACTTTCCGGCCTTCATCGGCCTGTTCATCGTGCTGTTCACCGCCACCGGCATCGGCAACGGCTCGACCTTCCGCACCATCGGCGTCATCTTCGACCGTACCCAGGCCGGCCCCGTTCTCGGCTGGACCTCGGCGGTCGCCGCCTACGGTGCCTTCATCGCGCCGGTGGTCATCGGCCAGCAGATCAAGGCTGGAACCCCCGAAATCGCGATGTACGGCTTCGCCGCCTTCTACGCCATCTGCCTGCTCCTCAACTGGTGGTTCTACCTGCGCGCCGATGCGTACGTGAAGAACCCCTGATCCGCACGCGCAGCCATTCAGAACGCCACACGGAGAAATACCCATGAGCCACTTTCTCGACCGCCTGACCCACTTCTCGAACCCGAAGGAGAGCTTTTCCGGTGACCACGGTGTCGCCACCGGCGAGGACCGCAGCTGGGAAGACGCCTACCGCGACCGCTGGGCGCACGACAAGATCGTGCGTTCCACGCACGGCGTGAATTGCACCGGATCCTGTTCCTGGAAAATCTACGTCAAGGGCGGCATCGTCACCTGGGAAACGCAGCA
>NZ_JAUYRO010000117.1 GCF_030696805.1 Methyloversatilis sp. | reverse complement strand
CAGGCGCCCGGCGGCAGCCTGCAGGCGCGCCAGCAAGCCGGGGGGAATCGCTGCCTGCGCCGCCTGCAGGACCACATCGTCCAGCGGCCGGTCGTCCGGTGGCTGCGTGTCGCTGTCCGACGCGTCCTGCCCGGCTTCGGGTTCGGGCGGCGGCGAGTCTTCAGGGTGCGTGTCGTCCGGCTCCGGCGGCGAGGCTTCAGCCTGGTCGGGCGGCGTTTCAGTGGTCGGGAACTGCGTGGCACGCGGTGCCAGAACGAGCTGGGCGGCCAGCGTCACGTCGTCTGCGGCCACCGCATCGCGGCCGTCGAGCGCTGCGGCGGCGCGCGCCACCCGGACCGACTGCAGCAGTGCGCGCATCGACGAGACACCGAGCGCGAGCGCCGTGGCCGCCAACGCCTCGGTGGCGCCGGGCGGCACGGCGACCACAGGCAGACGGGCGCGCGCCCGTTCGATGTCGGCGGCGCTCACCGGGAGCGGGGTGCAGGTCTGGGCGCGCAGGCCATCCAGATCGAGATGGAAGGCCAGCCGGTCGCACAGCGCTGTCGACAGCGGCTCGTCCTCCAGCCCCTCGTCGAGCGCGATCACGGCGAATGCCGCCGCGCTGGTCAGCGCGATGCCATCACGGGCCAGTGCCACTTCGCCGGCGTCCATCACCGCGGTGACGCGGGCGGCCGTGCCGGGCGGCAGGCGCTCGGCCATCGCCAGCAGCACGAAGCCGCCGTGCGCATCGACCAGCAGGCCGCGCTCGGCCACCGGCCGGCCGGCACGCAGCGTGGCGGTCAGGTCCAGCCCGCCGAGCAGACGGCCGTCGGTGACGTTGAACGGCACCCGGCGCATCGGCGTGCCGGGCGGCAGCATGTCGCGCAACTGTGCGAGCCAGGCGTCGCGCACCGGTCCGGCCTGGGCGTGCAGGCGTACGCCACCGGTGCCGACCGGATCGACCGCGCACAGCGCGCAAGCCAGCGCGGCGCGCAACCAGGGGTCATCGACGACCGTCGCCCGGTCGTCGCCCGGTCTTGCCCTAGTTTCCAAACAGGTCTTCCACCGCGCGATCGACACGCGCGCCGGAACCGGCGTCATCCAGCGGATCGCGGCGCAGCCGGTGGCGCAGCGCGGGCGGCGCGATGCGGCGCAGGTGGGCATCGCTCACCGCGTCGTCGCCGTCGAAGGCAGCCAGTGCGCGGGCGGCGCGGATCAGCGTCAATTCGCCGCGCAGACCGTCGGTGCCGAGCGCCATGCACAGGCGGGCCGCCTGCTCGACCACGCCGTCGGGTACCTTCACGCCGGGCAGACGTTCGCGCGCGGCGACGATCTTCTTGCGCAACTTGTCGTCGTGCTTCTTCCAGTGCGCCACGAAGGCATCGCGGTCGCGCTCGTAGGCATCGCGCCGGCGCACCACTTCGACCCGGGTCGGCAGGTCTGTCGGCGTCGTCACCTCGACCGACAGGCCGAAACGGTCAAGCAATTGCGGGCGAAGTTCGCCCTCTTCCGGATTGCCGCTGCCGACGATGACGAAGCGGGCCGGATGGCGCACGCTCAGACCTTCGCGCTCGACCAGGTTTTCGCCCGAGGCGGCGACGTCGATCAGCAGGTCGACCAGATGGTCTTCCAGCAGATTTACCTCGTCGATATACAGGAAGCCACGGTTGGCACGCGCCAGCAGGCCGGGCTCGAAAGCCTTTTCACCGCGCGTCAGCGCGCGTTCGAGGTCGAGCGCGCCGACCACCCGGTCTTCCGTCGCGCCGAGCGGCATGTCAACCACCGGCACCGGCACGAGGTGGCTCTTCAGCGTGGCCTTGCCGGCCGCGCACTGCGCGCAGCACGGCGCGCCATCGGCCGGATCGCACTGATAGGGGCAGCCGACGACCGCGCGCATCTTCGGCAGCAGCGCCGCCAGCGCGCGCACCGCGGTCGACTTGCCGGTCCCGCGGTCGCCGAACACCAGCACGCCGCCGATCGACGCATCGACCGTGGCGACCAGAATGGCCAGTTTCATTTCGTCCTGGCCAACGATGGCCGAGAACGGGAAGGGTTGTGACATCGACAAACCTCTGTTCAGGGCCGCGCGCTGCGCGCACCCGGATTGATCGACGCGCCTGCGTCGCGGCGTGTCACTTTAGAGTGACACTTGTGGGCTGTCCAGCGAACTCAGGACACTGCGGACGGCGAAGAGGGGACGGACGGCGTGTCCGGGTCGGTCGGTGCAGTCAAGCCCGGCAGGTTGCCGGATGCGGCCGCCGCCTCGTCCGGCGCGTACAGCCCGACATCGAGCGTGGCGACCTCGCCAAAGGTCGCACCGCTGCGGATCGACAGCCAGATGATCTGCGACGCGGTCAGCGGCATCGTGATGAAGGGCAGCGGATCGCGCCATTGCCAGGTCACGTCGCGCGCCCGCACAAAGCGCGCCAGGTTGCGCCGGAAGTCCGGCCCGAAAGCCTTCGGGCTGAACATCGACTTCTGCACCTCGGTCAGACAGGGATAGAACTGCTGCAACAGCGACTGCTTGCGGAAACGTACCGGCTGCGTCCCGTCCAGCACGCCATCCGGCGCCACGACGGCGCGCGCCAGATCGTCCGGATCGACGAAATGCAGCCCGCTGGTGGCGCGCGGATTGCACTCGATGCCGTGCGCCTGGCCGTCGGCATCCACCACCAGGTCGAACGATATGAAGCCGGTGAAGCCTGCTGCGGCGATGAACCGGCTCACCCAGTCGATGACCGGCCGGTGCTGCGGGTCGTCCTCGGTGACGCGCTCGAAGCACACGGACACGGTGCCCGACATGACCGCGCCGCGATACACCACGGTCACCAGCGGCTGGCCGGCGGCAGCGATCGAGAAGGTGCTCAGCACATTGCCCTTGACCCAGCGCTGAACGATGGCCGGCTGGCCGGGCGTGACCTCGGGCAGCGCTTCGCCCTGCCGGCGGAACCGCACGCCACGACCGGAGCACGAATAGACCGGCTTCACGATGTGGTCGCCGGCCTGCGCCAGATCGGCAGCACCCGGCGTGCCCAGCGCACAGGTGGCCGGTGCGGCCACGCCGTAATCGCGGCAGCGGCCGATGAACTGCAGCTTGTCGTGCAGCGGCATCAGCACCTCGGGCGGCATGGCAAACAGCTGCACACCGACCGGCAGCCGACCGGCCAGATGGCTGGCATGCATGATTTCTTCCGACACCGGCACGACCAGGTCGACGCCTTCCTTGAGCACGATGTCGCGCAACTCGTCCAGATAGCGCTCGCGACTGAGCGCCGGCGCGGTCACCGTGTAGCGCCGCGCCACCGCATTCGACATCGCGCTCAGATGCCATCGGAACGGTTCGGCGACGATGACGCGCCAGCCCAGCCGATGAAAGCTGCGCGCCAGATCCAGCCCCTTGGGCAGGCGGCCGAGCGTGATCAGCACGACCGGCTTCATGCGCCGGCCCGCTCGCGCAGACGCACGCGGCACATGATCTGGTGCTTCGGCCGCGTCGTCAGGCGCGCCACCGGGCGCACCGCGTCGGCGTCGAGCGCACTGAAATCGAAACGGCGCACCAGCCGCGCCAGGATCAGCGTCGCTTCGGTGGTCGCAAAGGCGGCGCCGACGCACACGCGCGGCCCGAGCCCGAACGGCAGATAGGCGCCAGGCACCAGTTCGTGCTCGCGTTCGGTGCTGAAGCGGTCGGGATCGAAGTGGTGGGCGTTGCGCCAGTAATTCTCGTTGCGGTGGATGGTCCACGGCGAAATCATGATCATCGCGCCTCGCTTCACCCGGTACTTGCCGATCTGCGTCGCCTCGGCCGCCACGCGCGGAATGAAGGTGATCGGCGGGTACAGCCGCATGGTTTCGCGGAACACGTTGCGCGTGAAGGTGAGCCGGCGGATGTGCTCGAAGCCGATGTCGCCCTCGCCCACCACTGCGCTCACCTCGGCGCGCATGCGCGCCACCGTGTCGTGCTGCGAACTCAGGATGAAGAACACCCAGGTCAGCACGCTGGCCGTGGTTTCGTGGCCGGCGAGGAACATGACGCCGAGCTGGTCGATCAGCTCCTTGCGGTCGAAATGGTCGCCGGTCTCCGGGTCTTCGGCATTCACCATTTCGGCAGCGATGTCGTTCCAGCGCGTGATCGGCCCGGTCAGATGCGTATCGACCAGCTCACCCAGCCGCTCGCGGATGATGTGGCAGGCGGCTTCGACGTCCGGGCGCTGATCGACGCGCTTCCATGCCGGATCGAAAATGAGCCGCTTCCACTCGACCTGGGCCACGCTGCGCTCGAACAGCGTGAACGCGTCGAACACCTCGCGCGACGCCTTCGTGTCGAACGAAGTCGAAAACACCGTGCGGCAGATGATGTCGGCCGTCAGGTGGCTCATCGCCAGATCGAGCGAAAAGGCTTTGCCGGTCAGTGCCTGCTCGCGCAGCTTGTCTTCATAGGCATCGACGCCGGCCGCCATCGACGGAAACGCCTGGCCGAGCCGCATGTGCGAAAAGGCCGGATCGATCATGCGGCGCTGCTTGCGCCAGGTGTCGCCGGACGACACGAAGATCGAGTTGCCGACCAGCGGTTCGAGCGCACCCACCATCAGGTCGTTCTTCGGATAGATGTCGGTCGGGTCGGTCAGGATGCTGCGGTAGAGCTGCGGATCATTGACGATCAGTATCTGTCGCCGCGAATAGCCCAGGTGACCGACCGGCACGCGGTAGGCATCGGCCGGCAGCAGGCTCAGCAGGTCGCCATCGCCCTGCGCGATCAGCCGGAACAGCGAAATGATGGGCGACAGCGCCTGCGGGCGCGGCGGAATGTAGGTCGGGCTCGCATCGAGGCCCGAAGGAAAAGCTGTCACGTCGGCCGCAATCCGTGTGCGTTGTGCTGTGTGCGTTGCTGTGTCTGTCGGTCAGTCGGGCAGTGCAGCGGGCGCTCCGACGGGCGGCGCGCTTCCCTCGCGCCCCGAGTATAGGTGTCGGACCCGAATCCGGCATGCCGCACTGCACGATACCGAATCTGTCCGCCTGAGGTTACAGTGCGAAGTGTCAATACCTCAAGCACCCGCTTGAGGGGGCAGTGAGCCTCCGCCGCTCACCTTTGGCAGGGCCTGTCGAGCGCGCAACGATGTCCGTGTCCGAGCTGTTCCACCTCTTCGTCGCCAGTCACATCGTGACCGGCGCAACCGGCCTGCTCGCGTTCTGGGTGCCGGTGTTCGCGAAGAAGGGCGGCATCGCGCACCGCAACGTCGGCAAGGTGTTCACGGTGACCATGCTGCTGACCGGCACCGCGGCGATCGGCATCAGCCTGTGTACGCTGGCCGACCCGGTGTCGACCCATCCGCACCTGACGGAACACGCCGATTTCCGCGACCCGGCGCTGGTGCGCGCCATTTTCGGCTGGATGATGCTGGCACTCGCCACATTGACGCTGAACCTGGCCTGGTACGGCTGGCAGTGCATCCGCAACCGGCGCGACCACGCGGCCAACCGGGAATCGGTGAATCTCGGCCTGCAGGCGGCGACCTTCATCACCGCCACGAACTGCGCGGTGCAGGGTCTGCTGATCGGCCAGCCGCTGATGCTGGGCGTATCGCTGATCGGCTGGGCGACGGTCGGCACCAATCTGTGGTTCCTGTACAAGCGCCAGCCGGCGGCCAATGACTGGCTGCGCGAACACATCAAGGCGCTGGTCGGCGCCGGCATTTCGGTCTACACGGCCTTCTTCGCTTTCGGCGCGGTGCGCACCTTCCCGACGCTGGCGCTGCACCCGGTGCTGTGGGCGATTCCGCTGACCGTCGGGCTGGCCATCATCCTGTATCAGTGGCGCAAGCTGGGGCGTCCGCGCGCGGCGATGCCGGCCGGGCAACGCGCGTGAAAGGCCGGCGTGGCGTCTGAACGGGTGGTGGTCATCGGCGCCGGCATGGGCGGACTGTCGGCGGCGGTCGATCTGGCGCGTCAGGGCCTCGACGTGCAGTTGCTCGAGCGCGCCCCTGCGCCCGGCGGCAAGATGCGTGAAGTGAAGGTGGGCAGCGCCGCCATCGATGGCGGCCCGACCGTATTCACGATGCGCTGGGCCTTCGAGTCATTGTTCGCCGACGCAGGCGCCTCGCTGACCGACGCACTCACCTTGCACACGACCTCGGTGCTGGCGCGCCACGCCTGGCGGGAAGGCGGCCGGCTCGACCTGTTTGCCGACATCGAACGCAGCGTCGAGGCGATCGGCGACTTCGCCGGCGCACACGATGCCGCCGGCTATCGCGCCTTCTGCGCGCGCAGCCGCGAGATCTACCAGACGCTGCGCGGCCCCTTCATCGATGGCCAGCGGCCGTCGGCGATCGAACTGACGCAGCGCGTCGGCTTCGCCAACCTCGGCGCGCTCTGGCGCACCCAGCCGATGAGCACGCTGTGGGGCGCGCTCGGCCAGTACTTCCGCGATCCGCGCCTGCGCCAGCTGTTCGGTCGCTACGCCACCTATGTCGGCTCGTCACCGTTGCGCGCGCCGGCCACCTTGATGCTGATCGCGCACGTTGAGCAGGACGGGGTATGGATCGTCGAAGGCGGCATGCGTCGCGTGGCCGACGCGCTGCAAACGCTGGCCGAGCGGCATGGCGCGCGCTTCCGCTTCGGCTGCCAGGTCGAGGAAATCGTGCTGCGCGCCGGTCGGGTCGCCGGCGTTCGGCTGGCCGGTGGCGAAGTCATCGACTGCGAACGCGTGGTGTTCAACGGCGACGTGTCGGCGCTCGCGACCGGCCTGCTCGGGTCGGCCGTACAGCCGGCCGCACCCGTCATCAAGCCGGCCGAGCGCTCGCTGTCAGCGATCACCTGGTGCGTTCATGGCCGCACGCGAGGCTTTCCGCTGCACCACCACAATGTGTTCTTCGCCGAAAACTACCCGGACGAATTCGCCGCGGTGTTTCAGCGGCGCAGCATCGTTGATGCGCCGACCGTCTATGTGTGCGCGCAGGACCGCGCCGATACCCCTGATGACGCCGAGGCGCCAGCGCTCGATCGCGAACGCCTGCTGGTGCTGATCAACGCACCCGCCGACGGCGATACCCGGCCGTTCGGTGATGCCGAAGTCGCCCGGCTTGCCGACAACGCCTTCGACCTGATGCGCCGCTGCGGGCTCGACATCGACCGCGCGTCGATGGACGCGGTCGCCACCACGCCGCACGGTTTCAACCAGCTGTTTCCGGCCACTGGCGGCGCGCTGTATGGCCGCGCCAACCATGGCTCGATGGGCAGTTTCGCGCGACCCGGCGCAGCCAGCGCCATTGCCGGCCTGTATCTGGCCGGCGGCTCGGTGCACCCCGGCCCGGGCATTCCGATGGCCCTGCTGTCCGGGCGCCGCGCAGCAGAGCGGCTTGTCGCCGACCTCAGCCATGGGCGCTGAAAGCCGCGCCTGCAATCTGCCGGCTGCCCGGGCGGAGCTTTTGTTGTGCCACACGGTCAATTGCCGGCTGACGCCATGCAATGATTCTCGCCGCCGACGCACCCGAGCGAGCCTGCTCCGCGAGCTTTGCCCCGGTGGCCTTGCCTGGAAATCCTTGTCTCAGTGACCTTGCAGACTGACCCGACCCGAATGACCGCCTTCACGACACCCCCACCCCAGTCCGACCGACCGCACGCCCTCGTCATCGGCGCCGGTTTCGGCGGCCTCGCCGCGGCGATTCGCCTCGGCGCCCGCGGCTACCACGTCACCGTGCTCGAAAAACTCGATGCACCGGGTGGTCGGGCCTATGTATACAGGCAGGACGGATTCACCTTCGACGGCGGGCCGACCATCGTCACCGCGCCCTTCCTGCTGGAAGAACTGTGGGCGCTGTGCGGCAAGCGCTTTTCCGACGATGTCGACCTGCGCCCGGTCGCGCCCTTCTACCGCATCCGCTTCGACGACGGCGAGCACCTCGACTATTCCGGCGACCCGGAAACCATGCGGCGCGAAATCGCCCGCTTCGCGCCCGACGAC
Source organism: Methyloversatilis sp. (assembly GCF_030696805.1). GTDB lineage: Bacteria > Pseudomonadota > Gammaproteobacteria > Burkholderiales > Rhodocyclaceae > Methyloversatilis. The sequence goes on along the minus strand of NZ_JAUYRO010000117.1, from coordinate 80,707 downwards.
GTCGACGGTTACGAACGTTTCATGAAGCAGGCCGAAGCCATCTTCGACGTCGGCTTCACCCAGCTGGTCGACATTTCTTTTGCCGACTGGACAACGATGCTGAAGATTGCGCCCGAACTGGTACGACTGAAGAGCTACCGCACGGTGTACGGGATGGTCGCCAGCTACGTGAAGAACGAACGCATCCGAACGGTGCTGAGCTTTCACCCCTTGCTGATCGGCGGCAACCCGTTCACGACCACCTCCATCCTTTGCCTCATTTCGCATCTGGAGCGGCGCTGGGGGGTGCATTTCGCGATGGGCGGCACCGGCCGGATTGTCAACGGCATGATCGGGCTGATCGAGGGCCAGGGCGGCACCGTACGCATGAATGCCGAAGTTGCATCCATTGATGTGGCCAACCGGCGCGCGCGCAGCGTGACGCTCGCATCGGGCGAAGTCATCGCGGCCGATGTCGTGGTGTCGAATGCCGATGCGGCCTGGACCTACCGCAAGCTGGTGGCGCCGGAGCATCGCCGGCGCTGGACCGACCGACGCCTGGAGAAGTCGAAGTATTCGATGAGCCTGTTCGTGTGGTACTTCGGCACGCGCCGCCAGTACCCGGACGTGCAGCACCACACCATCCTGCTCGGCCCGCGTTATGAAGGCCTGCTGACCGACATCTTCCGCAACAAGGTGGTGGCCGACGACTTCAGCCTCTATCTGCACCGGCCGACGAAAACCGACACCTCGCTGGCGCCGGACGGCTGCGATGCTTTCTACGTGCTGTCGCCGGTGCCACATCTGGGCAGCGGCACGGACTGGCGCGAAAAAGCCGAGCCGTATCGCAAGGCGGTCGAGAAATACCTGAGCGATTCCATCCTGCCCGGGCTGGCGGACGAAATCGTCACTTCGATGATGCTTACGCCGCAGGATTTCCAGGACCGGCTGAATTCGGTCAATGGCGCCGCCTTCAGCCTGGAACCCGTGCTGACCCAGAGCGCGTGGTTCCGTCCGCACAACCAGAGCGAAGAGGTGGACAACCTGTATCTGGTCGGCGCCGGCACCCACCCGGGCGCCGGTGTGCCGGGCGTGATCGCATCGGCCAAGGTGCTCGACCGCGTGGTACCGGACCCGCGCCGCAATTGATCCAGGCCGCGCTCAGCGCTTCAGGAAGGCGAGCACCGGTTCGAGTGCGCGCGCCGGGGCTTCTTCATGCGGCAGGTGGCCGACGCCCGGCAAGGTCACCACGGTGGCATCGGCGATGGCCGCCTTGTAGTCAGCCGCATTGGCGACCGGAATCATCGCGTCCTGCTCGCCCCACAGGAGCAGCGTGGGCGCGGCGATGCGCTTGAGCAACGGCACCGGATCGACCAGTTTCACCTGCGCCATGCGCTGCATCATCGCGTCGCGCCCGCCCGGTGCCAGCAGCAGGTCGTGGTAGCGATCGGTCATCGCGTCGGTCAGCACCGCCTTGTCGGCGTAGGCCGGCTCCAGACTCATCTTCAGCATGAAGCGCGGCAGACAGTGGCGCATCAGCGACATCAGCGCCGGCACCTCCGGCACCTTGTCATATTCGAAACCGGGGCTCGCGAAACCGTCGGGCGACAGCAGTACCAGCTTGTCGACGCGCGCCGGCTGCGTCGCGGCAAACGTCCACGCGACGCGACCGCCCATCGAATTGCCGACGAGCGTCGCGCGCGCCACGCCGAGGCTGTCCATCAGCGCAGCCACGATCTGCATGCTGCGTGCGTCGGTGTAGTCGCCGGTGGTGTCCGGCGGGCTCAGGCCGCTGCCCGGCAGGTCGAAACGGATCACCCGGTAGTCGCCGGCCAACGACTGCGCCCACGGCTCCCAGGTATGCAGACTCGCGCCGAAGCCGTGCAGCATGATCAGCGCCGGCGCGTCCTTCGGCCCGCTGTCGCGCACATGCAGCCGGGTGCCGGCCACCTCGAGCATGTCGCCGGGTGCCGCGAGGTAGCGCGCCTCGAGTTCGGCCAGCGCGCGGTCCGGCGTCCATAGCCAGAATGCAAGCACCGCCAGCAGCACCAGCGCCGCCAGGAAAATTTTCACGTTCGACTCCTGCAGACAAGGCATGACGACCGGGCAGGACTGTAACGCAGTTCGCGCATGCAACGGCAAGACAGTGCCCGGCCCTAAGCGAGGAATCGATTGCCCGTCTGATCACCGGGCTCAACACGAAAGCTGCGCAACGCCTGTGCCGCGGCCATGTAGCGCGCCTCGACGTCGAGCCGATCGCCCGCTTCCGGCACCGCCTCGCGCGCGCCTCGGACGATCATGTCGGCGTGGCGGCGCAGGCAGGCCGCGTCCGACGCGCTTCGCACGTGACAGGCGATCCGGGCGATGGCATCGAGCATGCGGATCGCCACAGCCGGATTCGATCGCGCGTTCTGCCTGATCTGGTTGAAGGCCGTGTCCGTGATGCCTGCAAAGGTGTACCCGGTCGCCACCAGCCGCAGTTGCCCGAGATCGTCGAACCGGAAGGGCGACGGCATGTCACTGCGGGCAAGCCGGCAAAGGGCCGATCCCAGCCTGTCCACGCAGGCGATTGCCGTAAATGGGTCGTTGATGCCCGGCGACAGCGCCCGCACCGCGATCTCGACCAACTGCAGGAAGGAGAATTCGATGTCCTCGGTGGCGGTGCGCTGGTTGCCGAGCACGAAGGCGGCGTTCAGCTGGTGCACCAGTTCGTCGTTCATTCGATCGCCCGGCCAGACCATGACCATCGTCTGGCCGTGGACGAGGTAGTGCCCGGGCCGGCATTCCAGCTGCAGCAGCAGATCCTGCTCACGGGCAAGTTCCATCAGGGCGTCGGCATCGATCAACTGGAGATAACCGTCTTCCAGCGCCCCCGCTGGACGCGCCTCGTGCGCGAATGCAGCCGGCAGTTCGGCTGCATCCGGCGGGTTCGGCGCTTCCGATTGCGATTTGCCGAGGTGCCCGGGAAACATCCTGCCGATCCCGTCATCCAGTTCCCGGCTGACCCGGGCCACGACCACGTCCGCCTGGATCGACACTGACACATGATGGATGAAGTAGATCAGCACCCCTATGCTGACCAAGGCCAGCAGCACACCGATGCTGACGGAAAGCTGAGGCACGAAAGCCACCTCGTCGGCGCGCCGGATGGTGCGCAGCACGAGCAGGCAGTAAACGAAGGTGGCGACGAAGGTGCCCAGCACCACCTGGTTGGAGGTGTCGCGCATGAAGTTGCGCAGCAGGCGGGGCCCCAGCTGTGACGACGCCAGCGACATCGCCACCAGCGTCATCGAGAACACGGTGCCGGCGATGGCGATCATCGACCCGGCCACGGTGCCCAGCATCAGGCTTGCGCCCTCGGCACCGCCGGAATAGCGCCATCCCAGACGCTCGAGCCAGTCATCGGTGACAGCCCGATCAAGTGCGACGGCGGCGAACGCGAGCGCCACGGCCAGGCACGCCATGGCCGCGGGCAAGAACCAGAAACTGGATCGCAGGCGTTCCCAGTACTTCAGCAGCAGTGCCTTCAAGATGACTCGCCTCCCATTCGTGCGCCCGAAATGGAACGCCCGGGCGGGCGCCGGACGAGCCAGCGGCAGAGCGTGAGCTTTCGAGCCGGAGCACGCCTCATTTCCCAGGCACCAAGGCTCCCGACCGGCGAGACGAGTATATCCCGCGCCGGCAAAGAGGCTGCCCTGTACGTCATCGCACCGACGCATCACCTCTTGATGCGCATCTTGAAGCACCGTACCCCGAGGTGCGACGCCCGGCGGACCGAACAGCCGCCGTGCTTTTTGCGGCCCCTGCCCGGTACAGGCGCCTCGTATTCGAGACAGATGAAAGCTGGCACACCATGCTTCGACAAACGACGAACCTGCAAGACTTCGCCGTCGGCGACGTGAAAGATCCCTGCTTCGATGACCGGGGCGACGCTCTCGACAGGTGCAGTCCGTGCCCCCGGTAGCTCCCGCCGACGCGCGGCGCGGCGCGCGATCAGGCGACCCGTCGCTGATCGACTTCACCGACCTGGCATCGGCGCTCGATACCGACCTGTCGAACGGCCTCGGTGCCGAAGAAGCCGCGCGGCGGCTGCATACGGACGGTCCCAACGAACTGCGCGTCATACCCCCCGTGCCGGGCTGGCGGCGCATGCTGGCTCAGTTGCAGGACCCGCTGGTCTACCTGCTTGGCGCAGCTGCGGCCGTGGCCCTGGCCGCCTGGTGGTTAGAAGGCCGGGGTCAGCCGGGTGCGGCGGGCTGGCCGCTGGACGCCATCGTCATCGCCGCCGTGGTAGTACTGAACGCAGTGCTGGGCTGGCTGCAGGAGGCCAAGGCAGCACAGGCGGTAGCGGCGCTGGCGAAGATGACCACCGCCACGTCGGCCGTGCTGCGCGATGGCGACGTGGCCCGGGTGCCCAGCGCCGAACTTGTCAAGGGCGACCTGCTGGTGCTCGCCGAGGGCGACGCCGTGGGCGCCGATGCGCGCCTGGTGCAGACCGCCGCGCTGATGCTGCTGGAGGCGCCGCTGACGGGCGAAAGCGAGCCGGTGCTGAAGGATGCCGCGCCGCTGTCTGAGGTGGCGGCCCTGGGCGACCGGCTGAACATGGTCTTCAAGGGCACCGCGGTCGCGCAGGGCACCGGGCGCGCCATCGTCACCGCCACCGGTATGCAGACCGAGATGGGCGGCATCGCGACGCTGCTGGACAGCACGCCCGACGCGCCGACACCGCTGCAGGTCGAGATCGCGCATCTGGGCAAGGTGCTGGGTATTGCAGCTCTGGCGATCGCGGGTGTCGTGGTCGCCAGCATCCTGCTCACCTCGGACATCGAAAGCGTGGCCGATGCCGTCACGGTGCTGTTGCTGGGTGTGTCGCTGGCCGTGGCCGCCGTGCCCGAGGGCCTGCCGGCCATCCTGTCGGTAGTGCTGGCAATGGGTGTGCGCCGCATGGCGCACCACAATGCCATCGTCAAGAAGCTGGCGTCGGTCGAGACGCTCGGGTCGGCGTCGGTGATTGCATCGGACAAGACCGGCACGCTGACGCGCGGAGAAATGACGGTGCAGCGGGTCATAACGGCCTCGGGGCGCAGCGACATCACCGGCGTCGGCTACGCCCCCAAGGGGCGCGCCGAGGCGGCCGGTGCTGAGCTGTCCGCAGGCCCGCTGCGCCAGGAGCTGCAGGCCGTGCTGCGCGGCGGCAGCCTGGCCAGCAACGCGCATCTGCAGCAGGACGACGCCGGCACCTGGGTCATCCAGGGCGATCCGACCGAGGCCGCGTTCCTGGTGGCCGAACGCAAGCTGGGTGACCCGGCCAAAAGCGAGGCCGCGCCCGGGACTGAGGAACGCTACGCGCGCATCGGCGAAATCCCCTTCACCTCGCAGCGCAAGATGATGTCGGTGCTGGTGGTGGACCATGGCGACGGCGATGCGCACGTGCTCTTCACCAAGGGGGCGCCCGACGTGCTGCTGGCGCATTGCACCCACGCCCGCCGGGGCGAGGCCACGGTGGCGCTGGATGACGCCTTGCATGCGCAGGTGCTGGCCGACGTGGCCGCGATGACCGGCGATGCGTTGCGCACGCTGGCCGTGGCGCGCCGCACGCTGGCGCCGGATGCGCAGATTCCGGACGATGCTTCTGCAGCGGCGGCTCTGGAGCAGGGACTGGAATACCTCGGCACCGTCGGCATCATCGACCCGCCGCGCGAGGAGGCTGCGGTCGCCATCGCCGAAGCCCGCCAGGCCGGCATCCGCGTGATCATGATCACCGGCGACCACCCGCGAACCGCCGCGCGCATCGCAGCCGATCTCGGCATCGTCGATGCCGGGGCGCCGGTGCTCACCGGCATCGAGCTCGACCGGCTGAGCGACGACAAGGCCTTTGCCGCCGCCGCGCTCAAGACATCGGTGTTCGCCCGCGTGGCGCCGCGGCACAAGCTGCGCATCGTGCGTGCGCTGCAGGGCAGCGGCAACGTGGTGGCCATGACGGGGGACGGTGTCAATGACGCCCCGGCGCTGAAGGCGGCCGACATCGGCGTGGCGATGGGCATGGCGGGCACCGAGGTGAGCAAGGAAGCGGCGCGCATGATCCTGGCCGACGACAACTTCGCCACCCTCGTGCTGGCGGTGCGCGAGGGGCGTGGCGTGCTCGACAACATCCGCAAGTTCCTGCGCTACCTCCTGTCATCGAACCTGGGCGAGGTGCTGACGGTGTTCGTCGGCGTGGTGGGGGCCGGTGTCATCGGCCTCGAGGCCACGGCCACCGGCTCGGGCGGCGCGGTGGTGCTGCCGCTGCTGGCCACGCAGATCCTGTGGATCAACCTCATCACCGACACCGGGCCTGCACTGGCAATGGGCGTGGACCCGATTGCCGACGACGTCATGGCGCGCAAGCCGCGAGCGCGCAGCCAGCGCATCATCGATGCGCGCATGGGGCTGAACGTGCTTGAGACGGGCATCGTGATGGCGGTGCTGACCCTGCTGACGCTGGACCTGTTCCTTCCCGGTGGGCTGATAGAGCCGGTGGACGCCTGGCTGGGCGTCGGCCCGCACAGCCTCGAACTGGCCCGCACCGCCGCCTTCACGGTGCTGGTGCTGACGCAGTTGTTCAACTGTTTCAATGCGCGCTCGGCCAGTACCTCGGCGTTCCACGGGGCGTTTTCGAATCGCTGGCTGTGGGCCGCGGTGGCCTTGTCGGCCGCGCTGCAAGTGGCGGTGGTGCACCTGCCTTTCCTCAACCTCGCTTTTGGCACCGTGCCGCTCTCGGCGAGCCAGTGGAGCGTGTGTGTGGCGATGGCCAGCGGCGTGCTGTGGTTCGGCGAAGGACGCAAGCTGCTGCGACGTTGGCTGACGCGCCGGGCGCCGGCAACACCCGGGCCGTGAGCGCACGCGGCCCTCCCCGAGGTGGGCTGGTGTCATCGACCTCCTTCGCAATCGCTGAGCGGGCCGGTCGGCTCCGCCAAGCGGCGGGACTTGCACGACGGGGGGTCGATTGCGTTCGTCTCCGTACAGATGGACCCGGCAGCGTGGCCTAACGTTGCGCTCGTGACGTGGGTGCTCGGGCCATCCGTACCTGGCGCATCCGCACCGGTGAATCGCATCGAATCCGCCCCTCCTCGAGCAACCACCCTGCCGCCCTGGCCCGCGCGACCGATGCTTCAAGGAGGCAAGCATGCAATCGCCATTCCGCGACTCTCCGAAATCCCTGAACATCTTCCGTATCCGATTCCCGATCGGCGCGATCGCATCGATCGGGCACCGAATCTCGGGTGTGCTGCTGTTGTTCGGTCTTCCCGTGCTCGCACTGGTGCTTGACCGTTCGCTCACCAGCGAAGCCGCGTTCGAGTCGCTGCGCGAAGCAGTCGACACGCCATGGTGGGGGCTCCTGCTGCTCGCCCTGATATGGGCCGCCGCGCATCACGTGCTGGCCGGTGTGCGCCATCTGCTGATGGATATCGGCATCGGTAGCCCACTCGATCAGGCGCGCACCAGCGCATGGGCGGTGATCCTGACGGCGGTGATCATCGCCATCGCCGCGGCGATCAGGTGGCTGGCGTGAAAGTCTTTCTCGGCCAGCGGGCATGGCTCGTGCAGCGCGCCAGCGCATTGACGCTGCTGCTGCTTGTGGCGCTGGGTGCTGCGCTGCTGCTGCTGGGTCCGGCACTGAACCATGAACGCTGGCATGCGCTGGCGACGAGTGCGCACGGCGCCGTCATCATCGTACTGTTCTTCGCCGCGCTGTCCCTGCACGGCTGGGTCGGCGCACGCGACATCGTGCTCGACTACGTCCCGTCAACTGCCGCACGTCTGTCGGTGCTTTCGATCGTCGCTGCGATTCTGTTCGCGGTCGTGATTCGTGTCGCGCTGACGATGGCGGCGCACCTGAGTCCTGTCTCATGACCACCCGCGCCGAGGGCTCTGACATGCACATCAGCATCTATCGCTACGACCCCGACAGCGGCGAAAACCCGCGCATGCAGGACTACGCCATCGAGCTCGCACCGGGCGACAGGAAATTGCTCGACGTACTGATGCGCCTCAAGGACGTCGACGACAGCTTGTCCTTCCGCCGCTCATGTCGCGAAGGCGTGTGCGGCTCGGACGGGATGAACATCAATGGCCGCAACGGACTGGCGTGCATGACCTCTTTGTCGGCGCTCAAGGAACCGGTGGTGTTGCACCCCCTGCCGGGCTTTCCGGTAATCCGTGATCTGGTGGTGGACATGACGCAGTTCTTTGCGCATTACCACGCGATCAAGCCTTATCTGATCGATGACGGCACGCCACCTGAACGCGAGCACCTGCAGACGCCGGAGCAGCGCGAGCGTCTCGATGGCCTCTACGAATGCATTCTTTGCGCCTGCTGCAGTGCGTTCTGCCCGTCGTACTGGTGGAATCCGGACAAATTCATCGGTCCGGCGGGCTTGCTCCAAGCCTACCGCTTCATCGCTGACAGCCGCGACACGGGCACCGTTGAGCGGCTGGCCTTCCTTGACGACGTGTACCGCCTGTACCGCTGCCGCACCATCATGAACTGTACGGAAGTGTGCCCGAAGGGCCTGAGCCCCTCACATGCCATCGAACGCATCCGGCTCGAGCTGGTGCGCGCGTCGTCATGACCGCCGCGACTCCCCATTCTCCTTTACGAGACCCTGCTCGCTGACGGGCGCAGCGCTGATGCCACTTTCTTAGAAGGAGATCACCCATGTCGATTTCTCATGCCGCATCAGGCGATCTGATCGACATTTCTGCATTGCCCGAATCCGGCAAGGCCACCGACTCGATGACGCTGGTACGCGCCCATCACATCGAGGTCTTCCGACTGATACTGCCCGCCGGCAAAGTCCTCCAGGAACATGCCGCCGCCGGATCGATCACGATCCAGTGTCTCGCAGGCGTGGTCGAACTCGATGCGCATGGACGCACGCAAACGCTGCGTCCCGGAACGCTCGTATACCTCGACGACGCACAGCCGCATGCGGTCAGGGCGCTGGAGGATGCTTCACTGCTGATCACGATGCTGCTGCACCGAGCCTGATGTGTGCATGCCCCCGCACCCTGCTGGCCTGCTGCCGTCGATGGCAGCCGGTGATAGGGAAAGAGGAACCATGAATGAAGATCGACAGGATGACCGGAATCCACGCGACGCGTCGATTCTGAACGATCAACGTCGCGCGTACGCATGAGATGCGCGAACGATGCCCCGTGGCACAAAGCGAATCCCCCGGTTGGCCATATCGTTTCGTCATTCGGATGTTGAGACCGCACTCGCCGCGCCCCGGGCATTCAGCAATGCGGCACGGTTTCCGGTTCTTCGATCAGCCGGTCACCCGCCCGCGCGCGACGCCAGCCACAAACCAGAAGGAGATGCATATGAAGACCCCGAAACGAACCTTTTTGGCGAACGCCATTGCCGCCGCCGTAATGGCTGCAGCGCTTGGCACGCCGACGACTGCGGCACAGACAACAGCGCATGATCACGGCGCCGCGATGCCGCACAAACTCACTCTGGATCACGGCCGAAAATGGGCCACCGACGAGCCGCTGCGGGCCAGCATGGGTCGCATCCGCAGCCTCGTCGAACCACAGCTCGGCGCCGCGCACGCCGACAAACTTTCGCCAGCGCACTACCGCGAACTTGCCGCGCAGGTCGAAAGCGAGATCGGCGCCATCGTAACCAACTGCAAGCTCGAACCGAAGGCCGACGCGATGCTGCACCTGTTGATCGCCGACCTGAGCGCAGCCGCCGATACCATGGCCGGCAAGAACGCCACGACGCGTCCGGCGCTCGGCCTCGAAAAGGTAGTCGAAGCCGTCAACCAGTACGGCACCCATTTCGACCACCCCGACTTCAAACCGATCCGCAATGTCCGCTGAAACGCCGAGGAGCCCAGGATGAATTTCACGATTCCGCCGCCGCTGCAATATGGACACGAGGCACTGCAGATGTATGTCGAATATCAGGCCAACGTCGCCGCGTTGAATGCGTTGCAGCATGCCGCGACGCGACCGAGTTATCGCGACATCGTTGCCTGCGCCGAAGCGTTGGCCGAGCACGCGCGCACCGAAGAAGAGTTGATGCATTCGCCGGCGGTGCCGATCGGCCAGTTGGTGCGGCAGCGGCTGGACCTGCGCGTGCCGACGTCAGCATGACAATACCGGCCATGCAGACCCCTGCCTTATTCGACGCTGTGCCGGCGCTCGGCGCAGTCGATGGCGGGCTCATCGAGTACCGTTATGTCGATGCCGTCAAGCTCGCCGGCCACTCCTGCCCCACGGTGGCCGGCGCCTGGCTGATGACCCGCGCGGCGCTGGCGCGGCGTTGCTCCGGCGAGATCCGTGTCGAGTTGCGCCGGTTCATCGATGAAGGTGTGGCCGGTGTGATCGCCAGCGTGGCGAGCATTGTCACGGGCGCCGCCAACGAGGGCGGCTTCAAGGGGCTGGGCGGTCGCTTCGCGCGCAATGGCCTGCTAGGCCTCGGCGTGCCGATGAAGCAGTCGTGAGCGCGTCGTGCTCTGGCGCGCTCGCGACCGATGTCCCATCGCCGAACACACTTCGCCCGACGACATGATCGCCGATTCAACGGCAAACGATGTCCTGCAACCGCCCCCTCGCAAGGCGCGTCGCAGCGCCATCGACATGCTCAACAGTGCTTGCTTCTGCTTGAGCCTCGACCGGAGGGCGCTGGCGCATGCCCTCGATCTGGAACTGGGACAGCCCGGCCTTGCCGAGATGGTCAGGCAGCGCTGCCCGTTCCTCTTCGCAGCCCTGCCCGTGTTCGTTGCGACGCCGCAGCTGCATCGAATGGCACAGGTGATGGAGGCCGTCGAATCGGTGGTGGCTCTTCCGGCCTACAGGGAGCAGGTGCTGGGTGCCGCGCCAGACATCGCAAGGCGCGGGACGTGCGGACCGCTTGGTGTTTTCTTCGGCTATGACTTCCATCTGAGTGAAGGGCATCTCGGACTGATCGAGATCAACACCAACGCTGGCGGCGCCATGCTCAACGCCGTGCTGGCGCGAGCGCAGCATGCCTGCTGCGCGGCAGTCGATTCAATGGTGCCGACACTGGCCAGCGTAACGGCTTTCGAGCAGCAGATCGTCGCCATGTTCCGGCACGAGTGGGCGTTGGCGCGAAAGACGGCCCGCGCGTCCGCAAGCACGCAACCACTGGCCAGCATCGCCATCGTCGACGTGGCACCCCGGGATCAGTACCTCTACCCCGAGTTGCTGTTGTTCCAGCAATTGTTCGAACGCCACGGCCTGCGAACGGTCATCGCCGACCCGGCTGCGCTCGAATGGCGCGATGGCATGCTGTGGCACGGCGACCTGGTCATTGATCTGGTCTATAACCGCTTGACCGATTTCTACCTGGAGCAGCCGGGCAGCGCTGCACTGCGTGAAGCGTACCTGCAGCGTGCCGTGGTGCTGACGCCGCACCCGCAGGCCCATGCGCTGTACGCCGACAAGCGGCTCCTCGCGCTGTTCAGCGACGCTGCGCGACTGCACGCCCTGGGCGTACCGCATGCCACGCAGCAAATACTGCTCGAGCACGTGCCGCACACCGAGGTGGTGGATGCCGGCGATGCGCAGCGCTTGTGGGACGCGCGCCGCAGTCTGTTCTTCAAACCCGTTGCCGGCTTCGGCAGCCGCGCGGCCTATCGGGGAGACAAGCTGACGAAGCGGGTCTGGCAGGACATCCTGGCGGGTGATTACGTAGCCCAAACCATCGTTGCACCGGGCGAACGGATGATCGACGACCCGGGCGCGGCGGCGGCAGAGCGGGCCACCAAGGCCATGAAGTACGACCTTCGCGCCTACGCCTACAACGGCGCAGTACAGTGGGTGGCGGCCCGGATCTATCAGGGGCAGACCACCAACTTTCGCACGCCGGGCGGTGGCTTTGCGCCGGTGTACAGCTCGGCCGATGCCTCAGGCCGGTCGGTACAGGCCTGCACCGGTACTGCCGGGGCCGACGACGCTGCGCATGCCTCCCATGTTTTCCTGCTCGACGACAGCAGTGGTGTCCACGCGGTCCCCCATGCCTTGTATGTCGCGCTGGCGCGCGGCGAGGCAAGGCTTGATGCCATGGCGGGACAGACCTTGCGTCTGGCCATCTGGTACGTGAAGCTGAAAGGCGATGCGCCGGACATCGTCGTCAACGAGACGTACAGCCTGGTAGGTTTTGACGCGCAAGGACGCATCGATCCGGCGCACGCAACCGTCGCAGCGCAAGAACACGCCACCACACCTGAAAACGCCGCTTGGCCCACCGCTGCGGAACGGGCACAAATCAGGGAATTGCTTTTTGCCGATGCCCGGGCGCCCGATGCAGTCCCGACAGCACCGGAAACCGGCATCGCTGAACCTCATTGCTCTCACATGTCCGCAGGCAGCGCCGGATCAACGTGTCGATGACCGGTTCAACTGCTTCGACGTGCGTTCGCTCACCGCATCGGCGTTCCACGCCGCGTTCTCCTACCGCTGGCTGTCGGCCGCGCTGCAAGCGGCCGTGGTGCACCTGCACTTGCTCAACATCGCCTTCGGCACCTTGCCGCTTCCGGTAGACCCGTGGTGCGTGCGTGTGGCGCCAGCAGCGTGCTGGGGTTCAGCGAAGGGTAAAAGCTGCTGCGATGGCGGCTGACGCGCCCGGCAGCGGGTGGCCGATCGCTTGCGTTCGCCTCCGTACAGATGGACCCGGCCGCGCGGCCTAGCGTTGCGCTCCTGGCGTCGTGCCCGACACGACCTATTTCGAAGGAGAAAACCTCATGAAATTCAGACTCGAACGTGCAATGGCGGCCCCCCTTGCACTGGTACCGGCCAGGTGCTCGGGCAGGACGGGCACATGATGAACGGAAGTGGGTGGATGGGCGGGTGGATGGGCGGTTATGGCGGAATGTGGATTCCAGTCCTGCTGGCCGTCATCGTCGGACTGCTGGTGTGGATTGTGATGCGAAAGCAGAAGTGACCCCGGTGCCCGTTCGACATACCGCCTGCGCGCAAGCCTGATCATGGTCACGGAGGCACTGCGCCCTGACGGTCAGCACGGGCATGACACCCCCGCGGCTCAGCCCCTGCAAGGCGTAACGAGCGCCGCCGCCGCAGCGCCCGGCGCGGTCTACACCTGCCCCATGCATCCGGAGATCCGGCAGGACCAGCCGGGTGATTGCCCGAAGTGCGGCATGTCGCTGGAACCCGTGCTGCCCGCCGTGGGCGAGGACGACAACAAGACGTTCGAGGACTTCCAGCGGCGCTTCTACTGGACCTTGCCGCTGACCGTGGTCGTCTTCGTGCTGGCGATGTTCGGGCACCGTCTGGCGCTGTTCGACCGGGGCACGCAGAACTGGATCGAGCTTGCCTGCACCGCGCCCGTGGTGCTGTGGGCCGGCTGGCCCTTTTTCGTGCGCGGCGTGCAGTCCATCGCTCACCGCAGCCCCAACATGTGGACGCTGATCAGCCTGGGAACGGGCTCGGCCTTCGTCTACAGCGTGGTCGCCACCGTTGCGCCACAGGTGTTCCCGGCGTCGTTCGTCTCGATGGGACATGTAGCCGTGTACTTCGAGGCCGCAGCAGTGATCATTTCGCTGACGCTGCTCGGGCAAATGCTCGAAGGCAGGGCCCGCTCGCAAACCTCGGCTGCCATCAAGTCGCTGCTCGGGCTGGCGCCGAAGACGGCGCGTCGTCTGGCCGACGATGGCACCGAGCACGACGTGCCCCTGGCCGATGTGCATGCCGGCGATCGGTTGCGTGTGCGACCGGGTGAGAAGGTGCCGGTGGACGGTGAGGTACTCGAAGGTGGCAGCGCGGTCGACGAGTCGATGCTCACCGGCGAACCCATGCCGGTCACCAAGGCCCCCGGCGACAAGGTGATCGGCGCCACGCTCAACACCAGCGGCGCACTGGTGATGCGCGCCGACAAGGTGGGTGCGCAGACCGTTCTGGCAGGCATCGTGCAGATGGTCGCGCAAGCCCAGCGCTCGCGCGCGCCGATGCAGCGCATGGCCGACCAGGTGGCCGGCTACTTCGTTATCAGTGTCGTCGCCATCGCACTCCTGACCTTCTTCGCCTGGGGCTTCCTCGGTCCTTCGTCGGCCGGTGAATCGAGCTGGGTCTATGGATTGATCAATGCGGTCGCTGTGCTCATCGTGGCCTGCCCATGCGCCCTGGGGCTGGCCACACCGATGTCGATCATGGTCGCCACCGGCAAGGCCGCCACCCAGGGCGTGCTGTTCCGCGACGCCGCGGCGATCGAGAACTTCCGCAAGGTGGACACTCTGATCGTCGACAAGACCGGCACGCTGACCGAGGGCAGGCCGCGCTTCGACCGCGTGGTTGCCAGCCCCGGATTCACCGAGGACGAGGTGCTGCGGCTGGCGGCCAGCCTCGATCAGGCCAGCGAACACCCGTTGGCGCACGCCATCGTGGCGGCAGCCCTGGAGCGCAAGCTCTCGCTCGACAAAGCCGAAGACTTCGAGTCGGGCACCGGCATCGGCGTGCGCGGTACCGTAGACGGCAAGGCGCTGGCGCTGGGCAACACGGCGCTGATGGAACAGATCGGCGTGGCCGTCGACAACCTGAAGGACCGGGCCGAGGCGCTGCGCGCCGAAGGTGCCAGCGTGATGGGGCTGGCCGTCGAGGGCCGGCTGGCCGGTTTGCTGGCCGTGTCCGACCCGGTCAAGGCCAGCACTGCAGAAGCCCTGGCGGCATTGAGGGACGCTGGCCTGCGCGTGATCATGGCCACCGGCGACGGCCTGACCACGGCGCAGGCCATCGCGTCACGGCTGGGTATCGACGAAGTGCATGGTGGGGTCAAGCCCGCGGACAAGCTGGCCCTGGTAAGCAAACTTCAAGGCGAGGGCCGCATCGTCGCGATGGCCGGCGACGGCATCAACGATGCACCCGCACTGGCCAAGGCCGACGTCGGCGTAGCGATGGGCACGGGCACCGACGTCGCCATGAACAGCGCCCAGGTGACGCTGGTCAAGGGCGATCTGCGCGGCATTGCACAGGCCCGCATCATCTCGGACGAAACGGTGGCGAACATGAAGCAGAACCTCGCCTTCGCCTTCGTCTACAACGCGCTGGGCATTCCGCTGGCAGCCGGCGTGCTGTACCCGCTCACCGGCTGGCTGCTGTCGCCGATGATCGCGGCATTGGCGATGAGCCTGAGTTCGGTGTCGGTGATCGGCAACGCGCTGCGGCTCAGACATTCGGGCAAGACTGTCGTCAGCACCTGACTGCGCAGGTCGTCCGTCGTGGCCGATTCGCCGCTCCCGCCATCGAATGAGAACAGACCCTAGCCTGCCATGACCAGTCGATGCATCCAGTCGAGCAACACGGTCGGCAGCATCGAGGGCTTCGCCAGCAAGGCGTAGTGGTGGGCGCCGAAGACGCCGGGCAGGTAACCGGCGGCGTGTCGATCCACGGTCAGGCAGAAGGGTGCGATGCCCTGCAGCTTCGCCTCGACGATCGAACGGCGCATGTCTTCGACGCCGTATCGCCCCTGGTAGACATCGACATCGTTGGGCTTGCCGTCGGACAGCAGGAGCAGCAACCGTTGCGACGCGGGCTCACGCATCAGCGTTGCGCTGGCATGGCGGATCGCAGCCCCCGCGCGGGTGAAGTGTTCGGGCTCGAGCGCTGCGATGCGCGTGGCGACCGGGTTGCCGTACGGTTCGTCGAAGCGCTTGAGGGTGCGCACGGTAACCGATTGCGGACCGTGACCGGAAAACGCCTGCACAGCGTACGGCTCACCCAGCGCGCCCAGGGCAATGCACACCAGGAGCAGCGCCTCGCGTTCGACATCGATGACGCGACGACCGCTGGACACCCATCCGTCGGTCGACCCGCTTACATCGATGAGCAGCAGGATGGCCATGTCGCGCCTCGTGCGCTTTTGCGAGCGGTACAGCGCCTGCGTCATCGGATGTCCGGCGTGCAGGTCGGCCTGCGCATCGATGCAGGCCTCCAGATCGAGTTCGTCGCCGTCGAGTTGCCGGCGTAGTGGCGTACGTTGCGCGCGCAGCATTTCGAAGCGGCGCCGGATCGCGTCCAGCATCGAGCGGTGCTCGGCCAGCGTGTTGTCCACCCACTGCTGAGGGCCGTCGGCAGCCGGCAGCAAACGAACGATGGCACCGGGTTCGCGGTAGGCCTGGACGCTGTGATCCCACTCCGGATATCGGATGCTTTGCGATCCGTCGGCGCTTGTGCCGCCACCGTATCGGGTCCGTGCGTCGGGCGTATCGTCGGACAGCAGTACTTCCTTCGGCCGACCGGGCGTCGACACCAGCCGTGCCTGCTCGAGTTCGGCGAGTGACTCGGCAAACTCGTCGGCTGCCGTCTGGTCGTCGCGGTCCGTGGGCCGCTGAAGCCCGAACGGATCCTCGGCAACTTCATGCGGCGCCGACGCCTGGATCATCCAGGCACCCTGCTTCGCATCGTCCTCTTCGGCCACGGCTGCGCGCACTTCGGGCTGGCGCGCCAGACGCGCGCTGCGCGGCGGGCTCGCAGGTTCGCCATCAGCGGCGCTGTCCTTTTCACTGTCGACCGCCAGCGCCGACGGGTTGCCCGGCGCGAGGAGTTCGCCGGTCCACCAGTCCCTGAACAAGGGCTGGGCCCCGAGCCGACCCGCCATCGATGCATCAGGCAGAAGTTCGTTCGCCACATCGCGCGCCAGCTGCCTCGAGTGCTCGGGCGACGGGCTGTACAGGGCGTCATTGCGCCACGCAAGACTCGATATGGCCATCAGCCGACGTGCCCAGGCTTCGAGCGGCTGGCGCGCTGCCGGGAAACTCGATATCGCGGGCCGCGCGCCCAGCGCAGCGGTGCGCAAGTCGATCAGGGGCGCGCGCATGCCCGGCAGCAGGTGGGCCAGTGCCGCGTCGGCGGCATGCGCTTCGATCAGCAAGTAGAGATCACGCACCAGCGCCGTGGCGTCCTCGCCCGCGCCGGCCGCGCTGCCCCGGGCCACACGCATCGCCTGCTGCAGCGCCACGGTGCGGAACCGTTCCAGTGCCAGCGACGCATCGGTCAGTCCGCTCACGGCCGGTAGCCAGATGCACTGGCCGTCCGTTGCCGGAATTGCAGAGTGCGAGCGGGGGCGGTCCTGTCGCTGAAAGATTCGCGCGAGGAGGGTGGTACGAGCTGGCGCCTGGGCTGTGCGCAGCGGACAGGCGCGGCCGAATACGGCCACGATCAACAGGTCCAGACGCGGCGCGACGTCGGTCAGCGCCAGGATGGGCGATACCGGCGCTGCTGCAGTGTTCGCGCGGTGCCGACGCCACAGGCCCTGCACGAATCGTGTTGCATGAAGCGCCGCATCGGTGATGACGTCTTCGGCTTCGGCCATGTCCCTGCTCTCTGCGCCTGCCCGCCTTCAGACGAAGGTGGCGTCGACCAGGTCGCGCATCGCACCGACCAGCGATTCATCGTCGGACAAGGGCGAAACGATGGCGCTGTAGCAGGCCTGGCGCACGCCGATGCCACTGACCACCAGGCCGGCCGCGGCGATCAGCAGACGCGTGCTCGGCACTTCCGCCAGACCCCGGTCGCGCAGGCCGCGCAGGCGGCGCCCCAGCGACACCAGCGCCACCGCGGTTGCATGGTCGGCGGCAGCCTCGCGTTCGATGATCGCCGCTTCCTGCGGCGCCGGTGGAAAGTCGAAATCCAGCGCCACGAAGCGCTGGCGCGTGCTGGGCTTCAGGTCCTTCAGCATGCGCTGGTAGCCCGGGTTGTAGGACACGACAAGCTGGAAGCCCGGTGCGGCCTGGATCGTTTCCCCAGTCTTGTCTATCGGCAGAAAACGCCGGTGGTCGGTGAGCGCGTGCAAGACGACCATCGTGTCCTGACGTGCTTCGACAACCTCGTCCAGATAGCACAGGGCACCCTCACGCACGGCGCGCGTGAGCGGACCGTCCTGCCAGGCCGTGCCGTCATGGCGCAGCAGGAATCGGCCGATCAGGTCACTCGCCGTCAGGTCGTCGTGGCACGAGATCGTCACCAGCGGACGTTGCAGCCGCCAGGCCATGTGCTCGACGAAGCGTGTCTTGCCGCACCCGGTGGGGCCCTTCAGCATCACCGCGAGGCCGCGGTGATGGCATTGCTCGAAAATCGCGAGTTCGTCTCCAGCCGGCAGGTAATAGGGCTCCAGATCCGGCAGAGTGCCGGCGCTCACGCGTGCGCCGCGGTCACGACGGGTTTTGTTGCTGGGCGCGGCCCCGCAGTCTGGCCATCGTCTACCTCGAAGCGTGGCGCATAGCGGAAGAAATCGTAGATGAACAGTCCCACGCCGATGGCGAAGATCGAACCGGTGACCACCAGCATCACGAAGTGCACCTGGATCTTCAACTGCGCGTCGAGGTAACCCATGCCGAGGATGCGCTCCAGATAGACCTGCCCGATGCCGGCCGTCGCGAACGAAAGCGTCATGCCGAACATGCCGCCGAGCTGCAGCCAGAAGGACCAGTAACCGATGCTGCTGCCCTGCTCCGAACGCCCGGGCGTCATCGATGGCATGGCAAAGCTGATCATCGCCAGCGTGATCATCGCGTAGGCACCATAGAAGGCGGCGTGGCCATGCATCGCGGTGATCAGCGTGCCGTGGGTCCACTTGTTGACGTCCGGGAAGGTGTGGGCCAGCCCCAGCAGTCCGGCGCCGAACAGCGTGAACACGGCACTGCCCAGTGTCCAGTGCAGCGCCAGCGTGTTCGGATGCGACATGCCCGAGCGGCGCATCGCTGAGTAGGCGTAAATCGCCATGCCCACCAGCGCCACAGGCTCCAGTGCGCTGAAAATGCCACCGATGGGCAGCCAGTAAGCCGGCACGCCCACCCAGTAGTAGTGGTGCGCGGTACCCAGAATGCCGGCGATGAAGACCAGGCCGACGATGACGTACAGCCACTTTTCCATCACCTCCCGGTCG
This sequence comes from Methyloversatilis sp., assembly GCF_030696805.1. Taxonomy (GTDB): domain Bacteria; phylum Pseudomonadota; class Gammaproteobacteria; order Burkholderiales; family Rhodocyclaceae; genus Methyloversatilis. The sequence goes on along the minus strand of NZ_JAUYRO010000117.1, from coordinate 61,818 downwards.
GCGCCCGACAGGCGGATCAGCAAGTAGGCCAGGAAGCCGCCCTGGATCATTTCCCATACGCCCTCGACCCACAGGTGGATGGTCCACCAGCGATAGAAGATGGCCACCGTGTAGTTCTCGTATTCCAGCAGTGCCGGCAGGTACAGCACCGCCGCCAGGCCCAGGCCGAGCACCAGTACGCCTTCCGTGGTGGTAAAGCGTTTCGACTTCCAGATCGTCATGCCGATGTTGAAGAGGAAGAGCAACATGCAGATGACGATGACGATCTTGTGCGGCAACGGCTGTTCGAGCAGCTTGTTGCCGGTGCCGTAGCGGAACAGGTAGCCCACCACCGCGGTCACGCCCATCAGCGTCCACAGCACCAGTTGCAGGTAGGCGAGCTTGACGCTGTACAGCTCGGTACGCGATTCGTCGGGCACCATCCAGTAGGTGGCGCCCATGAAGCCCGTCAGCACCCACACGATCAACAGATTGGTGTGGATGACCTTCGTGACATCGAAGGGCAGGATGTAGAGCAGCGGGTCGGGCCCAAGGTACTTGGCGGCCGACAACAGACCGAACACCAGCTGCAGCCCGAACAGCACCATCGCGACCGCGAAGTACCAGTAGGCAACCGATTGAGACCTGTAGCGCATGAGGGTTCCTCGAGACAGGTGCGAACTATTTGAAAGTCATCAGGTAAGCCACCAGGTGGTCGATCTTGTCGGGCGTCAGGTCCTTGCCGTAGGTGGCCGGCATGAACGACACCCCGCTCGCCGAATACATGGCGCCCGTGATCATGTGTGCACTGGGCTGCACGATCGATTCGCGAAGGTAAGCGGCTGCGTCTTTCGCGTCGCCCGTGTAGTCGGCCGAGCCGACAGTCTCCTGTGCGCGGGTGGCCACGCCCGCCAGTGAGGGCCCGGCCATCTGCGCGCCGGGCAGCAGCGAGTGACAGGCGGCGCAGGCGGGCATCGCTTCACGGAACACGACCTCGCCCAGCGCAATCGGACTTTTGTCCGCGCCGGCGGGCGGCGCGCCAGGTGGCGGTGCAGACCCGGCCGCCGCTTGCAGGACACCCATGGGGCCGACGCCCGCGCCGGTTACCAGGATCGGCCGCGGCGGCCAGCCCTGGTTATCCACCTTGCTCACCCAGTCGAGGAAGGACACCAGATCGGCAATCTCGACGTCGGTCAGGTCCTGCTTGGGCATGAGCCGCCGGTGGCGCTGCTCGTCGTAGAACTTCGACGGGTCTTTCATGTAGGCCTTCAGGTACTCGGCACCGCGGTGCTGCGCAATCTTCGTCAGATCAGGCGCGTAGTAGGCGCCCTCGCCGAACAGGGTATGGCAGTTGATGCAGTTGTACTTGTGCCACACATCCTTGCCATGCGTGACGGCCGGCGTGATGTTCTGTGCGTTCGTCAGCTTCGGGAATTGCCTGTGACTATCAATGGTCAGCCCCAGGAACGCCAGGGTCGCGATCACCGTTGAACCGATTGCGAAAAGTCGTGCCTGTCGTTTGTTCATGGGTTGGCTGCAGTGTCAGACACTGATGCCGGTCCAGTAGGTGACGGCGATCCAGGCGGCATAGGCGATGCCTGTCGCCATGAGGCCGAGTACGACATGGCTGAAGATCCTGATGCCCTGGTACGCAGTCATGAACGAGGCCTTACCGGTGGGTCGGAGGGAAGTGCTGGGGGCTGACGCGGAACATGACGCGATGCTGCGCAAGCTGTCGTCCACCGTCCGTGCGGTAACGCACCCAGGCCACACAGGGGACTTGTGCCCCCGGGTGCGTGCGCTACACCGGGAGCCTGGCCCTCGTTCCGGCGAACCATCGGCTGGCTTGCGTGCGGCGCAGTGCTTCGGGACGCGCGCGCCGCGCACACCCGGCCAGCCGGATCGCGCCGACCCGATCCGCCGTGTTCGTCGTCCCCGGCAGACGCATGACAGCAAGTGCATCATTGAAAGTGGGCGTGGTAGCCCGGCGCCGAAAACGAAACGGGGGCCGCAGCCCCCGTCGTGTGCGCCCGATCCGAAACTCAGCCGTCGAGGTGCCTGCGGTGACGCGCACTCACACCCAGCACCGCAAGGCCGGCGAGCATCAACGCGTAGCTGCCGGGTTCCGGCACGGGCGCCGCCAGCGCGGTGACCTGGAAACCCCGCAGGCTGAGATTGTCGGCCACGAAGATTTCCGCGCTTTCCGGACCGTCGGTGTTGATCGTGAACGTCAGCAGACCCTGCCTGCCTTCGAAGCCGCTGATGTCGATGTTGAGCATCTGGATCTCGTCGGTCAGGTAATCGCTGCCATGGAAGGTCATCAGCGATTCACCTTCGAACGCGACATCCAGCGTGGCTTCCATATTGTTCTTGATGAAGGCGATCGGAACGTCGATGAACGCGGTGTCTGGCAGCGTGACGTCGTAGGCCAGAATGCCCGGCGATGCGGTGTGCACTTTGAAGCCGGTGAAGGTGGCATCGCCGCGGATACCGGGGCCGCCGTTACGGGGTGGTCTGATGTACAGGCTGTTCGTACTGCGCTCCGCATGTTCGGACTTTTCCTGAACGTACTCGCGAAGCATCTTGACCACGTAGTCTTGCGCATTGAATTCCGACACATTCTGCAGCCAGCCGAGGGCCGTGTCGAAGAAGGTGTCGGTCCGGTAGGCAACGCTGTAGTTCGCCCTCAGCATGACAACACCTCTGGCGTCACCCTTGATCGCCAGCGGATTGGCGACGATGTAGTCGTCGATGCGCGCCTGCGGCGCCTCTGACACCACAATGGTGTTGTACCTCGATGAATCGGGGTCAACGTGTATCACGTAGGGTTCGGATCCCTTGACCGCGATGTTGTACACGCCGTGGGTCATCTGCTCGGAAAACAGGCTGCCCGCCGAAAATGTCTGGCTGCCATAACCGGGCGAGACATTCATCCCGATGATCAGCTCGTGGCGATAATTCACATCCAGCAAGGGGGCAACGATGTCGCCGGGGGCCTTCAGGAACGCGCCGTCCATCGTAACGGTCGAGGACAGGACTCGTCCGAAATTGGTGTCCGGCTGCAGATGTATGGACAGCAACGCCTTGCCGGAATCGAATGTGTAGGGAACCGTCGTGGTGACCGTGTGATTGACCGAAATATCGACTGCACCGGATGCACCGCTGACTGTCAGCAGGGCGCTTGCCAGCGCCAACGTGGAACGCACTCTTTTTGTATTCATCATTTGCTTTGGTAGGAGTTGGGCTCTGCGTACGTTCAAGGTGATTTCAGGCGGTACCTTGTGCTGACACGGGGCTGCGTCGCGGCTGCGTAAACCGGCGACGCGCCATGACACCGACCAGCGCCAACCCGCCCGTCATCAACGCCCACGAGCCGGGTTCCGGCACGGGCGCCGCCAGCGCGGTGACCTGGAAACCCCGCAGGCTGAGATTGTCGGCCACGAAGATTTCCGCGCTTTCCGGGCCGTCGGTATTGACCGTGAAGGTCAGCAGACCCTGCCTGCCTTCGAGGCCGGCGATGCCGATGCTGAGCATCTGGATCTCGTCGGTAAGGTAATCGCGGCCATGGAAGGTCATCAGCGATTCACCTTCGAACGCGACATCCAGCGTGGCTTCCATATTGTTCTTGATGAAGGCGATCGGAACGTCGATGGTGGCGGCGTCCGGCAGCGTGACGTTGTAGGCCAGGACGCCCGGCGATGCGGTATGCACCGTGAAACCCGTGAAGGTGCCGTCGTTCCGGATGTTGTCGGGAGTCCGAGGCCCCCTTACGTTGATGTACAGCTTGTTTTCACTCGGTGCGACGTGCAGGGAGTTGCCCTCGACGTATTCGCGAAGGGTTCTCGCGGCGTTCAAGGCAGTGGTGTCCGATACGTTCTGGAGCCAGCCGAGGGATGTGTCGAAGAAGGTATCGACGGCGTACACGACGCTGTAGTTCGTGCGCAGGACCACGGCTCCTTCGACGTCACCGCGGATCGCCAACGGGTCGGCGACGGTCACGGTATCGATGCGGGCCTGCGGTGCCTCGGTCACCACGATTTCCCCCGGTATCTTCGCGACGGAGCCGAGATAGATCCGGTAAGGCTGCGAGGGGCGCCCATCGTAGTACCTGACAGTGCCGTCGCCTTGCTGCTCGGCGATCAGGTTACCGGCGGAAAACACCTGCGGCTCGCCGTAGACGCCACCGTAGTCGGGCGACACCTTCATGTGCAGGTAAAGGTTGTGCACGTAGTTGACGGTCGGTTCGGGGGCGGCAATATTGCCGCCGGTCTTCCGGAAAACGCCGTCTATCATGACAGTCGACTTCAAGAAGCGGCCGAAACTCGTGTCTTCCGTAAGCTGGATGGACATCAACTCCCGGCCGTAATTGACGGTGTAGGGAACCACCGTGACAGCTTCGAAATTGACCGAAATATCGATCGCACCGGATGCTCCGCTGAAACTCAGCAGGGCGCTGGCCAGCGCCAACGTGGAGCGCACTCTCTTTGTTTTCATTATTGGCTTAGGTAGGGGTTGAATTCTGCGATGTCACGACTGCAGCGGACGGTCACGGCGATTTGAGGCGGCGCCGGGCCTTGCCACGCGCCGTCGCGCACCGGCGAACGTGCGTGGGGCACGCAAGATTCGAGCCATCAGGCCAAGGTCTGTTCGAACAACGGGTTGAACGACCACGGTGACAAGTACTGTCAAATTGTTCGACACCCAAGGCGAAGCGGACACGGGTGGGGGACCGCGGTGCGCCTGCCGTGCGGGGTCTCGCCACCATCGCTCGCACCGGGCAATGCTTGTCAGCTGAACCCGCCTCAGGGCATGCGGCTCGCCGATGCGAAGCACCCCGTCATCGAATGCGTCGGAACACTTTCGGAGGTGGCGCCAAGAAAATGAAAGCTTCTGTTTGATGCCGGGTTGTTGAACTCCCGGTGCAGCAAATCGGCCTCAGTGTCGTGATCATGATGAGGCCCGTACCGATGCATCCTGTTTCCCCCTTCGTGCCAACCCGGCTCGTGCCCGCGTGGGGCAAGCTGCTGGTCTCGACACTCATGCTGATTGGCCTTTCCATGCCCCTGCACGCCACGGAAGAACCGGAATATCAGGTGGTCCGCACACTGGCCGAGTTCGAGGTGCGGCAATACAAGGCCTACACGGTGGCCGAGGTCGTCGTGCCCGGCCCCGCCGATGAGGCCGGGAGCCAGGCGTTTCCGATCTTGTCGGGATACATATTCGGCAAGAACCGCGGCGAGAAGAAGTTTGCGATGACCGCCCCGGTCACGCAGGCCGCGGCGCCGGTGAAGATGCCGATGACGGCGCCGGTCACCCAGACCGCGTCGCCCGGCGGTTTCCTCGTGCAGTTCGTGCTGCCCGAAGGCGTGACGACGGCCAATGCGCCGGAGCCCCTCGATGCGCGCGTTCAGCTGCGCGACATGCCGGCCTTCCAGGTGGCCGTGATCCGCTATTCGGGCTTCTGGTCCGCGTCCAACTACGACGAGCATCTGGGCAAGCTGCAGTCGGCACTGCGCGCCGCCGACATGACGTGGACCGGTGAGCCGGTGTTCTCGCGCTACAACGCCCCGTTCACACCCTGGTTCATGCGGCGCAACGAAATCTGGCTATACCTGACGGCGCGACCGTGAATTCAGGGGTGTGCGTCTTGTCACCAGAAGGGGCGCTGAAGTCAGTCCGGAACGAAGCGCCCGGGAACGAAAACGGCCCCCATCGCTGGGAGCCGCTTGAATGCTGGTGGTGATGGGGGGACTTGAACCCTCGACCTACGGATTATGAATCCGTCGCTCTAACCAGCTGAGCTACATCACCCTTTGAAAGGCCGTGGATTGTCGTGGAGGGACCGGGTCTTGTCAAGAATGGCGACCCGGCCGGACAATCACGGGTCTTTTATCCATGCGGTCACTTTTGCGATGCAGCAGGATCTTCAGTTCGACGTGGTCATCGTTGGCGCCGGCTTGCCCGGGCTGGCGCTGTGTGCGGCGCTGCGCCGGGCGCAGTTGTCGGTGGCGCTGGTAGAGGGACGGATGCCGGAGTGGCCGGTCGGCAGCTGGGATGCGCGGGTGTATGCGGTCAGTCCGTCGAGCGCGGCCTTTCTCGAATCGGTTGGCGCCTGGGCGCACCTCGATCATGCGCGGATGCAGCCGCTTGCCCGCATCGAGGTGTTCGGCGATCGCGGCGCGCGTCTCGACTTTTCGGCGTTCGACGTCGGCGTGGGTGAGCTGGCCTGGATTGCCGAATCGAGCCTGATCGCGCGCGAGCTGTGGGAGGGCGTGAAGCGGCAGGCCAATGCCACATTGCTGTGCCCGGCGCGGCCGGCGAAGCTGGCGCATGAGCGCGGCCGGTCGCGGCTGACGCTGGAAGATGGTCGCACGCTTGACGCCGCGCTGGTGGTCGGCGCCGACGGGGTCAATTCATGGGTGCGCACGCAGGTCGGGCTGGACGCGCGCTTCACCGATTACAACGAACTGGGCGTGATCGCGAACTTCCGCTGCGAAAAGCCGCATCTGGGGTGCGCCTGGCAATGGTTCCGGCCGGATGGCGTGCTGGCTTTCCTGCCGCTGCCCGATCAGCACATGTCCATGGTGTGGTCGGCGCCGGAAGCCAGGGGTCGCGAACTGCTGCAACATGACGCGGCTACACTGGCGATCGAGGTTGCCGCAGCGGGCGATCACGTGCTCGGCGCACTCGAACTGGTGACGCCGGCAGCCGGTTTCCCGCTGCGGCTGATGCAGGTACCGAAGGTGATCGCACCGGGCGTGGCGCTGGTCGGCGATGCGGCGCATGCCATCCATCCGCTGTCGGGCCATGGCGTGAATCTGGGTTTTGCCGACGTGCGCGTGCTGGCCGGTGTGCTGGCCGACACGGATCGCAGCGTGCTGGGTGACCTGCGCGTGCTGCGTCGCTACGAGCGCAAGCGTGCCGAAGAGGTGCAGGCACTGCAGCTCACGACGCACGCGCTGCACGAGCTGTTCCGCCCAACCTGGCCGGCGCTGGCCTGGCTCAGGAATACCGGGCTGAACCTGACACAGGGCATGCCTGTCTTACGCAATGCGCTGGTACGCTACGCGCTCGGTTAATTGGCGCACGAAATATTGCACGAACGATCGCACGAAAGAAATCCGGCCCATCGGGGCCGCCAACACAGCGCCCCAACAGGAGTTTCAATGTCCATCAAGCACACCGCCGCACTGCTGTGCGCGCTCGCCGCCGCATCGGTTGCCTTCGCGGGTCCGGTTGAAGATTCGATCAAGACCGCCGTCGAAACCGCCATCGGCAACGGCTCCAAGGTCGAGGGCGTCACCAAGACGCCCTACCTCGGCCTGTATGAAGTCCGCATTGGCGGAGAAATCCTGTACACCGACGAGAAGGCGAATTACCTCATCCTGGGCGAAATCCTCGATGCGAAGTCGCGCCAGAACATCACGCAGCAGCGGGTGAATCAGCTGTCAGGCATCAACTTCGCCGAATTGCCGCTTGAGCTCGCGATCAAGCAGGTGCGCGGAACCGGCAAGCGGGTGTTCGCGACCTTCGAAGATCCGAATTGCGGTTACTGCAAGAAGCTGGCGAAGGAACTGCTGACGATGGACAACGTGACCGTCTACACCTTCCTGACACCGGTGCTGGGCCCCGATTCGGTGAAGAAGTCGGAAGCAATCTGGTGCTCGCCCGACCGGCTGAAGGCCTGGAATGACTGGATGACTGGCAATGTCGCGCCGGCGTCTGCCGCCGCGTCGTGCGACATGGCCGGCTTCCAGAAGGCAGCGGCGCTGGGCGAAAAGTACCGGGTGCGCGGTACGCCGACCATATTCCTGAGCACGGGCGAGCGCATTCCGGGCTACGTGCCGGTGGCGCAACTCGAAAAGCGTCTTTCCGCCATCAAGTAAGGCTGATCCGGGACCGGCATATCGCCGGTTCCGACCGTCGGCGCTGACACGCGCTCACACCTTCTCGAATATCCCTGCGGCGCCCATGCCGGTGCCGATGCACATCGTCACCAAGCCGATGCGCGCCTCGTTGCGCTGCATCGCAGCGATGACGGTGGCAGTTCTGATGGCGCCGGTGGCACCCAGCGGGTGACCGAGCGCGATCGCGCCGCCGAGCGGATTCACCTTCGCCGGGTCCAGCCCCAGCGTGCGTATCACCGCCAGCGCCTGCGCGGCGAAGGCTTCGTTGAGCTCGATCCAGTCGATGTCGTCCTGCGCCAGACCGGCCAGTTTCAGCGCCTTCGGAATAGCCTCGACCGGTCCGATGCCCATGATTTCCGGCGGCACGCCAGCGATCGAAAAACCACGAAAGCGGGCAATCGGCACGGCGCCGATGCGCTTCATCGCGGCTTCCGACATCAGCAGCACGGCGGCTGCGCCATCCGACATCTGCGAACTGTTGCCGGCGGTGACGGAGCCGCGCGCCGAAAAGGCCGGACGCAGCTTCGCCAGCGCTTGCGCGCTCGAATCGGCGCGCGGGCCTTCGTCGGTGTCGAAAACGCGCTCGGTCATGCGTACCGTATTGCTCGCCAGATCGGGCAGATGGCTGCGCACCGTGTAGGGCAGCACCTCGTCGCGGAAGCGGCCGGCGGCGATCGCGGCCAGCGCCTTGTGGTGCGACGCCAGCGCGAAGGCGTCCTGATCCTCGCGCGACACCCCGTATCGCTGCACCACCTTCTCCGCGGTCAGACCCATGCCATAGGCGATGGCGACGTGTTCATCAGATTCGAAGGCGCGCGGATTCACGCTCACCTTGTTGCCCATCATGGTCGGCATGACGGTCATCGATTCGGTACCGGCGCCGATGGCGATGTCGCACTGGCCGGTCATGATTTTCATCGCCGCATCGGCCACGGCGTTGAGTCCGCTGGCGCAGAAGCGGTTCACCGTGATGCCCGGCACCGACACCGGAAAGCCGGCCAGCAGCACGCCGATGCGCGCCACATTCATGCCTTGTTCGCCTTCCGGCATCGCGCAGCCGACGACCACATCGCCGATCTCGTTCAGGTCGAAAGCCGGCACGGCGGCGACCGTGCCGCGCAGCACGTGCGCCAGCATGTCGTCCGGCCGCACATGGCGGAAGGCACCGTTCTTGCGCGCCACGGCCGTGCGTTTTGCGGCGACGATGTAGGCATCCTGGATCTGTCGTGTCATGACTGTCTCCTCAGTTCCGCAAGGGCTTGCCGGTGTCCATCATGTGCGCGATGCGCGCCTGCGTTTCGGGCGTTCGCAGCAGCGCGACGAACTCCGCGCGCTCGACTTCGAGCAACCACTGCTCGCTCACCCGCGAGCCGGTTTCGATCTCGCCGCCGCACAGCGCCACAGCCGCCGCGCGCGCCACGCGATAGTCGTGCGCTGAAATCAGGCCGCCCTCGCGCATGTTCACCAGCATCATTTCAAGCGTGGCGATGCCGCTGCGTCCGGCCACCATGATGTTCGACGCCTGCAGCGCCGGCCGCCAGGCGCTGTCGGCCATGGCGATCGCGTTGCGTCGCGCCACATGCAGCAATTCGCCGGCATGCATCACGACCACGTCGTCCGGTTTCAGCAGACCGAGTTCCTGCGCGTGGCGCGCGCTTTTCGACACATTCGCCATGGCGATGGTCTGGAACACCGACTGCAGGAAATTCATCGGGTCCTTGGTCGCCGATGCTTCGGCCGCCCGTGAGGCGCGCAGTGCAAATTCCTTGCAGCCGCCGCCGGCCGGAATCAGGCCGACGCCCGCTTCGACCAGGCCGATATAGCTTTCCAGCGCCACCACGGCGCGCGGCGAGTGCATGACGAATTCGCAGCCGCCGCCCAGCGCCATGTTCTGCACTGCGGTGATGACCGGAATCCGGGCGTGCTTGATCGCCTGCGACGCCTGCTGGAAGTCGTTGATGACGCCATCCAGCGCCTTGAAGTCACCCGCTTCGAGCACCGGTCGGATCTGCTTCAGGTTGGCGCCGACCGAAAACGGCCCCTGCGGCTGCCAGATGACCAGTGCATCGAAGTCGCGCTCGGCGCGGGCGATGGCTTCGCGCACGCCTTCGAGCACCTTCGGGCCGATGGCCGACATACGGCTCCTGAACGACAGCACCGGTGCGCGTTCGCCGTCGGCGTCGTCCAGCGTCCATAGCCGGACCTCGTCGCCTTCCCAGATCGTGTGCGTGGCACGCCGGGTTTCGCCGAGCACGAGTTCGGGAAACAGCTGGCGTGCATGGGCTGGCAGCGATGCACGCGGCTGCACCATGGCGGCCGACGCCGACCACGATGCACCGGCTTCGTGCGCACTGTGCCGTTCGAATACCCAGGCCGGCAGCGGTGCGTCGCTCATCGTGCGGCCGGCGGCGATGTCGTCGCGCAGCCAGCCGGCAACCTGCTGCCAGCCGGCGGCCTGCCAGGTTTCGAACGGCCCGGTCTGCCAGCCGAAGCCCCAGCGCATGGCGAAATCGACGTCGCGCGCGGTGTGTGCGATGTCTGCAAGATGCACGGCCACGTAATGGAATACGTCGCGAAAGACGGACCACAGGAACTGCGCCTGCGGATGCGCCGACGCGCGCAGCGCTGCCAGTTTCATCTGCGGGTCGCGCTCGGCGAGGATGGCCTGCACTTCGTCTGCGATGGCGCCGGCCGAATCGCGGTAGTCCTGCGTCGCCAGATCCAGCACCTTGATCTGCCGGCCGTCCTTGCGATACACGCCAAGCTTCGTCTTCTGGCCCAGCGCGCCCTGGCCGACCAGCGCGGCGAGCCAGGCCGGCGCGGTGTAGTAGCGATGCCAAGGGTCGGCCGGCAGGTTGTCGGTCATGGTTTTCACGACGTGCAGCAAGGTGTCCAGCCCGACCACGTCGGCGGTGCGGTAGGTGGCCGACTTCGGCCGGCCGATCGCCGGGCCGGTCAGCGCATCGACCTCGTCGAAGCCCAGACCGAGGCGCTCGGTGTGGTGCATCGCCGCCAGCATCGAAAACACGCCGACCCGGTTGGCGACGAAGTTCGGCGTGTCGAGCGCGCGCACCACGTTCTTGCCCAGCGTCGTCGTCAGGAAGGTTTCCAGCGCATCGAGCAGCGCCGCGTCGGTCGAGCGCGACGGAATCAGCTCGACCAGCGACATGTAGCGCGGCGGGTTGAAGAAATGCACACCGCAGAAGCGGCTGCGCAGGCTGTCCGGGCAGCCGTCGGCCAGTGCGTTGATCGACAGGCCGGAGGTGTTGCTGGCGAAGATGGCGTCGGCGCGCAGGTGCGGCGCGACCTTCTCGTAAAGACCGTGCTTCCAGTCCATGCGTTCGGCGATGGCTTCGATCACGAGATCGCACTCGCCCAGCCGCGCGAGGTCGCGGTCGTAGTTCCCGACCTCGATCAGCGCCAGCCGGTCGGCAGTCGCCAGCGGCGCCGGTTCGAGCTTCTTCAGGCCGTCGAGTGCACGCTTGACGATGCCGTCCGGGTCGCCCTCCTTCGCGGCAAGATCGAACAACACGACCGACACATTGGCGTTGGCGCAGTGCGCAGCGATCTGCGCACCCATGACGCCGGCACCGAGCACAGCCACACGACGGATTCGGAACTGAAGGGGGATGGGACGGGACATGGCGGTCTCCCGGAAGCGGAATTCCGACCGCCGAGTGCAGCCGGGTCACCGTAAAAACAGAAGCGGCGCATCGGCCAGCGCCTTGCGGACGCCGGCCGGTGAGGCATCAGAAGGTCTGGTTGTACTGCACCGACAGCAGGTCGGCGCTGGCGTCGAACTTGCCGCGGATGATCTGGCCGGTCGGCGTGGTGCCGACGATGGTGCGCCGGTCGATGCCTTCGCGGTCGAAGAAAATGTGCGCGTAGCCGACATCGATCGTCGATTTCGGCGTCAGCGCATAACGCGCACCGATCGCCACCCAGTAGCGGTCGCTGTCGGGCAGCGTCAGCGTGCGTGTCGTTTCGTCATGCACCGGCGACTTGTCGAACGCAACGCCGAAGCGCAGCTTCAGCGCTTCGGTGTATTTGTAGGCCGCGCCGTAGCCGATGCGCCAGCTGTCGCGGAAGTCATATTCCGGATTGGTCAGGCGCGCACCGGTCGTGTCATTGCGCACGTCGAGCGACTTGAAGGACGACCAGCCAGTCCAGGTGTAGTCGCCCATGGCTTCCCAGCGGTCGGTGATCTGGTGATGCACCGCCACCGAAAAGGTATCGGGCAGTTCGATTCTCGCGAACGCCGGGGTCACGCCGGTCGCCAGTCCGGCTTCGGTCGCGCTTGCTTCGCCTTTGAGCCGGAAGTCGATCTTCGAGCGGTAGGACAGGCCGACGCGCATCGCCGGCGTCACCTGATACATCAGGCCGACATTGAATCCCATCGCCGTGTCGTCGGCTTCGAGCCGGTTGCGCGCATTCGGGAAGCCGCCTACCGGGAGCTGCTGCTGGATATCGCCTTCGAGCTTGACGAAACTGATGCCGGCGCCGATCGACAACTGGTCATTGACGCGCCACGCGACCGACGGATTGATGTTCAGCGCCTTCAGATCGACATAATTGCCCTGGAAGCGACCGAGAAAAGTGGTGCTGTAGTCGGTCTTGTTGCCGAAGGTGGCGGACACGCCGACACCGATGCGGAAACGGTCGTTGATCGCGTAGCTGTAGTAGCCGGCCGGTATCAGCGACAGGCCACCGCCCTCGCCGCCATCATCGCCAAGCGGGAACGGGCCCAGCGCATTCGAACCACGGTCGTCGAACTTCAGCGACCGGTGCAGCAGGGTGCCAGCGACCGAAATGCTGTGCCCCATCGGCAGATAGGTCATGCCTGCCGGGTTGAAGTAGATCGTGCTGGCGTCGTCCGCGACAGCGGCGGCACCGGCAAATGCGGTAGCCGTACCGGCCCCGTTCTGGTTCTGTACCGCAAAGCCGGCCGCCATGGCCTGACCGGACACCGTCAGTCCGATCAGCACGGCCAGACGTGCAAACGGCAGATCGGAACCTGCAAATTTGTTGTGTGATGACATTTCAGCTCCTCGCCTGGTTATGCGTTGCCCAGCCCCGCTTCACCGCTGAAGTGGGGCTGGAGTGACCGTACAGCGCTGTAACGGTCAATCTTTCGGAATATTCAGCTTCTGCCCTTCTTCGCCCACTGCAACATAGGTCAACGTCGCCTCCGCCACCTTCTTTATCTGTATGTTTTCGTAACCCGTTTCCGCATAGACCGTCACATCGACGGTGATCGAAGTGTTGCCGACCCGCGCCACCGACGCATAGAAAGACACGAGGTACTGGGTGGTGATCGGCTGCAGGAACACGAAGGAATTGACCGCCACCGTCACCACACGCGAGCGGGTGCGGCGCATCGCCGCGATCGAACCGGCCACATCCACCTGCGACATGACCCAGCCGCCGAATATGTCGCCCGCGGCATTGAGGTCACGCGGCATCGGCAGCAGGCGCAGCGCCGGTTGGTCGTCGGGCAGGGTCTGTACGGAATCATTCATGGTTCGATGCTCGAAAAGGGGTCAGTGAGGTTTCAGGCGTTCGTGATGCAGCGGGCCGCCGGTCCAGGGCGCGAAGCCGGCGCCGAAGATCAGGCCGGCATCGGCCAGATCGGCATCGGCGACCACCTGCTGTTCGACGCAGCGGCGCGTGACGGCGACCAGCGGTGCCAGCAACCTTTCGGTCAGGCCGTCGGGCACGGACGATACCTCACCGCGCTGTGGCTTGCCGTCGGTCCATTCGTAAAACCCGCTGCCGGTCTTGCGCCCGAGCCGCCCGGCATCGACATGCCGCTGCAGGCAGGCCGGCGCCTGCGCGACGCCGGTCAACCGCGCCCCCGCGGCCAGGGCGATGTCGAGCCCGACGGTATCGATCAGTTCGACCGGCCCCATGGCCATGCCGAAATCCAGTGCCGCGCGGTCCACCACCTCGGGTGCGATGCCCTCGTCGACGCACTTCATCGCTTCCAGCATGTAGGGGCCGAGCACCGCATTGACGAGGAAACCGGGGTGACTGGCCACCGGCAGCGGAAGCTTGTCGAGCGCGCCGACGAAGGCTGCGGCGCGTTGCACGGCCAGCGGATCGCTGGCAGCGCCGCTCACCACTTCGACCAACGGCATCTGCGCCACCGGATTGAAGAAATGGATGCCGACCAGGCGGGATGGCGTGCGCAGGCCGGCGGCGATGTCTTCGACGCGCAGGCTGGACGTGTTGGTGGCGATCAGCGCGTCGGGCTTCGCGCGCCGTTCGATGTCACGGAACAGCGCCTGCTTCGCCTCGAGGTTTTCGTAGATCGCTTCAATGATGACGTCAGCCCCCGCTACGCCGTCGCCGGTCACGTCCGGCACCAGCCGGTCTAGCGCGGCGCGCAGGCCGCGCCGGTCGCGCCGGAACTTGCGGCCCCAGGCCTTCGCGGCGCGCTGCAGCGCCGGGGCGATGCGCTCGGCACTGCTGTCCTGCAGCGTCACGCGGAAACCGCGCAGTGCGCACCAGGCCGCGATGTCGCCACCCATGACGCCGGCACCCACCACATGCACGTGCCGGACCACCGGCAGTTCGACGCCTTCCGGCTTGCCGAAGCCGCGCAAGCGCTCGCGCAGGTGGTACACGCGCTGCAGGTTGGCGGTGGTCGGATGGGCGACCAGCGCGCCCATCGATGAAGCATGCCCCTCCGGCACGGCCAGCGCATTGCCGCCGAAATCGCGCCACATGTCGATGATGGCGTACGGCGCCGGGTAGTGCCGGCGACTGGCGCGCTTGGCCACGCCGGCCATGGCCTTCTTCGCCACCACGCTGCGCAGCGGCCCGGACAGCAGGCGCTGCAGCAGTGAAAGTGGCTTGCGCGGCGCGCCCGACAGCACGGCGGCAGCGGCATGCTCGCGCATCAGGCGCGCCGGGGCGATGTCGTCGACCAGGCCAAGCGTCTTCGCACGCCGCACGTCGAGCGCGCGACCGGTCAGCATCATGTCGAGTGCGGCCGGCGCGCCGATGCGGGCCGGCAGGCGGAGCATGCCGCCCCAGCCGGGCACGATGCCCAGCATCACTTCGGGCAGCGAAAAGCGGGTACCGGGGTCATCGACTGCGACGATGCGGTTGCAGGCCAGCGCCAGTTCGGTGCCACCGCCAACGCAGAAACCGCGCACCAGCGCACAGGTCGGGTAGCGCACGGCCGCCAGCCGGTTGAACAGGTTCCAGCCGCGTTCGATCAACGCACGCGCGCCGGCCAGATCGATCACCTGTCCGAATTCGGCAATGTCGGCGCCGGCAATGAAGCCGCTCGCCTTGCCGGACAGAATGACCAGCCCGCGCGGCGGCGCTGCGTCGAGCGCGTCGAGCACGCTAGCCAGTTCGCGCATGACCTCACCGGACAGCGTATTCACGCTCTCTTCGGCTCGGTCGAAAGTGAGCCAGGCGATGCCCTCCGCGTCGCGCTCGAGGCGCCAGTGCTTGAGCCCTTCCGTCATTGCGGCACTCATGTCGTTTCCACCAGCATGGCACCGCCCTGCCCGCCGCCGATGCAGATGGCCGCGATGCCGCGGCCGCCGCCCTGCCGGCGCAGCACATGCAGCAGATGGAGCACGATGCGTGCGCCGCTGGCGCCGACCGGGTGACCGATCGCAATGGCGCCGCCGTCGACATTCAGCCGGCACTCATCGAGCGTGCCGAGCGCGCCGGGCAGGCCCAGCTCGGTGCGGCAGTAATCATCGCTTTTCCACGCCTCGATGCAGCCGATGACCTGAGCGGCGAAGGCTTCGTTGATTTCCCAGGCATCCAGATCGTTCAGCCCGAGTCCGTGGCGCTGCAGCAGTGGCGTGGCGGCATGCACCGGCCCCAGCCCCATCTGCGCCGGGTCCAGCCCGGCCCACTCGGTGTCGACAATGCGGCCGAGCGGCGTCAGGCCGTGTTCGTCCACCGCCTTGCGCGACGCCAGCAGCAGCCAGGCTGCACCGTCGGTCACCTGCGAACTGTTGCCGGCAGTGATGTGGCCGTGCGCGCGGTCGAACACCGGGCGCAGCTTTGCCAGCCGCGGCACCGACGAATCGCGTCGTACGCCGTCGTCCTCCATATAGATACGTCCACCGGCGTCGGCGATCGGGACGACTTCGCCGAAATGACCGGCATCGAGCGCGGCGGCGGTGCGCTGGTGCGAACGCATGGCGTGGAAATCCATCTGCGTGCGGCTGATGCCGAAGCGCGCAGCGAGATTTTCGGCCGTCTGGCCCATATTGATGCCGATCACCGGATCGGTCAGGCCTTTCAGCAGACCGACGACCGGCGCCAGCATGCCGGGGCGCAATTTCGTCAGCAGCTGCGCGCGCGCGCCGATGCCTTTGGCCGCGTACCACTGCGACAGCCAGCGCACCATGGCGTCGGAAAAAAGCAGGTGGGCGCGCGACAGCGCATCGACGCCGCCAGCCAGCACCAGATCGGCGCGGCCGCGCTGGATGTTGGCGATGCCCGAATCGAGTGCCTGCATGCCGCTGGCGCAGTTGCGCATCACCGTCCAGCCCGGCACACGGTCGCCACAACCCAGGCGCAGCGCGGCAATGCGGCCGATGTTCGCTTCGTCGGCCGACGGCGCCGCGCAGCCGAGGATGACTTCATCGAGCTGATCCGGCCGGAAGCGCTGGCGCGACAGCAGCGCACTGCCGGCCGCCACTGCGAGGTCGGCGGCGGCGAACGGGCCGGGCGCGTTGCGCGCCTTCAGGAAGGGGGTGCGCGCGCCATCGACCACGAAAACGTCGGATAAGGTCATCAGGCGGCGATCGCGGTGACGTTGTGCGAATCAGCCAGCGGTGTGCTCACCGCATCGGCACCGAAATCCTGCGGGAAGTCGTCCACCCGGACGACCCGGTCACGCAGTTCGTCGCGCCGGCGGATCAGCGCGAATTCGGCGGCCTCAATCAGGCCGGCATCGAACGCGGCCTGCATCAGGCCGGCCCCGTGCGCCTTCAGCACACCCTTCTTCTGCGCCGCGCGCACACGCGCTTCGATGGCTTCGGCGGCGATGGTTGCGTTCAGCGCGTGTTCGATGACGCCGACCGGGTCGTGTTCGTCGTCGGGGATGTACATGCCGGCGGTCAGCCGGTCGCGCGTCGCTGACGGCTCGATCAGCAGCTTCGCCACCTCGCCGCCGAGCCGGTCCGACGGCACCACATACGGCCGGCCGAGCGGAAAGATGAGCCGTCGCAGCAAGACGGCGACGGCGCGATTCGGAAAGTTCGACATCACGCCTTCGAAGGCGGTCTGGGCGTGGAACATCGCGTCCCACATGGCCCAGTGCATCAGCGGCGCGTCGGCCGCCTGCCGGCCATCGGCCTCGTAGCGCTTCAAAGTCGCCGAGCACAGATACATCTGCGAAAGGATGTCGCCCAGCCGCGCCGACAGTTTTTCCTTGCGCTTCAGATCGCCGCCCATCGTCAGCATCGCGGCGTCCGAAATGAAGGCGAAGGCGGTCGAAAAGCGCGTGAGCTGCTGGTAATAGCGGCGCGTTTCAGGCGCCACGCCGCTCGGCACGCCGACCCAGTGCGAACCGGTCAGGCCGGTCACCAGCGCGCGTATCGCATTGCTGGCGGTGTAACCGATGTGCGAGAACAGCGCATCGTCGAATTCGGCCAGCGCCGCCGGCGTGTCGTCGGCCAGCGCGGCGCGCATTTCCCGCAGCACGTACGGATGGCAGCGTATGGCGCCCTGACCGAAGATGATCAGGCTGCGCGTCAGGATGTTCGCGCCCTCGACCGTGATGCCGATCGGAATCTGCTGATAGGCGCGGCCGAGGAAATTCGACGGGCCCAGACAGATGCCCTTGCCGCCGAGGATGTCCATGCCGTCATTGACGACGATGCGCGCGCGCTCGGTGATGTGGTACTTCACGATGGCCGACACGACCGAGGGCTTTTCGCCCAGGTCGATGGCGCCGGCGGTCATGCGGCGCGCGGCGTCCATCATGTACAGGTGGCCACCGATGCGGGCCAGCGGTTCCTGGATGCCTTCGAAGCGTCCGATCGCCGTCTTGAACTGGCTGCGCACGCGCGAGTAGCCGCCGACAGTGCGCGCGGTGAGCTTGGCCATGCCGGTGTTCGACGCCGGCAGCGAAATCGAGCGGCCAGCGGCGAGGCACTCCATCAGCATGCGCCAGCCCTGTCCGGCCATCGCCGGGCCGCCGATGATCCAGTCCAGCGGCATGAACACATCCTTGCCCCAGTTCGGTCCATTCTGGAACACCGCGTTCAGCGGGTAGTGGCGGCGGCCGATTTCGACGCCCGGGTGGTCGGTCGGAATCAGCGCGCAGGTGATGCCGATATCTTCGGTGTCGCCCAGCAGGTGGTCCGGGTCGTACAGCCGGAACGCCAGACCCAACAGGGTGGCGACCGGGCCCAGCGTGATGTAGCGCTTGTCCCAGGTGACGCGCATGCCCAACACCTCGCGGCCCTGATACTCCCCCTTGCAGACGATGCCGAAGTCCGGAATCGACGCCGCGTCCGACCCGGCCTGCGGGCTGGTCAGTGCGAAACACGGAATTTCCAGACCCTTTGCCAGGCGCGGCAGGTAGTGGTCCTTCTGCGCGTCGGTGCCGTAATGCAGCAGCAGTTCGGCCGGGCCGAGCGAATTGGGCACCATCACGGTGACGGCCGAGGCGGAGCAACGGGTCGACAGCTTGGTCACGATCTGCGAATGCGCCCAGGCCGAAAACTGCTTGCCGCCATAGTGCTTCGGAATGATGAGGCCGAGGAAGCCGGCATCCTTGATGTACTGCCAGGCCTCGGGCGGCAGGTCCTTCAATTCGTGCGAAATGGTCCAGTCGTCGGACAGGCGGCACAGTTGTTCGACTTCGTTGTCGAGAAAGGCCTGTTCTTCCGCGCTCATCGTCGGTTCCGGATAGGCGTGCAGCACCTTCCAGTCCGGGTGGCCGCGGAACAGTTCGCCCTCCCACCACACGGTGCCGGCTTCGAGCGCGATGCGTTCGGTGTCGGACATCGGCGGCAGGATGTTGCGATACACCTTCAGCAACGGTTTCGATATGAGCGCGCGACGCAGCGCCGGCACGTTCAGCAGCAGTGCCGGCACGCCAGCCAGCAGCGCAACCGCGACATTCACCGCCGTCGGCCAGTCGAAATGCAGGCTGGCCGCCACCAGCCACGCGGCAGCCGCCGCCGTGCTCACGAGCAGCGGCGCGCGCAGGTAGCCCAGCAGTACGATGCCCACAGGCACCAGCAGCAACAATATCCAGGTCATGACGTCTCCCTCCTCGGTGCTTCGCTCCGGTGTGCAGGCCATCGTCGGCCGTTGCACCCTGTTCCGCTACGTTGTTTCGTCCGCGCCGTCGCCGGCAGGAAGTGGCGCCCGCAAACCGCCGAGCAGGAAACTCATCAGGCGCGGCCGCATGCGCTGCATGGCGTCAGGTTCATCGATACGCACGCCGGTCAGCACCTGCAGCGAATCGATGCCCGACACGGCATACGACATGGCACCCAGCATGAAATGCAGGCGCCACAGGATTTCCTCGACCGGCACCGTCGGCAGCGCGCGGCAGAACGCATCGCGGTAACGGCCGATCACCGGCGCGTACTCGGTAGCGAGATATTCGCGCACCGTCGGTGACGGTTCGGTGAAGGTGCGGCCGAGCAGCTGCATGAATTCACGCCCGGCCGCACTGCCGGCCGCCAGCTCGAGCGAACTGCCGAAGAACGCATCGACGATGCGGTGGGGCTTCACCGGCTGATCGCCGGCCGCGGCCTCGGCCGCATCGAGTGCCTGCATGCGTTGTGCGTTCAACGGCTGCAGGTGGCGCTTCAGCACCTCGCGCACCAGCACGTCCTTCGAGCCGAAGTGGTAATTCACCGCTGCGAGATTGACGCCGGCGTCGCCAGTGATCATGCGCATCGACGTCGCCTCGAAACCGTGCGCCACGAACAGCGCCTGCGCCGCATCGAGAATGCGGTTGCGGGTTTCGTGCGCGGTCAGCGAAGTGCGACGGACATCCATGCCTGCACAACCTTCATTCAAACGTTCGTTTTAATTCTAGCCGGTAAAGCGTCGCTGTCAAGCGTGTTGACGACCATTGCGCGCGCGGGCTTCAGCCGCCGTGCAGCAGCCAGACTGCCCACGCCGCGCCCACCGACAGCAGCACACCGGGCACAACCTGAACGGCGAACGCCCGGTCGCCGGCTGTGGCGGCGACGACGGTCTTGCTGATCGCATTGGTGGTGAAGCCGATCAGGATGGGGAGCACCGCCTGAGTCGCCTCGATCTTGCCCGAGGCATGGAGGGCGGCGACCGCTGCCGCAGACGAATGTGCGTCGGCGAAACCGGCCAGACCCACGGCCAGATTCAGCCCGGCATTGCCGAAGTATTCACGCAGCAGTGAAGTCAACAGCAGCATGCCGCCCATCGTGACGGCGAACAGCACGGCGATGCGCGGATTGAAGGCGCGGCCGGGCGGCACGGTCTCGCCCTCCATCGCATGCACGCTGCGCCACGCGACCAGCAGACCGTACGCCAGTGCAGCGACGCCGGCCGCCAGCAGTGGCAGCGCCATTTCGCGCAGCACGGCGATACTGGTCACGGCAAGCAGCAGCACCAGTTGCAGCACGGTCGCCAGCGACGACAGCACGGCCCCCGACACCGCGCCGGCACGCAACGCAGGCGTGCGTACTGCCTGTGCGCCCATCGCCGCGATGGTGGCGGTGCTCGACACGAAGCCCGAGGCGAAGCCGGCGAACGACAGGCCGAGCGCCGGCCCCGCGGCGCGCAGTGCGATGTGGCCGCACGCGTTGATCGCCATCATCAGCACGGCCAGCGTCCACAAGGTCCGCGGATTGATCGCGTCGAACGGATCGACCGTGCGATCGGGCGTCAGCGGCAGGATGACCAGCGCCGCAGCCGCCAGCAGAAGGGCGTCGTGCAGTTCCTGCTCCGACATGACCCGCACGACGAAACGGTGCAGATGGCTGCGTGCGGCCAGCATGATGGCCACCAGCACGCCGATGCCGGTCGCCAGCGGCGCATCGATCTGTGCCAGCGCACCGAGCATGAAGGTCAGCAGCAGCGCGATTTCCGTCGTCAGGCCAGGGTCGGTGACGGATGACTTGCGGTACGACACCACCGTCAGCAGCCCCACGGCTGCCGCCAGCACCGCCAGTGTCAGGCCGCCGCCGAGCAGCATGGCGAGCGCGCCAAGCAATGCAGCCAGCGTGAAGGTGCGCAGACCGGCTGCCGCGCGCGCCGGACCTTCGCCCTTGCGCCGCTCGCGCTCCATGCCGATCAGCAGGCCGATGCCGAGCGCGGCAGCCAGGCCGATCAATCTGGGATCAACGGATTCGGACATGCCTCAACGATACGCGGGTAGGCGGCACCGACGCTCATCCGGTGCGATCCGGATGAATGATCGGGTGCATTGATTGCATGGCGGATGCTCCATCGCGGTGCGTGAAGCCACCCCTAAACCCCAATCCGGAAAGGACATTTCAGCGATCGTGAATATCTGTCAACGGCCACGGCGGGCGCGTGTGTTCATTGATCGCATGTTGATCGCATGTTGATCGCAGGCAGTGACGCCGGCATGGCACGCAGCGTGCAAAGGACAGGGAGCGCCGCCAGAGCGCACTGACCCGGACGACCACCCCACAGGAGAGTTCTCATGCCGAAAGTTACCAAGCCCGCCAACCAGAAAGGTGAATTCCTCGTCGATTACGAAGAGAAAGTGTTCGAGGACGTGAAAGCCGAGCCGGGCGAGAAGGCGCTGGTCACCTTCCACACGGTCGCCTTCGAAGGCTCGATCGGCTTCGTCAATCTGCTGCAGGCGACCCGCCTGAAGCGCAAGGGCTTCGACACCTCCATCCTGCTGTACGGCCCGGGCGTCACACTCGGCGTCAAGCGCGGCTTCCCGACGCTGGGCGACGAAGCCTTCCCCGGCCACCAGAACTTCAACAACCAGATCACCAAGTTCATCGCCGAAGGCGGCAAGGTCTATGCGTGCCGATTTGCACTGCAGGCGCTGTACGGCCACGGAGAAGGGTCGCTGATCGAGGGCATCACGCCGATCAACCCGCTCGACGTGCTCGACATCATCCTGCTGCACCGCAAGGACAACGCCTTCATCCTCGACACCTGGACCCTCTGAAAGTGTTGGCCCCCACGCTCACTTCGTTCGCGCGGGGTCGGCTTTGCACAGCCGCCCCGCTCGGCAGGCGCGTCGCATGCGCCGCGAAATCCCTGCCTCGCCCCCGCCGAGGGGGCTGCACACGGTCCGGGGATGCCTTTGCACAGGCATCCCGTTCGACCGGCGCAGCGCAACGCGCTGCGAAGTCCCGGTCTCACCCTTGGGGCGGCCCGGCGGACGCGCGGGCGCCCCGGCTGCCTGCATTACGGAGAAGCGCATGAATGCACGAGTAATCCGTGCCGCGGCGATCCAGATCGCGCCCGACCTCGAATCGGCCGACGGCACGCTGGCGCGCGTGCTGGCGGCGATCGACGAGGCGGCGGACCGCGGCGCGCGGATTGCGGTGTTCCCGGAAACCTTCCTGCCCTACTACCCCTACTTTTCCTTCGTGCAACCGCCGGTGCTGATGGGCGCGGCGCACCTGAAGCTGTACGAACGGGCGGTGGCGGTGCCCGGGCCGGTGACGCAGGCGGTCGCAGAACGGGCGCGCTCGCGCGGCGTCGTGGTGGTGCTCGGCGTGAACGAGCGCGACCACGGCAGCCTGTACAACACGCAGATGGTGTTCGACGCCGACGGCACGCTGGCGCTGAAGCGCCGCAAGATCACGCCGACCTATCACGAACGCATGGTGTGGGGGCAGGGCGACGCCAGCGGCCTGAAGGTGGTCGACACCGCCGTCGGTCGCGTCGGCGCGCTGGCCTGCTGGGAGCACTACAACCCGCTGGCGCGCTACGCGCTGATGACCCAGCACGAAGAAATCCACTGCGCGCAGTTTCCCGGCTCGATGGTCGGCCAGATTTTCGCCGACCAGATGGAAGTGACCATCCGCCACCACGCGCTCGAATCCGGCTGTTTCGTCATCAATTCCACCGGCTGGCTGAGCGACGCGCAGATCCAGTCCATCACGCCCGACGCCAGCCTGCAGAAGGCGCTGCGCGGCGGTTGCTGCACCGCCATCGTGTCGCCCGAAGGCGTGCATCTGGCGCCGCCACTGACCGAAGGCGAAGGCATGGTGATCGCCGATCTGGACATGGCGCTGATCACCAAGCGCAAACGCATGATGGATTCGGTCGGCCACTACGCGCGGCCCGAACTGCTCAGCCTCGCCATCAACGACCGCCCGGCCAGCCCGGTCGTGTCGATGGCATCCCTTTCAGAACCTGTCCGGAGCACCGTCGATGAGCACCTCACCGATCTTCGAAGCGAACCGCGAATCGACCGACCGTCAGCAGACGACGGCGCTGATGACGGAACTGCAGTCGTTCGGCTTGCGGCTGGCTGATCCGGGCGCCGGCGCACCGAGCCGGCGCGGCGGCGCCGGGCCTTCCGACCACAAGGCGGTGACGGTTGCCGGCACGACCATCATGGTACCGGTGCATACCGGCAGCGCCTTCAACTCGCCTTTCATCGCGGAGGCGCCGGACGCCGATGGTCGCGTGCAGCTGAAGCGCGGCAGCATTCCGATCGCGCAGATCAGCTTTCCGAAGCAGCCGCGTTTCTACGCCATGCAGACACTGGACGGCGTGCCCTACTCGCACATCGCAACGCTGCACGGCGTCGACGTGCTGGCGACCACGGTATTGCAGACCTGCATCCGGTATGAAAGCCGCCGCAAGTCGTGCAAGTTCTGCTCGATCGGCCAGTCACTCGCCGCCGGGCGCACCATCGCGCACAAGACGCCGGAACAGCTGGCGGAAGTCGCCCGCGCCGCCGTGCTGCTCGACGGCGTGAAGCACATGGTCATGACCACCGGCACGCCGGCCACGCCGGATCGCGGCGCACAGGTGCTGTGCGATTCCGCCTTCGCCGTGCGCGCCGCGGTCGATCTGCCGATCCAGGCACAGTGCGAGCCGCCCGGGGGTGACGACGGTGACCGCTGGTTCGCGCGCATGAAGGCGGCCGGCATCGACAGTCTGGGCATGCACCTCGAAGTGGTCACGCCGGCGCTGCGCGAACAGATCATGCCGGGCAAGGCGACGGTCTCGATCGAGCGCTACATGGAGGCGTTCGAAGCAGCGGTCGCCGTATTCGGCCGCGGCCAGGTGAGCACCTACATCCTGGCCGGGCTGGGCGACACGACGGACGCCATCCTCGACATCAGCGCGAAGCTCATCGGCCTGGGCGTGTATCCCTTCGTCGTGCCCTTCGTGCCGATCAGCGGCACGCCGCTCGAAGATCATCCGGCGCCCAGCCCCGAATTCATGCGGTCCATCCTCGAACCGCTCGGCGCCATGCTGTCGGCCGCCGGTCTGCGCTCGACCGACATCAAGGCGGGCTGCGGCAAATGCGGCGCCTGTTCGTCGCTGTCCTCGTACGAGAAACAGGACGCTCGACATGCTGCGCGCTGACCCGGCCGGGTACTGCGAACTGCCGGCGAACTTCGCGCCGTGCGAATTCCGCATCAAGTGGGCGGACAGCGCGTGGGAGCGCGGCGAAGCGCAACGCCTGCGGCGCGAAGTGTTCTGCGAGGAACAGGGCGTGTTCGCCGGCGACGACATCGACGCCATCGATGCTTATGCCCAGCTCATCGTCGCGGTGACCCAGATCGGTGGCATGCCGGATCAGGTGGTCGGCACGGTGCGTATCCACGAAGACCGGCGCTCCGGCGAACCCGGCCTGTGGTGGGGCTCGCGCCTCGCGGTGGCGCCGGACTTCCGCAGCCACGGCAAGCTCGGCGCGACGCTGATCCGGCTCGCGGTGACCAGTGCGCATGCGCGCGGCTGCCACACCTTCCTCGCCCACGTGCAGGCGCAGAACCTGTCGCTGTTCCGCCGCCTGCACTGGAAGCCGCTGCAGCCGGAAACCCTGCACGGCCGGGCGCACTGGCTGATGCAGGCCGCACTCGATCACTACCCGCCGTGTTTCGACGTGTTCAGCGGCTTTGTCACGCGCTCGACTGCGCGCAGCGGAGTCGCCGCGTGAATCTGCACGCCCTCGTCGACGCGCTGCGCGGCAGCCCCGGCTTCGCGCACAAGCGCGACATCGGCGACGTGATGCAGGCACTCGGCCGCGCGCTGCCTGGCGGCATGCAGGACATGGCGCAGGCCGTGGCCGTCGGCGACGACTGTGCGGCCATCGCCGACCCATCGGGCGAGGGCTGGCTGCTGTTCGCCATCGAAGGGCTGGTCGAGGCGTTCGTCGCGCGCATGCCCTGGTTCGCCGGCTACTGCGGCGTCATGGTGAATGTGAGCGACATCTGCGCCATGGGCGGGCGACCGATCGCGGTGGTGGACGCGCTGTGGAGCGACGGCGCGCGCACCTCGTCACCGGTGCTCGACGGCATGGCCGCGGCATCGGCGCGCTACGGCGTGCCCATCGTCGGCGGCCACAGCAATCACCGCGCCGCGCACGGCCAGCTGGCGGTCGCCATCCTCGGCCGCGCGAAGAAACTCATCACCAGTTTTGATGCGCAGCCGGGCGACCAACTGATCCTGGCGGTCGACCTGCGCGGCGCGTACGAAGAACCTTACCCGTACTGGAATGCCTCGACCGGCGCACCGGCCGAGCGCCTGCGCGGCGACATCGAATTGCTGCCGCTGCTGGCAGAGGCAGGCCTGTGCGACGCCGGCAAGGACGTCAGCATGGCCGGGCTGATCGGCACCGCGCTGATGCTGCTCGAGTGTTCGAAAGCCGGCGCGATCATCGATCTGGATGCCGTGCCGCGTCCCGATGGCGTGCCGCTGCTGCGCTGGCTGCTGTCTTTCCCCAGCTTCGGTTATCTGCTGGCGGTGCGTCCGGCCGATGCCGACAGCGTCATCGCTCGCTTCGGCGAACGGGACATTGCCGCGGCGCGCATCGGCCGCGTGACCGTCTCGCCCGAGGTTTGGCTGACGCAGCAGCATGAGCGCGCGCTGCTTTGGAACGTCGCCGAACAGCCTTTCATTCTCGCGGCGCGGCACGACCGGTCCAATGCGGAGGCCGAGCATGTCTGACGCGCTGCGCATAGCCCTGCTGACCCATTCGGTCAATCCGCGCGGTGGCGTCGTGCACACGCTGGAACTGGCGCAGGCGCTGCAACGCGCCGGGCACGACGTGACGATGTTCGCGCCGGCCGCCCCCGGGCAGCGCCTGTTCCGCTCGCCGACCTGCCGCTTCGAAGCGGTGCCGGTGGCCGGCACCGCCGGCGGCGTGGTGGATATGGTCAGCGAACGCATCGGCGCCTATGTCGGTCACCTCGCGCCGCGTCTGGCGGCCCAACCGTTCGACATCCTGCATGCGCAGGACAGCATCAGCGCCAATGCCCTGGCCGCACTCGAAGATCAGGGTCTGATCGACGGCTTCGTGCGCACCGTGCATCACCTCGACGATTTCGACGACAGCCGGCTCGCCGCCTGGCAGGCACGCGGCGTGCAGTGCGCGCGCACCGTGCTGTGCGTCAGCGATCTGTGGCGCGACCGACTGGCTGACGATTTCGGTATCGACGCGCATCGCGTAAGCAACGGCGTCGACACCGAACGCTACTCGGCACAGCCCGGCAACGGCGACCTCATCCTTGCGCACCGGCTGGGCATCACTGAAGCCGCCGGGCGCGGCCCGGTATTCCTCGCCGTCGGCGGCGTGGAGGAGCGCAAGAACACGCGGCGCGTGCTCGAAGCCTTCGCTCTGCTCAAGGCCGAACTGCCCGGCGCGCAGCTGGTGATCGCCGGTGGCGCCAGCCTGCTCGACCACGACGGCTATGCGCGTGCCTTCCAGGCCGACCTGCGCGACAGCGGCCTGACCGTTGGCTATGCGCGCGACGTGGTCATCGCCGGCACGCTGGCCGACGCCGACATGCCCGCGCTGTTCCGCCTCGCCGACGTGCTGGTCATGGCCTCGACCTGCGAAGGCTTCGGCCTGGTGGTGCTCGAAGCGCTGGCCAGCGGGACGCCGGTCGTCGTGTCGTCGATCGCGCCCTTCACCGAATATCTGGGCGATACCGATGCCAGCTGGGCCGACCCGCAAGACGCACTGTCGATCGCCCGCGCCATGCGCCGCGCCTGCGACCCGCGCCGCGCCGACGCGCTGCGCTACGAACTGCCCGAGGTGTGCCGGCGCTTCAGCTGGCCGGCCAGCGCCCGGCGTCATGCTGACGTGTACCGCGCGTCACGGCTTCTGCCTTCATCCATATAGAAAGATCTGCGCCATGCCCGCCATGCACTTCCGGGTCCGCTGGCCCGATCAGACCGAAAGCCGCTGCTATTCGCCCTCGCTGGTGATCAAGGATTATTTCGCCCCGGGCACCCGTTACCCGCTGGCCGAATTCATGCCTTCGGTGCGCGAGGCACTGCACATCGCGTCCGAGCGGGTGCGCGCGAAGTACGGATTCGCCTGTTCGGCCGCGCTGGACCAGCTGGCCGACATCGAACAACGCGCTGCGCACTGGGCCGCCCAGCCCGATGCACAGATCGAAGTGCTCGCCTTCGACGAGTGAAACACGGAGTCACAGCCATGTCCCCTTCCTCCCCTTCTCACCTGCCCGTCATCATCGTCGGCGGCGGCCAGGCCGGCCTGTCGATGAGCCACTGCCTGCAGCAGGTCGGCATCGACCATCTGGTGCTGGAAAAGCACAGCGCGATGCATGTGTGGCGCACCCAGCGCTGGGACAACTTCTGCCTCGTGACGCCGAACTGGCAGTGCGCGCTGCCCGGTCATCCGTACGACGGCGCGGAGCCGCACGGCTTCATGAGGAAGGACGAAATCAACGCGTACCTGGCCGCCTTCCGGCGCAAGGTCGCGCCGCCGATCCGCGAAGGCGTGGCGGTGCGCCGCGTCAGCCCGCTCGCGCAGTACGGTTTCGACGTGATCACGTCGGACGGCGAGTGGACGGCCGACCAGGTGGTCGTGGCCAGCGGCGGCTATCACCAGCCCATCGTGCCGCGGCTGGCCGAGCGCCTGCCGACCGGCATCGTGCAGCTGCATTCCGGGCAGTACCGCAGCGCGGCCGCGCTGCCCGCGGGCGAAGTGCTGGTCGTCGGGTCGGGGCAGTCCGGCGCGCAGATTGCCGAAGACCTGCATCTGGCGGGGCGCAAGGTGCATCTGGCGGTGGGCGATGCGCCGCGCTGCGCGCGCTTCTACCGCGGGCGCGACGTGGTCGACTGGCTGGCTGACATGAATTACTACGACATGCCGGTGACCGAACATCCGCTGCGCGAAGGCGTGCGCGACAACACCAACCACTACGTGACCGGCCGCGACGGCGGGCGCGATATCGATCTGCGTCGCTTCGCGCTCGACGGCATGGAACTGTACGGCCTGCTGCAGGACCTCAACGGCACGACGCTCAACTTCGAACCCGGCCTGCGCGCCGCGCTCGACAATGCGGACCGCGTCTACAACGGCATCAATGCTGCAATCGACATATACATCGCCGGTGCCGGCATCGACGCGCCGCCGCCGTCGGTGTACGAGCCGGTGTGGCAGCCGGCGGCCGAACGCGGCACGCTCGATCTCGCGGCCAGCCGCATCACCAGCGTCATCTGGTGCATCGGCTTCAGCCCCGACTTCCGCTGGGTGGACGCACCGGTATTCAATGGCCGCGGCGACCCGGTGCACGTGCGCGGCGTGACACAGCAACCGGGCCTGTACTTCCTCGGTCTGCCCTGGCTGCACACCTGGGGCTCGGGCCGCTTTTCCGGCGTGGCGCGCGACGCGGCCTGGCTGGCCGAGAAGGTGGCAGCCTTCCCGGTCCGGCATCCTCATCCGGAAGAGGCCATCACATGCTGATGCAGGGCGCCGCTCATCTGCAGCCGCGCGCCACGCTGGCGCTGCTGCAGCACTATCAGGCCGGCATGCCTCAGCTCGCGCTGTATGGCCTGTCGGAGAACTGGCTGCTGAAGGAATGCGCTCACCTGCACTGGATAGCCATCGCCCGCGCGCAGGGGCTGGACGAGGCGGCCTTCTCCGACATCGAAGGCCGCCGCAGCTATGCCGCGCTGACCGCGGTGCGACTGCACGAGGCGCAGCTCGATGCAGTGGCCGAACATGCACCCTTCGCGCTGCTTGCGCGGCTGGTGCCGCATGGCCGCGCGCAGCATTACAGCGCGCAGACGGTGCGCATGGGCAGCACGCGCGTGGCGCGCATCGAGCTGCTGTCCGCGCTGGTGCGCCGCGAACCGGGCGGCGGCAACCGCAGCGTCGCGAAGGCACAGATGCTGCCGGGCAGCGAAGACCCGATGTCGGGCGACACCACGCTGATGGCGGCCGCAGCCGAACTGAAGTCACTCGGGCGGGCGCACCGCACCGCGACCCACGAAGGTGAAGTACTTCGGAGCTTCGACTTCACGCCCTGCCCCAACAGCGATTTCAACGGCGCCGGCTTCCTGTACTTCGCCACCTTCCAGGCCCTGGTCGACCGTGCGGAGTTCGCCTGGTATGGCCTGCGCGCGTCGGTCACCGCCGAGCGGGCGCTGTATTTCCACGGCAACATCGACCCGGGCGAAGCAGTGCGTGTGGAACTGCTGTCCGCCGGTGCTGAGCCGGACGGCTTTCATCATCGCTGCCGCATCGTGCGCCGCACCGACGGCCTCTGCATCGCCGACGTGATCACCCGCAAGCGCTTCACCCGACGAGCCGACTGATGGACAAGACCGCGCAGATCTGGCTCAAGCGTATCCGGTCGAGCAACAAGCCGGCCTATCTGCTGATCGCCGACCTGATCGCCGAAGACGTGCGCAGCGGCCGGCTCGCCGCACGCGACCGTCTGCCCACGCTGCGCGAACTGGCCGACTACCTGGAACTGAATTACACGACGGTGGCGCGCGGCTATGCCGAGGCGCGCAAGCGCGGCCTGATCGATTCGCGCGCCGGCATGGGCACCTTCGTGCGCGGGGCCACGCCCGGCCTGACGCTGCGCGGCGGCAGCGGCGCCGAAATGACGATGAACCTGCCGCCCGAACCGCACGACCCGGCGCTCATTGCGCGCCTGCGCGACAGTGCGGCGCAGGTGATGGTGCAGTCCGACTGGTACGACCTGCTGCGCTATCAGGACTTCGGCGGCACGCGTGACGACCGCGCAGCCGGCGTGCAGTGGCTGCGTCGCAGGCTGCCACTGTGCGCGGTCGAACGTGTGCTGGTGTGCCCGGGCATCCATGCCGCGCTGACTGCGCTGGTGTCGCTGCTGGCACGACCGGGCGAGTTGATCTGCGTCGAGTCGCTGACCTATCCGGGCATCAAGGCCATCGCTGCCCAGCTCGGCGTGCAACTGCATGCGCTGTCGCTGGACGACGACGGCCCCAGCGCCGACGCTTTCGAACACGCCTGCCGGACATTGAAGCCACGCGCGCTTTACTGCAACCCGACGCTGCTGAACCCGACCACCGCGACAGTCACCCGTGCCCGCCGCGAAGCGCTGGCCGATGTGGCGCTGCGCTACGCCGTGCCCATCATCGAGGACGACGCCTACGCCATGCTGCCGCGCGACCCACCACCACCGCTGGCCACGCTGGCGCCGGCACTCACCTATTACATCACCGGTCTGTCGAAGTGCTTCGGCGCCGGCTTGCGCTCGGCCTTCGTGCACGCACCCGGCCCGCGCCAGGCGGAACGTCTGGCCGGCGCGCTGCGCGCCACCACGGTCATGTGCTCGCCGGTCACCAATGCGCTGGCCACGCGCTGGATCAACGACGGCACGGCCGACGCCATGCTGGACGCCATCCGCAGCGAATCCGTCTTCCGCCAGTCACTGGCCGTACGTCATCTGGGCCGCCACGCGATGCGGGCGCAAGCGGAAGGCTTTCACCTGTGGCTACCCCTGTCGTCTGACTGGTCGATGGTGGAATTTGCGTCCTACCTGCGTGCGCAAGGCGTTGGCGTCGTCGCCAGCGCCGCCTTCAGCACCGATGGCACGCCGCCGGACGCGGTACGCGTGTGCCTCGGCGGCCCGATGTCGCGTGACGACTGCGACATCGCGCTGCGCCTGATCTCCGACACGCTCGAACATCCGCTCCAGCCGCATTCGACGGTGATGTAAGGTACCCGCACGGCCAACGCCAGGCGGCAAGCGACATGCGGGAACCCCTGCGCGCGGCACGACGAGACACCGCAAAAACAAAAAGCCCGACCTGGAGGTCGGGCTTTTTGTTTGGCCACCATCCGCGCTCGGGCGCGGAGGCGACTGTCAGCTGAAGCGACGGCGCAGGCCGGCGAGGCCGAGCAGTGCGAGGCTGGCGAGTGCAAGCGTGCCAGGTTCCGGAATCGCCGTGCCGGGGTTATTGACGTCGACCAGAATGGCCACGCGACCCACCTCAACCCGCTCGAGTATGGCGGTCAGCGCGAAGGTGTATTCGCCTTCGACCGTCGGCGAGAACGACCCGAGAGGTGCGGTGATGACGCCGGGGATGCTCGTGGCGAGGAAGTCCATGCCGAGATTAAAGGAATTCTGGATCGCCGCACCCTGCAACGCCGAACCGAGAAACTCGATCACGCCGTGATTTGCTTCGTCCGTGCCGCTGGCCGGATCGAAGTCGTAGTACAACCGGAACACGTAATTCGAAATGTCGTCACCACCCACATAGAACGCGAAGTTCCACAATGCGTAGGGATCGGCAGGCGACGACGGCGGGTTAGCGGACACACCGGTCGAGGCTTCGAAAGTGCTGGTACCGTTATTGACCAGATTCGGGCCGGTGAAACGCTGATGTGCGGTCAGACCGATGGTTACATCTGCCATCGTCGGATCCACTGCAAGCGCCTGTACTGCGGTATTCGGAATGCCCGATCCGCCAAAGGTGGCAGCCGACAGGGTTTGCAGAGCGGTACTTGACGGCGTGATCGGCGCAGCGAAAGCTGCAGTGCTGGCGAGTGCAACGAGCGCAGCAACTGAGTTGAGGGCGTACTTCATGGAAGCTCCTGACGCTGTGGGTTTTCGTGAATCAACTGCAGCAAGTTCTGTGCCAGCGATTTTTTTATTGAAAAACTCTTTTTTTTCAGGCTGTTGAGAATCGACGAAATTGAAGCACACAGTGCCGTGTAAGATTTACCGACACCTTGTGAACAATTTCCTGAACCTTGCGCGTGAAGTTCTGTTTCGCCGGCGATCCTGATGCCCCCGGACCCGCCCCATGCACCGGGCAGCTACGATGCCTCAGGGTCCCTGTGAAGACCGGATACTGGCTGGAGACCACACCATGCACACCACTGTCATCATCGAGTCAGGCGTTGAAGGTCCCGACTGTGCCGCCGACATCGTCAACATCGTCCATGAGCTCCCGGGGATAGACAGCGTCGACGTATCGCCGGAAACCGGCACGGTCAGCGTTGAGCACAGTCCTCTTGTGTCGGAAGACGATATCTGCCGCGCGCTCGAGGACAGCGGTTTTCCGGTGCAGCGCTGACCGGATCGCACACCCGGGCTCCTGTGATCCGGCGACGGGCTGCAGCCCTACGGCAATAATGGGGCCGATCCGGGAACATACGGCGCAGGCATGCCATCAGACACGGTCGATCGCGCGCCCATCGTGACTGCTGCGTCTTGGCTGCGGCAGGCGCGCGCCCTGCCCGCTTCGGGCCAACCGGACGAACGCTCTCCGCCGCCCCCAAGAACACGATATCTCCAGCTTCTCCGGACATGACTCACGAAGGCTCAAGCGCAGCGGTATGCAGCATCGTCGTGATCGACATCATCGGCTATCCGGACAAAGCGGTAGCCGAACAGGCGCAGATGCGAGCGCGCTTCCACCAGATCTTGGGCTCTGCATTGACTGGTGTGAGCCCGCAGGCGCGCATCGTCCTGGATACCGCAGACGGCGCGGCCGTCACGTTCATCGAAGACCCGGACGACGCGCTTCGCTGTGCAGCCCGGGTGCGCGACGCGGTCGCGACCGCGGGCACTCTGGCGCTCGCGCTGCGCGGAGGCATCCACCACGGACCGGTCATGCTGATCGGCGAACCGGGGATGCCGCCCAACCTCGTCGGTGACGGTCTCGGGGTGGCACAACGCGTCGCGGGCTTTGCCAGCGTCGGCAGGGTTTTCGCGACACGAGCCTTCGTCGAGGCACTGGCGAACCGGCAGGATGCGTGCAGGCATCTGTTTGAACCAGCGGGGGTGCGCACCGACGCGCAGCTGCGCGAACACGAGGTGTTCATCCTGACCGACAGCCCGCTGCCCGAGCGACCGGACAGCGAGCCGCACGCTGGCGGCGAGTCCGGCGCGCGGTCGATGGCACTGCTGGCGGGGCTCCTTTCGCGCCCGCCGTTGGTGACGGTGCTGACCATGGGAGCCATCCTGCTCGTCGCGATGGTCATCCGTGCAGCGCTGCCGGAGCAAGACAGCCGGGCTGCGAACGACAGGCATGGGGGCGTGGTACAAGCGCCCGTAACGGCACCGCAGCGCACCGTTTCTGATCGCGAGAACGGCGCGCCGACAGATGCGGAGCGACTCGGTACCCTGCGGGTGAATGTGCTGCCCTGGGGCGAGGTGGGCGTGGCCGGTGTGCATCATGGTGCGGCACCGCCTGAGCGCCACCTCATGCTGGCACCCGGCCAGCACGTACTCGAAATCCGCAATCCGGCGTTTGCGCCACATAAACAGCAGGTCGAAGTCAGAGCCGGCGAGGAAACCAGGATCAGACATGATTTTCGTCAGTAAGCGAGCGCCACGTTGCTGGGCGCTCGTCGCGGTCATATCCATGCTGTCCGCCTGTGCGACGGTGCAAAAGGGCGTCGACGGCATCGTGTCCGTATTCGATCAGGACACGGCGAAGCCGGCACCGAAGTCGGGTCAGCCACCAGCAACGAAGGTGCCGACAGGTGACACGCCCAGAACATCGTCGAAACCGGCGGCCTCCCCGAGCGCCGCCCCCGCACGGGCGACGTCGG
This sequence comes from Methyloversatilis sp., assembly GCF_030696805.1. GTDB lineage: Bacteria > Pseudomonadota > Gammaproteobacteria > Burkholderiales > Rhodocyclaceae > Methyloversatilis. The sequence continues at coordinate 27,960 of NZ_JAUYRO010000117.1, read as the reverse complement.
CAGAGGAACTGCTGGCTGAGGGCATCAAAAAGTATGAGGATGCTCGCTACCCGGAAGCGGCCGAACTGCTCAAGTCGAGCCTGGGTCCGGGGCTGCGCAGCCGCGCCAGTCATGCGAGAGCACACAAGTACCTGGCCTTCATCCACTGCATCAGCAAGCGCGAAGCGGCCTGCCGGCAGTCATTCGAGCGCGCGTTTGCCGCCGACCCGGCATTTGCATTGACGCCGGCTGAAGCGGGACACCCGCAGTGGGGTCCGGTCTATCGCAGCGTTGCCGACGCACGCTGATCGGGTTGCCATGAGTCTTCCCGTGAATATCGGACGCTATGACGTGCTCGCCGAGATCGGGCGTGGCGCAATGGGCGTGGTCTATCGTGCCTTCGATCCGCTGCTCGACCGCACGGTGGCGATCAAGACCATCAACATGGCGCTCGATCCGGACGACATCGAATTCTACGAACGGCGCTTCATGATCGAGGCGCGCGCGGCCGGCGGGTTGAATCACCCCAATATCGTCACCATTCACGATATCGGTCGCTGCGGCGAATTGGCCTACATGGCCATGGAATACCTCGACGGGCGCGAACTGAAGGACCTGATCAATCGCGGCGAACTGGGCTTTGATCGTGCGCTCGAGCTGACTGCACAGATCGCCGACGGCCTGGCTTATGCGCATGAGCGGGGCGTCATCCACCGCGATGTGAAGCCGGGCAACATCATGGTGCTGGCCGATGGGCGCGTGAAAATCACCGACTTCGGCATCGCGCGCCTGCACGGTGCCGACGCACGCACCCAGACCGGCCTGCTGCTCGGGTCGCCGCGTTACCTGTCGCCGGAACAGGTGCTCGGCCACACGGCGGACGCGCGGGTCGACCTGTTCGCGCTCGGTGTCATCCTGTACGAAATGATGACCGGCCGGTCGCCCTTCAGCGGCAGCGATGTGCAGTCGGTGATGTATCAGGTCATCCACCACACGCCGGCAGCACCGGGTGTGCTGAATCCGGCGCTGCCGGCGCTGGTCGATCTCATTGCGGCAAGAGCGCTGGCCAAATTACCGGATGCGCGGTACCAGAACGCCGCGGACATGGCGGACGACCTGCGCACCTGCCGTCGGCAATGTGCGCCGGACACTGATTTCAAGCTGCCGGCGCGAGTCCGGTCATCGTCCGGCGCAACAGGCGCTGTCACCGAATCCTCCTCCGCGTCGGGTGCTGCGACCGTGTCGCGCGGGCTGGCACGGGAATTCGACTCCACCGAAGCCACCATCCGGCTTGCGGCACGATCCGCTGCCATCGATGACCCGGATCGCCTCGCTGCCACCGTCGGTGTGTCGCGGGAGGCGGTCGACGCCGCATTGAAGGCGGCCGGGCCGCGTCCGGTGCCTGAAAAGGATGTCCTGCCGGTCGCATCGTGGTCGACGCAAGATCGCAGGCGCCTGCTGGGTGCCGTGACGCTTGCAATCGGCATGTCAGCGCTGCTGCTTTACCTGTAGGCCATCCTCGCGAAACTGGTGCCGACAGCTCGTATGGCGCCCGCACCGTACCTTACAATTGCGCCATGAGAAACTCCGCTGCTGCGCCCCTGCCCGCACCCGAAGCCCCGCCCGGCACCCGCCGCCGGGACCTCGATACCCTCAAGAGCCTTTTCCCCTACCTCTGGGCTTACAAGTGGCGCGTGCTGATTGCGCTCACCTTCCTGATCGGCGCCAAAGGTGCCAACGTGACGGTGCCGCTCATCTTCAAGCAGCTGATCGACGCGCTGACGCCGGCCGCCGCCATGCAGAAGAGCGCGCTCGAAGCCGCACCGCTGCTGGTGCCGCTGGGTCTGCTGGCGGCCTACGGCGCGCTGCGCTTTTCAACTTCGCTGTTGACCGAGCTGCGCGAAATCGTGTTTTCGCGCGTGACGCAGCAGGCCGTGCGGCGCATTTCGATGCAGGTGTTCCAGCATCTGCATGCGCTGTCTTTGCGCTTTCATCTGGAGCGCCAGACCGGCGGACTGACACGCGACATCGAGCGCGGCACCCGCGCCATCGGCTCCTTGATCAGCTACACGCTCTATTCCATCCTGCCGACGCTGGTCGAGATGGGCCTCGTGCTGAGCATCCTCGCAGTGAAGTACGAAGCGGCGTTCGCGCTGATCACCGCAATCACGCTGGCGATCTACATCACGTTCACCGTGGTCGTCACCAACTGGCGCACCAAGCTTCGGCGCGAAGTGAATGAGCTGGATTCGGCCGCCAACACGCGCGCGATCGACAGCCTGCTGAACTACGAAACGGTGAAGTATTTCAACAATGAAAGCTTCGAGGCGCGCCGCTACGACGAACAGATGGCGCGCTGGCAGCGGGCGCAGGAGCGCAGCCAGATTTCGCTGTCCTACCTGAACATCGGCCAGGCCTTCATCATCGCCATCGGCGTCACGCTGATGATGTGGCGCGCGACGGTCGGCGTCGCCGAAGGCCGCATGACGCTGGGCGACATCGTGCTGGTCAATGCCTTCATGATCCAGCTCTACATTCCGCTGAATTTCCTCGGCGTGCTGTACCGCGAGATCCGCCAGTCGCTGACCGATATCGAGCGCATGTTCGGCCTGATGGACACCCATCGTGAAATCGCCGACGACCCGGACGCGAAGGCCCTGCCGCCAGGGCCATGCGAAGTGCGTTTCCAGCAGGTGAATTTCAGCTATGAGCCGGCGCGCCAGATCCTGCACGACGTCGATTTCACGATACCGGCCGGTGGCCGGGTCGCAGTAGTCGGCCAGTCAGGCTCCGGCAAATCGACCCTGGCGCGGCTGCTGTACCGCTTCTATGAAGTGGACAGCGGTGGCGGGCGCATCACGATCAATGGCACCGACATCCGCAAACTCACTCAGGACAGCCTGCGCACCGCGATCGGGATCGTCCCGCAGGACACCGTACTGTTCAACGACAGCATCCACTACAACATCCAGTACGGCCGGGTCACCGCCTCGGCAGAAGACGTCGAAGCCGCCAGCCGCGCGGCGCAACTGCATGACTTCGTCACCCGCCTGCCTGACGGCTACGCCACCAAGGTCGGGGAACGGGGGCTGAAATTGTCCGGCGGCGAGAAACAACGCGTCGCGATTGCCCGCGCGCTGCTGAAAGATCCACCGGTACTGATCTTCGACGAAGCCACGTCGGCCCTCGACTCGAAAACCGAACAGGCCATCCAGTCGCAGCTTGAACAGGTGGCGCGCGGCCACACCACGCTGATCATCGCGCACCGGCTATCCACCATCATGGACGCCGACCAGATCCTGGTGATGGACGCCGGCCGCATCGTGGAGCGCGGCTCGCATGCCGAGTTGCTGGCGCTGGATGGCGCCTATGCGCAGATGTGGGCGCTGCAGGCACAGGAAGAAGAAGGAACCTGACAACATCACCCTCCGATGGGGCCTGCAATGGACGAAAAAAAACCGCGCGCTGCGCGGTTTTTTCTGTCCCCGAACCGATCAAGCCGACTTGCGGCGACGAGTCAGGATCATACCGGCAAGGGCAACACCCACCAGAGCCAGCGATTCTGGCTCAGGTACGCCCGTCGAGGGCGGCTGCGTCGGCTTGTACGAACCGGTGATGCCTGCGAGCTTCACGTAATCGAGCTTATCCGACGCCGGCCCCGGCGTGACGAGCCAATAGCGCGAATAGGTGCTGTTGGTCGTAAGGCGCGGATCCGTCGGGCCCGTGAAGTCGCCGATCTTGGTCCAGCCGGTCAGCGTCGAATAGTCCTTCGTCAGGATCGTGCCGGTCGTGAAGGCCGTATTGCTGGTGTAGGCATAGAGCTGGATATCGGAGTCGTTTGTCGTCCATCCGAAATCGAGCTGTTCCATCGTGAAAGCCGACGAGAACGAAAACAGGATCGATTCGACCGCACCCTGGTTATCGAACGAGTGCTGCGTTCCGTTCAAAGTACCATTCGTATTCACTTCGTCGTTCGTGCTGCTGTCACGACTGGTCACGCCCAGACCGCTTGAACCTTGATAGTTCAGGTAAGCAGCTTCGATCTTCGCGTTCGTCGCAGTGTTCGCGAACGCGTTCATCGTGACCGAATTGCCCGCGCCGTTTGTGTAGGTCATCGACGAAAACTCGGCGACCTGCGACGCAAAGCCGGGGGCGCCGACCGACGAGGTTGCAGTGGAGGTGAATGACCAGCTCGTCGACGCAGCCGATACGGCACCGCTCAAACCGATCAGCAGAGCGATACTCAGAATTTTCAGGCTTTTCTTTTTCATCATTTGATCCTTGGAAGTCATTGACTAGACTGACTGTCAGCAAATCATTAGCAAAATTGAGGCCAGTTTTGAATATCAAATGAAATCAAATACTTGATAACTGCAAAAATGTGTGTTGTAAAGATATCCGACAACACTCAGTCGGCTCCAAGTTCGGCTCTGAGCGAGCGAGCGCTGTCAATCCCCGGAAACGACCTGCCTGACTGCAGCGCGGCCTCCAGTTCCTGAAACGCTTCACCCTTTCGTCCCGACTTGGCCAGGGCCCAGGCCAGGTGGTAGCGGATTTCCGGATTGGCCGGGTCTCGCAGGCGCGCCTCGCGCAGATGACGCAATCCCGCATCGAGTTGGGCCTTCTGCACCAGGATCCATCCGAGCGTATCCAGGATCAAGGCGTCGCCTGGCGCCAGCTTGAAGGCGCGCTCGGCGGTCTGCTGCGCCGCGGGGTCCTTGAGCTGCCACTGCAGATTGGCGAGATTGTTCAACACTGGCGCCGATTCCCCGGCCTTCAGCACGGTTTCGAGTGTCGCCTTGGCTTCGCGCAAATGGCCGGCATCGGTCTGTGCCTGGGACAGCAGGAGCTTCATCGCCATGTCGCGTGGTCTCGATTTGACCAACGCTTCGACCGACGCCCTCGCCTGCGACGCGTTGCCGGCCCGCCGGTGCGTTTCGTACAGGCGTCCGGCGACATCGACCCCTGCACCCTTCGAAAGCGCCACCCCGTAGTGGTCGATCGCTTCAGCCCACCTGCTGCGTGCGAACGCAACGTCCCCCGCCAGCTTGAATGCTTCCGGAGGCGGCTTCGCGGCTCTGAGGAGCTGCTGGGCGCGCGCATCGGCCTTGTCCAGTGCGCCTTCGCCAAGCAGAAGTTCGCCTTGCATGACCTTGGCCGGCACGAAATCCGGCGCGCCCTGCAACGCCTTTTCAAGGCTGTAGGCGGCACCGGACGGGTTGCCTGCCTGCATTTGCAGGCGCGCGATCCGGTACTGCGCAACGGCGTCGAAATCTGCCGCACGCGTCATCGACGTGAGTGTCGCGCGCGCGCCTGCTGCGTCGCTGCGGGCAAGCTGAACCCGGACCAGCGCCGCCTGCACGGCAAGGTAGCCCGGTTGACTTGGACTGCTGTCCTTGGCCACTTCAAGCGCCTTGTCCAGCGCTCCCGTCTGGAGGTATAGCTCGATCAGCGCGATCTGGCCGTCGACGTGCCTGCGATGCTTGTCGCGCAGAATCTCCAGGCCGCGCAACGCCTCGGCCGTCCGCTTCTCGCGTACGTCGAGCTGCGCCAGTTCGAAAAGTGCGGAAGGGTGGTCAGGCTTTTCCTTGAGCAGCGCAAGGAGCCGGGTCCGCGCCTCGGCCGGTTTGCCTTCGGCGAGTTCCAGCTTGACCAGATTGAGCTTGACGCTGTCGAAATTCTTGTCTTTCGAAAGCGCCTTGTCGTACGCCTTGCGCGCACCCGCAAAATCGCCCGCGGCTGCACGCGCGACGCCGAGCACATTCAGCGCCGGAAGATTGTCCGGCTCGCGCTTGATCACCTCTTCCATCAGCTCCGCTGCGCGCCGGGGTTGCTGCTCGCGCAGCGCGGTGAGTGCGAGCGCCATGCTTGCCCGGCCCTGACCGGGATCGTCCTTGACCACCTCGCGCAACTGCGCAAGGCCTTCCTGCGTCTGCTTCGACCCGAGCAGGCTGAGGCCGAGCGAAGTCTGTATCTCCGGAGACTTGCCCAGCCTGGAGGCTTGTTCAAGCAGTTCAGTGGCGCGCTCATGTCGCTTGAGCTTGCCGTAGGCTGTCGCCATCAGCGACAGTACTTCGGGATCACGGGTACCGCTGCGCATCAAAGGTTCGAGCGTTACGATGCCGGACGCCGGATCTCCGCCCGCGATCTGCAGCGAGGCAAGCGGCTTTCGCGCGGCCGGCTGTGACGGGAAAAACCGCACGTGCAGTTCAAAATACTCTTTCGCCTTTGCTGGTCCACCAAGGCTCAGATGCGCCAGACCGGCAATCAGCGCGAGATGGGAGCGACTGGTCAGTGCGCCGCGCGGCAACGGATCGATGATGTTGACGACTTCGCCGAGCAGTTTCCTGGCACCGTCGCGATCCCCTTCGAGGTCGGCAATCACGGCGCGCAGATAAGCGGCGCGCGGTTCGGTCTTGTCGACCTTCGCCAGCTGCAGCAGTGACACTTTCGCCTCGGCCATGCGTCCGAGATCCATCATTACCGAGCTTCTTCCGAGCAGGGCCTCGCTATTGTCGGCCGCGAATTTCAGCGCCTGATCATAGTATTCAAGCGCCACCGCCAAATTGCCAGAGGCATAGGCAACCGCCGCACGTGCCGTCCAGGCATCGGTATCCGCGGGGCCGAGGCCGGTCGCCTGCTCGGCCAGCGTCGCGGCTTCTTCGGCGCGTCCCGCACCGAGCGCGAAGCGGGCGTGGAGTGCAAGCGCGGACGGCGCATTCGGGTTGAGTGCGCGAGCCTCATTGATGACCGCAATCGCCTGGGCGTACTGGCTCGACTCCTGATGCGCACGGGCTCGCAGCAGCAGCAAGTCATACCGGATTCCAGGAGGCAGATCGGTCGGCTGCAGTGTTTCAAGCAGCTCTTTCTGCTGGCCGATGGCCAGCAGGACATTGGCCAGCGGAACGATGTACTCGGCGCGCGATGCACCTCGGCGCTGCGCCTCGCGCAAGGCCACCTCAGCGGCGGCGAAATCGCCCTTGCGGAGTCCGGCTCGCCCCATGAGCAGATGGGCCGCCAGCATGCCCGGGTCGGCCTTCAGCGCGTTCTTGAGCTGGATGATCGCGCCAGCGTCGTCCTTGCGCTCGTAGCGCAGCAGTGCGTCTTCATAGTAACGGCCGGCCTCATCGGCCGCGCGGGCCGAGAAAGAGGCCAGCACACCTGCGAACAGGATGATTGCGATCAGCGACCAGTGGGAACGTTTCATGGAATGCGAAGATGCGGAACGACTTCGGATTATAGAAGTCGTCCCGCTGTCGATACCGTGACCATGTCACGGTGGCGCTGGGTGAGCAGCGCCTGCCGACTGCCTAGCCGCGCAAGCGCGCGGCAGCGCTGCCGATGCGCTGATGGTGAAGTTTTGTATCGATGACTTCCACCAACGCGCGCCCATGCCAGGCGAAGCTCAGGCTCGCCGCGTCACCAAGGGCCTCACGCCAGTTGAGCGCCGGTGTTGCGCGATCGCACAGCAACAGGGCGCCGCCCTCGCTGCGTGCCTGTGGCGCAAACAGCCCTTCGATGCGCGACGCGCCGGCACGGCAGGCTGCGTCGGCCGGGTCGGCCAGGATGGCCTGGAGACTTTCATAGCCGTCGCGCACTGACAGACCATGGCGCGCCAGCACCAGTGGCAGCCATCGGCCATGACCTTCGCCCGAGCCGTCGGCGCCCAGGCTGGCGACATACAGTGTGCCGTGTGGCAGCGCGCCGCTGGAAGCTGCCGGACCGACGAACTTGAACAGGTGCATCGGCCGCGAGGCTTCGGTCAGGTAGAGCACCGTGCGACCGTCCTTGGCCTGCACCGGCTGACTGGCGAGATAGCGCACCCCCGCGAGCTCGGCAACGCCGGTGTCGGGGTCGAGCATCAGTGGATGAAGCGGATCAGCGTGCAATTCGGTCATGGCGGCAAGCCCGGAAGGTCGTTGCCTGCACTGTCGCCGCCGGAGGTTACCGCCTCGTGAAGGTGCTCAGCCACGGCCAAGCGCCTGATCGACCACATCACGGTTGAGCGCGGACGCAAACTGCTCGATGAAGTCGTAGGTGTAGCCACGCAGCCATGCGTTGCGGTGCAGGCCGATGCGGGTGGTGCTCGGCTCGAACAGGTGAGCACAGTCAAGCGCGCGCAGGGCGCGGTCCTGCTCAGGGTCGAACGCCATCTGCGCGACGATGCCGACACCGAGCCCCAACGCGACATAGGTCTTGATGATGTCGGCGTCGATGGCACTCAGCATGATGTTGGGCGACAACGACTGCGCGGCGAACGCGCGATTGACGGTGGAACCACCGGTGAAGGCGAAGTCGTAGGTGATCAGCGGCCACTCGGCGATGGCCGCCAGCGTCAGCGGCCTCTCACTGAGCAGCGGATGGCCGGGCGGGGTAATCAGGCAGCGGTTCCACTGGTAGCAGGGCAGGCTGATGAGTTGTTCGTACTCGTCGATCGCTTCGGTCGCAATCGCCAGATCGGCCTCGCCTGACAACACGTATTCGCAGCACTGCGTCGGATTGCCCTGATGCAGCGCGACTTTCACCTCGGGGTGGGCACGCATGAACTCGGGCAGGATGCTCGGCAGCACGTAGCGCGCCTGCGTGTGCGTCATGGCGATGGTCAGCCGGCCGCGTTCGCCGACCGCGTATTCTTCGCCCACCTGCCTGAGCGCCCCAATGTCGCGCAGCATGCGCCGCGCGATCGCCACCACTTCTTCGCCCGGGCGCGTCATTGCCACCAGTCGCTTGCCCTGCCGGATGAACACGTCGACGCCCAGCTCGGCTTCCAGCAGGCTGATCTGCCGCGACACGCCGGACTGCGAAGTATGGAGCGCCCGCGCCGCCTCGGACACATTCAGGTTGCGCTGGGCGACTTCCGCGACGTAGCGCAGCTGTTGCAGGTTCATGGGGGTGGCCTTTAGCACTAGAAGTGCTTTTAATCTTACTTCAAAGCATTTCCGATTATCTTGCTGTCCCACTAAGCTGCGCCCTTTCCGCGCGCTTGTTCGCACATACACATGGAATTCGGCTATTCCATCGCTGGTTTCTTCGTCGGCGCCATCGTCGGACTGACCGGTGTGGGCGGCGGCTCGCTGATGACGCCGCTGCTGGTGTTGCTGTTCGGCATCCACCCTGCAGTAGCCGTCGGCACCGACCTGCTGTACGCCGCATTGACCAAGGCCGGTGGAGCACTGGTGCATGGGCGCAACCAGACCGTTGACTGGCGCATCGTGACCGGTCTGGGCGCCGGCAGCGTGCCGGCGGCGGCATTGACGTTATGGTGGTTATCGACGCATTCCCGCTCAGCTTATGGCAGTGCGTCGGTCATCAGCGGTACCCTCGGCATCGCGTTGGTGATGACGGCCTGTGCATTGCTTTTTCGCAAGCGGCTGCAGGCAGTGGCCGAACGGCCGGGCATCCGTGGGTGGCGGGAACGCAATCTGCGCGCACTGACGATGGGTACGGGCGCGATACTCGGCGCACTCGTTACGATCTCTTCGGTCGGTGCCGGCGCACTGGGGACAGCGGCACTGGTATTTCTATACCCACGCCTGTCGGCGGTGCGCATTGTCGGCAGCGACATCGCCCACGCCGTGCCGCTTACTCTGGTAGCCGGTCTCGGTCACTGGTGGCTCGGCAACGTCGACTGGGCGCTGCTGGGCGCGCTGCTGATCGGTTCGCTGCCCGGCATCGCGATCGGCAGCCAGGTCGCGGCGCGTCTGCCGGAGCGTTTTCTTCGCCCGCTGCTGGCGACCATGCTGTTCGGCGTCGGCGGCAAGCTGAGCCTGAATCTTCTAGGCTGACTTTTTGATATGGCGACCCGGCCTGCGGGCGGGCGCCGACGAACGGAAGAATACATCCATGTATCGCTACGACGAATACGACCACACGCTGGTGCTCGAGCGTGTCGCGCAGTACCGGGACCAGTTGCAGCGCAACCTCGCGGGTGAGTTGTCGGACGACGAGTTCCGGCCGCTGCGGCTGCAGAACGGCCTGTACATCCAGCGCCACGCGCCGATGCTGCGCGTCGCCATTCCGTACGGCATGCTGTCGAGCACCCAGCTGCGCAAACTGTCCGACATCGGTCGGCGCTACGACCGCGGCTACGGCCACTTCTCGACCCGGCAGAACATGCAGTTCAACTGGCCGAGGCTGGAAGACACGGGTGACATCCTCGCCGAACTGGCCACGGTGGAAATGCACGCCATCCAGACCTCGGGCAACTGCATCCGCAACATCACGACCGACCCGTTCGCTGGCGTCGCGCCGGATGAGATCGTCGACCCGCGGCCGTACTGCGAGATGCTGCGCCAATGGTCAACCTTCCACCCGGAGTTCGCCTTCCTGCCGCGCAAGTTCAAGATCGCCGTCAGCGGCACGCTTGAAGACCGTGCCGTGACCTACGCGCACGATGTTGGCCTGCAGCTGTATCGCGACGAGAAGGGCGAGGTGCTCGCCCGAGTCATCGTCGGTGGCGGCATGGGCCGCACGCCGATACTGGGCAGCGTCATCCATGACGCTCTGCCATGGCAGCACCTGCCGACCTATCTCGACGCCGTGCTGCGCGTGTATAACCGCTACGGTCGTCGTGACAACGCCTACAAGGCGCGCATCAAGATTCTGGTGAAGGCCATTGGCGCCGAGACGTTCGCCCGACAGGTGGACGACGAGTGGCAACTGGAACGTGACGGCATCGCTACCGTGACGCAGGCCGAACTGGACCGCGCGAGCGCCGCATTCACCGACCCGGACGCACCGCTCCGCCCGGCAAGCGACGAAGGCTTCGACGCAAAACTTGCATCCGATCCGGCGTTCGCCCGCTGGGTGTCGCGCTGCGTGCGCGGGCACAAGCGGCCGGGCTACCGCGCGGTGACGCTGTCGCTGAAGCCGACCGGTGTCGCGCCGGGCGACATTTCCTGTAAGCAGATGGACGCGCTGGCCGATCTGGCGGACCGTTACAGCTTCTGCGAACTGCGGGTGTCGCACGAGCAGAATGTGGTTCTGGCCGACGTCGCACTGGCCGACCTGTACGAACTGTGGCTGGGCGCCCGCGCGCACGGACTGGCGACGCCGAACATCGGGCTGCTGACGGACATCATCTGCTGCCCGGGTGGCGATTTCTGCTCGCTGGCCAATGCGAAGTCGATCCCGATCGCACAGGCGATCCAGGAGGCTTTCGAAAATCTCGACTACCTGTACGACGTGGGTGATCTTGAGCTCAACATTTCTGGCTGCATGAATTCCTGTGGTCATCACCACGTTGGTCACATCGGCATTCTGGGCGTCGACAAGACCGGCTCCGAGTGGTACCAGGTGTCGATCGGCGGCTCGCAGGGCAACCTGACATCGCTCGGCGACGTTATCGGCCCGTCGTTCGCGGCCGAAGAGGTGCCGGCCGTCATCACCAAACTGGTCGAGACCTACGTCGAGCAACGCACCCCGGAAGAGCGATTCATCGATACCGTACGCCGCCTCGGCATGGCGCCGTTCAAGGCGGGCGTCTATGGCGAATCCACGAAGAAGACCGAGGTGATTCATGGCTGAACTGATCCGCGGCACCGAAGTGGTTGTCGACGACTGGACCTGGGTGCGGCTGCCCGAGACGAATGAACCGGTGCGCAAGTCGGCGGGCAAGGTGGTGCTGTTCAAGCTCACCGGCGAACCGGCTGCGTCGGAAGACGTCATTGCCGCCTGCGATTTTCCGGCGGGCAAGGTATTGCTGCCGCTGTCGGTGTGGCTCCGCCGTCGCGACGAACTGGCGACCCGCGCCGACAAAGGCGAGATCGGCGTCTGGCTGGACAGCCATGAAGAGCCAGCCGTGCTGGCTGAAAGCCTTGGCGGGAATTTGAACCGACTGCCGTTGATCGGCGTTAACTTTCCGAAATTCATCGACGGCCGCGGTTACTCGATCGCCTTCATCCTGCGCACTCGCTACGGCTACCGGAACGAGCTGCGGGCGCTGGGCGACGTGCTGCGCGACCAGATGTTTTTCTTCCACCGCTGCGGCTTCGACGCCTATCTGCTGCGTGCCGATCAAAAGGCAGACCGCTGCATTGGTGCGCTGAAGGACTTCACGACACCGTATCAGACTTCGACAGACGGCCAGCCGCCGATCTTTCGCCGTCGTTCCGCAGCGGGAGACCGTCCGTGAGCAACCCGATGATCCATCCGAACGTGAGCGACGCACTGCGCGCGAAGGTGGCCGAGAAAACGGTGGCTACCATCGACCGCCTGCGTCAGGCTGCAGCTGATTTTCAGCCGATCGGCTTTGCGAGCAGCATGGGCGCAGAGGACATGCTGCTGACCGACCTCATCCAGCGGCACGACATCGAAATCGAAATCTTCACGCTCGACACCGGCCGCCTGCCCGCCGAGACCTACGACTTGATGGCAAAGGCCGATTCACACTACGGAGCGCGGCCGGTCACGTGGTTTCCGCGCCATGAAGCCGTTGAGGAATATGTACGCAAGCACGGCATCAATGCCTTCTATCACTCGGTCGAACTGCGCAAGGCCTGCTGTGGCATGCGCAAAGTCGAGCCGCTGAAGCGTGCTCTGGCCGGTAAGAAGGCCTGGATCACCGGCATGCGTGCGCAACAGTCGACCACGCGCGCCGATCTGCCGCTGCGCGAGTTCGACGAGTCGCACGGTATAGAGAAATTCAATCCGCTTTCCGACTGGACCGAGCGCGAGGTATGGGTTTATATCCAGACCGAGGGCGTGCCGTACAACGCGCTGCACGAACAGTTCTTCCCCAGCATCGGCTGCCAGCCCTGTACGCGTGCGATTTCCCCCGGCGAAGACATCCGCGCAGGGCGCTGGTGGTGGGAAAACCCGGAGAGCAAGGAGTGCGGCCTGCATGTCAAAGGCGACTGACGCGCATCTGCCCGGCAAGGTGTGGCTGGTCGGCGCCGGCCCGGGCGCGGTGGATCTGCTGACCCTGCGCGCCGCAAAACTGCTTGCCGAGGCCGATGTCGTATTGCACGACGCGCTGATTGGTGAAGAGGTGCTGGCGCTCGCTACCCGGGCGAAGCGCATACCAGTTGGCAAACGCTGCGGCCGGCATTCGACGGCCCAGCGCTTCATCAACCAGCAACTGGTGCATGCAGCACGCTCGCACGCAGTGGTGGTTCGCCTCAAAGGGGGCGATCCGATGTTGTTCGGCCGGGCGCAGGAAGAAATGGATGCACTCGCCGAAGCCGGCATCGATTACGAAGTGGTGTCCGGCATCACAGCAGCAAGTGCCGCCTGCGCTCAACTGCGCGTTTCGTTGACGCGGCGTGGCCTTTCACGCAGCGTTGCCTTGCTTACACCGCGCGCGGGCGCAGGCGAAAACCCGTCGCAGGCGCTGCGTACAAATGCCGATGTGCCTACATTGGCGCTGTATATGGCTTCGCACGAATCGATGGCCATTGCGCACGAACTGATGGAATACGGACGCGCTCCCGACACCCCGGTCGCGATCATCGAAAACGCCAGCCTTCCGTCTTCACGCGAATGTTTGACAACCTTGTCCGTCCTTGCGGCACGGCCGGTTTCGGAACTGCTCGGTACGGAAGGCCCCCCGGAAGGCGCCGTACTGGTCATGCTGGGAGAAGTGTTCCGCGAAATGCTGGCGCAACGGATCGATCAATTCGAGCCGCTTGCGCAGCACGCTCCGCACGCAGCCTGATCGCGTTTCAATTGCTAGCGACGGACAATGAAAAAGCCTCGCGATGCGAGGCTTTTTCATTGTGGAAGGCGCGACATTATTCGGCGACTTCGACCGCTTCGGCGCTGTCATCAGGGCGATCCATGAGCTGCACAAACGCCATCGGCGCGTTGTCGCCCTGCCGGAAGCCCATCTTCAGAATGCTGAGGTAGCCACCGTTGCGGGTCGCGTAGCGCGGGCCGAGCACGTCGAAAATCTTGCACACGACTTCACGATCACGCAGACGCGAGAAAGCAAGGCGGCGATTCGACAGGTTGGGCGTCTTGCCAAGATTGATCAGCGGTTCGACGACGCGACGCAGTTCCTTGGCTTTCGGCACGGTGGTCTTGATCGCTTCGTGACGAAGCAGAGAAACCGCCATGTTGCGGAACATCGCTTCGCGATGCGAGCTGGTGCGATTGAGTTTTCTGAGACCGTTACGATGACGCATGATGACTCCGTAAAATTATGCGGCCACCGCGGGTCAGGCAAGTGGCCGGTTCATATTGTGACCGGGCGGACCCGGCTGGGGCTTAACCCCGATCGAGACCAGCCGGCGGCCAGTTCTCGAGCTTCATACCCAGCGTCAAGCCGCGTGAAGCGAGTACTTCCTTGATTTCGTTGAGCGACTTGCGACCCAGATTCGGGGTCTTGAGCAACTCAGTCTCGGTGCGCTGGATCAGATCGCCGATGTAATAGATGTTCTCGGCCTTCAGACAGTTGGCAGAGCGAACCGTCAATTCGAGATCATCTACCGGACGCAGCAGGATCGGATCGATCTGCGCCGGACGACGCGCTTCGACGGCCGGCGCCGTACCTTCCAGCTCAGCGAAGATCGACAGCTGATCCACCAACACGCGGGCCGCGTAACGGACCGCTTCTTCAGGTTCAACAGCGCCGTTGGTTTCGACGTCCATCACCAGACGGTCAAGATCGGTACGCTGTTCGACGCGCGCCGACTCGACCGAATAGCTCACGCGGCGAACCGGGCTGAAACTAGCGTCCAGCAGGATGTGGCCAATCGCCTTGCTTTCCGACGTGTGCTGACGCAACGTACCCGGAACATAACCGCGACCCTGCTCAATCTTGAACTGAAGCTCAAGCTTGCCACCAGGTGCAACGTGGGCGATGACGTGTTCCGGATTAACGATTTCGACGTCGTGCGTGACTTCGATATCGCCAGCGGTCACGACACCCTCGCCGGTTTTCGACAGGCGCAGGTAGGCTTCCGAGCGGTTGTGCAGCTTGAGTACGACACCCTTCAGGTTCAGCAGGATATCGACCACGTCCTCGCGAACACCATCGAGCGTCGAATACTCGTGGAGTACGCCTTCGATCTGCACTTCAGTCGGCGCGAAGCCGGGCATGGACGACAGGAGAATGCGGCGGAGCGCGTTGCCCAGCGTGTGCCCGAATCCGCGCTCGAACGGCTCCATCACAACACGTGCGTGAGCCGGTGAAAGATTTTGTACGTCAATGATGCGCGGTTTCAAGAGAGCATTGCTTTGCATCTGCAGTCCTCAGTGACGTCAGCGCTGATCGCACACGCGATCAGCGGGAATACAGTTCGACAACCAAACTTTCGTTGATCGTCGACGGAAGGTCGGTGCGTGCCGGCAGAGCCTTGAACACACCGCGAGCCGCCTTGGAATCGACGTCGATCCAGTCCGGGAAGCCACGCGATGCCTGGGCTTCAAGCGCACCTTTCGAACGCAGATGTGCCTTGGCGCGTTCGGTCAGTTCGACCACATCGCCCGGACGCACTTCGTACGAAGGAATATTCACACGCTTGCCATTGACCAAAACGCCGTTGTGACGCACCACCTGACGTGACTCGGCACGCGATGCGCCGAAACCCATGCGATACGCAACCGTGTCGAGACGGCTTTCCAGCAGCTGCAGCATGTTTTCGCCTGTCTGGCCCTTGCGGCGCACAGCTTCAGCGTACACGCGGCGGAACTGGCGCTCGAGAACGCCGTAGATGCGGCGAATCTTCTGCTTTTCACGCAACTGCTGACCGAAGCCAGACAGACGCTGACCGGATTTCTGTCCGTGCTGTCCAGGCGCATAGGACCGACGTTCGATCGCGCACTTGTCTGTGAAGCACTTTTCGCCCTTCAGGAAGAGCTTTTCGCCTTCGCGACGGCACTGACGACATTTCGGGTCGAGATTACGAGCCATTCTCTACTTCCTCTCAGATACGCCGGCGCTTGGGCGGACGGCAGCCGTTGTGCGGGATCGGCGTGATATCGGTGATCGACGAAATCTTGATACCGAGCGCATTGAGCGCACGCACAGCCGACTCTCGGCCCGGACCGGGGCCCTTGATGCGCACTTCCAGATTCTTCACGCCACACTCGACTGCCACCTTGCCGGCAGCTTCGGCAGCAACCTGCGCGGCAAAAGGTGTGCTTTTGCGCGAGCCTTTGAAGCCGGCGCCACCGGAAGTGGCCCACGACAGAGCATTGCCCTGGCGATCGGTGATCGTGATGATCGTGTTATTGAAAGAAGCGTGAATGTGCGCGATGCCTTCCGCGACGTTCTTCTTGACTTTCTTCCTTACTTTTGCAGCACTCTTGACCATGATCGTGTCCTGTTAGCGGCGCTTACTTCTTGCCGCCGGAGATCGACTTGCGCGGTCCCTTGCGGGTACGTGCGTTCGTGCGGGTACGCTGACCACGAAGCGGAAGGCCGCGACGATGACGAACACCGCGGTAGCACCCGAGATCCATCAGGCGCTTGATGTTCATCGTCACTTCGCGACGAAGGTCACCTTCAATCGTGAACTTGCCGACCTCTTCCCGCAGCCGATCCATTTCGGCCTCCGAGAGGTCTTTGATCTTGGCGGTGCGGGTTACCCCGGCAGCGTCACAGATCTTTTGTGAGCGGGACCGACCGACGCCGAAGATCGCGGTGAGAGCGATCTCGGTGTGCTGGTGGTTAGGAATGTTTACGCCGGCGATACGGGCCATGCAGTCACCCCGAAAAGCGAAACCTTAAATTTTATCAAAAACCACTAGCAAGCGTCAACCTTGACGCTGCTTGTGACGTGGATCCGCGCAAATGACACGCACAACCCCGTGGCGACGAATCACCTTGCACTTGCGGCAAACGCGCTTTACAGAAGCTTGGACTTTCATCCTATTTCTCCAGCTGAACCAAACGCCGACTTACTTGGCGCGAAACACGATGCGACCTTTTGTGAGGTCATAAGGCGTGAGCTGCACCGTTACCTTGTCTCCGGGAAGAATCCGGATGTAATGCATCCTCATCTTTCCGGAAATATGCCCGAGAACCACGTGTCCATTTTCGAGCTTCACGCGAAACGTCGCATTAGGCAGGGTTTCAACAACTTCCCCCTGCATTTCAATGACATCTTCCTTGGACATAAGTACCTAGCGCGTCGGGAATCCAGTCCCGCGGAAATTTGCTTTCTTCAACAAACTTTCGTACTGATGCGACATGACATAGGCCTGCACCTGTGACATGAAGTCCATCGTCACGACAACGATGATCAGCAACGACGTACCGCCGAAATAAAACGGCACATTCCATTTAAGGATCAGAAACTCCGGAAGCAGACACACGAGCGTGATGTACACCGCGCCCACCAGCGTGAGGCGCGTCAGAATCTTGTCGATGTAGCGCGCAGTCTGCTCACCAGGACGAATGCCAGGCACAAAGGCGCCGCTCTTCTTCAGGTTGTCTGCGGTCTCTTTCGCGTTGAACACCAGCGCAGTGTAAAAAAAGCAGAAAAACACGATCGCAGCCGCATACAGCAACACGTACACCGGCTGCCCAGGAGAGAGCGTTGCCGCGAGATCCTTGAGCCAACGCGTACTTTCAGTCGTGGCAAACCAACCAGCCAGCGTCGCTGGAAACAAGATGATCGACGAGGCGAAAATCGGCGGAATAACGCCTGCCATATTGAGCTTCAAAGGCAAATGCGAACTCTGGCCGCCGTACACCTTGTTGCCCACCTGGCGTTTTGCGTAATTGACCAGGATCTTGCGCTGGCCACGCTCAACAAAGACAACAACAGCTGTCACGGCAATGACGAGCGCCACAATGAACAACGCAGTCAGTTCATGCATCGCCCCAGTGTTGACCAGTTCAAGCAAGCCGCCTATCGCACCGGGCAGACCCGCTGCGATTCCTGCAAAAATGATTATCGAAATACCGTTACCTACACCGCGCTCGGTGATCTGTTCGCCCAACCACATCAGAAACATCGTGCCGGTTACAAGTGTCGAGATCGTCACGAATCGGAACATCATGCCAGGATCAAGTACCAACCCTGGCTGTGACTCAAGTGCAATCGAAATTCCGATCGCCTGAAACAACGCGAGTACCAGCGTTCCATAACGGGTGTACTGCGTGATTTTCCTGCGGCCGGCTTCGCCTTCCTTCTTGAGCGCTTCAAGCGTCGGAACCGCAACCGTCAGCAGCTGCATGATGATCGACGCCGAAATGTACGGCATGATCCCCAAGGCAAAGATCGTGAATCTCGAAAGAGCGCCACCTGAGAATAGGTTGAACACTCCAAGAATGCCGCCCTGCTGCCCCTGGAACAACTCCGCAAGACGCGCAGGGTCGATGCCGGGCACAGGTATGTGCGCGCCTAATCGATAAACAATCAGCGCACCTGCAAGAAACCACAGGCGGCGCCAAAGATCTCCGAATTTTGCGCTACGACCAGGCTGCTGGGCGGCAGTGACCAAAACTTACTCCCCGACCTGGCCGCCAGCTGCTTCAATAGCAGCCCGCGCACCCTTCGTCGCACCGATTCCACGCAGCGCAACCTTGCGGGTGATCTCGCCAGACAGAACAACCTTGGCAGCCAGCGCATCGCGCGGCACGAGATTGAACTGCTTGAGCACGAGCAGATCGATCTCTTCAACCGGCAGGCGCGACAGAGAAGACAAATTCACTTCTGCATTTCGGGCCCGGGTCAGTGACTTGAACCCACGCTTCGGGAGACGGCGCTGGAGCGGCATCTGACCGCCTTCAAAACCGACGCTCTTCCAACCACCCGAGCGCGATTTCTGGCCTTTGTGACCACGTCCGCACGTCTTGCCCAAACCACTGCCGATGCCGCGGCCAACACGGCGACGAGCGTGCTTGGAGCCCTCAGCGGGCTTGATATCATTCAGTTCCATTTACGCCTCGAGCTTCAGCAGATAGACCACCTTGTTGATCATGCCGCGAACCGCAGGCGTATCTTCAAGGACGACAGTGTGGTTGATTCGACGCAGACCCAATCCGCGTACCGTTGCGCGGTGGTCCTGCTTGCGACCGATCAGGCTCTTGATCAGCGTGACCTTCAAAGTTTTTTCAGCCATGTGCGACCTCAGCCGAGAATTTCCGCAACGGACTTGCCGCGCTTGGCGGCAATTTCGGACGGAGTGCTCATGCGCGAAAGGCCGTTCAGCGTCGCACGCACAAGGTTGTAGGGATTGGACGAACCGAGCGACTTTGCCACCACATCCGTAACGCCCATGACTTCAAACACGGCGCGCATTGGACCGCCCGCGATGATGCCGGTACCGGGCGCAGCAGGTTGGATAAGCACTGTCGAAGCGCCATGGTGCCCGATGATCTGGTGGTGAAAACTTCCATTACGTAGACTGACGCGCGACATCTTGCGACGCGCCTCTTCCATCGCCTTCTGGACAGCAACAGGCACTTCACGCGCCTTGCCCTTGCCCATGCCGATGCCGCCGTCTCCGTCGCCAACTACGGTCAGAGCAGCGAAACCGAGAATACGACCGCCCTTCACGACCTTCGTGACACGGTTGATCGACACCATTTTTTCACGCAGGCCATCGTCGCGCTCTTCCTGGGCCTGGTGTTGCTTCCGTTGTGGTTTAGCCATCGCTTTAGTCGCCTGAACAGTTAGAACTTAAGACCGCCTTCGCGGGCGGCCTCAGCGAGCGCCTTGATACGGCCGTGATACTTGAATCCGCCACGGTCGAAGGCAACCTGCTCGACACCCTGAGCGCGTGCGCGCTCGGCGATGAGCTTTCCCACCAGCGTAGCTGCCTGTACGTTCCCGCCATTGCTCAACTCTTTGCGCACCGACTCTTCTACAGTCGATGCTGCTGCAATAACACGCGTACCGCAGCCCGAATACACCTGAGCGTAAATATGGCTGTTGCTGCGGTGCACCGACAGCCGAACTGCCTTCAGTTGCGCGATCCGTGCGCGAGTCTGACGGGAACGACGCAAACGGGATTGATTCTTGTCCATGTTCGTCACCCCTACTTCTTCTTCGTCTCTTTGATCACTACCACCTCATCCGAATAACGGACACCCTTGCCTTTGTAAGGCTCGGGCTGGCGGTAAGCCCTGATTTCGGCAGCAACCTGACCCACCAGCTGCTTGTCGATACCCTTGATGCGAATTTCCGTCTGAACAGGCGTCTCGACCTTGATACCGGCCGGCATCTCGTGCACAACCGGATGTGAGAAGCCAAGCGACAAATTGAGCTTGTCGCCCTGAGCCTGTGCCTTATAGCCAACACCGACGAGCATGAGCTTGCGCTCGAAACCCTGCGTGACGCCCTGAACCATGTTTGCAACGAGTGCGCGCATGGTGCCGGACAACGCCTTTGTGTTTTCCTTGCCATCGATCTGCGCAAAGCGGACTTCGGCAGCATCAACTGACACCGAAACAGCCGGATTGATGAATCTACTGATTTCCCCTAGCGGCCCCTTGACCGAAAGTTCGCCGTTGTTCAGCGCAACAGTCACACCCTTGGGAACGACAACCGGATTTTTCGCTATTCGTGACATGTCAGTTTCCTCAAGCCACGATGCACAGCACTTCGCCGCCGACCTTCTCGGCGCGTGCCTTGCGATCCGTCATGACACCACGCGGCGTCGATACGATAGCAACACCGAGACCATTCATGACGCGCGGAAGATCATCCGAGCCGCGATAGACGCGAAGCCCCGGGCGACTTATTCTTTCGATGCGTTCGATGACCGGACGCCCCGAGTAATACTTGAGAACAAGCTCAAGATCGGATTTCTGACCATTCGCACGGACAGAGAAACCCTCAATATAGCCTTCGGATTGCAGCACCCCGGCGATCGCAACCTTGATCTTCGAGGAAGGCATGACAACAGAGCCTTTCTGCGCCATTTGTGCATTGCGGATGCGGGTCAGCATGTCCGCAATCGGATCACTCATGCTCATCTTGTACCCCTGTTACCAACTAGCCTTGACCATCCCGGGCACTTCACCCCGGAAGGCCGCTTCACGCACCTTCATGCGGCACAGACCAAACTTGCGAAACACGCCACGCGGGCGACCGGTCTGTTCGCAACGATTGCGCAGACGCGTCGGGTTCGCATTACGCGGAAGCGCCTGCAACTTGAGTCGGGCGGACGCGTGCTCCGAATCACTCGCCGACATGTCGGCAATAACAGCTTCGAGAGTTGCACGCTTGGAGGCGAACTTGGCGACCAATTTTTCGCGCTTTTTCTCGCGGTTAATCAATGACAACTTGGCCATGGCAACCTCAATTCTTGAACGGGAATTTGAATGCGGCGAGAAGAGCTTTAGCTTCTTCGTCGGTCTTGGCGGTGGTCGTAATACTGATATTCATCCCGCGGAGCACGTCGATCTTGTCGTACTCGATTTCCGGGAAAATAATCTGTTCCTTGACGCCCACGTTGTAGTTGCCCCTACCGTCAAAACCCTTGCCTGACACACCTCGGAAGTCACGAACGCGCGGCATTGCAACGGTGATCAACCGGTCGAGAAATTCAAACATGCGCGGACCACGCAGCGTAACCATGCAGCCGATCGGGTAGCCCTGGCGGATCTTGAAACCAGCGATCGCCTTGCGCGCCTTGGTGATGACCGGCTTCTGACCGGCGATCTTGACCATGTCGCCCACTGCGTGCTCAAGCACCTTCTTGTCACCGATCGCCTCACCAACACCCATATTGAGGGTGATCTTGGTGATACGCGGCACTTCCATCACCGACTTGTAACCAAAGCGGGTCGTCAATTCGCCCACCACGGCCTCTTTGTAATACTGCTGCAAGCGCGCCATCGTCATTCCTTATCCCAGACTGCCGGAGGAGAAGCCTTTAAGCCTTCACCAACTCGCCGTTCGACTTGAAGAAACGCACTTTCGTACCATCTTCAAGAGTTTTGATACCGACTCGATCACCCTTGCTGGTGGCCGGGTTGAACAACGCCACATTGGAAATGTCGATCGGCATTTCCTTTTCGACGATGCCACCCTGCTGCCCCTTCATCGGGTTCGGCCGCTGATGTTTCTTGACGCGATTGATGCCTTCAACGAGCACGGCACGCTCATCGACGCGACGCAGCACGGTTCCGCGGCGACCGCGGTCCTTGCCGGCCAGCACGACCACTTCGTCGCCCTTGCGAATCTTTTCCATCAATATTCTCCCGCGGGCCTCAGAGGACTTCTGGCGCCAGCGACACGATCTTCATGAACCGCTCGCCACGCAACTCGCGCGTAACGGGCCCAAAAATGCGCGTGCCGATCGGCTCCAGCTTGTTGTTCAACAACACAGCGGCATTGTTGTCGAACTTCACAAGCGAACCGTCCGGACGCCGGACACCCTTTGCGGTGCGCACGACGACGGCATTGTAGACTTCGCCCTTCTTGACGCGACCACGGGGCGCCGCATCCTTGATCGTGACCTTGATCACGTCGCCGATGCCCGCATAACGGCGCTTAGAACCACCAAGCACCTTGATACACATCACTGAACGCGCGCCCGTGTTATCGGCCACGTTCAGGATGGATTGCATCTGGATCATTTAATTTCTCCAACTTATCCCGCTCAGCAAGCGGTCAGTCTTGGACCCGTCAGGGTTTAGGACGAGCCCAACAGATTCAAGGCTCGTAAAGCACAGCACGCAACAATAGCATGCCGGGAGGAGGCGAGCAAGCCCCTCCCGTGCCAAATCAGATGATTCGTGCCACTTCCATTACCTGTGTCACCTTCCACGCCTTGGTACGGCTGATCGGACGACACTCGACAATCTGAACCAGATCGCCTTCGTGCGCCTCGAGACCTTCGACATGTGCGTGGTATTTCTTCGAACGCATGATGACCTTGCCGTAGAGCGGGTGCTTGACGCGGCGCTCGACCAGGACCGTTACAGTCTTATCCATCTTGTCACTGACCACACGCCCGACCAGCGTGCGATTGACCTTTTGATTGGTCTCGCTCATTTCGCGTTCGCCTTTTCCTGCAGCAGCGTGCGCACACGAGCGATATCGCGGCGAACGTTCTTCAGCTGGTTGGTATTGGTCAACTGCTGGGTCGCCTTCTGCATGCGCATGGAAAACTGCGCCTTCAGGAGTTCGATCAGCTCCGTATTCAATTCGGCGGTGTCTTTGACCCGCAGATCCTTAGCTTTCATCACTTACCCCAGTTGTCGTATGACAAAGGTGGTTTCAAGCGGAAGCTTGGCCGCAGCAAGGCGGAACGCCTCGCGCGCCAGTGCTTCGTCGACGCCATCCATCTCGTACAGCACCTTGCCTGGCTGGATTTCGGCCACCCAGTACTCCGGATTACCCTTGCCGTTACCCATGCGAACTTCAGCGGGCTTTTGCGAAATCGGCTTGTCCGGGAAAATCCGGATCCAGATGCGACCACCCCGCTTGATGTGACGGGTCATCGCACGACGCGCAGCCTCGATCTGGCGAGCCGTCAAACGGCCGCGCGCAGTTGCCTTGAGACCATACTCGCCAAACGAAACCTTGGTGCCGCGGGTGGCGAGGCCCTTGTTGCGGCCCTTTTGCTCCTTACGATACTTCCTTCTCGCCGGCTGCAGCATTATTAGCTCCTGACTTTCTGACTCGTTTCGAAGTGCCCTTCACGTCGGCATCTGCCGGCGCTGCAGCACCTTCGGGCTTGGCATCGCGGGCCGGGCGACGGCCTGCCGGCGGGCGGTTATCGCCTTCCGGACGGCGACCATCACGACGCGGACGGCGTGCATTGTCGTTCTCTTCGGCAACCGCCGGGGCTTCGCCACGGGCAAGCATTTCGCCCTTGAATACCCAGACCTTGATACCGATGACACCGTAGGTCGTCTTCGCTTCCGACGTACCGTAATCGATGTCTGCGCGCAGGGTATGCAAAGGCACGCGACCTTCGCGGTACCACTCACGGCGCGCGATCTCGATGCCGTTCAGCCGACCCGACGACATGATCTTGATGCCCTGCGCACCCAGGCGCATGGCGTTCTGCATCGCCCGCTTCATTGCGCGGCGGAACATGATCCGCTTTTCAAGCTGTTGGGCGATCGAGTCCGCAATCAGTTGCGCATCAATCTCGGGCTTGCGGATTTCCTCGATGTTCACATGTACCGGTACACCCATCATCTTGGCGAGTTGGGCCTTGATCAGTTCGATCTCTTCACCCTTCTTGCCGATCACGACTCCAGGCCGAGCCGAGAACACGGTGATACGGGCATTCTTCGCCGGGCGTTCA
Organism: Methyloversatilis sp.; assembly: GCF_030696805.1. Taxonomy (GTDB): domain Bacteria; phylum Pseudomonadota; class Gammaproteobacteria; order Burkholderiales; family Rhodocyclaceae; genus Methyloversatilis. The sequence goes on along the minus strand of NZ_JAUYRO010000117.1, from coordinate 3,819 downwards.
ATAATCACGCGCCCCACCGAAGCGTGCGCGAGCTTCTTCTTGAGAAACGCGCGAACCTCGAGGTCCTGGTTCAGCATTCGACTGAAGTCCTTGCTCGATGCGAACCAGCGTGACGTCCAGTTGTGCGTGACCGCCAAACGGAAGCCGGTCGGATGAATCTTCTGTCCCATAACCTTCAGTCTCCAACCGTGACGAACACGTGGCAGGTCTGCTTCACGATCTGATTGCCGCGACCCTTTGCACGAGCGGTGAATCGCTTCAGCACCGCACCCTTTTCCACGTAGATGGTCTTCACCTTCAGGCTGTCGATGTCCGCGCCATCGTTATGCTCAGCATTGGCGATCGCGGATTCGACGACCTTCTTGATGATCTTGGCACCCTTTTTCGGGCTGAAAGCCAGAATGTTGAGAGCCTGACCAACCGGTTTGCCGCGGACGAGGTCGGCAACGAGCCTACCCTTCTGCGCCGACAGGCGCACGCCGCGAAGATTTGCACGGGTTTCCATAGTCATCGCTCCTTACTTCTTGGCTTTCTTGCCGGCGGTGTGACCCTTGAATGTCCGGGTCAGCGCAAATTCGCCGAGCTTGTGACCGACCATGTTTTCCGAAACATAGACCGGAATGTGCTGACGACCGTTGTGTACCGCGATGGTCAGGCCGATGAAATCCGGCAGTACCGTCGAACGACGCGACCAGGTCTTGATCGGGCGCTTGTCGTTGGAGGAGCGAGCCGTGTCCACCTTTGCCAGCAGGTGGGCATCGACGAACGGGCCCTTCTTGATTGAACGTGCCATTGCCTACCTCTTATCGCTTGTAACGGCGCTGCACGATCATGTTGCTCGTGCGCTTGTTGCTGCGGGTACGGTAGCCCTTGGTCGGCTGCCCCCACGGACTGACCGGCACTCGGCCTTCGCCGGTACGGCCTTCACCACCACCATGCGGGTGGTCGATCGGATTCATCGCGGTACCGCGGACCGTCGGGCGCACGCCGCGCCAACGGGTTGCGCCTGCCTTGCCGAGCTTGCGAAGATTGTTCTCTTCGTTTCCGACTTCACCGACCGTTGCACGGCATTCCACATGCACACGCCGTATTTCACCGGAGCGCAGCCGCAACTGGGCATAACTGCCTTCCCGTGCCAGCAGCTGAACCGAGGTGCCTGCAGCACGCGCAATCTGCGCGCCCTTGCCCGGCATCAATTCGATGCAATGCACCGTCGAGCCGACCGGAATGTTGCGCAGCGGCAAAGTGTTGCCCGACTTGATCGGCGCTTCGGAACCGCTGAGCAACTGTTGCCCCACCACCAGGCCCTTCGGCGCAATAATGTATCGACGTTCGCCGTCTGCGTAACACAACAGCGCGATATGCGCCGAACGATTCGGGTCGTATTCGATCCGCTCGACCTTGGCCGGGATGCCGTCCTTGTTGCGGCGGAAGTCGATCACTCGATATTGCTGGCGATGACCGCCACCCTTGTGACGGGTCGTGATGTGGCCGTGATTGTTGCGACCAGCGGTCTTGCTCTGACTTTCGGTCAGCGAATCCAGCGGGCGACCCTTGTACAGGCTCGCATTCACGACCTTGACGACGGCACGGCGGCCGGCCGACGTCGGCTTGACTTTGACGAGTGCCATCAGACAGCTCCTCCTTCAGCAAACTGGATGTCCTGGCCGCGCTTGATGCACACGAATGCCTTCTTCCAGTCACTGCGACGGCCGAAACTACGGCCGAAGCGCTTGACCTTGCCTTTGACGTTCAGAACCTGGACCGACAACACCTCGATCTTGTTGTCGCCCTTGCTGAACAACAGTTCAACGGCCGCTTTGATTTCCGGCTTGGTCGCATCGGATGCCACCTTGAACACAACCTGATTGTTGCGGTCGGCAATGAAGGTTGCTTTCTCGGAAATCTGCGGCGCGAGCAGAACCTGCATCAGCCTTTCCTGCGAAAAGTTGCTCATGCCCACATCTCCTCGAATTTGCTCATCGCGTTGCGCGTGATCAGCACCTTGCCGAAACGGATGAGCGACACCGGGTCTGCCTCATGCGCTTCGAGCACCAGCACGTTGTGCAGGTTGCGCGACGACAGGAACAGGTTCTCATCCAGTTCGTCCGTGATCACCAGAACCGAATCGAGCCCCATATCCTTAAGCTTGCTCGACAGGAGCTTTGTTTTCGGCGCCTCAATGCTGAAGCTTTCGACCACTGCAACGCGATCTTCGCGGGCCAGCTGGGAAAGAATCGCGGCGATGCCTGCGCGATACATCTTGCGGTTCACCTTCTGCGAGAAATTCTCGTCAGGCGAATTCGGGAAAATACGACCGCCGCCACGCCACAGCGGGCTTGAGGACATACCGGCGCGCGCGCGGCCAGTGCCCTTCTGGCGCCACGGCTTGCGGGTCGTGTGCTTGACCAGAGTGCGGTCCTTCTGGGCACGCGTACCCTGGCGCGCGTTGGCCTGATAGGCCACCACCACCTGATGCACGAGTGCTTCGTTGTATTCGCGAGCAAACAACGCGTCGGATGCTTGCACCGTCGACGATTGCTGACCTGCATCATTCAGAACTTTTAATTCAGCCATCGCGCTCTCCTCAGCCCTTGACCGCGGGCAGGACGATTACGTCGCCGCCCTTGGAACCCGGAACTGCGCCCTTGATGAGCAGCAACTGACGGGCTTCGTCGATGCGCACGACTTCGAGGCCCTGCTGGGTGCGCTTGACGTCACCTAGATGGCCTGCCATGCGCTTGCCTGGGAACACGCGACCCGGATCTTGCGCCATACCGATCGAGCCGGCAGAGTTGTGCGAAACCGAATTCCCGTGCGATGCGCGGTTGGACGAAAAGTGGTGACGCTTGATGGCACCGGCATAGCCTTTACCAATCGTCGTCCCCGTCACGTCCACCTTCTGGCCCACAGCGAACACTGAAGCCGGGCTGATAGTGTCACCCGCCTTGAACTGTTCAAGCTGAGCGGCATCGACGCGGAACTCGCGCAACACCTGCCCTGCCTCGACACCTGCTTTGGCGAAGTGACCTGCTGCGGCCTTGTTCACGCGAGTAGCGCGACGCTTGCCGAAAGCGACCTGCACCGACGAGTACCCGTCGGTTTCTGCTGTCTTGATCTGGGTGACGCGATTGTTCGACACATCGACCACTGTCACCGGAACGGTCTGTCCGTCATCGGTGAAAATGCGCGTCATGCCGACCTTGCGCCCCACAAGGCCTAAAGTCATGTTTATTCTCCTCATCCCGGTTGCGATTGACCAGGATTCGTTTCAACTGCCACCGGAACATCCGGTGACCCTTGCCCGGCAAAAAGAACGCCGGAAAAAACTGCGCTGCTCCTACTGAAGCTTGATTTCCACGTCAACGCCAGCCGGCAGATCGAGCTTCATCAATGCATCGACAGTCTTGTCGGTCGGATCAATGATGTCCATCAGGCGGACATGGGTACGAATTTCAAATTGGTCGCGCGACGTCTTGTTGACGTGCGGCGAGCGCAGGATGTTGAAGCGCTCAATGCGCGTGGGCAACGGAACCGGACCACGGACAACTGCTCCGGTGCGCTTTGCGGTATCCACGATTTCAAGAGCCGACTGATCGATCAAGCGGTAGTCGAACGCTTTGAGGCGGATACGGATTTTTTGGCTTGCCATTATATTTCCTAAAGAGCGAAAGAGCTGACCCGACCTGCTCGCGCAGACCGGGGAACATCAACCTGCTTAAGCGATGATCTTGGCAACCACGCCCGCACCCACCGTACGACCGCCTTCGCGGATCGCAAAGCGCAGACCTTCTTCCATCGCGATCGGCGCAATCAGCT
>NZ_JAUYRO010000124.1 GCF_030696805.1 Methyloversatilis sp. | reverse complement strand
CTGGCCGATGTTGTTCTTGTCGAAGCGGCGCAACGGAATACTGGATTCCGACGCGAATTGCAGGCCACGCACGGTGGAGACGGCGTCCGTACGCATCGATTCCTGCCAGATGTGATGTTCAAGGGCCGATCCTGCATAAATATTCAGGCGAGCAAGATTTGTTCGAGCCTGCCTTTCTGCGGGTGTCTCGGTGACGGCGGCATCCACCCTCGTGAATGAGTAGAGGCCTCCGATGAAATCGATCAGCGCGCCACCTGGCGTGACGGCAATTGGAATATCGAAGATGTAGCGGGTTTCCAGCGTGGAGGTGGTCAAACCGATGTCGTACAGGCCGGAAGACCGATGGCCGCGGCTTTCGGCGATGAACATCTCGGCCTCATCCGCCTGCTTGATGTAGCTCTGCAGGACGAGATGGAGAAAGTCCCCCACCGAAGACTCGTACGCCGCTCCGTTTGCCGGCGTGGGCGCTGTAGGCGCTGCGCTGACTGCCGAACTGAGCCGGTCCAGAATGGTTTCGAAGTAAGCCTGCGAATGCTGCCAGCCGTTTACACCGAGCGCGAAGTAAGCACCGGCCTTGATGGACTGATAGACCGCCTTGTTCAGACACGACACGTCGGGGTCGTAATCGGGTTCAGTTCCCGCATCGGGGCCATCAGCGGTCGTTCCGTCGTCCTTGACGCACCGACCATTTATTGCGTCTGCGTGGCGAACCTTCATCAACAGCGAATGGCTGAAGGCCAGGGGCTCGGAAGTACCCTCGGAGGCTTCAGCCAGGGTTGTCCCGTCCAGCCGTATCTGCGGCACCACGCGAACCGACCCGGCCGGCAATGCGTCGATATCGCCGCCCCAGGCGTTCCAGGCAGCCTGGGTAGCCGCCGTCGGCCGGTACGCCACAGTCAGTCTTTTTCGCAGATCTCGCGGGAAGGTCAAGGTCGCCGCAAGCCACGGCGTGCTCGCGTTCTTCAGCACGCGAACATCGAACTTGGTCTGGTGCTGATCCGGCAGCACAGCCGTTTCGGGCGAACTCGATCCCGACCAGTTCGAGAACTGGACAACCTGATAGGGCAGGGTCACCGGGATGACATCAAATCTCGTGACCTTCGGCCTTATCCGAGGCATTACATCTTCCAGCGCTGCGCCGGCCTCGACCAAACGAGCCTGTTGCCCGGTTTTTTCCGCAAGAATTTCCTGCGGCAGTTTGTCCGTGCGCCCCGCAAGCAGCGGCCCGTAGAAGTCAGTGTCGGACAGGGAGACATCCACCTCAATCCGGCTCTCGTATCCGCTGTCCTTGACCGCCGGATCGAGCGGCAGCCACCGGTATCCAGTCTGCTCCAGTGCGTGGCCACGGTAGCCGGAACTAGGCAGGCAGGCCTGGACCCAGACGTGGTCGAAATAAACACCCACAGTGGCTGCGTTCAGGATCTGCCGGCCCGCTGGAATGCCGGCGCTGGCCAGATAACGTGCAGACCCTTGATAGGTTTTGGTGCCTAGCCATCGCTGGGCGCGACCGTCAGCAGTGTCGGTAGAAGCCGGATCGGTCAGCATCACAGTGCCGCGGACATACCGTGCCGGTACGTTCGACGCGCGAAGCAGGGAAATCAGAAGGCTTGCCTGATCGGTCGAGTTTCCGCGACGCGTCTGAAG
>NZ_JAUYRO010000123.1 GCF_030696805.1 Methyloversatilis sp. | reverse complement strand
GGGCCTGGACAGCGCATCCGCACGCCAACGCTCCAACGTCGCCGCCGAGATGCTCAGATCTCGTGCAACCATTTCCAGTGATGCACTCTCCGGCGGCAACAGCCGCCCAACAGCTTTGTCCTTGAAAGCTTGTCCGTATCTCGCCACTTTGTTTCTTCCACTATCGCCCCCGGTTTGATGATTCTAACGAGGCGACAACTAGTCTGACTCAGGGGGCATGAGGAGTGAGTTCATCGACGTTCGGGGACTGTGGGGCCTCACGACGCGGTAGAACAACTCGATGAATCGGGTTTCTCTACCGGCGCAGTATCCAGCTTACGTCTTGCGATCCCGTGGCCCGAGGAAAAACCAGAGGATCAAGCCCAGCACCGGCAGCAGCACCACGGCGATTATCCAGACCAGCTTCTTCCCGTTCGATGCGGAGCTTTGAAGAATATTGATAATCGCCCAGATATCTCCGATAAGAATCAGGAGCCCCCAGAAGCCGTTGTATCCGAAGTTCGTCATTTTTGTTTCCTTTTCGGTTTCACCGTAGTTGCCAATCCCTGCGTCTCGTTCATGTGCGCCCTGACGTTTGGAACGGGAGGCTCGACCCGGTTGCCGGGGCAAGTCCTCGACGGTAGGGTCAGCGTCATTTGTTCACCTGCGTGAAAACGGTTTCTTCCTCGCTTGCTCGAAAAATCAAAGGATGCGCTGTTCGATTCGATCTCCGTCGTTGCGGTAGGCCCAAACCTACGCTTGCCCGGGCTTTCTCCTGCACGCTTGAGCGACGTTCACGCCTAAAGTCAGCCAGATCTGGAACAACAGTTCTGGCAACTTGAGAGGAATCAGCGTGTCATTTTTGCTTTTTATCTTTGGCTTGGCGTTGGTCGTGGGCGGCATGGCCTGGGGACTGACCGCTGCTGGAGTGGCTGCAGTTTATGTGGGCATTGCTTGCCTCATCGTGCTGGGACTCGGAATCATGATGGCGGTTTCTCGAACTCGCGCCAAGGATTCTTCATAGGACTCGTTCCAGACGTTTGGCCTACGACGCAGTGAGCGCCTGGTGGGCGTTGGGCGGTACCACCACCTGACGCCTGGCGTTCGAGCCACGCAAACAACGACGGCGGGACACCCGTCCCGTGCTGGAGATCATGCAACGCGTCCCGCCAGACCGGTTCTGGCGGCCGGCCGTTGGCGCTCCACTTGAATGAGAGGTCAGGCCTCACTGGCGGGTTTTGGGCGCCATTGATTGGCGCGCTCGAGTCCGGCGTGTGTCATGCGTTCGATTCACAGCGTGTTCGGACGAGACCATCCGGTTCCCGCCTTACGGGGTGCGAACCACAGCGGGGTTCTTTCGGCATCGAGCTTGTTGGGTTTGCTATTCACCCAGCCAAAACACAATGCTTCTTCGACGGCTTCGTCATAGTCGACCCAAGGCTTACCCGTGGCCTTCTTGTACGACACGAGCCATACGCCCGCAGGCCGGGAGTGGTTTGCCACCAGCCACTCGCGCCACTCAGCACGGCTGAGCGGGTGGGTTGAAGGGTCGGGCGCTGGAGTCATGGGTTCCGTGAGTACCAACGTTTGAAATCACCGGCGCTGCGCGGCTTCATCGCGCAGCGTCCAGCGACCGAAGGGAGCGAGGTTGAGCGCCATGTTGGGCGTCGGATTGCGCTGCGGCTACGAGCGTCTTGCGCCAGACCCCGGGCGCTTGCTGTCGTGTTTGACAACGAGGATCTCAATTTCGCTGGCGCTCGCGCGATAGATGATGGTGTACGGAAAGACGCTCATGGAGAAACCGCGCCGGCCATTCGAGCGTGGCGAGCCGATTTCCGGATGTTCAAGGAGCAATGTTGCGAGCCGCTTGAACTCGGCAACGAAGCGGGCCGCCACTATGGGCGTGCCTTCCCGCTCGTAGAAGGCGGCTGCTTCGTGGATGTCTTGTTCGGCTGCCGGGTGAAGAGTTACTTTCACCCAGGGAAACGGGCTTCGAGCCTCGCGATGGCAACGTCAAGCGGCACGGCGGCAGCAGCGCCAGCTACAAGCTCTTGTTCGCGTTCGTCGGCCAACTTGTCCCAGGCAGCTTCAGCGCCGGCGTCCACGTCTAGGCTGGCGATCAGGCGATCAAGTAACTTGGCTCTATCGGCGGGCGATAGGCGCAATACTTCTGCCTGGAGGGTTTCAAGAGTAATGGTCATGGGCATGTCCTAGGGCCTGAGCCCGGTAGTTCGCGTAGCTTGCCACAAGTCCGATTCAGCTCAATGCCGGCCTAGGCTGACGACGGTCAGCGTTTGAGATGAGCGGCGTGACCCGGCTTGCCTGGGCACGACCTCTCGATTGAAGGGTTGGGGCGTCTCTGCCCGCGATGGACACGCCTTCTCTTGAGTTGTACAATAAAATGTACTTATCAGGAGGACTGCCATGGATGCCATTACCTACTCTTCAGCTCGTGCAAACCTTGCTCGGACAATGGATCGCGTTTGCGAAGACCACGAGGCATTGATCATTACGCGCAACGGCGAACAGGCGGTTGTGATGCTTTCTTTGGAAGACTACCAAGCTCTTGAAGAGACTGCCTACTTGCTGCGTAACCCCGCCAATGCCAAGCGCTTGCTTTCTGCTACTGCGCAGTTGGGCGCCGGCAAGGGGGTAGAGCGAAAGTTGGCCAAGTGAAACTGATCTTCGCTGACGAGGCATGGGAAGACTACCTTTACTGGCAGAAGCAAGACAAGAAAATGGTTGAGCGGATCAACAAGCTTATTGCTGAAGTGAAGCGTGAGCCGTTCTCTGGAGTTGGAAAACCTGAGCCGCTCAAGCACGCACTCTCTGGCTACTGGTCTCGGCGCATCAATGACGAGCACCGAATGGTTTACAAGATTGAGGGCGGTTCTCTTCTGCTTGCACAGCTTCGATACCACTACTGAGACGCCCAACGTTTGAGATGAGAGGCATGACCCGGCTTGCCGGGGCATGTCTTCTCGATTGAACGGTTGGGCGTCTCTGCGCCGAGGCCTCCACGACTTTAGTGGCGACCGCTCCAGTAGCCCGGCTTGCGACGCTGATGGGCGATGGCAAGGACTCGGATTTCTTCAGGAAGCAGCAAGTAGACGATGCTGTACGGAAAGCGGCGAAGTGGCATGCGACGGTTGGAGCCGCGCCAAGGTGCGCCCAGCTTTGGTTGCATGCGGAGCAACTCTACGGAGCGCTCAAACTCGGCGATAAATGCAAAGCCAAGCTCGACATTCGACTGCTGCGCATAAAAGCGAGCAATCGCAATGAGTTCGCTTTCCGCCGCGGCGGCGATAGATATCTTCACTGAAGCGATTGCTTGGCGCGTGCAATTGCTTCCTCGATTGGAGACACTGACATGCGGCCAGCCTCAACTTCGATGATGCGACGCTCAACCTCTACCGCCCAGGCGTCTTCGACTTCACGCTCGGTAGCCAAACTTGCGAGAAGGTGATCGGCTAGAACGGCGCGATCTTCAGGTGACAACAGGAGGGCTTCGGCTTCGATTGATGCTAGCGGGGTGGGCATGGTGATACTCCTGGGAATGAAAGGCATGACCCGGCTTGCAGGGGCACGTCCTCTCGATTGAAGGGTTGGGCGTCTCGTGCAAGGAGGACTACCTACCTGCTACCGCCAACAATGCCTTCGGATTGGTGCTCGCGATGGCCAGCAAAGTACGGGCCGCACCGCTAGGCTGCTTGCGACCTTGTTCCCACCCTTGTAGCGTTCGGACGGAAACGCCCATGAGCGCTGCAAACTGCGACTGAGACAGGCCGGTCTTCTGGCGTGCTTCAATAACGGGCGAGGACACAACGTGAACTTGCCCAGCCTTCATTTCCTTCACGGATTGCAGAAGCTCAGCCGCGAGATCGCGTTTGGCTTCGTAGGCTGCAAGTTCAGCTTTGGTCAGTGGTTTACTCTTCGAGGGCACGGCGAATCTCCTTTAACTTTTGGCCAGTGAGGTTGTCTGTTTTCGCTTTGGCGTACAGCGTGAGTAAGACAACTTCACCTTCGGCTGTGCGAGTGAAGTAGATCACCCGAACACCACCGGATTTGCCCTTACCTGCTCGACTCCAGCGGACTTTGCGAATGCCACCGGATTCGGGCACGACATCTCCGGCAGTAGGGTGCTCCGCGATATAGGCAGCGAAAGCTCCTCTTTCTTCTTCAGTCCAGTACATGGGCCACTGACGCTGGAAGAGGAGGGTTTCGACAACGGTGAGCATTTACCGACTATACGCCTGGGGCGTATATGTGTCTAGCGAGCCGCCTCAAGACGCCCAACGACGCTGTAGAAAAACCCCATTTCGGGGCAAGTTGCTGCGTCCGGCCATTGCCGGCTTCAATTCACTCTTCATCGCATCAATCCCGGTTCAGCGGTCTCATCTTCGTCTCCTGACGCCCTCACAGGGCGGCTACTGCGTGACCTGATCGGGCTGGTTCCCTGCCTGCCAGCTTACCTAATTCGCGTACCCATGGTGCCCGAGCTTTTCGATGTTGTGCACCATGCAATAGAGCTTCCACTGCCCATTGACCTTCGTACGCCCGCGCAACGTGAAGCGGTCGAGGCGCTTGTTGTGCCGCAGGTTACCGAACACCGGTTCGACCGTGGCAAAGCGCGCGCCGATCATCTGCTTGCCCTGGTCCGAATCGATGCGCCGCTTCATCCGCTCGGCGTGCAATGCGCTGCCATCGCGCTTGCCGCGGAA
>NZ_JAUYRO010000118.1 GCF_030696805.1 Methyloversatilis sp. | reverse complement strand
GATCAGCACGGTGGATGGCATCAGCAAGCTCAACAGCACGCTGGAAAAGCTCACCAGCAGTTCTGCCGATTCGCAGCATCTGCAGGCCGCGGCGCTGGTCGGCCATGCGGTTCTGGTCGAAGGATCGGCGCTGGAACTGGTAAACGGAAAGTCGATGGGCGGCATCGAGCTGACGTCGCCGGCCGATCGCGTCACGGTATCGGTCAAGGGTGCCAATGGCGTGCTGGTGAAGGAAATCAATCTGGACGCACGCGACGCAGGCATCACGCAGTTCGTCTGGGACGGTACCGACATGGCTGGCACGGCAGTTGCTGAGGATGGCAAGTACTCCTTCACTGTGAGCGCTATCCAGGGCACGCAGAAGCTGGTCACCACGCCGCTCGAACTTGCCGTGGTGCAAAGCGTGGAGCGCAGCGGCGGCCAGACCCGCCTGAATGTAGGCCAGCAGTCGCTGGTCTCGATGAACGACATCAAGCAGATCTACTGATCGGGAGTTGAATCATGGCCTTTCAGCAAGGACTTTCCGGACTGAACATCGCGTCCAAGGCGCTCGACGCCATCAGCAACAACGTGGCGAATTCGACCACCGTGGGCTTCAAGCAATCCACCGCCCAGTTTTCTGACCTGTATGCATCGACCCTCGGTGGTGGCGGAAAATCGCAGATCGGCATCGGCGCCACGGTAAATGGTGTTGCCCAGCAGTTCAGTCAGGGCAACATCACCGTGACGAGCAATCCGCTCGACCTTGCGATCAATGGCGACGGCTTCTTCCGCATGAGCGACAACGGTTCCGTGCTTTACACACGCAACGGTCAGTTCTCAGTGGACAAGAACGGCTACATCGTGAATGCCACGGGCTACCGCCTGACAGGTTACGGCGTCGATGCCGACGACAACATCGTCGTGACGGCGCCGATCGATCTGCGTATCGACACCGCACTGAGCGGCGGCGAGCCACGTTCCACGGTCGAAGCCGACCTCGCGGTCAACCTCGACTCGCGTCTGTCCGTGCCGGTCAATCCCGTGTTCTCGCCGACCGACACCACCAGCTTCTCCTACTCGACTTCGCTAACGTCGTATGACTCGTTGGGCAACTCGCACATCATGTCGCTGTACTTCGTGAAGACCGCGACGCCGAACCAGTGGAACATGCACACGTCGCTAGATGGCGGCGCGCCGACCGCGGCCACGGCTGTCACCTTCAATTCCAATGGCGGGCTTGTCGGTCCGACCACGCTGCCTCAGTCTTTCGCCATAACCACCGGTGCAACCAGTCCTCTGGCGTTCGATCTCGACCTGACCGGCTCGACCCAGTTCGGCTCCGCCTTCAGCGTCAACGCCGTGGCGCAGGACGGTTTCGCCTCCGGCCGACTGTCCGGGATCAGCGTGTCGCCGGAAGGCGTGCTGCAGGGGCGCTACACCAATGGCCAGTCGCGCAACCTGGGCCAGGTCGTCATGGCGACCTTCCAGAATCCGGATGGCATGACGCAGCTGGGCAGCAATGCCTGGGCGGAAACATCGTTCTCCGGGCCGCCGGCTGTCGGCACGCCGGGTACCGGCAACCGTGGTGGCCTGCAGCCGGCGGCGGTGGAAGACTCGAACGTCGATCTCACCGCCGAACTGGTGAACATGATCACCCAGCAGCGCGCCTATCAGGCCAATGCGCAGTCGATCAAGACGCAGGACCAGATCATGCAGACCCTCGTCAACCTGCGCTGACCGCCGCTGAGGACACACCATGGACCGCGTGATCTATACCGCGATGAGCGGCGCGAAATGGACGCTGGAGCGTCAGGCGTCAGTCGCGCAGAATCTCGCGAACGCGTCGAGTACCGGCTATCGCGCCGAAGAGCACCGGCTGCGCGCCGTGCCGGTGCAGACCGAAGCGTTTGCGTCGCGCGCCTTCGTGGTGGATGCCAGCGTCAAGAACGATTTCACGCCCGGCCCGCTGCAGCAGACCGGTGGCGCCTACGACGTCGCCGTCAAGGGCAGTGGCTGGTTCGCGCTGGCCATGCCTGACGGAACCGAGGCCTACACGCGCAATGGCCACCTGCAGATCAGCCCGACCGGTGTGCTGCAGAACCACAACGGGATCCCGGTGCAGGGTGAGACCGGCCCGATCACCGTGCCGCCGGACACCGAGGTCACCATCGGCGCCGACGGTACCTTGTCCGCCGTACAACGCACCGGCGGCGTCAATCAGGTCAATCAGATCGGCCGGCTCAAGCTGGTCGATCCGCCTGAGAACACGATCAAGCGCGGCGATGACGGTCTGTTCCGCGTCACCACGTCGGGTCCGGTGCCGCAGGCACAGAACGTGCGTGTCGCTGCGGGCTTTCTCGAAGGCAGCAATGTGAACGTGGTGGACCAGGTGGTGGCGATGATTTCGCTGTCGCGCCAGTTCGAAATGCAGACGCGCATGCTCACCACGGCAGAGCGCGATGATCAGGCGGCGACCCAGCTGCTGTCCAACCGATAACCGGAGAACACGACCATGATCCGCTCGCTGTGGATAGCCCGCACCGGCATGGATGCACATCAGACCCAGCTCGATGTCATCACCAACAACCTTGCCAACGTCAGCACCAACGGTTTCAAACGCGCGCGCGCCGTGTTCGAGGACCTGCTGTACCAGACGATGCGGCAGCCCGGCGCGCTGAACACGCAGCAGAACACCATTCCTTCCGGCCTGCAGATCGGCACCGGCGTGCGCCCGGTGGCCACCCAGCGCATCCAGACCCAGGGCAATCTGCTGCAGACCAGCAATTCGCTCGATGTCGCTGTGCAGGGCGAGGGCTTCTTCCAGATCCAGATGCCGGACGGCACGCTGGCCTATACCCGTGACGGCTCCTTCCAGAAGGATGCGCAGGGCGTGATGGTCACGTCCAGCGGCTTTCCGGTGCAGCCGCAGGTCACGATTCCGCCCGATACGGTGTCGCTGACCATCGGTCGTGACGGTGTGGTCAGCGCCTTGCAGGCCGGGCAGGCCGCGCCAACGCAGATCGGTCAGTTGCAGCTTGCGACCTTCGTCAATACCGGCGGCCTGCAGAGCGTCGGTGAGAACCTCTATGTCGAAACTGCGTCGAGCGGCACACCGACGCCGAACACACCGGGCACCAACGGCGCCGGCCTGCTCAACCAGGGCTTTGTCGAAACGTCGAACGTCAATGTGGTCGAGGAACTGGTGCAGATGATCCAGACCCAGCGGGCATACGAAATCAATTCGCGCGCCATCCAGACTTCGGACGAAATGCTGGCCCGGCTCACCCAGCTCTGATCGGTCGCGCCAATGACCCGTGGAGAATCCGTCATGAACAACGAACGTATCCAGCAGATCGCCCGCGCGGCGGGTTTCGTCACCGTGTTGCTGGTGGCGATCATGCTGGCGGGCTGCGTCAATACGCCGCCCACCGCGGTGCATCAGCCGATGACCGCGCGGCCGCCGCTGAAGACCGACTATGTGCTCAACAGTGGCGCCATCTTCCAGCCATCCGGCGGCGCGCGTCCGTTGTTCGAGGATCGCCGGGCACGCTATGTCGGCGATACGCTGGTCATCAACATCAGCGAACGCACCCAGGCGGCCAAGAAGTCGGCCAGTACGGCAGACCGCACGCAGGACATCGAAATGGGTGTGCCGACCATCGTGGGTCTGCCCGGGAAGAGCCTGCAGGGCGCCACGGTGGCCGCCAACAGCGCCAATGCCTTCTCCGGCAAGGGGGCGTCGTCGGCTGACAACAACTTCACCGGCACCATCACGGTCACGGTGATTGAAGTGCTGCCCAATGGCAATCTGCTGGTGTCCGGCGAAAAGCAGGTTGCGATCAACCAGGGCAACGAGTTCATCCGCTTCTCGGGCATCGTCAATTCCACCCAGATTTCGGGTGCGAATACCGTGCAGTCAACCCAGGTGGCCGATGCGCGCATCGAGTACCGAGCCAATGGCTACATCGACGAAGCGCAGGTGATGGGCTGGCTGGCGCGCTTCTTCCTCACGTTCATGCCGCTGTGAAGCGATGCGCCAGGTTCGGTTTTTGCCATCTTTTCCGGCCATTGAAAGCGGCGTGTGCAACGTATAAACATAACTGACGCTGCCCTAGATGCCACGCCCGGAGGGCGAACTGCCATGAAACGGATAACGACTTTTCTCCTGCTTGCCTTGCTTTCCATGGCGCCCGCGCACGCGGAGCGCATCAAGGACCTCGCCACGCTGGCCGGCGTACGCAACAACCAGTTGATCGGCTACGGTCTGGTAGTCGGCCTCGACGGCTCGGGCGACCAGACGACGCAAACGCCGTTTACCGTGCAGAGCGTGATCAACATGCTGGGCAATCTGGGCGTGACGCTGCCGCCCGGCCAGAACCTGCAGCTGAAGAACGTGGCGGCCGTCATGGTCACCGCCAACCTGCCGCCCTTTGCACGCCAGGGGCAGGCGCTGGATATCACCGTGTCGTCGATGGGCAATGCAAAGAGCCTGCGTGGCGGCACGCTGGTCATGACACCGCTGAAGGGTGCCGACGGTCAGGTTTATGGCATGGCGCAGGGCAATGTCGTGGTCGGCGGCGTCGGTGCCGCGGCGGGAGGTGCTTCGGTCACCATCAATCATCTGTCGGTCGGTCGCATCGCGGGCGGGGCGACGGTCGAACGCGCGGTGCCGACCAGCGTTGGCGAGGGCGAATTCGTGGAACTCGAAACCAACACGACTGACTTCGGCACCGCCCAGCGCATGGTCGATGCCATCAACAAGGCGATGCTGCCCGGAACCGCGGTGGCTGCCGACGCAAGGCGGATACGCGTGCGCGCGCCGGTGGATCCCGGTGAGCGTGTCGCTTTCATGAGCCGGCTGGAGAATATCGACGTGACGCCGGCGCAGCAGGCGGCCAAGGTGGTCGTCAATTCGCGTACGGGTTCGGTCGTCATGAATCAGGCGGTAACGCTGGATACCTGTGCCGTCGCGCATGGCAACCTGACGGTTACGGTGACTGCCGAGCCGGTGATCAGCCAGCCCGGCCCGTTGTCCGGCGGCCAGACCGTGGTCGCGGAACGCAACCAGATCGATATCCAGCAGGAAGGCAGCGCGCTGATCAATGTGAAGAAGGGAGCCAACCTGTCCGAGGTGGTGCGTGCGCTGAATGCGCTGGGCGCCAATCCGCAAGACCTGATCATCATCCTGCAGGCGATGAAGGCTGCCGGTGCGCTGCGCGCCGAACTGGAAGTGATCTGATGGAAAACAGCGGCCTCACTTCGCTGGCGGCCGATGTACGCGGGCTGGACGTGCTGCGTCGCGCCTCGCGCGACAACTCGCCGGAGGCGTTGAAGGCCGCGGCCAAGCAGTTCGAGGCCATGTTCCTGCAGGTGGTGATCAAGTCGATGCGTGAGGCGTCGCCCGGCGACGAACTGTTCGGCGGGCAGGAAAGCAAGATGTACCAGGACATGCTCGACCAGCAGTGGGCCCAGGTCATGAGCGAGGGCGGGGGCACCGGGCTGGCCAAGGTTCTTGAGCGGCAGCTGTCTGCAAATGCCCGCAGCGCCGACACCTCACTGCCCATCGATCTCAAGCCACTGTCCGACGCGGCGCAGTTTTCCGGCATCGCGATGATGCCGCCGACGGCAATCTCTGCCGTGCGCAGGCAGACTTTGCAGGGCGGAGCAGCAACGCCGGCCGAATCGGTTCTGGCCGGTCTGGCCGCGGAACAGCCGCCGGTCAGCAGTCCGAATGTGCCGGCCCACGCGCGGGCCTTTGTAGAACGTGTGTGGCCGGCGGCGCTGTCGGCCAGTCGCGCAACCGGCATTCCGGCCCAGTTCCTGGTTGCCCAGGCGGCACTGGAAACCGGCTGGGGACGCGCTGAACTGGCGTCAGCCGATGGCGCGGCCAGCCATAACCTGTTCAATATCAAGGCCGGCAGCAGTTGGCAGGGCCCGACCGTGAAGGTGTCGGCGAGTGAGTTCGTGGATGGCCGCTGGACCCGCGAGGACAGCGCCTTCCGTCGCTACGGGTCCTACGAGGAAAGCTTTGCCGACTACGCGAAGTTGCTCCTCGACCAGCCGCGCTATGCGCGCGTGGTCGGCGCCCAGGACGCCGGCAGCTTCGCGCGCGGCCTGCAGCAGTCGGGCTATGCGACCGACCCGATGTACGGCGCCAAGCTGGAACGCATCATCAACGGCCCGCTGCTGCGTTCGGCGCTGGCAGAATGAGTCACTGAACGAGGTCGGCAAATCGGGGCGGTGCATCAAGGAAGCAACTCAAGACAGCGTTTCCGGATGAGATCGACCTGACCTTCGGCGCCCGCTTCGCGCAGGGCGCGTACGCACACATCGATTGCCTCGTGCAGTGCGGCTTCGTCAGTCACCGCACGCAAAGCGGGCTTGATCCGTGCCGTGTCGCCGCGCAGGGCGCGCTCCATGGCTTCCATCAGATACAGGCGGGCAATGGCGAGTGAGCGCCGGGTTGGCCTGCCGCCATCGGTGTCCCGACGTTCAAGCGTGACCAGTCCGAGCTCGAGCAGAGTTCCGGCAGCTGCGAGCAGACGCAGGCCATCGGCAGCGGGTCGGCCGAGGGCGGCAAACAGGGCGGCAAAGTCCTGCCGCCCATCCACCACAATCAGCAGCACGCGGGTCAGCGGGTCGAGCCGGTGACTGCGCCGGACCATTTCCGCGCGCCCGGCCATTGTCTTGGAAGGCACATCAGTGCTGCGTATGCGGTCGATTGTCCCGGTCATGAGCCGAATTGTTGCAGGCCCGTATGACGGAAATAAAAAAAGCTGGCAAAGGTTTTGCTTAGATGGGTCGTAAGCACTCTGAACGAGACGACACATCATGGGAACGCAGCTCTACAACATCGGGATCACCGGACTGAACGCCGCACAGGCAGGGCTGATCACGACCGGTCACAACATTTCGAATGCGGCCACGCCCGGTTTCACCCGGCAGCAGGTCGTACTCGGCACCAACGATCCGCAGCTGACCGGCAGTGGCTTCCTCGGTCAGGGCGCACGGATCGAAACGGTGCGGCGCATCTACAGCCAGTTCCTGACCGCCCAGGTGATGGAGGCCAAGACCCAGAACGCGGAATACGGTGCCTACGCCGCCCAGATCGCCGCACTCGACAACCTGCTGGCCGATCCGCAAGCTGGCTTGTCACCTGCGATGTCCGACTTCTTCGATGCGCTGCAGAGCGTGTCGGCGTCGCCGACCTCGCTGGCGTCGCGCCAATCGGCGATTTCGGCGGCCCAATCAATGACGGCCCGCTTCAATGCGCTGGATGCGCGGCTTGAACAGATCCGCACCGGCCTGAATGGCGAAATCTCCGGTTCGGTGGAAGAAATCAACCAGCTCGCGTCGCAGATTGCCCGCTACAACGACCAGATCGCGGTCGCCGAGTCGACCACCGGTGCCAACCGGCTCGCCAACGACATGCTCGACGCGCGCGAACGGCTGATCACCGAACTGAACGAATTGGTCCGCGTAACCCAGCTGCAGCAGAGTGATGGCTCGATCAACCTGTTCATCGGCAACGGCCAGCCCGTGGTGGTGGGGGGCAGCGCCTTCGGCATGAGCGCATCGCCTTCGGTGGAGGACGCCAGCCGCACCGAAGTGACGTACACCGCGCCGGGCGGCGCCGTGCTTCGGCTGCGGGAAGACACGATCACCGGCGGCAAGCTGGGCGGGCTGCTTGCCTTCCGCCGCGAAACCCTCGACGAGGCGCAGAACGCACTCGGCCGGATTGCCATCGGTGTAGCCGAACAGTTCAATTTGCAGCATGCGCTGGGTCAGGACCTCAATGGTGCGATGGGCACCAACGTATTCAACGTGCTCGCAGGCAGTGCGCTGCCGGCGAACACCAACAGCACGGTGGCCGCTGCACTGGTGAATGTGACGATCAGCAACTCGTCCGAACTCACGACGAGCGACTATCGGCTGAATTTCGACGGTGCGACGTACACACTCACCCGTCTGTCGGACAATCAGAGCTGGTCGGCCGCGACTCTGGGCGGCCTGCCACCGGCGGGCAGTCCGCAGGGTTTCACGCTCGATTCGGGGGCGACCACGCTGGCTTCCGGGGACAGCTTCCTGATCCAGCCGACCCGTAATGGCGGTTCGGACATCCGCACCGTCATCGCTGACCCCCGCATGCTGGCGCTGGCGATGCCGATCAGCACCACGGCGGCGCTGGCCAATACGGGCAACGCCAGTATCAGCGCAGGTGCCGTGAGCTCCACTACCGGCTTGCCGCTCGGCGGTCCGATCACGCTGACCTTCGACGCCACGACAAACGTGTTCAACGTGGTTGGTGGTCCCGGCGGCACGATTGCCTACAACCCGGCGACCGAGTCGGCTGGCAAGAGCTTCACCTTTGCCGGCCAGGGCGGCTTCACCTTCCAGTTGTCCGGTCTGCCGCGCAATGGCGACACCTTCACCATCTCGCCCAACAGCAGTGGTCAGGGCGACAACCGCAACCTGCTGGAACTGGCGGCACTGCAGAACACGAACACGTTGGCCGGTGGAACGACCGGTTTTCAGGGTGCCTACGCCCAGATGGTGGCGTCCGTTGGCGCCCAGGCGCGTGAGGTGCAGGTGAACCAGACAGCCCAGAAGGTGCTGCTGTCACGCGTCGAGGAGTCGCAGCAATCGTTGTCCGGCGTCAATCTCGATGAAGAGGCGGCCAACCTGCTGCGTTACCAGCAGGCCTATCAAGCTGCCGGAAAGATGATCGAACTGGCCAGTCGCCTGTTCGATACCCTGTTGCAGATCGGTCGCTGAGGAGAATCCTGATGCGCATATCCACCAATACCGTCTATGAAGCGGGCACCTCGGGTCTGGTCCGTCAGAGCGCCGACCTGTTCCGTACCCAGCAGCAGATGTCATCGGGCAAGCGGGTGCTTGCGCCGTCCGATGATCCGGTTGCTTCGGCGGCCGCGCTGGAGATCGACCAGATCAAGGCCATGAATGACCAGCACGCCGTAAACCGGCGCGATGCCAACAGCGCGCTCGGCTTTGCCGAGTCGCAGATTTCCACCGCGGGCGATCTGATCGCATCGATCCGCGAACGTCTGATCCAGGCCGGCAACGGCGCACTGAGCGACAGCGACCTGAAATCGATCGCCACTGACATCCGGGGCAGCTTCGCCGGGCTGATGGGCGTTGCCAATTCGCGCGATGCCTTCGGCGACTTCCTGTTTTCGGGCTATCGCAGTGATACCCAGCCGTTCGCCGGCAGCATCGAGGCGGGCGTGACCTACGCCGGCGACGACGGCCAGCGCGAGGCGCAGGTCGGCTCCGCCCGGCGCATTGCAGTCAGCGATTCCGGCAGCACGGTGTTCATGCGCATGCGCACCGGCAACGGCGATTTCACGATGAGCCCCGGCGCGGGCAACACCGGCAGCGCAGTCAGTGATCTGGGCAGCGTGACCAGCGGCGTCGACTGGAACGCAACGACCAACGGCGGCAGCTTCAACATCGTGTTCGATGTGACCAACAACGTCACCACCTACGACATCATCGACAACACCTCGGGCAATTCGATGTTGACCGGCGCCGCGCCGGGGGCCGCGCCGTACCCGCGGACCTATGTGGCGGGCGACACGATCACTTTGGCCTCGCAGGGCGCTGAACCGGCGTTCGATCTCGGCGCACGCTTCTCGATTACCGGTTCGCCGGCCAGTGGTGACAGCTTTTCGCTCGACCGCAGCGCCACGCAGAGCGTATTCGAAACGATCTCCGACGTGGTGCTGGCGCTGGAATCCGGTACGAACGGCAATCCGGTTGCCATCGCGAAACTCAACAACACGCTGTCAGCGTCGATAGGCAATATTGATCAGGCGCAGGAAGCCCTGCTCACCGTGCGCTCGCGCATTGGTGCGCGTACGGCCGAACTGGATGCGCTGAATTCGCTCGGTGCCGATGTCGACCTGCAGTTCCAGTCGCAGCTGGCCGACCTGCGCGACCTGAACTACACCGAGGCGATCAGCCGGCTGACGCAGCAACAGACCTATCTGCAGGCGGCGCAGCAGTCCTTCCTGAAGGTGTCGGGGCTGTCGCTGTTCAACTACATCTGAGGCGCGCCATGAACTTCCGGTTGCTCGCATTGATCGCCCCCTGCCTGCTGGCAGCCTGTACGTCGCTCGACCGTACGCTGCCGAATTCAGGTTCGGTCATTCCGAACACCAAACTGCAGCTGACGCCCGGTTACGCCACCACGGCGGAAAAGCTGATCTATGTTGCCGGCGCCGCCTATGTGGCCTATCTGGTTCTCGACCCGATGGCGCCGAACTGGTCCATCGACGAGGCCAAACTGTCTGAAGACACCTACTACCTCGGCATGAAGAAGGTGCGCATGCGCTCCGGCGGCGAGGGAGAGGCGCGCATGGTGTTCCGGCGCCGGGCCGAACAGCTGGCCCGGTCGGGTGGCTACGCCGGCTATGAAATCGTCAGTTACAGCGAAGGCATCCAGTCCGACCTGATCGCGCAGCGGGTGGGTGAGGGCGTCGTCCAGCTCAAGCACGGCACGCGCTGACCGGCCCTGAACGACGGCGTCGGCGATCGTATGGCCGGCCGGTCCGTCGCTGCGGCGCCTCGGGTAGACTTCGCCCGATGTCGCTCCCCTACTGGCGCCTGTCCGCCTACTACTTCTTCTATTTCGCCTTTGTAGGCGCCTTTTCGCCCTACTTCGGTCTCTACCTTTCCTCCATCCATTTCTCCGCGGCCGATATTGCCATCGTCATGTCGCTGATGCAGGTCATGCGGATCCTCGCGCCCAGCCTGTGGGGTTGGCTGGCCGACCGCATCGGCGCCCGGGTGCCCATCGTGCGCGCGGCGGGACTGGCCAGTCTGGCGGGCTTCCTGATCTTTTTCACGACTGACCAGTTCATCGGCGT
Source organism: Methyloversatilis sp. (assembly GCF_030696805.1). Classification (GTDB taxonomy): domain Bacteria; phylum Pseudomonadota; class Gammaproteobacteria; order Burkholderiales; family Rhodocyclaceae; genus Methyloversatilis. The sequence goes on along the minus strand of NZ_JAUYRO010000118.1, from coordinate 60,040 downwards.
TTTCATCGCCATGGCGCTGATGTCCTTCTTCTGGAGCGCGTCGCTGCCGCTGGTCGAGGCGCTGACGCTTGAACACCTGAAATCCAGCGTATCGCGCTACGGCGCCATCCGGGTCTGGGGCTCGATCGGCTTCGTAGTCACGGTGCTGGTGCTGGGCGATGTACTTGAACGCACCGGACTGGATGCGGTGTTGTGGGCCTGCAGCCTGCTGCTGGCCGGCATTTTCCTGTTTGCAATGTGCGTCCCTGAGGCGCCGGTGCATGCCGGCGCGGTGGCGGCCACTCAGTCGCTGCGTACCATCCTGCGCAGCCGGCCGGTGGCGGGGCTGTTCGGCGCGGCCTTCTTCATGAGCTGTGCGCATGGCGCGCTGTATGTGTTCTATTCGATCCATCTCGACGAACACGGCTACAGCAAGCGGGTGATCGGCGGGCTGTGGACACTGGGCGTGCTGGCCGAGATCGGCGTTTTCCTGTGCATGCCCTGGCTGCTGCGCCGCTTCACGCTGCGCGCACTGCTGCTGGCGGCGCTTGTTGCGGCGGTGCTGCGCTTCGCGGTGATCGGGTGGGCGGTCAGCGCACCGCTCTGGCTGATCGGCGCTCAACTGCTGCACGGCCTCACCTTCGGCGCCTTTCATGCCGGTTCGGTGGCCGCGCTCAACCAGTGGTTCGACGCGCGCCAGCAGGCGCGGGCGCAGGCCTTGTACGGCAGCGTGTCCTTCGGCGCTGGCGGCATGGTGGGCGGGCTGCTGGCTGGCTGGATGTGGGCGCCGCTCGGTGGCGCCTGGGCATTCTCGGTGAGCGCGCTGTTTGCGGTCGCCGGCTACGCCTTGCTGCGCCGGATGTGGCGCCCGGAAACAGCGCCCGGGCACGGCTGAGCGCCTGCCGGCCGGTTATAATCTGCGGTTTGGCTGATCAGCGGGATTGGTTTCAATGGCGCAAACGCTCTACGACAAATTATGGTCCGGCCACGTCGTGCACACCGAAGACGACGGCACGACGCTGCTCTACATCGACCGTCACCTGGTGCATGAGGTGACCAGTCCGCAGGCTTACGAAGGCCTGCGTCTGGCCGGACGCAAGCCCTGGCGCACCGGTTCCATCGTCGCGACCGCCGATCACAACGTGCCGACCGACGGCTCGGATCTTGCGGTGGCCGACCCGACCTCGCGCGCCCAGGTCGAGACGCTTGACGACAACATCCGCACCTACGGCGCGCTGGCCTACTTCCCCTATCGCGACAAGCGGCAGGGCATCGTGCACGTGATCGGACCGGAAAACGGCGTGACCCTGCCCGGCATGACCGTGGTGTGCGGCGACTCGCACACGTCGACGCACGGCGCCTTTGCCTGCCTGGCGCAGGGCATCGGCACGTCGGAAGTCGAACATGTGCTGGCCACGCAGTGCCTGCTGCAGAAGAAATCGAAGTCGATGTTGGTCCGTGTCGAAGGCGAACTCGGGCGCGGCGTCAGCGCCAAGGACATCGCGCTGTACGTGATCGGTCAGATCGGCACCGCTGGCGGGACCGGCTATGCGATCGAATTCGGCGGCTCGGCCATCCGCGCTCTGTCGATGGAAGGCCGGATGACCTTGTGCAACATGGCTATCGAGGCCGGTGCGCGGGCCGGCATGGTGGCCGTCGACCAGACCACGATCGACTACCTGCGCGGCCGGCCGTTTGCGCCGCGAGACGAGCAGTGGGACCGGGCGGTCGAGTACTGGCGCACGCTGAAATCCGATGAGAGCGCACAGCACGACCGCGTGGTCGACATCGATGCCCGCCGGATCACGCCTCAGGTGACCTGGGGCACATCGCCCGAAATGGTGACCGATATCTGCGGCCAGGTGCCGGCACCCGAGGATTTCGCCGATCCGGTGCAGCGCGAAGGCGTGGCGCGCGCGCTGCAGTACATGGGGCTGACCCCGCGTACGCCGATCGATCAGATCCGGATCGACAAGGTGTTCATCGGTTCCTGTACCAATTCGCGCATCGAAGACCTGCGCGCGGCCGCCAAGGTGGTGCAGGGCCGGCAGATCGCAGACAACGTGAAGCTGGCCATGGTGGTGCCGGGCTCCGGTCTGGTCCGTGCGCAGGCGGAAGCCGAAGGTCTGGACAAGGTGTTCAAGGCGGCGGGCTTCGAGTGGCGCGAGCCGGGCTGTTCGATGTGTCTGGGCATGAATGCCGATCGGCTCGAGCCGGGCGAGCGCTGCGCATCGACCTCGAACCGCAATTTCGAAGGTCGTCAAGGTGCCGGCGGACGCACCCATCTGGTCAGTCCGCAGATGGCGGCCGCCGCGGCGATCGCCGGCCGTTTCGCCGATGTGCGCGATGTCGTTTGAGAATCCGGGAGTGTGGGCATGAAGATGGTTTTTGTGTGCATGAGTGCCCTGGCGCTGCTGCTGGCGGGTTGCAATACCGTCGAAGGGCTCGGCAAGGACATCAAGAAGGGTGGCGAAGCCATCGAGAAGTCGGCGAAATAGAAGCAGTCAGAGAAACCGTCAGAGAAGAAGTCAGAGAAGAAGTCAGAGAAAGAGCCAGGCAAAACACGCCATGAATCCATTCACCACGCTTGACGGACTGGTCGCGCCGCTGGATCGCGCGAATGTCGATACCGACGCCATCATTCCAAAGCAGTACCTTAAATCGATCAAGCGTTCGGGCTTCGGCCCGACGCTGTTCGACGAATGGCGCTATCTCGATGTCGGCCAGCCGGGGCAGGACCATTCGAAGCGACCGCTGAATCCGGATTTCGTGCTGAATCAGCCGCGTTTCCAGGGCGCCAGCATCCTGCTGGTGCGCGAAAACTTCGGTTGCGGCTCGTCGCGCGAACACGCGCCCTGGGCGATCGAGGATTTCGGTTTCCGCGCCATCCTCGGCACCACGTTTGCCGACATCTTTTTCAACAACTGCTTCAAGAATGGCCTGCTGCCGATCCGTCTGCCGCAGGCCGAACTGGAACAATTGTTCCTGCAGTGCGCCGGCACACCGGGCTACCGGCTGCGCATCGATCTGGAAAGCCAGACGGTGATCCGGCCGGATGGCCACGTCATCCGCTTCGACGTCGAAGCTTTCCGCAAGTACTGCCTGCTGAACGGCTTCGACGACATCGGCCTGACCTTGCGTCAGGCCGACAAGATCCGTGAATTCGAAGCCCGTCGCCGCATCGAACAACCCTGGCTGTTTGCCTGAACTCTGGAGCGTCCATTGAAAGTCTGCGTTATTCCCGGTGACGGCATCGGCGTCGAAATCACGGCCGAGGCGCTGCGCGTGCTCGAAGCGCTGCGCGGCGATGGTCTGAAGATCGAATTTGAACATGCGTTGCTTGGCGGCTGCGCGGTGGACGCCACCGGCAAGCCTTATCCGGAGGCCACGTCGAAGCTGGCGCGCGAAGCCGATGCGATCCTGCTCGGTGCAGTCGGCGGTCCGAAATGGGACACGCTGCCGCGCGAACAGCGGCCCGAGCGCGGCTTGCTCGGTATCCGCGCCGATCTGGGTGTGTTCGCCAACCTGCGCCCGGCCATCCTTTATCCGGAACTGGCGAACGCGTCGTCGCTGAAACCCGAGGTGGTGTCCGGACTGGACATCCTGATCGTGCGCGAGCTGACCGGCGACATCTATTTCGGCCAGCCGCGCGGCATCGAGGAACGCGACACGCAATGGGGCCGTCAGCGTGTCGGCTGGAACACGATGATCTACGCTGAAGAGGAAATACGGCGCATCGGACGCGTCGCCTTTGAGGCAGCCGGCAAGCGCGGCGGAAAGCTCTGTTCGGTCGACAAGATGAACGTGCTCGAGTGCACCCAGCTGTGGCGCGAGGTCATCACGGCCATGGCGGCTGAATATCCGGACGTCGAGCTGTCGCACATGTTGGTCGACAACGCCGCCATGCAACTCGTGAAGGCGCCGAAGCAGTTCGACGTGATCGTTACCGGCAACATGTTCGGCGACATCCTGTCGGATGAGGCGTCGATGCTGACCGGCTCGATCGGCATGTTGCCGTCGGCCTCGCTGGACGCGAACAACAAGGGGCTGTACGAGCCCAGTCATGGCTCGGCGCCGGACATCGCCGGCAAGGGCGTGGCCAATCCGCTGGCAACCATCCTGTCGGCTGCGATGCTGCTGCGCTACAGCGGCGAGGACGAAGCGAACGCGGTGCGCATCGAAAACGCGGTGCGCAAGGTGCTGGCCCAGGGCTTGCGTACAGGCGACATCTACGAAGCGGGCACGCAGCGCGTGGGTACGAAGGAAATGGGCGACGCGGTCATCGCGGCGCTGTAACGCTCAGAGGGCAAGACAATGTTGAAGCTGGGGATGGTGGGTTGGCGCGGCATGGTGGGTTCGGTGCTCATGCAGCGCATGCGCGAAGAGAATGATTTTTCGCTGGTCGAACCGGTGTTCTTCACCACGTCCAGCGTCGGTGCGGCCGGTCCGGACGTGGGGCAGGGCAGCGCGCCGCTGCTCGACGCCGCCGACGTCGGCCAGCTGGCGAAGATGGACATCATCATCACCTGCCAGGGTGGTGATTACACGAACGAGGTGTTTCCGAAGCTGCGTGCCGCCGGCTGGAAGGGCTACTGGATCGACGCTGCGTCGGCCCTGCGCATGAAGGACGACGCCATCATCATTCTCGATCCGGTCAACATGGACGTGATCAAGGCCGGTCTGGTCGGCGGCGTGAAGAACTACATCGGTGGCAACTGCACCGTCAGCCTGATGCTGATGGGCGTCGGCGCGCTGTTCTCGGCCGGTCTGGTCGAGTGGATGAGCGCCATGACGTATCAGGCGGCATCGGGTGCGGGCGCGCAGAACATGCGCGAACTGCTGTCGCAGATGGGCACGCTGCACGGCGTTGCCGCACCGATGCTGAAGGACAGTTCGTCGGCCATCCTCGACATCGATCGCGCCGTCACCGACGGCCTGCGCAGCGCAGATTTCCCGAAGGCCAATTTCGGCGTTCCGCTGGCGGGCTCGTTGATCCCGTATATCGACAAGGAGCTCGACAGCGGCCAGAGCAAGGAAGAGTGGAAGGGGCAGGTCGAAACCAACAAGATCCTCGGCCGCACGGGATCTGCGATCACCCCGATCGATGGCATCTGCGTTCGCGTCGGCGCGATGCGGTGCCATTCGCAGGCGCTCACTATAAAGTTGCGCCGCGATGTGCCGTTGGACGAAATCGAAAGCATGATCCGCGAAGCGAATGCCTGGGTGAAGTTTGTCCCCAACCATCGCGAGGACAGCATGCGCGACCTGACGCCGGCCGCAGTCAGTGGTTCGCTGACCATTCCGGTCGGTCGCGTACGCAAACTCAATATGGGGCCGGACTATCTCGGTGCATTCACGTGCGGGGACCAGTTGCTGTGGGGCGCCGCCGAACCGCTCCGGCGCATGTTGCGCATCCTGATCGAAGCCTGACCACGCACCGACACATCGCGCTCAATGCGCGATGTGTCGTAACAGACAGTATCGCAACATAAAGCGACTGTTTAGCTTGCAGTGCTAAGACCATGATGTTATTTTGAGATTTGGGTTTTAGCGCGCGAGGAAAACGCGGTGCGTCATAGCGATAAAAAACATTCGATCCGCCTGTTGACCGCGTTGCTGTCAGCGCTTCCGCTGACAGCCGGTGCAGCCGGTCTGGGCAAACTCACCGTTCAGTCCGCTATCGGACAGACACTCCGTGCAGAAGTCGAGTTGTCCGCCAGCGCGGACGAACTGGCTTCGATGACCGCCAGGCTCGCGCCGCCAAGTGCCTTCAAGCAGGCCGGCGTCGAATACGCCACCAGTCTGAGCGGCGTCAAGGTCGCAGTTGAAAAACGCGGGTCGCGCCCGGTGCTGGTCGTGACCAGCGATCGGGTGGTGAACGAGCCTTATCTGGATGTCCTGATAGAGCTGAACTGGTCGTCCGGCAAGCTGGTCCGCGAATATACTTTCCTGCTCGACCCGGCCGACATGCCGCGACCGGCGCCGGTTGATCCGGTCGTAGTCAAGAGCGCAGAGCCGCGTGCAGTGACCAGAGCGCCTTCGGCGCCAGCGCCAGCGCGCGCGCGCGCCGACAACATCCATGAAGTGAAGCGCGGCGATACGCTGAGCCGTATCGCTGGCGAGTACATGCCAGCCGGCGTCAGCCTCGACCAGATGCTTGTGGCGCTGGTTCAGGCCAATCCGGAAGCCTTCGAAAACGGCAACATGAATCGCCTGCGCGCCGGGCGTATTCTCGCAATCCCCGATCAGTCGGCCGCGCAAGCCGTGTCGCCGCAGGAAGCGCGCAAAATAGTGATGGCCCAGACCAGTGACTTCGCGGCCTACCGCGCTCGCCTGGCAGGAGCCGTGGCCGATGCACCGTCGGCGGCAGATACCGGTAGTCGCGCTGCGTCCGGAAAGATCGAGGCGCGAGTCGACGATCGCGCACCCTCTGCCGCTGCAGCATCCGACCAGGTCAGGGTGTCGAAATCTGCGGCCGAAAGCGACCGCAAGATCAGTGCGCTCGAAGAGGAAGTGGTTGCGAAGGAACGCGCGCTCAAGGACGCCAACAGCCGTCTGGCCGATCTCGAACGCAATGTGCGTGAGTTGCAGAAGCTGGTTGAGCTGAAGAACACCCCGATGGCGCAGGCGCAGCAGCAGGCGGCAACGCCGCAGACACCGGCAACGACGCCCGCACCGGCGCCCGTTCCCGCTCCGGTGCCTGTCGTCCAACCGACCGAAAAGCCAGTGCCGGATCTCGCTGCCGATGCGGCGAAGCCCGAAGACAAGGAAGTGCCGGATCTGGTGGCGCTGGCCGATGAGGAGCCGGCTGAAAAGCCGGCCGAGCCTCCGGTGGCTATCGAGCCGCCCAAGTCGGAACCCGTGCCGCCGGTCGCCGCATCTGCTCCGGTGCCCGAACCCGCCCCCGAACCTGAACAGCCGGGGCTGTTCTCCGATCCCAAGACGTTGGGCGGATTGGGGGCCGTGTTGCTGCTCGTCCTGGGTTACCTCGGCTATCGCAAGTCAAAGGCCCGCCAGCCCCTGCCGGACGCAACGCCTTCGACCACAGCCGGTCTCGAGGCAATGCCTGCCGCATCGTCGGTGATCGGTGCAACGGGTGGTGGCCAGAGCGTCGATACCAGCGCCAGTTCGATCCAGACCGATTTCAGCCAGTCTTCGCTGTCGTCGATCGACGCTGACGAAGGGGTTGATCCGGTTGCGGAAGCCGATGTTTACATGGCTTACGGTCGCGATGCGCAGGCGGAAGAAATCCTGCTTGAAGCGCTGAAGACCGAGCCGAGCCGTCATGCAATCCATCTGAAGTTGCTCGAAATCTATGCTCAGCGGAAATCGATCAAGCCATTCGAAACGATGGCGACCGAGCTCTACGCGCAGACGGGCGGTCGTGGCGCGGACTGGGAAAAGGCGGCCTTGCTGGGCCGCTCGGTTGATCCGACCAATCCGCTGTACGGTGGCGGCGAGGCACCGGACGACGGTTTTGACGAACAGGCTTCGATGGCGGCTACCGTTGTCGTATCGGGCGCCGACAAGATGCGCGATACCTGGACGTTGCCGGGTGACATCGGCCAGCTCGCATCGGGCAGCGAACCGACGATTGCGCTGGATCGGAACAAGCTCGACCTCGGTGCCCCGGAAGTGCCGGCAGCGAAGGTGGATACGGACCTCGATTTCGATCTCGACATCCAGTCAGCGGCGCCACTGGCGGAAGCGCCAGTGGTCGGCGTCGCCACCACAATGACCAAGCCGGGTGAGGAGTCCGATGCGGATTCTTCGCTTGATTTCGATCTCGGTCTCGACTTCACGTCGGACGAGCCGAAGAAGGACGTCAGTACCGTCATCCTGGAAAAGAATGTCGCAGACACGGCGGAAGCCCTTGCCCAGTCCTCGCAGGGTTTCGATCTTGATTTGTCGTTGCCGGCGGCGGGCGACGATCCGGATGCCGCGGCCAGCGGTGCGGTGGTCGATCTGGAACGCACCGACGTAGGCAATCTGATCGACTTCAACTTCGACGCATCGGACGCGCCGGCTCAGGCGACAGCCGAACCGGTGATCGATCTGTCGGACATCAACCTCGATCTGGGCACTGATCCATCCACGCTTGAAACCGACATCGTCGGTGACCCCCTGCATGCGCTGGAAACAGATGTGGTCGGCGATGCGGTGCAGGCGTTCGAAGAACCAGCGCCGCAGGCACTGCCGGATCTGAGCGAGTCTTCGGTCTCCACCGTGATCAATCCGGAAGATATGCTCGCGAGCGAAGAGCCGCCGCAAACGGCAGCGGAAGAAGCGGAGACCAAGCTCGAGTTGGCGCGCGCCTATGAAGAAATGGGCGACAAGGAAGGTGCGCGCGAACTGCTGCAGGAAGTCGTGCGCGAAGGCACGATGGACCAGCAGTCGCAGGCGAGTGAAATGCTCGCCAAACTTGCCTGAACGGGACATTGCAGCAGATGGATCGGCCTTCGGGCCGATCCGCCCCGCACAGCGCACATACCCGCGTCCCGGCTGAAAATTCGCTCGCCTGTCCTGTTCGCCCGGGCCCCGCCTGGCGCTATGCTTGACGCAATGTTCCTGCGTCGTCCTCATGTACGCTACCGATACTGATCCTTCCGTGCCGCGCCTGCATGCGGCTACGCTGCTTGCGCTCTGGCTGTTCTGGCTGCTTGCCGGGCAGGTGGCGGGCTCGCCCTGGCATGAGCTGTGGTCGGGCATATCGATCACCTGCGCCCTCCTGTTCGCCCCGCGTCGTTTTCTTCGCCTGCTGCGCCGTCTGCGTTGGTTGCTGCTTGCCGTCCTGCTCACCTTTGCGTTCGCCACGCCCGGGCGTCTGCTGATACCCGATTTTGCGGCGGGCCCGAGTGTCGAAGGCCTGCTGGCTGCCCTGTCTGCCATGAGCAAGCTTATTGGCATGGCCGCTGCCGTCGCCGTCTTGCTGGAACGGCTGACGCCAGCGCGGCTCACCGGGGCCATTCACCGACTGGTTCATCCGATGTCGGCGGATCCTCCTTCGCCCGGAAGCTTCGCCTTGCGCCTGCAACTCGTCCTGCACGAACTCGATCACCAGGTGCCCGGACGCGATTGGCGTTCCTGGCTGGAAGACGGCGACAGCGGAACGCCCCTGCCGGTCGAGGCGTGCGCACCGCTGGCCTCGATGGATCGTGTCGTACTGGCCGCTGCCGCTGGCCTGCTTGCGCTCTGGCACTGGGCCTGACGTGCGTATTGCGCTGGGTGTCGAATACGACGGATCGGCCTTTCGCGGCTGGCAGTCACAGGTCGTCGGGCCCACGGTGCAGGACACGCTGGAAGCTGCCTTGTCAGCCATCGCGGCGCATCCGCTTCGCGTGCAGGCTTCCGGCCGCACCGATAGCGGTGTCCATGCGACCGCCCAGGTGGTGCATTTCGATACCTCTGCAATGCGCCCGGACACGGCTTGGGTACGCGGCTGCAATGCGCTGCTGCCGTCTTCGGTTGCCGTGCGCTGGGCTGCGCCGGTCGCTGACGATTTCAACGCTCGTTTTTCGGCACATTCGCGCAGCTACCGCTACTGCCTTTACAACCATCCTGTCCGTCCGGCGCTGTCGGCGACTTTGGCCGGCTGGTTCCACCGTCCGCTCGACGAGGTCCGTATGCAGGCCGCCGCGGTCGAGCTGATCGGCACGCATGATTTTTCCGCCTTCCGCTCGTCGGAATGTCAGGCGCGCAGTCCGGTACGCACCTTGTCCGAGCTGACGCTGATGCGCCAGGGCGACTGGATAATGTTCGACCTGACGGCCAACGCCTTCCTGCATCACATGGTGCGCAACATCATCGGCGCGCTGGTGGAGGTCGGGTGCTGCCGGCGAGATCCCCCATGGATCGGCGAACTGCTGGCAGGGCAGGACCGGCGACTGGGAGCCCCCACTTTTTCCGCCAGTGGCCTCTATCTGGCCGGGGTGGGCTACGATGCGCGTTGGCATTTGCCGGCGAGCCAGCAAGGGGTGCGCCTTCCGGCAATCGGACCGGGCGTGGCACCCGGCTGAACTATCTTCACGATCATCTCCAGGGGCGCATGGTGCGCAGGACCCGTATCAAGGTGTGTGGCTTCACCCGCGAATTCGACCTGAGCGGTGCGCTGGCACTGGGTGTCGACGCGGTCGGGTTCGTGCTGTATCCGCCGAGCCCGCGCGCCGTAACGCTAGAAAGGGCGGCGGCGCTGGCGCTCCTGGTGCCGCCATTCGTCACGCGGGTCGGGCTGTTCGTCAATGAAGACGCCGGACTGATCGGTGAGGCGGCGCGCGAGGCGTGTCTTGATTGCCTGCAGTTTCACGGCGACGAGACGCCGGACGACTGCGAACGTTTCGGCCTGCCGTACATCAAAGCAGTCCGGGTGAGGCCGGGGCTGGATTTGCTAGAATGCGCAGTCAGGTTTCGTTCAGCGCGTGCGCTGCTGCTGGATGCGTACTCGGAGGGTTGGGGCGGTTCAGGAAAATGCTTTGACTGGACGCTGATTCCGCACGAACTTCCATTGCCCGTGATCCTGTCCGGCGGGCTGGACCCGGAGACTGTGTCAGACGCGGTCAGACGCGTTGCTCCGGCGGCGGTAGATGTGAGCAGCGGAGTGGAATCCGCCAAAGGAATCAAGGACGTGGCCAGGGTGGCCGCGTTCATATCAGGAGTGGAAAATGGGGAAGCTCGACCTGCCGGCTGAGGTATCTGCCTCCGCCTACAACCTGCCGGACACGACCGGGCATTTTGGCCCGTACGGCGGCACCTTCGTCGCCGAAACCCTGATTGCCGCGCTCGATGAACTGCGCGACACCTACGAATCATTGAAGGACGAACCGGCGTTCCGTGCTGAATTCGAGTACGAGCTGAAGCATTACGTCGGCCGCCCGAGCCCGATCTTCCATGCCCGCCGCCTGTCCGACGCGGCCGGTGGGGCGCAGATCTACCTCAAGCGCGAAGACCTGAACCACACCGGCGCGCACAAGATCAACAACGTGATCGGCCAGGCCATGGTGGCCAAACACATGGGCAAGCCGCGCGTGATCGCCGAAACCGGTGCCGGCCAGCACGGCGTTGCCACGGCAACGATCGCGGCCCGTCTCGGCATGGAATGCGTGGTCTACATGGGCAGCGAGGACGTGAAGCGCCAGGCGGCCAACGTCTATCGGATGAAGTTGCTCGGTGCCACGGTAGTGCCGGTCGAATGCGGCTCGAAGACGCTCAAGGACGCGCTGAATGAAGCCATGCGCGACTGGGTGACCAACGTCGCCAACACCTTCTACATCATCGGTACAGTGGCCGGTCCGCATCCTTATCCGATGATGGTGCGCGACTTCCAGTCGGTCATCGGCGAAGAGTGCAAGTGGCAGATGCCGGAAATGATCGGCCGTCAGCCGGACGCCGTGATCGCCTGTGTCGGTGGCGGCTCGAACGCGATGGGCATCTTCTATCCCTACATTCCGTATCCGGACGTGCGCCTGATCGGCGTCGAGGCGGCCGGGCACGGCATTTCGACCGGGATGCATTCGGCGTCGCTGTGCGCCGGACGCCCGGGGGTGCTGCACGGCAATCGCACCTATCTGCTGCAGGACGAAATCGGCCAGATCATCGAAACCCATTCGGTGTCGGCCGGCCTCGATTACCCGGGCGTCGGTCCGGAGCACGCCTGGCTGAAGGACTGCGGCCGCGCCGAATATGTGGCGATTGACGACGAGGAAGCGCTGGCCGCCTTCCACAAGACCTGCCGCATGGAAGGCATCATTCCGGCGCTCGAATCGTCGCACGCCGTCGCCTACGCGATGAAGATGGCGGCCGGCATGTCAAAGGACGCGGTGCTGCTGGTCAATCTGTCCGGTCGCGGTGACAAGGACATGCATACCGTGGCCGAGAAGTCCGGCATCAAGTTCTGACCTGCTTTTCCACCATCCTGTTGTCAGCCGGGTGGCGGAAGCCGCCCGGCGACGGTTTCCGAAAATGTCCCGAATCACTCAAACATTGTCCGCGCTGGACGCCGCCGGTCGCAAGGCGCTGATTCCATTCGTCACCGCGGGCGACCCGGACCTGTCGGTCACGGTCCCGCTGATGCACACGCTGGTCGAGGCGGGTGCCGACATCATCGAACTCGGGGTACCCTTTTCCGACCCGATGGCCGATGGCCCGACGATACAGCGCGCGTCCGAACGAGCGTTGCTCAAGAAGGTGTCCCTGCGCCAGGTGATCGCGGCGGTGGCCGAATTCCGCACCCGCAACACGACGACGCCGGTGGTGCTGATGGGCTATGCCAACCCGATCGAGGCAATGGGCGTCGACGCCTTCGCCGACGCTGCCTCGGCGGCCGGTGCGGACGGCGTGCTGGTCGTGGATTACCCGCCGGAAGAGTCGCGCGAGTTCGCGAAGGTGGTTCGCGCAGCCGGGCTGGACGTCATCTTCCTGCTGGCGCCAACCTCGACCGACGCACGCATCCGCGCCGTCGGCGAAATCGGCAGCGGCTACATCTACTACGTGTCGCTGAAAGGCGTGACCGGCGCCGGCCACATCGACATCGATGCCGTATCGAAGCGCATTCCGCTGATCCGCGACATGGTCGGCCTGCCGGTCGGCGTCGGCTTTGGCGTACGTGATGGCGCGTCGGCGAAGGCGCTGGCTGTGGTGGCCGACGCGGTTGTCATCGGCAGCCGTATCATCGAGGAAATCGAGAACAGTCCGGCAGACGAAATACTGCCGCGCGTGAAGACACTGCTGAGCGGCATCCGCACGGCGATGGACAGCGTCGAGGTGGCGGCATGAGTTGGCTGCAGAAGCTGCTGCCGCCAAAGATCAACCGCAGCGAGGCTGCCGGGCGCAAGTCGGTGCCCGAAGGTCTGTGGTCGAAGTGTCCGGCTTGCGAAGCGGTGCTCTACACCGCCGATCTGGCGGCCAATACCGGCGTCTGTCCGAAATGCAGTCACCACTCGCGGGTACGTGCCCGCGTGCGGCTCGACGCCCTGCTCGACCGAGAAGGCCGCTTCGAGATCGGCGCCGAAGTCATGCCGGTCGATCCGCTTAAGTTCCGTGACAGCAAACGTTACGCCGATCGCCTGAACGCGGCGGCCGACGAAACCGGCGAGGGTGATGCACTCATCGTCCTGCAGGGTGCGATCCGGACGGTGCCGGTGGTAGTCGCCTGTTTCGAATTCGAATTTCTCGGTGGATCGATGGGTTCGGTCGTCGGCGAACGTTTCGTGCGCGGCGTGCGCGTCGCGGTCGAACAACGGCTGCCTTTCGTGTGCATCGCGGCGAGCGGCGGTGCGCGCATGCAGGAAGGTCTGTTTTCGCTGATGCAGATGGCCAAGACCACCGCTGCGCTCACCCAGCTGGCGCAGCACAGGCTGCCCTTCATTTCGGTGCTGACCGACCCGACCATGGGCGGCGTATCCGCCAGCTTTGCATTCATGGGCGACATCGTCATCGCCGAGCCAGGCGCGCTGATCGGTTTCGCCGGCCCGCGCGTGATCGAACAGACGGTGCGCGAAAAGCTGCCGGAAGGATTCCAGCGCGCCGAGTTCCTGGTCGAAAAGGGCGCTGTCGACATGATTGTTGATCGCCGCGAAATGCCCGACCGCATCGCCGGCCTGCTGTCCGCGTTGCAACGCATGCCTGCACTGACGTGCTGAAGCGGACCGATCCGCGACCTCTGCGTCGCATGACAACAGTGCCCGGCCTGTCGATCCGATGCCGCTGACGCTTACCGAGTGGCTGCAGCACCTCGAAGGCCTGCATCCGAAGGTGATCCAGCTCGGGCTGGACCGCGTGCTCAGCGTCAAGGCGGCGCTTGGCATCACGCAACGCATCCCGCTGTTCATCGTTGGTGGCACGAACGGCAAAGGTTCGACCTGTGCCATGCTCGAACGCATCCTGCGTTGTGCCGGCTATCGTGTCGGCACTTATACGTCGCCGCATCTGCTGGCCTACAACGAACGCGTGCGCATCAACGGCGAACCGGCCAGCGATGAGGCTCTGTGCGCCGGATTTGCCGAGGTCGAACAGGCGCGCGGCGACACCGCGCTGACCTATTTCGAATTCGGCACACTGGGCGCATGGCAGGTGTTCGAGCGCGCTGACCTCGATGTGATCGTGATGGAAGTGGGGCTGGGTGGCCGGCTTGACGCGGTGAACGCATTCGACGCCGACTGCGCCATCGTCACCAGCGTCGATCTCGACCACATGGAATATCTCGGTGATACGCGCGAACTGATCGGTCGCGAGAAGGCCGGCATTTTCCGCGCGGGGCGTCCGGCCATCGTCGGGGATCCGGTGCCGCCGGCCACGGTGATCGAATACGCCCAGACGATCGGCGCGGTGCTCAAGGTGTCCGGCCGCGATTTCGGCTTTGCCGGTGATCGGCAGCAGTGGGGCTATTGGCGGCGCGAGCCCGAGCGGCTGGTCAAGCGCGGCGGGCTGGGCTATCCGGCGCTGCGCGGTGCCAACCAGCTGCTCAATGCATCGGCGGTGATCACGGCGCTGGACGCCATGTCCGACCAGGTCCCTGTGTCGGTGGGCGACATCCGGCTAGGGTTGGCCACGGTCGAACTGCCCGGTCGCTTCCAGGTGATGCCCGGTCGTCCGTCCGTCATCTTCGACGTCGCGCACAACCCGCACGCCGCCTCGGTGCTGAACGAGAACCTGTCCAGCATGGGTTTCTACCCGGAAACCTGGGCCGTGCTCGGCATGCTGCGCGACAAGGACATCGCAGGCGTGCTCGACCGGCTCAAGGGACGCATCGACCACTGGATGCTGTGCGACCTCGGCGGCCCGCGCGGTACGCTGGCCGCCGATATCGCCGTAATGATTGCCGAACAGGGCATTCCGGGGAGCGTGTCAACCTTCGCCAGCCCGGTCGACGCGTGGCAGGCGACCCGGGAACGGGTGGGTGCAGATGATAGAATCGTGGTGTTCGGATCCTTCCTCACCGTCGCCGAAGTCATGCGCGAATACGCGCACTCGCCCTTGCCTGCCAAAGGCTGACCCCACCCGCAGGATGTGCCCGACGTGGCTTCTACCGCACCCGATCTCCAGACTGAATTGCGCAAGCGCGCCCGCCGGCGCCTGCTCGGCGCCATTGCGCTCGCCCTGACCGCAGCCATCGTGCTGCCGGTCGTGATGGACCACGAGCCGCGCGCCCCGGCGCAGGACATCGCAGTGCGCATTCCGCCGCGTGACAGCCTGCCGGCACTTGCCCAGCCGGCGCGGCCGGAGACGACCGAGGCCGATGTGATGATTCCGCCCGCGCCGCCTGATTCCGAATCCAATGCGCCGGTGACGACCGAGTCAGTGCCCGTCGTGCCGCCCGCGCCGGTTGCCGCTCCAGCTAAGGCCGAGCCGCCCAAACCGGCTGCTGCGCCGGCTGCAGCCAGCGAAGTGTCGCGCGTGGCCGCCCTGCTTGATGGCAAGTCGGGGTCCTTTGCACTGCAACTGGGCGTGTTCAGCGACGCGGCCAATGTGGCCAAACTTCGGGCGCGTGCCAGGGAACTGGGTTTCCCTACCTTCACCGAACCGGTGAAACTGGAAAACGGCCAGTCGCGCACCCGCGTCAAGGTCGGGCCGTTTCCGAGTCGCGCCGCAGCCGAAGCTGCGCAACGCAAGCTTGAAGCGGCCGGCATGCGTTCGATGGTGGCGCCGGCTGCATGACTGTGCTGGACTACATCCTGATCGCGATCGTGGCCGTGTCCACGTCGATCGGGTTGATGCGCGGTCTGGTCAGCGAAGTGATCGCCCTGGCGGCGTGGGTGCTTGCCTTCATCGTCGCCCGACAGTTCGGCGGCGATGTCGCGCTGCTGCTGCCGGCCGGCCTGCAGGATCCGGGGTTGCGCATGGTCAGCGGTTTCGCGCTCGCCTTCGTCGCGGTGTTGTTGTTATGTGGCGTATTGCGCTGGGTTTTGCGCTCGCTGATCAAGGCGACCGGACTCGATTTTCCCGATCGTGTGCTCGGGGGCTTGTTTGGGCTGGCTCGGGCCGCATTTATACTGCTTCTGATCGTGGTCGGTGCAGCCTTCACGCCCGCCCCCGAACAACCGTGGTGGCGCGCGGCGGCGCTGACGCCGCCGCTGGAAACCGCAGCAATCGCCCTGCGCCCGTGGCTGCCGGATGCAGTGGCAAAGAAGATTCGATTTAAGGCCTGACCATCATGTGCGGAATACTCGGCGTCGTTGCCACTTCTCCCGTCAATCAGCTCCTGTACGACGGGCTGCTCGTGCTGCAGCACCGTGGCCAGGACGCGGCCGGCATCGCCACCGCGCAGGGCCAGAAATTCCACATGCACAAGAGTTCCGGACTGGTGCGCGACGTGTTCCGCACGCGCAACATGCGCACCCTGCTCGGTGACTGGGGCATCGCGCACGTGCGCTACCCGACCGCCGGATCTGCCTACAACGCGGCCGAAGCGCAGCCTTTCTATGTCAATTCGCCGTTCGGCATCGTGCTGGCGCACAACGGCAATCTGACGAATTCGGAAGAGTTGAAGGTCGACATGTTCCGCACCGACCTGCGGCACATCAACACCACGTCCGATTCGGAAGTGCTGCTGAACGTGCTGGCGCACGAAATGATGCAGTCGCTGCGCGAGCGGCCGACCTTCGACGAGCAGACGGTGTTCCGCGCCGTGGCCGGCGTGCATCGGCGCTGTCGCGGCGCCTATGCCGTGGTGGCGATGATCGCCGGCTTCGGACTGCTTGCGTTCCGCGATCCGTACGGGATCCGCCCGCTGGTCATCGGCACACACGAGACCGAACAGGGCACCGAATGGCTGGTCGCCTCGGAGAGCGTTGCGCTCGATACGCTGGGCTTCACGCTGCTGCGCGACATCGCGCCTGGCGAGGCGGTGCTGATCTCGCCGGAAGGCACGATGCAGTCGCTGCAATGCGCCGCGCACCCGACGCAGGCGCCCTGTCTGTTCGAATACGTGTACCTGGCGCGCCCCGATTCGCTGATGGATGGCGTGTCGGTGTACGAATCGCGCGTGAAGATGGGCGAATTTCTTGCCCAGAAGATCCAGCGCGACCACGCCGGCCTGCAGATCGACGCGGTCATCCCGATTCCCGATTCCAGTCGTCCGTCGGCGATGGAACTGGCCCGCGTGCTCGACGTGCCTTACCGCGAAGGCTTCGTGAAGAATCGCTACATCGGCCGTACCTTCATCATGCCGGGCCAGGCAGTGCGTCGGAAGTCAGTGCGCCAGAAGCTCAATGCGATCACGCAGGAGTTTCGCGGCAAGAACGTGCTGCTGGTCGACGACTCGATCGTACGCGGCACCACCAGCCAGGAAATCGTGCTGATGGCGCGCGAAGCCGGCGCGCAGAAGGTGTACTTCGCCTCGGCGGCGCCGCCGGTGCGTTTCGCCAACGTGTACGGAATCGACATGCCGACGCGCGACGAGCTGATCGCGGCCAACCGCTCCGACGAGGAAATCCGCGTCGCCATCGGTGCCGACGAGTTGATCTACCAGACACTGGACATGCTCAAAGCCTCGATCACCGCCTGCAACCCGTCGATCGAACAGTTTGAAACATCGTGCTTCGACGGCTGCTACGTCACTGGCGACGTGACCGCCGCCTACCTCGATGGCGTCGAAAACCAGCGCAAGGGCGCGCCGCCGCAGTCCGATGACGACAGCGGTCAGCTTGACCTGAATCTGGTCACCTCGGAAGAAAACGCCTGAAAAGGTTCATGAGCTTTCCCGAGATCCGGCTTGACCTGCCTGGCGGACCGGCAGTAATGTCCGGATATGCGCCGATTTGAATCCAGCTTGCGGGCGCGCGGGTCGAGGTCGCTTCGAGACACTGACCCGGACAAATACGGCTAAAGCGGCGAAACGAATGCATTCCCGAACCCGTTTTGCCCTACCGGCAAAACGGGTTTTTCTTTTGGGGCTTGTGTTTTCGCTTGTCCGTTTTCCGCTTTTTCGATACCTGATTGCCGGCACTCGCGCCGGCTGGAGCACAGCATGAGCAGTCCTGAACTTACGCCGTCCGGTCCGGCGGCATTCGATCCGGATCACTACGATCCGGAAACACTGGCGGTACGCGCCGGCATCGAGCGCAGCCAGTTCGGCGAACACAGCGAAGCGCTTTACCTGACGTCGAGTTTTGTGTTCAACAACGCTGCCGAGGCGGCGGCGCGTTTTTCGGGTGCCACACCCGGCAATGTGTACGCGCGCTTCACCAATCCTACCGTCACGATGATGCAGGACCGCCTTGCCGCGCTGGAAGGTGCCGAGGCGTGCGTGGCCACCAGTTCCGGCATGTCGGCCATCCTGTCGATGGTGATGGCGCTGCTCAAGGGCGGCGACCACATCATTGCTTCGCGCAGCATTTTCGGCTCGACCCAGCAGCTGTTTGCCAACTACTTCGAAAAGTTCGGCATCTCGACCACGCTGGTGGATGCAACGGACATCGCTGCCTACCGTGCGGCTGTGCGTCCGCAGACCCGGCTGTTCTTCATTGAAACGCCGTCGAACCCGTTGACCGAGGTGATCGACATCGCGGCCGTCGCCGAGGTGGCGCACGAGGCCGGCGCGCTGCTGGCGGTCGACAACTGCTTCTGTTCGCCGGCGCTGCAGAAGCCGCTCGAGCTGGGTGCCGACATCATCATCCACTCCGCCACCAAGTATCTGGACGGGCAGGGCCGCGTACTGGGCGGCGCGGTGTGCGGCCGCAAGGCAGAGATGGACGAGGTGCTCCGCTTCCTGCGTACTGCAGGCCCCACGCTGTCGCCGTTCAATGCATGGATCATCCTGAAGGGGCTCGAAACGCTATCCATCCGCATGGAAGCGCAGTCGGCCCGGGCGCTGGAGCTGGCGCGCTGGCTCGAAAAGCAGGCCTGGGTCGAACGGGTGTTCTATCCAGGTCTTGAATCGCATCCGCAGCACGCCATTGCGATGCGCCAGCAGAGCTCAGGCGCCGCCGTGGTGGCGTTTGAGGTGAAGGGCGGACGCGACGAGGCGTGGAAGCTGATCGACTCGACACGCATGCTGTCGATCACCGCCAACCTGGGTGACACCAAAACGACGATCACGCACCCGGCGACGACGACGCACGGTCGCATTTCGCAGGAGGCGCGTGACGCGTCCGGCATCCGAGACAGCCTGATCCGGCTTGCAATCGGGCTCGAATCGGTCGCCGACATGCAGCGCGACCTGTCGCGCTGGCTTGCGGTTTAGGGGCGGCCTGTGCCGCGCCACATCGCGCTCGTTCCCGCCGCCGGCAGCGGCAGCCGTTTCGGTGCGCATCTGCCGAAGCAGTATCTGCCGCTGGCCGGCAAACCGCTGATCCATCATGCGCTGGCGACGCTGTGCGCGCACCCGTGCATCGACCGCGTGGTGGTCGTGCTGTCGCCTGATGACCTGTACTGGCGCGACCATGACTGGACGGCGCTCGGGAAAAAGCTGATGCCGGTGCATTGCGGCGGTGCCAGCCGGGCGGTGTCGGTGCGCAATGGTCTGTTCGAACTGACCGGCTGGGCGCGGCCTGACGATTGGGTGCTGGTGCATGACGCCGCGCGGCCCTGCCTCAGCGGTGCGCTGCTGGACAGGCTGATCACCGAACTGGCGGATGATGCCGTCGGCGGTCTGCTCGCCGTACCGGTCGCCGACACCCTCAAGCGCGCCGACGCTCATGACAGGGTCGAATGCACCGTGCCGCGCTTAGCCATGTGGCAGGCGCAGACCCCGCAGATGTTCCGGCTTGCGCTGCTGCACGACGCGCTCGACCGCGGCACCGATGTCACCGACGAAGCGTCGGCGATCGAGGCAGCGGGCCTCGCGCCAAAACTGGTTGCATCGAGCGCCGGCAACCTCAAGGTGACCTGGCCGGAAGACATGAAACTGGCCGAACTGATCCTGCGCACCCGGGAGGAACCGCGATGAACAGCCTGATCAATCCTCCGCCGTTGCCATTCCGCATCGGCCAGGGATTCGACGTCCATCGACTGGTTGACGGCCGAAAATGCATCATCGGCGGCGTCAACATTCCGCACGGGAAGGGCCTGCTGGGCCATTCCGACGCCGATGTGCTGCTGCATGCGATCACCGATGCCCTGCTCGGCGCCGCCGGCCTGGGCGACATCGGCCGGCTGTTCCCGGACACCGATGCGGCCTATGCAGGCGCCGACAGCCGTGTGCTGCTGCGCGAGGCGGTCAGACGGGTGCGCCAGACGGGCTGGCTGATCGGCAACATCGACGCGACGGTGATCTGCGAACAACCGAAGATCACGCCGCATGCGGCCCAGATGGCAGCCCACATAGCGGCTGACTGCGGCATCGCGCCGGACGCTGTGAATGTAAAGGGAAAGACTTCGGAAAAGCTGGGCTACACCGGTCGCGGTGAAGGCATTGCGGCGCAGGCGGTCGCCCTGCTGATTGCGCCGCCGCCACCCTCCATGGGTTGAACGGCAACGGGCCGAAATGAAAAACGCCGCCAGCGTGGAATGCGCCGGCGGCGAATCGAGCAGGAAACCTGTCAGCCTGTCTTGTCGAGCAGCGGTCGCAACCACTTTGCGACGCCGCGTCGCCTCAGTACCTCGCGTTGTTCCGGTGTGAGCCGGATAGTGACAGGTACCGTCGGATCAACGGGTTTACGGCCGGCACCGACACGGGTGCCGCCGTGCGGTGACCGCGACATTACTTCCGATCAAAGGTCGGAGACTTTTCCGGCACCACGTGGGTGAGATCACCTTCGCCGATGAAGTAGTGATCGGTGCGTTTAGCTGACCGATTGTCGACCACCCCGAATGTCTTGTTGCTGTGGTGGTTGTACATCGTCGACATCTGCGCCGCCTTGCCGCTGTTGAAAAGTGCCTTTGCCTGATCCAGTGTAAGCATTGTCATAACCAACCTCCGTTGAGATGTCCGTGACGTGAGCCTTGAATAGAAACTGAGTGCAACCTTTGACGAACTGGTACTTCCGGTTACGCCGTCAGCGCCTTTATCGCGCGCGGCTTTTTTTGTGTCCCTTGGGCCCCGCTACCTGCTCTCCTTGGGTTGATCCAGCCTGCGACATGCTGGCTGCCAGCTTCAAAGTAAGACATCAATCAAGCCGTTTCAAGTAGTTTTTGAAACTGTTTTCTCGCTTGAAAACAAAGCGTTGGAGAATTTCTCTTCTGCGGCGCAGCATCTTCTGCAGTCACCTCGAATACCGTGAAGTGGGTGCTGACCGCAAAGGCGCTCCGGCATTGCATGTAAGTGGATTCTTCGCTAGCAGCAAGAGATTAGCGCGATAAGTTGTCGCAAGCGCCTTGATCTGCGCGACTCTGTGTCGTCTGCACCGGTCAAGTGGGTGACTGTTGCATCGCGTCATCAAGGCGCCGTCCCGCGACCGGTCGCGGGGCACTTTTCGTCGGGTCGATCTAGCTGTCAGCGCCGGCTCAGCGCCCGCCGCTGACGTCCAGCAGTGCGCCGGTGGTGTAGGAAGCGTCGTCCGACAGCAACCACAGGATGGCGCGTGCCACTTCTTCGGGCTCGCCGCCTCGCTGCAGCGGTACCGAAGATTTCACCCGGTTCACCCGATCCGGTTCGCCGCCGGCGGCATGGATGTCCGTACGGATGACGCCGGGCCGGACGGCATTCACGCGGATGCCATCGGCCGCCACTTCCTTGGCAAGCCCGATCGTGAAGGTGTCGATGGCGCCTTTTGACGCTGCGTAGTCGACGTACTCGTCAGGCGAGCCAAGCCGCGACGCAGCCGACGACAGGTTCACGATGGCGCCACCGGCGCCGCCATGCCGGCGCGACATGCGGCGCACGGCTTCGCGGGCGCACAGCATGCTGCCGATCACATTGGTTGCGAACACGTGACCGAGCCGCGCTGCGCTCATGTCTTCGACCCGACTTTGCGATTCGAGCATGCCGGCGTTGTTCACCAGCGCCGACAGGCGGCCGAAGGCGCTGTCGACATCGCGGAACAGCCGCTCGACATCCGCCTCGATGCTCACGTCGGCCGCCAGTGCGAGCGCTGTGCCGCCGGCCCTGGAGATATCGCTGACCAGTGATTCGGCTGCGTCGCGCTGCCGCAGATAGCCGACCACCACGGCATCGCCTTGTGCTGCGGCCAGACGTGCAGTCGCCGCGCCGATGCCTCGACTGCCGCCTGTGATGACGATGATTCGGTTCATGTTGAAGAAATGCGCGAAGGCGATACTCGAGATCCGGAAGGATCAGCCGGCCTGAAACCTTAGCGCGATTGCCGTCAGCCAGCCAGCGGGCGCGTAGCGGTCGGCGCTCGGCGAAAACGCCGCGATCAGTGACTCATCACTTCCTCAGCGACCGGTAGCGTCATGCGGGCACCCGGCGTGCGCAGGAACTGGCCCCAGTCAATGATGGCGAACCGGCCATCGGCGTGTTCGACGATGGCGGTGCAGCTGTCCACCCAGTCACCGCAGTTCATGTAGACGAGCCCGTCGATGGTGCGCTGGGCGACCGCATGGATGTGGCCACAGATGACGCCATCGACGCCGCGGCTGCGCGCCTCGTGCATGACGGAATCCTCGAAGTCAAAGATGAAACTGACCGCGCTTTTTACCTTGCGCTTGGCATAGCCGGCCAGTGACCAGTAGCCTGCAATGCCGAGCCGGCGGCGCACGCGCGACATCCACGCATTGATCCACACCAGCGTGTTGTAGGCCACGTCACCAAGCAGCGCGACCCAGCGGTGGTGGCGCGTCACCTGGTCGAAGTCGTCGCCGTGCACCAGCCAGTAGCGCTTGCCATCCGCGGCGACGTGGATGTGATCGAGCCTGATCGCAATGTCGCCGAATACGGTGCCGGCATATTCGCGCAGCGCCTCGTCGTGATTGCCCGGCACGAAGACGACCTGCGTGCCCTTGCGGGCACGCCGCAACACCTTCTGCACGACGGTGTTCTGGGCCGGCGTCCAGTGGATCGAGCGGCTCATCGACCAGAAATCGATGATGTCGCCAATCAGATAGAGATAGTCGGATTCGTAATGACGAAGGAAGTCGAGCAGCGCATCGGCCTGACAGCCGCGCGTACCCAGATGGATATCGGACAGGAACAGTGCGCGTACGTGCTGGGGCGCGACTTCGTCGGCGGGAAGATCGGAAACATTCACCGGCCGGATTCAAGCGTGTCCGTGTGACAGGGCGGTGACGCGCGCGCGAAGAATTGGCGGCGCGGCGGGCGCCGCGCCGCCGGCGCGGGCTCAGTACATCAGCTGCAGCCCGACGATGAAGCGGCTGCGCGAAGCCACACCGTCGCTGTCCAGCTCGGAGTAAAAGGCACTGAGCCGCGCGTTATGTCCTGAAATGACGTAATTCACACCGATGTCCCACTGGTCGCTGCGCGCACCGGTATCGGGCCGGAATGACTGAAAGCGCATGTGGGGTTCGAGTCTTCCAATGCCGATCGGCGTCGGAAACAGCCAGGCTGCGGTAAGCAGGTAAGCATTACCGGCGGTTGCGCCGCCGCAGTTTGTGACACGGCTGCAGCCGGGATCGGCAGGCGAAATGTCGGCCACGTCATCCGTATCGTAGTCGTACCAGGCGCCTTCGAGCGTCAGCACATCACCGCGTTGCAGACGCGTCTGCATGAGCGTATCCAGGCTCCAGGCGGTGTAGTCACCGCGGGTCAGCGCAGTGCCGACGCCATCCTTCTGCGTCCGCCAGGCGACACCGACTGTCAGCACTTCCTTTTCACCGTAGTAATGATTGCTGTTGAAATACTCGGCTTCCCGGTCGCGAAAGCTCCATGCGAAGCGGGTGGCGTACAGCAGCTGATGCGACTCGTTCGACATGTCGTGACCGCGATTCTTGCCCTGGAACGCACCCACCATGTATTGCAGTCGCCGGTCCAATACGCTGCCCCAAAGCGTCGCGCCATCGTCGCGGCCTGTGTAGGCGTTTGGGTTGCGCGACACCATGGGGTATTCCCACACATTGGCAAAGTAGGGGCCCGCCATCTGCTGCCGGTCACCCGGTACGACGTGGCGGCCGACCCACAAATTCACGTTGTCGGTCAGTTCGAACTGGCCGACCAGATCGAGCAGGCGCATCGATTCACCCGACAGGCGCGCGAAATTGGTCATCAGGCCGATCTGCTTCGTGAACTTCGCGACCGTGATGATGCGGAAGGAATCAAGCCGCAGGTCGCTGTCGTGCAACCCATCAGCCTGTTCGGCGCTCGTGTAGGCGGCGCTCGACCAGATGCCAAGCGTCAGCGAACTGTCGCCGGGTCCGGTGAAGGTCGGACCGGCAACTGCATTGCCCGCAGCGGCAAGGCCGGCGGCGAGCGTGAAGGCGAGCGACCCGCGTCGCAGGCGGGAAATCCTCTTCGTCATGGAGTGAGTGTCCTTTGGTGTGCCGTGGCTCGGTGCGGGACTGGGTCTTTGCCGGGTCTCCGCGCGATGCAGCCGGCCACGCCCCATCGTGGGGCGGACAGGGGCGGCCGGGTCGTGCGCGGCGCATTGTGCACCAATTTGGTGCAACGAGGTCGGGTCGGGTCGCGGTTCGGGAAGCGGAAACGAAAAGGGCGTGCCGGTGCACGCCCCTCGGCACTACGGATGCGCCCGAAGACCCTAGCCCGTTGGCCCCGACAGGATGGAATTGGCGTGGATGATGGCGCGTGCGATTTCTTCGGTCGGCACGCGGCGACTCATCGCCTGTTCGCGGATGATGCGGTAGGCCTCGCTGTCGCCGACATTGCGCGTGCGCATCAGGATGGATTTCGCTTCGTTGATCTGGTTGATGCCCAGCAGCTTCTGTTCGAGCCTGAGTACGCGTTTTTCGGCCTTGCGCATGGCTTCGTGCAGACCGACCGTCAGCACCAGGGTCGACAGGATGCCGGTCGAGCGGATCGGTGCCGTCAGCACACCCGTCGCACCCAGCTTGATCATGGCATCGAAGATGGTCGGGTTTTCGTAGCTGATGATGGCAATCACCGCAGGCGGCTGTTCCTGACGGACCCAGTTGAACGACATGCCCATGGCGTCCTGATCGACCGCACAGAACACCAGATCGACGTTGTCCGGCAGATCGGGCACCGGCGGCCAGAAGGTCTGTACCTGGCAGCCTATCCGCTGCAACTGCTGGGTCAGGGTTTCGCCGTCTTCATCCTTCGGGTGCAGCACGGCGACGCGCAGGCTGCGCAACTGCCTGAGGAATTCCGGCGTAAGACGCGCGCCGCGGCTGGAGGGGCGGGCCGGGCTACTCACGGCGGATCTTGTCGTCGGCAGGCACGCGCAGGCGATTGCTCCAGTCGTCGAACGAATGACTGACCAGATAGGGGTCAGGTTCGACGCCCGACAGGGTTTCCGCAAGTATCGTGAATTGCCCGCCGTCATTGACGCGGCCGATACGCGGAAAAAGCCGCGTGTGGTGATTGGTCGGGTTGACGCGGATGCGGCCCTGCGGCGCATCGAATTCCATGCCCAGCAGATGTGGCAGCAGTACATCGCGTTCGTCGCTGTTGGCTGCAGCGAAGGCGCCGGCAAACAGGTGCACCTGGTTGTACGAGGATTCCCAGCTCATGTTGGGCTCGACCTGGTAACCGAAGAGCTTGCGGAAGCGCGCCAGGCAGCTGCGGTTGCGTTCGGTGTCGATCGACTGGAAATAAGGGCCCGCCGTGTAGTGACCTTCGGCGATGCGCTTGCCCATTTCGGCGACTTCCTCCTCGCTGGTGCACAGGCTGGCGATCGGCATGCGCGCCGGATCGAGCCCTGCATCGGCGAAGGCCTGATAGAACATTCGCGTCGTCCGTCCGACGACGGTCGAGAAGATGAAATCGGGCTGCTTGGCCTGAATGTCCTTGATGATGGGCGCAAATGCGCTTTCCTGGGCGTCCAGCCGGACGTAGCGCTCGCCCAGCTTCGCGCCGCCCTGCCGCTGGTGCACGAAGTCGCTCATGATGCGGTTCGACTCGTACGGAAAGATGTAGTCGCTGCCCACCATATAGACACGCGCGCCGAAGCGGCTGGCCATGTAATCAGCCAGCAGCGCGCTGTTCTGGTTCGGTGCGCCGCCGGTGTAGATGACGTTTTCCGAAAACTCGAAACCTTCGTACATGGTCGGGCAGAACAGCAGGCGGTTCCACTTCTCGACCACCGGAAGTATCGCCTTGCGCGTGCTCGACATGTAGCAGCCGAAGATGACATTCACCTTGTCTTCAAGCACCAGACGTGTGGCGAGCGACTTGAACATCTGGGGGCTGGAGTGCGGGTCGTAATAGACCGGCACCAGTTCGCGGCCATTCAGTCCGCCGGCATCGTTGATTTCACGTATTGCGAAGAGCGTGCCGAGCAGCATCGAATTTTCGATGCGCGAGGTCACACCCTCGCGCGAAAAAAGGACGCCGACCTTGACCGGATCGGAGTTGGACACAGGACAGTGAAAGCGGAGAACGAAAAACGAATTTGATACTAACAGAGCTTGACGCAGTGCACCGGGCGTGACTAGTATTGAGCCATCTCCTCACATCGCCAGCACTGCCGATGTGAGGCAAGGCAAAAGGGCCTGCTCGAATCTCCGGATTCGGCAGGCCCTTTTTTTTGCGTCTTTTGTCTTGCCGCGCTGCAACAGGCTGGCTGCAGCGTCGAGGGATTGATGATCGGTTTTCCATCCCATATCCGTGTTCTGAAGGAGTCTGACCGATGATTTCAATACCGAAGAAGGGCACGCCGGAGCGCGATCGCCTGATCCGGGAGCATCTCGAATGCGTGCAGTCGATGGCGGGTGTCGCCGGTTTTTCGGTGCTCAAGTGCGCCACGCCGGGCGATACCACCGTCATCAGCGGCGGTGTACATGAAGACCCGCTGCTCAAGCGCGTGCTGCTGCGCATGCGGGGCGCCTCGACCAAGGGCAAGCTGGTCGTGATCTGTACCCGCCTCGATGCCGAATGGCGCATCGGGCGCTTGTCCGGCATCCGTGGTGTGCCGCCGGTATTTGCGACCGATGAGGTCTACACCAGCGAGCAGGACATCCAGCACGCCATCTTCCTGATGCGCCTCGATGAAATGCCCGATTCCGACGGCTTCCCCGAGCATTACCACGAAGGCTACAAGCGCCGCGACGACAACTGGCCGGTCACCTGATACCGCGCCTTTCGCGCCGACAGCCACTCAGCCAGCGACCCCGGCACTGACGCCCGGGCACGCACTTCCCGCAAATTTCAAGCAACGCATCCGAACCCCCGGAGGGCGGCGCTCGACCTGGAGAAACGAACACCATGTGTGCAATGAGACTGACCGGCTACGCCGACAAGTTCGGGGTTCACCCGGGCGACACGATCAAGTTCTACGTCAATTGCGATGGGCCGGCGAAGTACCAGGCATCCGTCGTGCAGATGATCAACGGCGACACCAACCCGCGCGGTCCGGGCTTCATCGAAAAGGCAGTGAAGGCGGACTGCGAAGGTGTATATGACGGCATCAAGCAGGTCGTCTACGGCGGGTCGTACGGTTTCGTGGCCGACGCGCCACAACTGAAGCCTGACAGTTTCACGCTGCAGTGCTGGATCTGGCCGACCACGCCAAAGACCGACAAGCGCTACTGGAAGCATGGCGCACAGGGTCTGGTGACCAAGTGGTCCGGTGGCAAGGGCTACGGCCTGTTCATCAACACCGATGGCTGCGTCGAACTGCGCATCAATGGTGAGACGTACACGAACGGCGCGCCACTGCGCGACCACGCCTGGCACTTCATCGCTGCCAGCTTCGACGCGCTGACCGGCGAAGTGGTGCTGCATCACGAGCCGCAGGTCGTCTATGCGCTGGACCCGGAGATTCCACCGGTCAAGGCGGTCTTCAGGGGCAAGGTGGAACACACCGGCCAGCCGCTGGTGATCGCGGGCTACGTCGATCATGTCGAACCGGGTCCGCTGGGGTTGCCGTCACTGCCGCAGGGCGTCATCGTCGGCGGCCACTACAACGGCAAGCTCGACAGCCCGCGCCTGTGCAATCGCGCCCTGTCGCGTTTCGAGATCGAAATGATGAAGGGCGGCGCGCAGCCCGGCCTGACCGAGCGCCGAAACGCCGGCCCGACCGGCGCGCTGTCGGAAGCCATCGTGGCCGCATGGGATTTTTCCGATGGCATCGACACGCTGGTGGCGAAGGACGCCGGTCCGTACCGCTTCAACGCCACGCTGGTGAATTGCCCGACGCGCGCGCTGACCGGCTACAACTGGGCCGGCCAGACCTTCGACTGGAAGGTCGCGCCGAAGGAATACGGGGCCATCCACTTCCACGACGATGACCTCGACAACGCACGCTGGGAGGTGAGCTTCGAGTGGACAGTGCCGACCGACATCAAGAGCCGGTTCTATGCCGCAAAGCTGACCACGCCCGAGGGCGATGAAGACTACATTCCGTTCTGGATCGTGCCGAAGATCGGCCAGGAACAGTCGAAGATCGCGGTCATGGTGCCCACGATCAGCTACATGGCCTACGCGAACGAACATGTGGCGTGCAACGCCGGTGGCGCGGAACTGTTCATCTATCGCGTGCCCATCATGCAGCAGCAGAACATGTTCCTCGCCGAGCACCGCGAGTACGGCGGTTCGATCTATGACACCCACACCGACGGCAGCGGCATCTGCCTGTCGTCGCGTCTGCGCCCCATCCTGAGCATCCGTCCCAAGTACGACCACTTCCTGGCCCAGGCGCCGTGGCAGTACCCGGCCGACCTGCACCTGATCTGCTGGCTCGAGCAGATGGGCTACGAGTACGACGTGTTCACCGACGAGGACGCGACCTACGACGGCCTGGCCCGGCTGGAGAACTACAACGTCATCATCACCGGCTCGCATCCCGAGCACAATTCGGGCACCCAGCTCGACGCCCTGCACAATTACACGCAGCGCGGTGGTCGCCTGATGTACATGGGCGCCGATGCCTGGTACTGGGTGCATTCATTCCATCCGGCCTATGACGGTCTGGGTCGTGGCGTGGTCACCGAAATGCGCCGCTGCGAATCCGGCATCCGCACCTGGCGCGCCGATCCGGGCGAGTACTACCACCAGGGCACCGGTGAGCTGGGCGGCATGTGGCGCTATCGTGGCCGCTACCTGCATTCGGTGGCGGGGACCGGCATGTCGTCCGAAGGCTTCGACATTTCGTCCTACTTCACGCGGACGCCGGAAAGTCTGGATCCGCGCGTGAGCTGGGCCTTCGATGGCATCACCTACGAAGAGAACCTGGGCAATTTCGGTCTGGTCGGTGGTGGTGCAGCCGGTCTTGAACTGGACATCGTGGACACCATGCTGGGTTCGCCGCCGCACATCCTCACCGTCGCCACGTCGGCCGGCCGTCATACCGAAGCCTACCTGCTGGTGATGGAAGATTTCGGCTTCAACCAGCAAGGTCTGGACGGCACCGTGCATCCGCGTGTGCGCGCCGACGTCACCTTCCATGAGACGCCGAACGGTGGCGGCTGCTTCGCCTTCAGTTCGATCGCCTACTGCGGTTCGCTGCCGTGGAACAACTGCGACAACAACATTTCGCGCCTGACCAAGAATGTGCTCGACCGCTTCATGCAGGACGGCCCGCTGCCGGCTGCGCCAAAGGAAGCGTTCAAGCACCGCGGTCGCGCGGATTACGAGTCGCCGGCGCTGGCGTCATCCACCTGAAGCCCACGCGCCCGTCCGCCGCAGCGTCGGCAGACGGGCAGAACCTGGCTGACCCATGTCGATCACGGAGGACGCATGCTTGATGAAATGATCCGACCTGCCGGTCTCGATGCCTCGGCGTTCCGATCGCTGCGCATGGCCCGGCGCGAAGACGAGGCGATCTGGACGCGCGACTGGGTGTGCGTCGGAACGACGCATGAACTGGCGGGCGTCGGTGACCTGTTGCCCTTCACTGCAGGCGATCACGCAATCCATATCCAGAGGATGGCGGGCGACGTCCTCGCAGGTCGATTCAACAAGGCCCAGCACGGCGGCTGCCGTGTCGTGCCGGTGCAATGCCAGCAGGGCACGAAGACACCGTGCTCGTTCACGTCGTGCGGACACAGCCGCGACCGGCCAATCATCGCGGCGTCGGAGCTGGGCGATGCCACGCCCGAAATGCACCAGTACCTCGGCCTGCGACCGGAGCGTCTGCTGCCGGTCCGCGTCGGCCGGATCGGGCCGCTGCTGTGCGTCAATCTCGATCCGCACGGCGAGCCGATCACCGACACGGCCAGATCGGTGCAGACAGCGGTTCCCGCGCTTTCGCGGCAGGACATGCCGCTGCAGGGCAGTCACTGGCAGGAGGTCGACGGCAACTGGAAGCTCGTGGCTCAGCGTCTGCTCGCCGCGGAACAACTGCCCCGTGCCTTCGGTGCCTCGGTCCTGGTGGCTGACACCACCCTTGTCGGCTTGCCGGCGAGGGCGCTCTGGCTGTTTCCGAACCTTGTTCTGCTGGCCCTGCAGCACGTCGTGTGCGCCGTCGTGCTGCAACCGGTGGCGCTGACGCGCACGCTGTGCCGCATCACCGTGCTCGGTGACGATGCCTTGCCCCCGGCCGACTGGCTGGCGCTGATCGGAGAACGCCTTTCGGACGTGGCGCCGGATGCACCGACACGAGCCGACGATGCCGTCGCGTCCTGGCTGGCGGGCGAAATGACGCACCGTCTCGAGAGGAACCGCCTCGACACACTCGACCTTGCAACGAACCCATGAAGGACATGCCATGAACACGTCGTCAAGACCCGTCGATGCCGCCGTCGCGGCCTATCGCGAAGGCCATCTCGCCGACGCCCATGAACGCTTCGCCGTGCTGGCCCAGGCGGGCGACCCGGAGGCGCAGGCGTGGATCGGTTCGCTGCACGCCAATGGCGAAGGCGTGCCTGCCGATCTCGAAGCGGCTTTCGTGTGGTATCTGCGCGCTGCCGAGCAGGATCACGTGCCGGCGCAAACCAATGTCGGTGCAATGCTCGTCATGGGGCAGGGCACCGTCGCCGATCCGCAGGCCGGGCTGCATTGGCTCACCCGCGCTGCGCAGGCCGGTGACGCCATGGCGCAGAGCAATCTTGCCACGCTGCTTTTCAAGGGCGACCGCGTGCCGCACGATGAAAAAGCCGCCGCCCACTGGTATCGCCGTGCGGCCGAACAGGGGCACTACCCATCGCAGGCGCGACTGGGTTTCATGTACGCAAACGGACTCGGTGTGGAGAAGGACCGCGCACAGGCCTTCGCCTGGCTTTCGCTGGCCGCGCAGCATGGCGTCGGCACGGCGCTGAACGCGCTCGAAGGCATCGTCGGTCAGATGTCGGTGGAAGAGAAGCACCGGGGTGCGGCGCAGTTCGACCAATGGCGGAGCCGGACCGCGGCGGTGTCATCGCCTGCGCGACTGGTACCGGTTCCGGGGTGACGCGATGACCTTCAGCGTGCAGCAGATCAAGTTCGAGTGCCTCAGCTACATCAAGGAATTCGGCGCGAAGACGGAAGAGTGGGCGATCGGCATGGCGGACGACGCCGAACAGGCGCTCTTCTCGGTCTGCGGCGTCGATACCCGGGATGACATCTGGCTGTGGAAGCCGACATTGTCGCCGGCCGCCGCCCGCACCGTCGTCGATTTCATGGTGGCCAGGCACCGGCTCCAGCCGGTTGCCGGCTTCGAATCAGGGCAACAGGGGCGCTGCATCTTCATGTACCGGATGCACCGCTGAAGTCGCGTCTGGAGCGCTGAGCCGGGGGCGAATTTGAACCCGGCGGACCGCCCATGCGCGACTGATGCGATGCACCAAAATCGATGCGAAATCAGCAGCGTCGATTTACTGAAAACAGTGCTTGACTCGCTGCATCCGGCTAACTAGTATCAGTACAACTCTTCGCATCGCCAGCATTGCCGGTGCAAAGAAAGGCAAAAAGGCCTGTGTGGATCTCCGGATCCGCCAGGCCTTTTTTTCGTTCTTTTTTTGAAATCGGCGATGTGGCGTTGCAACAAATTTTGTCGTCTGCGCTGTGCTGTCTTGAGTCATCCAAGCCTTAACCACCCATTCTTTCGAGGGAAACATGAAAAGTAATCTGCGTCGTGATCTGGTCAAAGCACTCGCCCTGGCATCCGTGGCGGGCCCGACGATGATGCGTAGCGCGTTCGCGCAGCAGGATGTGGTGAAGGTCGGCATCCTGCATTCGCTGACCGGCACCATCGCGCTGGCCGAAGCCTCAGTGGTCGATGCCGAAAAGCTTGCCATCGACGAGATCAATGCAGCCGGCGGCGTGCTCGGCAAGAAGATCGTGCCGGTGGTGGAAGACGGCGCGAGCGACTGGCCCACGTTCGCCGAAAAGGCCCGCAAGCTGCTCGGCCAGGACAAGGTGGCCGCGGTATTCGGCTGCTACACGTCGGCGTCGCGCAAGGCGGTGCTGCCGGTATTCGAACAGGCCAAGGGACTGTTGTACTACCCGACCTACTACGAAGGACAGGAACAGTCGCCGAACATCCTGTACACCGCGCACGAAGCCACCCAGCAATGCGTGCAGGGCTGCAACTGGCTGCTCGAGAACCGCGGCAAGACCTTCTATCTGATCGGTTCCGACTACATCTGGCCGCGCGTCACCAACAAGATTGCACGTCCGACCATCGTCAAGGGCGGCGGATCGGTGCTCGGTGAGGAGTACATGCCGCTGGGCAGTACGTCCTTCGGCTCGACCATCAACAAGATCAAGGCGGTCAAGCCCGACATCATCCTGAGCACCATCGTCGGCGGATCGAACGTGGCGTTCTACAAGCAGTTGAAGGCGGCCGGGGTCAACATGAAAAAGACCACGGTGATGGCGTTCGCCGTGTCGGAAGAAGAGGTGTCGGGCATCGGCAACGAGAACGTGCAGGACGTGCTCACCTGCATGAGCTACCTGCAGAGCCTCGACAACCCGGCGAACAAGAAATTCGTCGCCGCGTTCAAGGCGAAGTACGGCCAGAAGCGCGTCACCGGCGACACGCTGGCGTGCGCCTACACCGCGGTCTATCTGTGGAAGATGGCGGTCGAAAAGGCCAGGAGCTTCGATGTGGACAAGGTGATCGCCGCGTCGGCCAATCTCGAATTCACCGGACCGGAAGGCCTGGTGAGATTCCACGGCAGCAACCATCACCTGTGGAAACAGGCGCGCATCGGTGCGTTCGGCGCCGACGGCCAGGTCAACATGATTTACGAGTCGCCGCTGATCGAGCCCAACCCTTTCCCGACTATCTGAGCGGGTAGTTGCTGCGCCCGCCGTCGGACGGTGTGCGGCCGTCCGGCGGCGGGTTGTTGGCAAGCACCGCACCGGGCACATGCCGAAGGCACGTCATGTGCCTTCGGCACCGGCCTGTTTCGAACTGCATTTTTCAACCCGTTTTTCAACCGGACCCGTCCATGCTTCGTGTGACCACCATTCTGGGCTGCGCCGCCGATGCGGCGCTGGCGGACAGGCTGCATGACATCGAACATCGCGGCGGCCTTGAAACGGTGCGCCTGACGCGCAGCGATATGGCGCGCCGCCGACAGCAGCTGCGGACCGACCGTGGCAGCACGGTGGCACTGATGCTGGATCGCGATGCCACGCTGCAGAACGGTTCCGTGCTGTGGCTCGACGACGATCGCGCGGTGGTCGTGCTGCTCGACGAGCCGCAGTGGCTTGTGCTGCAGGCCCGCACTGCCGCGGACGCGCTCGAACTGGGCTATTTCGCCGGCAACATGCACTGGAAGGTGAGGTTCGACGGCGAACGGCTGTGCATTGCACTGGATGGCCCCCGCGACACCTATCTGCAGCGCCTTGCCCACCTGATCCAGCGAGGTTGCGTGAAGGTTCCGGACGAGGCCGGGCCGGGCGCAGGATCCGAACCTGCGCTGCCTGCGGCCCACGGCACCGTGCGTTACATCCCGGTGCCGCATGCACATTGAATCAGGTATCGACCAGCAGCTGGCGATGCTGCAGTTTTCCGACAGCTTCTTTCCCGGCGGTGCCACCGCCTTTTCGTGGGGGCTGGAATCGCTGCGTCTGGACAGGCAGGTCAGCGATGTCGAACAGGTGTTCGGGCTGCTGCAGGCGCAGGTGACCCATCGCTGGGCCGGCCTTGACCGGCCGCTGATGCATCTGGCGCACCAGGCATACACGGAGTGCGGCGACACGCCAGCGTTGCTGGATGTCCTTTGTGATCTCGACCGGCTGTGCGAAGCGATGTCGCTCACGCGCGGCTGGCGCGAAGCCAGTCGCCGACTGGGCTTCACGCAGCTTCGCATGCACGCCGACCTGGGCGTCGCGTGCGCGCAGCGCTATCTGGAGGCTGTGCGCGGTGCACACGCGCCGGGTCACCTGCCGGTGGTGCAAGGGGCACTGTGGGCGGCGTACCGCTTGCCCGCGGGCAGTTGCGATGCCATGGCGGTGGGCGGCCTGTGCACGTCGATCATCGGTGCGGCGCTGCGCATGGGGATGATCGGGCACGTCGATGGCCAGCGCCTGCTGACCCGCATGCGGCCGGTCATCGCTGGCGTGCTGTCGCAGCCACCGCCGGCACGCGAGGATATGAGCAGCGGTACGCCCGCACTCGACATCGCCGCCATGCGCCACGAAGCGCGCAGCGCGCGTCTGTTTGCCAATTGAACCTTGATGACGCCACACACGAGGACTGACCGGATGAATGAATCGCGAAGGAGCACGACATGCTGCTGACCCCGACCGAACTGGAACGCCTGACCATTTTCAACGCGGCGGAGCTGTCGCGACGCCGTCGTGCGCGCGGGCTCAAGCTCAATTGCCCGGAGGCGATCGCCTTCATCGTCGATGAAATTCTCGAAGGTGCGCGCGATGGCCGCACCGTGGCGGAAATGATTGCGTTCGGCTCGCAAATCCTCAATTCCGATGACGTGCTGCCGGGCGTTGCCGCGCTGATGCCGATGATCCAGATCGAAGCGAGCTTTCCCGACGGCACCAAGCTGGTGACCGTGCATGACCCGATACGGCCCGGCCCCGGCGCGCAGATGTCGGCCGGCGGCAGCCGCGCCCGCATACCGGGCGAAATCATTCCGGCCGAAGGCAACATCGAAGTCAATGCAGGCCGCCGCAGCGCGACGCTGAAAGCGCTCAACACCGGCGATCGCCCGATACAGATCGGCAGCCACTTTCACTTCTTCGAGGTGAATCGCGCGCTCGACTTCGACCGTGCGCTGGCATGGGGCATGCACCTCGATATCGCAGCCGGCACCGCGGTGCGCTTTGAGCCCGGCGAATCGAAGGAAGTCACGCTGGTGGCCTTCGGCGGCACGGGCGAGGTGTTCGGCCTGAACCGGCTGACCGAGGGCGCGAGCAACACCGAAACCGGGCTGGCCGATGCGCTCCTGCGCGCGCGCCAGGCGGGCTTCAGGGGAGCGTGACCGAATGAACAAGAACGAACAAGAATCGCCGGGAGGACTGACATGGCATGGCTGACCCGCCGCGACTATGCGGCGATGTACGGACCGACCAAGGGCGACAGGGTGCGTCTGGGCGACACCTCGCTGCTGGCTGAAATCGAACACGACTTCGCCGTGCCCGGCGACGAATGCCTGCACGGCGGCGGCAAGACGTTGCGCGATGGCCTCGGCATGATGGGCGGACTGACGTCGGCGCAGGGCGCACTCGACATGCTGATCAGCAATGTTGTCGTGATCGACGCGGTGGTCGGCATCGTGAAAGGTGACATCGGCATCAAGGACGGGCGCATCGTGGCCATTGGCAAGGCGGGCAACCCGCATGTGATGGATGGCGTGCATCCGCAGTTGCTGGTCGGAAACGCGACGACGGTGCGCGATGGCGAAGGGCTGATCGCCACGGCGGGCGGGCTCGACGTGCATGTGCATTTCGACTCGGCGCAACTGGTCGAGCACGCGCTGGCGTCCGGCATCACGACGATGTTCGGCGGCTCGCTCGGCCCGATCACGGTCGGCATCGACTGCGGTGGCGCGTGGAACGTCGCGCGCATGCTGCAGGCGTCGGAGCAGTGGCCGATGAATTTCGGCTTTCTCGGCCGCGGCAATTCGTCGCGTCCCGAATCGCTGGTCGAACAGATGCAGGCCGGCTGCATCGGCCTGAAGATCCACGAGGACTGGGGTGCCACGCCGGCCACCATCGACACCTGCCTGTCGGTCGCCGACGACATGGATTTCCAGGTGCAGCTGCACACCGACACGCTGAACGAATCGGGCTTTCTCGAAGACACGCTGGCGGCGACCAAGGGCCGCACCATCCACATGTATCACACCGAGGGGGCCGGCGGCGGTCATGCGCCGGACGTGATCAGCGTCGTCGGTCAGGCCAACTGCCTGCCGTCATCGACCAATCCGACCAACCCGTACACGGTGAACACTTTCGACGAACACCTCGACATGATCATGGTGTGCCATCACCTGAACCCGGCCGTGCCGGAGGACGTGGCCTTCGCCGAAAGCCGCATCCGTGCGCAGACCATCGCCGCCGAAGACGTGCTGCACGACATGGGGGCGATATCGATGCTGGGCTCCGACAGCCAGGGCATGGGCCGCATCAACGAAGTCATCTGCCGCACCTGGCAGCTGGCCAGCAAGATGAAGGACCAGTTCGGCCGGCTGCCGGAAGAGCGCACGCGCAGCGCCGACAACGAACGCATCCTGCGCTACATCGCGAAATACACGATCAATGCCGCGCGCTCCTTCGGCGTCGACCAGCACGTCGGTTCGCTGGAGCCGGGCAAGCTGGCCGACATCGTGCTGTGGCGTCCGGCGTTCTTCGGCATCAAGCCGGAAATCGTCGTCAAGGGCGGTTTCATCGCCTATGGCGCGATGGGCGATTCGGCTGCGTCGCTGATGACCTGCGAGCCGCTCATCATGCGTCCGCAGTGGGGCGCCTTCGGCCGCGCACCGCAGGCGCTGTCGGCCAATTTCGTGTGCGCCGCTTCGCTCGGCCGCGACCTCGAAGGGCGGCTTGACCTGCGCAAGACGCTGCTGCCGGTGCACGGCACGCGCACGCTGACCAAGGCCGACATGGTGCGCAACGGCACGCTGCCGAACATCACGGTCAACCCGCAAACCTTCGAGGTCAGCGTCGACAACCACGTGATCGGCTGCGCGCCGGCGACCCACGTGCCGCTGAACCGCCTTTACATGATGAGGTAGCCCCGTATGTCATCGGTCATGCCCCTGCAGTACGCCAGGCCGCGCGGTGCGGCACGTGTCGGTGTCGGTGGCCCGGTCGGATCGGGCAAGACGGCGCTGCTCGAACAGCTCATTCCACGCTTCATTGCGCGCGGCACCGACATCGCCGTCATCACCAACGATCTGGTCACCGCGGAAGACGCCGAACGCATCCGGCGCAGCGGCATCATCGCGCCGGAGCGCGTGCTGGCGGTCGAAACCGGCGCCTGCCCGCACACCGCGATCCGCGAAGACCCGACGCTCAACCTTGCCGCGGCCGATGAACTTGACCGGACCTGGCCGGGCCTGGAACTGATCCTGGTCGAAAGTGGCGGCGACAATCTGGCGTCGTCGTTTTCGCTCGATCTGGTTGATTACTGGCTGTTCGTCATCGACGTGGCCGGCGGCGACGACATTCCGCGCAAGCGTGGCCTGGGCGTACTGCAGTGCGACCTGCTGGTCATCAACAAGACCGACCTGGCGCCATTCGTGCGCGTGGATCTGGCGCGCATGACGCGCGAAGCTGAAGAAGTGCGCGCCGGAAAGCCGACCTTGCTCACCAACTGCGCCAGTGGCGAGGGCGTCGACGCGGTGGTCGATGCCATCGTGCGCGGGGTTCTGTTTGACTGAACGCCACACCTTCGAGCTGGATTTCGGTTCGGCGGAAGGTCGCAGCTTCGTCGCCCGGCAGTACGTTCGTTACCCGGTGCATGTGGGCCGCGCGCTGTACACCGATGCGCTCGACCGCGGTCGCTGCACGGTGTTCCTGCAGTCGGTGTCGGGCGGCTTGTTCGAACACGACACGGTGACCGGGCGCATTGCCGTGGCGCCGGGCGCGCGGGCGTACGTGGCGACGCCTGCATCGACCATCGTGCACACCATGCGCGGCGGCTGCGCGACGCAGACGGTCGACATCGACGCCGGTGACGGCGCGCAGCTTGAATACCTGCCGGCGCCGCAAATCCTTTTCCCGGGCAGTCACCTGCACACCCGCGTCTCGGTCAGGCTGGGTGAGGGCGCCCTCGTACTGGTGTCGGAAACCTTTCTCGCGCACGACCCGACGGCCTGCGGCGTGACGTTCGAGCTGACGGATTCGGCGATCGACATCACCGGCCGTGACGCTCGCCTGCTGGCCCGCGAACGGATGCGCATCCGCGGCGCTGACTGGCTCGGTGCGCAGCCCGGCGTGTCGGGCGACTTCAGCGTGCAGGGCAGCCTATGGATATTGACGCAGACGGCATGCGCCGGCTTTCCGGAGTCGCTGCGCGGGATCTCTGGAGACGGGCTGTACGCCGGGGCCTCGGCGCTGCCGGGCGAGTCCGGGTGGGTGTTCCGTGCGCTCGGTGCCGACGCGATCGTGGTCGGCAAGGCAATGGCCGCAGCGCGTGTCGCCGCACTCGGGGCATGGCATCGGTGAACAAAAAGGGGCACGCCCGAGCGTGCCCCTGAGGCCATTCAGACCCGGTCCGCTGTGCGGCCGGGTCGTGACTGGATCAATACATCAGCTGAACGCCGACGATGAACTTGTCGATCGACTTGGCTGCACCGCCCGGATCCATGTCCGAATACACCGCGGTGATGCGCGCGTTGTGGCCGGCCATCACGTAAGTGACACCGAAGTCCCACTGGTCAGACTTGGAACCCACCTGCGGATCGAATTCCTGATAGCGCGCGTACGGCTGGAACTGGCCGATGCCGAACTTGCCCGGAATCAGGTAGGCGGCCGTCAGCAGGTAGGCTTCACCTTCGGTTGCGCCACCGCAGTTGTTGACGTTGACCAGACCGCAGGCGGCTGCAACGGCCCCGCCGGTGTCAGCCACACCATCGGTGTCGTAGTCGTAGTAGGCGCCTTCCAGCGTCAGTACGCCGCCATTCGACAGCTTGGTTTCCATCAGCGCATCGATGTTCCACGCCGTGTAGTCACCCGAGGCGCCGGCGATGCCGACACCGTTCTTCTGCGTCTGGACAGCCGCGCCGATGGTCAGGACTTCCTTGCCGCCGAAGTAGCTGTTGGTACCGTAGTAGCCCAGTTCCGGATCCCAGAAGCTGTAGGCCAGACGACCGGCGTACAGCAGCTTGTCGGAGTCGTTCGACAGGCCGGCGCCGCGGTTCTTGCCCTGGTAGGCGCCGACTGCGTACAGCAGCTTGCCGCCGAGCACATTGCCCCACAGCAGCGCGCCGTCGTCACGACCGGTGAAGGCGTTCGGGTACTGCGACACCATCGGGTATTCCCACACGTTGGCGAAGTAGGGGCCGGCGAGGTTGGCACGGTCGGTCGGCGGCAGCATGCGGCCGAACCACAGGTTGAGGCCGTCCATCAGTTCGAACTGGGCGACCACATCGAGCAGGCGCATCGATTCGTCCGACTGGCGCTCGAAATTCACCATGCCGCCGATCTGCTTGGTGATCTTGCCGCTGGTGATGATACGGATGGAATCGACCGCAAAATCCTTCGAGCGCGACGAACCGTTCGGCGCGCCGTCATCCGCGCTGGTGAAGGACGTACGCATCCACAGACCAAGCGTGAGGTAGCTGTCGCCCGGTCCGGACACGGTGACGCCGGCGTTTGCGGTGCCGGCAGTGGCCAGAGCGACGGCGAGCGCGCCGAGGCGCGGAAGGGACGACACGCTCCGCAGACGGGTTTTGAGGGTGCTTTTCATGGTGCAGGACTCCCGGTTGTTGAAGTGCAGGTTGAAGGTGGAGGGGGCTGGTTACGAAAACCCGGCAATCAGTGACTGATCATCCAGGGACGTTTGGTGGGGAATGCCTTCGAGCCGTCCTTGCCTACCGCGGTCGTTCGGCTGGGTTTGCTGCTGCAGCACGAACACCCGGGACCGTGCTTGCGGCTGGCAAGCACCGGTTCGTGGCGGCTGCGTTCGTTGGTGGCATGCGCGAAGCGCGTCTCGTGCGGCATGTCGGCGAAGGACGGTGCCGTCACCAGCACCCGCTGCGCGGGCGAACCGCACTCCGGGCACAGGCAGGCGGCGTCGCGCTGGGCGATGCTGCGCAGGGCGGAAAATCCGCCATGCGCCTCGCACTGATAGTCGTAGGTCGGCATGGCGGCGGCCTCAGAGATCCGGCGACAGCGGCATCTGGATGCTGCCGTCGATGAACTTCACCGGGCCGGCCTCGTTCGGCATGATGTCGAAGTCGAAAATGTCGGTCGGCAGCCACAGCGTGGCGCAGGCATTCGGAATATCGACCACGCCGCTGATGTGGCCCTGCACCGGTGCCGTACCGAGAATCGAGTACGCCTGTGCTCCCGAGTAGCCGAACTTCTTCAGATATTCGATGGCGTTCAGGCAGGCCTGGCGATAGGCGACATGCACGTCGAGGTAATGCTGCTTGCCCTGTTCGTCGACCGAAATGCCTTCGAAGATGAGGTAGTCGTCATACTTCGGCGTGATCGGGCTGGGCTTGAAGATCGGGTTTTTGATGGCGTACTTCTTCATGCCGTCCTTGATGATGCTCACCCGCAGATGCAGCCAGCCGGCCATTTCGATGGCGCCGCAGAAGGTGATTTCACCGTCGCCCTGCGAGAAGTGCAGGTCGCCCATCGACAGGCCGCCCCCCTTCACATAGACCGGGAAAAAGATGCGCGAGCCGCGCGACAGATCCTTGATGTCGCAGTTGCCGCCGTGCTCGCGCGGCGGTACGGTACGGGCGGCTTCGGCAGCGGCCTTGTCGCGCGCTTCGCCTTTCAGACGGCCCATGTGGGCGGTCGGTGCGCACGGCGGGCAGCCCAGCGGCGGCACGCGGTCGGGTTCGGTGTTGATGAAGTCGATTTCGCGCGTGTTCCAGTCGGCCAGCAGCTTCGGGTCCGGCAGGCAGCCGATCAGGCCCGGGTGGATCAGGCCGGCATACTTGACGCCCGGCACGTGGCGCGATTCGGTGAACATGCCCTTGATGTCCCAGATCGACTTCTGGGCTTCCGGGAAGTGCTCGGTCAGGAAGCCGCCGCCGTTCTTTTTCGAAAAGAAGCCGTTGAAGCCCCACAGGCTGTCTTCCTTGGCGCCGATGTCCAGGATGTCGACCACCAGCAGGTCGCCCGGCTCGCAGCCTTCGACGCCGATCGGACCGGACAGGAAGTGCACCGTCGTCAGGTCGATGTCGCGCACGTCGTCCGCGCTGTCGTTGTTCTGGATGAAGCCGCCGGTCCAGTCGTAGGTTTCGATCTTGAAGTCGTCACCGGGCTTGACCCAGCAGACGATGGGGATGTCCGGGTGCCAGCGGTTGTGCACCATGTCGTTTTCGTACGGCGACTGCTTCAGGTCTACCTTGATCAAGGTCTCGGCCATGTTGATCTCCTTGGGATGTGTGGGCGGATGGTGGGCACTCAGACGGACAGGAACTGCTTGATGCGCGCGGTATCCGTGTCGGCGCGCGTGCTTTCATGGACAAGGCGTCCGCCTTCGATGACAAACAGGCGGTCGGCCACGTCCATGGCGAAACTCAGGACCTGCTCGGACACGACGATGGTGATTTCGCGCAACTTGCGGATTTCGTTCAGCGCCTTGGCAATGTCCTTGATGATCGAGGGCTGGATGCCTTCGGTTGGTTCGTCGAGCAGCAATACCTTGGGATCGGTGACCAGTGCGCGCGCGATGGCCAGCTGTTGCTGCTGGCCGCCGGACAGGTTGCCGCCCTTGCGGGCGCGCATTTCCCACAGCACCGGGAACAGGGCGTAGATCTCTTCCGGCACCTTCTTGACCTTGGCATTTTCCAGGCCGGTGTGGATGTTCTCCTCCACCGTCAGCGTCGGGAAAATCATGCGGCCCTGCGGCACGTAGGCGATGCCCTTGGCGACGCGCTTGTAGCTTTCGTCCTTCGACACTTCCTTGCCGGCGACTTCGATGTGGCCGCTCTTGATAGGCAGAATGCCGATCAGCGATTTGAACAGCGTGGTCTTGCCCATGCCGTTGCGGCCCATGATGGCGATCGTTTCGTTCTTGTTCGCTTCGAACGAAATGCCGTGCAGGGCCTCGCTCTGGCCGTAGGCGACGTGGAGGTCTTTGACGTTCAGCATGACGGAGTCCTTTGCGTGGGAAGGTTCGATGCAGCGGCCCTCACCCCGGCCCTCTCCCGCTGATGCGGGAGAGGGAGCAGGGCAGCCCGAGCCCGCTTCGGCGCGCCAGAGAGGCAAGCAGCGACGAGGCCTGCCTGTCCCCTCTCCCGCATCAGCGGGAGAGGGTGGCGCGCACGCGCCGGGTGAGGGCAGCTCTGTGCATACATTTCAGTGGCCCAGATACACGTCGATGACCTTGGGATCGTTCTGCACCTTGTCCATCGATCCTTCGGCGAGGATTTTCCCCTGGTGCATGACGGTGACCTTGTGGGCGATGCGCTTGACGAAATCCATGTCGTGCTCGATCACGATCACCGAGCGCCCCTTGCAGATGCGCTGCAGCAACTCGCCGGTCAGTTCGCGCTCGCGCACGCTCATGCCGGCGATCGGCTCGTCAAGCATCAGCAGCTCGGGTTCCTGCATCAGCAACATGCCGATCTCCAGCCACTGCTTCTGGCCGTGGCTGAGCAGACCGGCTTCGATGTCGAGCGAGTCGCCGAGGCTGATTTCGTCTGCCACCGACTGCACGCGTGCCTTCACCTCGTCGGTGCACCGGAAACCCAGCGCACCGAACACGCTGCGGCCGCGCGGGAAGGACACTTCAAGATTCTTGAAGACGGAGAGGTTTTCGTAGATCGACGGCGTCTGGAACTTGCGGCCGATGCCCGAGCGCACGATCTTGTGTTCCGCCATCTTGGTCATTTCGATGTTCTTGAACTTGATGCTGCCGCCGCTGGCGCGCGTCTTGCCGCAGATCAGGTCGAGCAGCGTGGTCTTGCCGGCGCCGTTGGGGCCGATGATCACGCGCAGCTCGCCGCGATCGACATACAGCGTCAGGGCGTCGATGGCCTTGAAACCGTCGAAGGACACGGTGAGGTCTTCCACCGCAAGTACGAAGTCGGTATTGCTCATGTCGGTCTCCGTTCGGATCAGGCGGATGTGCCCTGCACGCCGTCAGGCAGTGCGGTGCGGGCCAGCGGCTTGCCACCGTGCGACGCGCCGCTGTGCAGCGGGATGGCGGGCGGGACGTCGGACGAAGGCGTGCTGTTGGCGCCGGACGCCGGCTTGTCCTTGCGCTTGCCCAGGCGCGGCTTCACGTGGCTCTCGTACAGGCCGGCCAGACCGTTCGGGAAGGCCAGCACGACACCGATGAACAGCGCTGCCATCAGGAACAACCACAGGTCGGGGAAGCTTTCGGAGAAGTAGGTCTTGCCGAAATTGACCAGCAGGGCGCCATACACCGCACCGACCAGTGACATGCGTCCGCCGACGGCGGCGAATATGACCATTTCGATCGACGGCACGATGCCGACCAGCGACGGCGACATGAAGCCGACCTGCAGCACGAACATTGCGCCGCCGATCGCCGACAGCATCGCGGCGAGGCAGAAGGCGAACACCTTGAACATTGATACGTCGTAGCCGGAAAAGCGCACGCGGTCTTCCTTGTCGCGCATGGCCAGCAGCAGCGTTCCGAGCTTGCTCAGCTGGATCCAGCGGCACAGCAGGATGGCGGCGATCAGCAGTCCGGCATTGAGGAAATACAGGATGTACTTGGCTTCGTCGGTGCGCGTGTCCCAGCCGAGGATGGTCTTCAGGTCGGTGATGCCATTGACGCCGCCGGTGTAACCCTGCTGGCCGACGATGAGCACGGTCAGGATCAGACAGACGGCCTGCGTGATGATGGCGAAATACACGCCGCCGACCCGGCGCCGGAACATCGCGAAGCTGATGATGAAGGCGAGCACCGTGGGCACCAGCAGGACCGCCAGCAGCGCCAGCGGCAGGTGGCGGAACGGCTCCCACCACAGCGGCAGCTCGGTGATCTGGTTCCAGTCCATGAAGTCGGGAATGCCCGGCGTGCTCTGGATCTTGGTCGTTTCCGGATCGGACGCCTCCAGCTTCATGAACATGGCCATCATGTAGCCGCCAAGGCCGAAGAACACGCCCTGGCCGAGGCTCAACACGCCGCCATAGCCCCACAGCATGACCAGGCCGACGGCGACAAAGGCGTAGGTGAGATATTTGCCGACCAGGTTCAGTCGGAACAGGTCCATCGTCAGCGGGAACACGACGACGATGATCAGCGCGAGTATCAACACGCTTCCCATTCCGCTACGTGCCAGCCAGCTCTTGATTGAGTCCATTGGGTTCTCCTTGGATCGTGGGTATTCGGGGGTCGGAGCGCAGCCGGACTCAGCGGCGGATCTTCGAAGCAAAGAGACCTTGCGGACGCAGCATCAGGATGGTCACGATCATCATCAGCGTGAGCACCTTGGCCATCGAACCGGTCATGAAGAACTCGGCGATCGATTGCGTCTGGGCGATGCCGAAGGCCGAGGCCACGGTGCCGAGCAGACTGCCTGCGCCGCCGAAGGTCACCACCAGGAAGGCGTCGACGATGTACAGCGAGCCGCTGGTCGGGCCGGTCGAGCCGATCGTCGTGAAGGCCGCTCCGGCGATGCCGGCGATGCCGCAGCCGATGGCGAACGTCAGACGGTCGGTGCGACTGGTATTGATGCCGGTGGCGTTGGCCATCGGGCGGTTGGCCACCGTGGCACGCACACGCAAGCCCCAGCGCGAGCGGTACAGGGCGAG
The DNA here is from genome assembly GCF_030696805.1 of Methyloversatilis sp. Lineage (GTDB taxonomy): Bacteria > Pseudomonadota > Gammaproteobacteria > Burkholderiales > Rhodocyclaceae > Methyloversatilis. Next base: position 15,336 of record NZ_JAUYRO010000118.1, on the reverse strand, counting down.
CAGCACGCCGCCGGTGACCAGAGCAGTCAGCGCAAGCACGAACAGACCGTTGATCGGAATGTCCAGGCCTTCGGCCGGTGCCCACGAACCGAGCAACCAGTCGGGCAGCGTCGGGCTCACTTCACGTGCGCCGAAGGTCGAACGGAAAGTCTGCTGCATGGCCAGCGAGAGGCCCCAGGTGGCGAGCAGCGTGTCGAGCGGCCGCTTGTACAGGTGTCGTATCAGCGCCCACTCGATGAACCAGCCGAAGGCGAAGGCGATGCAGAACGCCGCCGCGATGGCAAACGGGAAGTACATCGACGCGAAGCCGGGCAGGAAGGTTTCGGTGAGCGACGAGAACATGTAGATCGTGTAGGCGCCGATGGTCATGAATTCGCCATGCGCCATGTTGATCACGCCCATCTGGCCAAAGATGATGGCCAGCCCCAGGCCCATCAGCAGCAGCACCGAAAACAGGCTCAGGCCTGCGAAACCCTGCATCAGGGTGATGTTCATGATGTCGGTCAGTGACATGGTGATCTCCGGCTAGGGGGTATTCACAAATGAAGGTCGTGGGCCGATGAACGCTTGTGGATACGTCCTGGGCGGGGCCGGAGCCCGTGCGAGGAGACGCACGGACCCCGGACCGTCCGGCTTACTGGTAACCCTTGGGGAAGGGGTTCGGCTCGATCAGTTCGGGCGACTCGGCGACCACCTTGAACTGGCCGTCGAGCTGCGCCTGGCCGATGCGCGCCTTGCTCCACAGGTGATGGTTGTCATGCACCTTCACGTAGCCTTCGGGCGCGGTCTTCAGCTCGATGCCACCCGATGCGGCGGCGATCTTGTCGACGTCGAAACTGCCTGCCTTCTCGACGGTCGCCTTCCAGATCCACGGGCCGAGATAACCGGCCTGGGTCACGTCGCCGATCACCGACTTCGGACCGTAGGCCTTCTTGAATGCCTCGACGAAAGCCTTGTTGTTGGCGTTGTCGAGCGACTGGAAGTACTTCATCGACGAGTAGAAACCCGCGATGTTTTCACCACCGATGCCCAGCACTTCGTCTTCGGTCACCGAGATGGTCAGCAGGAACTGCTTGTCCGCGGTGATGCCGGCTGCCTTCAGCTGCTTGTAGAAGGCGACGTTGGAACCGCCGACCACGGCTGCGAAGATGCAGTCCGGCTTGGCCAGCTTGATCTTGTTGATCAGCGAGTTGAAGTTGGTGTGGCCGAGCGGGTAGTACTCTTCGCCAGCGACCTTGCCCAGCTTGGCAACGGATTCGATGTGCTTGCGCGCGATCTTCATCGAGGTGCGCGGCCAGATGTAGTCGGAGCCGACCAGGAAGAAGGTTTTGGCCTTCTTCTCCTTGGCCGCCCAGTCGAGGCCGTACAGGATCTGCTGCGTGGCTTCCTGGCCGGTGTAGATCACGTTCTTCGACTGTTCCAGTCCTTCGTAGAACGTCGGGTAGTACAGCATGCCGTTCTCTTTTTCGAAGATCGGCAGCACGGCCTTGCGCGAGGCCGACGTCCAGCAGCCGAACACGCATGCGACCTTGTCCTGCACCAGCAGCTTCTTCGACTTCTCGGCGAAGGTCGGCCAGTCGGACGCGCCGTCTTCCTTGATGACGCGGATCTTGCGGCCGAGCACGCCGCCCATCGCATTGATCTGGTCGATCGCCAGCTGTTCGGCCTGGATCGACCCGGTTTCCGAAATGGCCATGGTGCCGGTCGCCGAATGCAGCTGACCCACGACGACCTCGGTATCCGTCACCGCGAGCTTGGTGGTGTTCACCTTCGCCGTCGGGAACTGCGCTGCCTGGGCCAGCGCCATGCCGGGCATCATCATCGCGGGCATCGCGGCCATGCCCATCAGCACCTTGCGGCGCTGTTCGTCGGTAAGCGGCGTCTGGATCGGGTCTTTCTTGTCAGCCATATCTGTTCTCCTGAGCGGGGACGGGTTGGGGAGCTTCAGGCGATCCGGTATTGGTCGTTGATTCACTTTTGTGCGGTGCACCGCAACCGGTCGCTGCGGTCCGAAAAGTAGTTGCCGGGGGTGTGTAGCCGGAATACGTCAATCGACGTATGTGAGTACGTAGCGCAACACTCGGGATGCGCAGGGTTCGGTGCTAAGGTGAAGTCCTGCGCTGACGCACTGCACCACCAAGTGGCTCATGCACTTTTCTGGTGCGCTTTCGGCGGCGTGGAGGGAAGCTGTACCTTGTTCTCCGGGCGGGTGCTCACGCACCCTGCCCGGAGCGTTTCTTGCATGCGTCGGGCAGACCTCCAGCCGCCCGATCCGATGTCAGAAGCCACCCAGCAGATTTTCAAGATCCGCCGCGACTACAACACTTGGGTCGCAACCGAAACGCTCGAGGACTACGCGCTGCGCTACACGCCGCGCAGCTTCCGGAAGTGGTCGGAATGGCGGGTCGCCAACACGGCCTTCGGTGCCGTGTCCTTTCTCGCGCTGGAAGCCATCGGCGGCGCGATCGCGCTCAATTACGGCTTCACCAACGCACTGTGGGCCATCCTGTTCGTCGGCCTGATCACCTTCCTGACCGGCCTGCCCATCAGCTACTGCGCCGCCAAGTACGGCGTCGACATGGACCTGCTGACGCGCGGCGCCGGCTTCGGCTATCTGGGCTCGACCATCACTTCGCTGGTCTATGCCAGCTTCACCTTCATCTTCTTCGCCATCGAAGCGGCGATCATGGCACTGGCCATCGAGCTGTACTTCGGCATTCCGCTCGTATGGGCCTATCTGCTGTGTGCCATCGTGGTGATTCCGCTGGTGATCCACGGCGTGACACTGATCAGCCGCATCCAGCTGTGGACGCAGCCGGTATGGCTGGTGCTGCTGGTGCTGCCCTACCTCGCGGTGTGGCTGCAGGCACCCGAAATGTTCAGCGACTTCACCAGCATGAGTGGCCGTTCGTCGGGCAACAGTGACTTCGACTGGCTGATGTTCGGTGCCGCCTCCACCGTGGCCATTTCGCTGGTGGTGCAGATCGGCGAACAGGTCGATTACCTGCGCTTCCTGCCGGAGAAAAACCGGGAGAACCGCTACCGCTGGTGGGCGGCAGTGCTGATAGCCGGTCCGGGCTGGATCGTGCCTGGCATGGTCAAGATGCTGGGCGGCGCCTTTCTCGCCTTTCTCGCGCTGCAGGCCATGGTGCCGGTTGATCGCGCGGTGGAGCCGACGCAGATGTACCTGGCCGGCTTTGGCTACGTGTTCGATTCGCCGGCCGTCGTGCTGGCAGTGACCGTTTTTTTCGTCATCGTGTCGCAGCTCAAGATCAACGTCACCAACGCCTACGCCGGGTCGCTCGCCTGGTCGAATTTTTTCGCCCGGCTGACGCACAGCCACCCTGGCCGCGTGGTGTGGCTGGTATTCAATGTGGTGATCGCGCTGCTGCTGATGCTGCTCGGCGTGTTCGAGGCGCTGGAGCACGTGCTCGGCCTGTACGCCAACCTCGCGATTGCATGGGTCGGTGCACTGGTGGCCGACCTGGTGGTGAACAAGCCGCTCGGCCTGTCGCCGTCGCATCTCGAATTCAAGCGTGCCCACCTGTATGAAATCAATCCGGTCGGGCTGGGGTCCATGGCGATCGCCACCGTCGTGTCCGTACTGGCCTACACCGGCTGGATGGGGGATGCGGCGCAGGCATTTTCGCCGGTCATTTCGCTTGCCACCGCCTTCGTCATCGCGCCGCTGATTGCCTGGGGCACGCGCGGCCGCTACTACATCGCGCGCCGCAGCACGATGCAGTGGCGTCCGGGTCAGACCGTTACCTGCCACGTCTGCGAGAACAGCTTCGAGTCGGAAGACATGGCCTACTGCCCGGCCTATGGGCAGCCGATCTGCTCGCTGTGCTGCACGCTTGAATCGCGCTGCCACGACCGCTGCAAGACCGATGCGAGCGCTGCTGCCCAACTGCATGCCGTGCTCAACGCCATCCTGCCGATGCGCCTGGCGCGTCGGGTCAATTTCCGGGTCGGCCACTTCCTGGTTGTGTTCCTGTCGCTGACCTCGCTGCTGGCGGTCATCTTCGGCGTCGTGTACTACCAGGAAGCGGTGGTCGCCGATCTGTATGCGGCGACGCGTGAATCGCTGCTGCTGAGCTTGCTCAAGACCTTCGCACTGCTGGTGCTGCTGTGCGCGGTGTGCGCCTGGTGGATCGTGCTCGGCTCTGAAAGCAGGCGTCTGGCGCAGGACGAGTCGAACCGGCAGAACCAGTTGTTGATGCGCGAGGTGGAGGCCCACCGCAAGACGGACCTCGCGCTGCAGAAGGCGAAGGATTCCGCCGAATCCGCCAACCTCGCCAAGACGCGTTACGTGACCGGCATCAGCCACGAACTTCGCACGCCGCTGAACAGCATTCTCGGCTACGCACAGATCCTGCTGCGCGAGCTGGGGCAGGGCTCGCTGACACAGGGCGGCGCGGCGAAAGGTGCGCCAGCAACGGGCGCGCTGACCCAGGTCGACACCCAGCGGCGAGCGCTCGGCACCATCCTGCGCAGCGGCGAACACCTGCTGGGGCTGATCGATGGCCTGCTCGATCTGGCGCGAATCGAGGCGGGCAAGCTGCGGCTCGACCCGTCACCGATGCCGATGCGCGAACTGCTCGATGACCTGGCCAAGATGTTCGAGCCGCAGGCGGTGCGCAAGGGGCTGCGCTTTCGTATCGAAACCACCGGCCGCATGCCCGACTACGTGCGGGTGGACGTGAAGCGGCTACGCCAGGTGCTGATCAACCTGCTGGCCAATGCGGTGAAGTTCACGTCGCGCGGCGAAGTGGTGCTGCGCATCGACTACCGCATGGAAGTGGCGCGCTTCGAAGTGGCCGACACCGGGCCGGGCATCGCTCCGGAAGACCATGCACGCATCTTTGTGCCGTTCGAACGCAGCAGTTCGGGCCGTGGCCTGGCCGAGCCCGGGGCCGGCCTTGGCCTGACCATCAGCCGCATGCTCACCTCGCTGATGGGCGGCGAACTGACGCTGGAAAGCGAACCGGGCCGAGGCAGCACGTTCCGGCTGCGCCTCTACCTGCCGGAATACCTGTCGGTGCCGACCAAGGTCAGACCGACGCGCCAGGTCATCGGTTACGACGGCGAGCGCCGGCGCGTGCTGCTGATCGACGACGACGCCACGCAGCGCCACATGCTGGCGGCCATGCTGTTGCCGCTGGGTTTCGGCATCGACGAGGCGGCGAGCGGTCGTGAAGGGCTCGAACGGGTCGCGTTGCAGCGCCCCGACGTGGTGCTGCTCGACATCAACATGGACGGCATGGATGGCTGGGAAACCGCGCGCCACCTGCAGCACACGCCCGGGGCGCCGATCCCGGTCATCATGGTGTCGGCCAACGTGTTCGACAACCGCAGCGAGCTGCTGCGCAATGCGGGCTGCGCCGGCTTTGTGCCCAAGCCGGTGATGGAATCGGAGCTGCTGGAACAACTGCGCGACGCACTCGATCTGACGTGGCACGTGGATGAACCGGATTCGCGGAATGTTGCATCCCGCAACGACGCAGGCGATGTACCCTTGCGGGCGCTGGACGAAGAGGAACGCTCGGCGCTGCTCAGGCTGTCGCGTCTCGGCCACGTGAACGGTATCGCGACACTGCTCGATGCCATCGCGGAACGGTCGGATGAGGCGCGCGCAGACTGCGGCAGGCTGCGCAAGCTCATTGATGGTTTTGACTTGATCCGTTTCACCGAATTGCTGCAACGTGATGCCCATGTCCAATGATTCCCCGTTCCATCAGCCGGTTGTGCTGGTGGTGGACGACGCGCCGGATTCGCTCGGCTTCCTGTGCGAGGCGCTGTCCCAGGCCGGCTACCTCGTGCTGATCGCCAATGACGGCGAGTCGGCGCTGGCCCGGCTCGAACTGGTCGTGCCCGACGCCATCCTTCTGGATGCAGTCATGCCCGGCCTGTCCGGTTTCGAAACCTGCCGCCTGATCCGCGAAGAGCCCGGCCTGTCGCACGTGCCGGTCATTTTCATGACCGGCCTGTCGGGCACGGCGGAAGTGGTCGAAGGTTTCACCGCCGGCGGCACCGACTACGTGGTCAAGCCGCTGCGCGTCGAGGAAGTGCTGGCACGGCTGTCGGCCCACGTACGCAATGCACGTGCCGTGCGCATCGCCCGGCAGGCGGTGGACGTGGCCGGGCTGGGCGTGCTGGTGATCGACGCGCTCGGCCGCATCGCCTGGCGCTCGCCGCGCGCCGCGGACAGCCTGGCCCGGTTCGGCATCGACGCGTCCGATACGCCGCCCGGCGAGTCGCTGGCCCAGCTGGCAGGCATGGCGGACGAACCGGGCACCGACGCGAAGCTGATCGGCGAAAGCGGCGAAAACTCGCTCTATGCACGCAGTCTCGGCGCCGTCGGGCTGGGCGAGCACATGCTGCTGCTGGACGTGCGCCGGCGCGGTGAGTCGAGCACCCGGATCGCAGGCGCCCAGCTGACGCCGCGCGAGGCGGAGGTGCTGTCCTGGCTCGCCAAGGGCAAGACCAACCGTGATATCGGCGACATTCTCGGCATGAGCCCGCGTACCGTGAACAAGCACCTCGAGCACGTGTACGAAAAGCTCGGGGTCGAAACGCGTGCGGCCGCAGCGGCGCTCGCGATGCGGGCCGAAAGCGACTGAGTGGACATGGCCCCGACGACAACCCCGCGTCTGTATACGTTTGCGGCCGGCGATGCCGGCCCGTGGCATATCACCGGTGTGCGCACTGTGATCGGCGAGGGACTGGCGACTGCACCGCGGCTCGACATCGTCGCCGGTGTGGGTGACGCCGCCGGGGTGTGGGCGCTGCGCGGCATCGCCAGCAACGAACGCTACGTCACCCGGCCTGAAAAGCAGCAGCTGCTGGCACTGCAGCCGCCGCTGGCCCGCGCCGAGGCGCGCAGCGCCATACTGATCCCGATCCGCAAGTCGGCCGCCTGGTGGGCGCTGACGCAGGACGAACGGCGCGACATCCTGGAAGAGCAGTCGCACCACGTGGCGCTGGGCATGCGCGCGCTGCCTGCGGTGGCGCGCAAGCTGCACCACTGCCGCGACCTGTCGGAAACCGAACCGTTCGACTTCCTGACCTGGTTCGAATTCGCGCCGCACGATGGTGCCGTGTTCGACGAACTCTCCGCGGCCCTGCGCGCCTCGCCCGAGTGGGCCTACGTCGAGCGCGAGGTCGAGGTAAGGCTGGCGTTCGATCCGCGCTGACGGCCCCTGCAGGGCGAGTGGGACCCGGGTATTCGAGGGTGGCTCGGGTAGTATCCGTGGATGAATCCGCTTACCGTGCCGCCCGCCGAAAACGTCTTGCATTCCGGCGTCGAATCCGCCTCCCCGGCGGACGACTTGCCACCGCCTGCCCGGTCGGAGCCGGAATCGCTGCCGGAGATCGTGCAGGCGGTCGCTGCGGTGCCGCGTCTGCGCAACGGATCGCGGGCGCTGATCGGGCTGTTCTGGCTGGCCGCGCTGGGTGCGGTGTATTTCGCCCGCGCCCTGCTGATGCCCATCGTGCTGGCCGTACTGTTCGCCCTGCTGCTGGCGCCGTTGGTCACCCTGCTGAAGAAGTGGCGCATCCACGAATCGATTGCCGCCGGTGTGGTGGTCGTGATGATGGTCGGTGGCGTCGGGGCAGGGCTGTACTTCCTGACCAATCCGGCGCTCGACTGGCTGGAACGCTCGCCGCGCGCGCTGCGCGAGGTTGAAGTGAAGCTGCTTAAACTGCAGCGGCCGGTGGAAGAGGTACGCGAAGCGACGGAACGTCTGGAGGCCATGACGTCCAGCAACGACAACGCCAAGGTGAAGTCGGTCGTGCTGAAGGAACCGGGCCTGGGCTCGGTGCTGTTCACCGGAACGCAGTACTTCCTGATCGGCGCCGCCTCGACCGTGGTGCTGCTTTACTTCCTGCTGGCGTCGGGCGATGGCTTCCTGCGCAAGGTGGTGCGGCTGATGCCGACCCTGCGCGACAAGATCCGCGCCATCGGCGTGGCGCGCCAGATACAGCAGGACATCGGCCGCTACTTCCTGACCCTGAGCACCATCAACGCCGGACTGGGTGTCGCGACGGCCGCCGCCATGTATCTGCTGGGCATGCCCAATCCGGCGCTCTGGGGCGTCATGGCCGGTCTGCTGAATTTCATCCCCTATCTCGGGCCGACGCTGTGCCTGCTGGCGCTTTCGCTCGCCGCGCTGATCAATTTCGACAGCGTGGCCGAAGCGTGGCTGATTCCGGCCAGCTTCCTCGCCATCACCGTCATCGAAGGCCAGTTCATCCAGCCGATGTTCGCTGGACGCATGCTGTCGCTCAATCCGGTCGCCGTGTTCATCAGCTTCCTGTTCTGGGGCTGGCTGTGGGGCATCGCCGGCATGCTGATCGCCGTACCGATGCTCATCATCATCAAGGTCGTGTGTTCGCACGTCGAACACTGGGAGCCGATCGGCACCTTTCTCGACCGGTCATGACCGCGGGCCGGATGTCTTGCGGCGCCGCTGCCCGGCGGCTCAGGGCGCCGCGTCGGTGAAGCTGTAACCGGCGCACAGCGCGTCCTTGTTGCCCCACGTGGTGCCGGCACTGACCCGTGCCTCGGCCTCGGCGCAAGTCATCCAGTCGGGGCGCACGCCGAGCAGGTGGTCCATGCGCGCCCAGAACAGGTCGTAGATCGCGCTGCCCTTGACCGGACCGCCGATGCGCGGCGAGGTCTGGGTGGTCGGCGTCATGCCGAAGGACGACACCGTCGTGCTGCGCTTGTACGTGATCAGCGTCAGCCTGGCGGTCGTGACGCCATTGGCTTCGCTGACCGTCAAGGTCCACGTGTCGTCGCCGACGATGCGCACCATCTGCGAGAAAAACACCCAGTCGCGCTCGGCCACCAGGCTGCCGTTACCCGGCTTGATCCGGAAGTCGTCGCCGTCGGCCAGTCGCCACAGCCGGGTGGCGGCGGCCAGCACGTCCTGCGCGCTGCGGCCCGGATAGTCGCGTGTGAGCACCTGTTCGAGTTCGGCTTCGCTCATCGGCGGGCGCGGGGTCATGCATCCGGTCAGGAGGGCCGTACAGAGCAGCAATGCGGCCAGTGAGCGATATGGCTTCATGGGTTCAGGGTTCTGTCAGAGGGTGGATGCTTGTGTCCGGCCATCCGGGAGCACTGCAGTCAGATTCAGGCCTTCCGCGAATGATGCCGCAATCGCACATGCGCGCAGCCGGAAGCGCGCAGCGCGCCTTCGGGGTAGCATCGCGACTTTCCGAAATATCGTCCCACGCCGGCATGTCAGATCACCGAACGGTTGCCGTCTACTTTGTCGCCTCCCCACTGCAGTACCTCGCGGCACAGCGCATCGCACGCGATATCGAGCCCGGCGCCCGCCAGGTGCTGGTCTGGTACAAGCCGGGCCTGAAGCCGGTGGTCGATACGTCGCAATGGGATGCCTGTACCTATATGCCCTGGCCGCGCTGGGAGCCGCTGCCCGGCTGGTTCGGGCGGCACCGCCGGCTGCGTGCGAACATCGATCTGGTGGCCGGGCTGGTCGGGCGATGCGATACCTTGCTGCTGCACAGTGCGGTGTTCGACACCGAAGCGATCAATTACTTTCTGAATGCGTTGCCGGACCGTGCCGGCGCGCGCACGATGCACGCGCGGATACTGCCCGACGGGTTGATCAGCATCCGCCGCTATCCGCTGTCGCTGCCCAAGCGGCTGATGCAGCGTGCCCGCCTGCTGCGCCGCCTGATTGCGCCCGAGTTGCGCTACCGCTGTTTCGACGGCGACCGCATCGGTTCGGATGCCGCTTTCTGTGACCGCATCTATGTATTGCCCGGTCTGCTGCATGCGTACCCGGCGGACAAGGTGTGCGTGCTGCCGCCGCTGGTCAGCGGGGCACCTGTCCACGGCGGCGACCCTGCCGCATCGCCGCGCGCACTGGTGGTCGGCCAGCCGCTGGTCGGCGCCGGTCTGCTGCCGGCGCCCGCACTGGCGCCGCTGACCCAGCGTATCCGCGACTGGCTGGCCGGGCAGGGCATTGCGCAGATCGACTACAAGGCGCACCCGAAAGACCCCGGCCACGAACTGCGCCATCCCGACTACCGACTGATCGAGCCCGACTGCGCGCTGGAAATGCATATGGCGCGCACCCGCTACGATGCCGTGGTGGGCGTACGCTCGAGCGCGCTGCTGTTCGCGCGCCAGATCTATCCGCCGGCAGTGCAGGTGATTGCCTTCGGCTGGGCTGATGCGCTGTTCAAGAGCGAGCAGGAAAAGACCGACATGAAGCGCGCCTTCGAACAGTGCGGAGTGAGCTTCGCATGAACGTTACCGGTTTTCGCGATCGCATTCCGGTGATCAATTCATGGCTGCTGGCAGGGGTGTTCTTCTCCATACCGCTGACCGTCGCACCGGCCTACTGGCTCAGCGCGCTGATATTGATCCTCTGGTTGCTGGAAGGTCGATACGCTGCCAAGTTGCGTGTGCTCGCGGCGGAACCGCTGGTGTGGGTATGCGCCGCCTACTACGCGGTATTTGCACTGTCGCTGCTATGGACGGAAGACCTCGAATGGGGGGTCGGCATGTTGTCGAGGCAGAACTTCTTCCTTTTGTTCGCTCTGTACTTCAGCGTGGCAAGGCGTGAGCATTTCGACCGCTATCTCAGTGCCTTCCTGCTGTCGATCGCCTTGTGCCAGGTCCTGGCCTACTACAACTGGGTACAGATCAATTTCTTGCCTGAGCTGCCGGAAGGCATAAGGGTCGACAAGAACCCTGAAGATACCGCGCCCTTCGTCGATCGCATCATGTACGCGCCGGTGCTTGCCCTGGCCGGTTATGTAGCGGGCTACCGGCTGCTGTTTCAGGCGCGCTCGCCGCGCCAGCGTCTGCTGTATGCCGTGTTGCTTGCCACGACTTCGATAAACCTCGTGTTTTCAGGTGGGCGTGCGGGCCTCGTCGGATTCCTCGTGCTGGTTGCGCTCCTGATCGTCCAGCGCTTTGCCAGGCGACCACTTGTCGCAGCTGCGCTTGCCGCCTCCATGGTGAGCGGCGTGCTGCTCGCCGGCTACTTCGGAAACAGCTATTTCCAGGGCCGTTTCGACGATGCTGTCGATCAAGTCATGCATTACGAAGACCGCCCGAATTCATCGGTCGGCCTGCGGATCGTCTTCGCCATCAACGCTACGCGAATCTTCATTCAGAACCCCGTTCTTGGCGTGGGTCTCGGCGACTATCCGACGGAGTACGACAAGACAAATGCGCTTCATACCCCGGAGTGGAAAACCGCGTGGAATCCACATAACCACTATCTGTATGTGTTGACGGCAACCGGTGTGCTCGGCGGTTCGATACTCCTCATGCTTCTGCTGCTGCCACTGCTGCGGCACAACCCGCCCGACGGGCGGCAGTTCATCAGAGCGGCTCCTCCGGTACTGATCATGACGATCAGTCTGTTCGAGTCCTATTTGATGCGCTCCAACATAAGCCTGATGTTTGCCGTGTTCCTTGCCGTCCTGTGGTGCGGAATCAGGGAACCCGAAGCTTGAAACGCATCCTCATCGTGCGCACCTCGGCCATCGGCGACGTGGTGTTCGCCTCACCGCTGGCAGCGGCGATCAAGCGCACCCATCCCGATGCCTTCGTCGCCTGGCTGGTCGAGCCGGGCATCGATGCGCTGATTGCACACGACCCGGATATCGACGCGCGCATCTTGTGGCCGAAGGCAGAGTGGACGCAGTTGTGGCGCGCCGGCCGGCGCCTCGAGTTGTGGCGCCGCGTGCGCGCCTTGCGTGCCGAACTGCGCCGTCATCATTTCGATACCGTGCTCGATCTTCAGGGGCTGCTCAAAAGCGGCTTCCTCACCTGGCTGTCGGGCGCGCCCACCCGCATCGGTCTGGGGTCACGCGAGGGCAGCCAGTGGCTGATGACCCGCGTGGTGCCGCGCGGTGGCGACGTCACCCGCATTTCGTCCGAATACCTGCACCTGGCGGAGCAGCTCGGACTCGACACCGGCGATTTCATGCCGGCGCTGCATGTGGCGCCCGAAGCCGACGCGCGCGCGCAGGCGCTACTGGCGGAATACGGCCTGGTACCGGGTGGTTACGCCGTGTTCGCCGCCTTCACGACGCGGCCACAGAAGCACTGGTTCGAAGACGCCTGGCAGGCGCTGGCCGCAAAGCTGCTCGCGCAGACCGGGCTCACGCCGGTGCTGCTGGGTGGCCCGGGCGACGCGCAGGCGGCGGCCAGCATTGCAGCCGGCGCGCCCGGCCTGATCAATCTGGTCGGGCGGACGAAATTGCCTGAGGCGGCGGCACTGGTGCGCAGCGCCGGTCTGCTGGTCGGCGTCGATACCGGCCTCACGCACATGGGCATCGCGTTTTCGGTGCCTACCGTGGCGATTTTCGGTTCCACCTGCCCGTACACGCAGACCGGTCGTGCCAACGCCCGCGTCATCTGGCTGGGCATGAACTGTTCGCCGTGCCGGCGCCGGCCGACCTGCGGCGGCGCCTGGACCTGTCTGCGCGACATCACGCCGGAGCGGGTGATGGAAGAAGTTGCCCGGGTACGCGCCGCATGAAGGTGCTGCACGTTGAAGCCGGCAAGCACTTCTACGGCGGCGCTCGTCAGGTTGCCTACATCGTCGAGGGGCTGGCGCAGCGCGGCGTGACCAATGTGCTCGCCTGCCCGCCCGGTGCGGGCATTGCTGCCGCGTGCGCCGGTCATGCGCAGGTGGTCGAGATGAAGATGGGCGGCGATGCCGACGCCGGCATGGCGCTGCGGCTGGTCGCGCTGATCCGCGCAGCGCGGCCGGACATCGTGCATCTGCACAGCCGGCGCGGTGCCGACCTGTGGGGCGGCGTCGCGGCGCGATTCACCGGCACGCGCTGCGTGCTGTCGCGCCGCGTGGACAACCCGGAAGCGCGCTGGCTGGTTGCGTTGAAGTACCGGCTGTTCGACCACGTCATCACCATTTCCGAAGGTATCCGGCAGGTACTGCTGTCGGAAGGACTGGCCGCCGGCCGGGTCAGCTGCGTGCGCAGCGCGGTCGACCCGACGCCCTATCTCGTTGCGGTCGACGCGGCCGCCTTCCGGTGCGAATTCGAGCTGCCGCCCGACTCGCGCGTGATCGGCGTCGTGGCGCAGATGATTCCGCGCAAGGGTCACCGCTATGTGATTGATGCGGTCGATGCGCTGCGCTCGGCCTGCCCGGATGTGCGGGTGCTGTTTTTCGGTCAGGGACCGCTGCGCGAAGCGCTCGCAGCCGAGGTCGAGGCGCGCGGCCTGAGCGGGGTCATCCGCTTCGCCGGTTTCCGCAGCGATCTGCCTCGCTGGCTCGGGGGTCTGGACATCCTCGCCCATCCGGCCGACATGGAAGGACTGGGCGTATCGCTGCTGCAGGCTTCGGCCGCTGCGGTACCCATCGTCACCTGTCGTGCCGGTGGTCTGCCCGAAGCGGTGGCCGACGGTGTCAGCGGTCTGCTGATTGATCCGGGCGATGTGGCGGCACTCACCGCTACTCTACGCCGGCTGCTGGACGACGCACCGCTGCGCCGCCGCCTCGGAGCAGCCGGCCGGGCGCGCATACTGTCCGACTTTTCGGTCGATGCGATGGTGGAGGGCAATCTTGCAATCTATCGTCGCCTGCTTGAACAGGAATGAACATGGTTTCCGCTGATCGTCGCATCGTCCTGGCCATTGCGCTGTTTACCGTGCTGCTGGCGTTGTTCCCGCTGCTGCTGAGCGAGGAGGCCTTCGTCTGGGTGTTTTCGGAGGCAGGGCCGTTCGAGCGGCTGTCCGAACCCGCGTGGATCGTCACCGCGCTGATCGTGATCTTCCGCATCCGCCCGCTCGGTCCGCGTGCCTGGGCCTTCGCGCTGCTGTGCCTCGCGTTCGCTGCGCGCGAGGCGGACTGGCACAAGGCCTTCACCGGCGAAAGCTTTCTTAAGAACAGCTTCTATCGCGACGCCGCGCGGCCGATCGAGGACAAGCTGATCTGCGGCGCCATCGCCCTCGTGCTGATCGGGCTGTTGCTGTACGCCGGGTTCATCATTGCGCGCTTCCTGTTCCTGCGCGGTGGCTGGCGTTCCCGCTCGGGTGGCTGGCTGCTCGCCGGCACCGCGCTGGTGGTCATCGGCAAGGTGCTCGATCGTCTGCCGGCGACCCTGTCGGTCGATTACGGCATCGAGCTCGGACCGATGGTCAAGCTGTACGCCACGGCGTTCGAGGAAGGCATGGAAATGATCCATCCGATGATTCTCGGCTGGTCGGTGTGGATCAGTCAGTTCGAGCGGCGCTACCTGTCCTAATCGAGGCCACGGAGTGGACGGTTCCCCCATGGCGCCTTGCACCGGCAGGTCGCGCCTTCCCGACAGTGTCCAGACCGGCACGCACGACCACCTTGCAGCGCTGATCGCGCGCCGCGCGCGCGGCGAATTCCGCAAGCCGGTCGCCGCCTTCAGTGTTGCGGCGTTCGCCAGTTTTTCGCGCACCTGCGATCCGGCCCGTGCGCTGATCGTCGACAGTTGCTGCGGTGGCGGCGAAAGCACGCGACATCTGGCGTAGCGTTTTGCCGACCACTTCGTGCTCGGCGTTGACCAGTCGTCCGAACGCTTGTCGCGTGCCCCTGCGCTGCCCGGCAACGCGATGCTTCTGCGTGCCGACATGACCGACATCTGGCTGCTGCTGCAACGCCACGCCTGCCGCCCGGCGCGTCAGTACATGCTGTATCCGAACCCGTGGCCGAAGATCGGCCAGCTGGCGCGACGCTGGCCGGCGCATCCGGTTTTTCCGGTTGTGCTGGAGTTGGGCGGCATCATCGAGTGCCGCAGCAACTGGCGCATCTACGTCGAAGAGTTCGCGCTGGCCGCGCGCCTGATCGCGGGCCTCGAAGCGGGGGTCGAGAACTTCACGACCGGCGCGCCGATGACGCCGTTCGAGCGCAAATACCTGGCGAGCGGACACGCGTTGTACCGCTGCGTGCTGAATGCCGGCGCTGCTTCATGTGCGGGCGGCGGACGTGCAATGCCGCCGGACCGGTCGCCCGGGCCACAATGACGCGACGGTGATCTGTTGGGCATCGCTGCGCTCACCCCAACCTACCCCCCAAACGCGGACAACCCGTAGGTTGGGGTGAGCGCAGCGATGCCCAACAGGCAACGCGATGTCGTTTCCGGCCGCGCCCCGCGGCTCGAGGTAGGTTGGGGTGAGCGCAGCGATGCCCAACAGGCAACGCGATGTCGTTTCCGGCCGCGCCCCGCGGCTTGAGGTAGGTTGGGGTGAGCGCAGCGATGCCCAACAGGCAACGCGATGTCGTTTCCGGCCGCGCCCCGCGGCTCGTAGTAGGTTGGGGTGAGCGCAGCGATGCCCAACAGGCAACGCGA
>NZ_JAUYRO010000110.1 GCF_030696805.1 Methyloversatilis sp. | reverse complement strand
CGCCGATATCTCGCGCGCCGCCGTATTGATCGCCTCCGTCGAATCCTTGATCCGGCCTACAACCTCGCGCAGCTTGTCCACCGTCGTGTTCGTGTCTTCCTTCAGACGACCGAACGTGCCCGCATAGTCACGATCGATCTTGCGGCTGAGGTCACCCTGCGCCATCGCGTTGAGTACCGATACGAGATCGGTCAGGCTGTCGGACACCTGTGCCACCAGTCCGTTGAGCCCGTCGGACAGCGCCTTGAAGAAGCCCTGCTTGCCGTCCGCCGACAGTCGCTTGCTGAAATCACCCCGCCCCGCCGACTGCACGAGATCGGTCACTTCCTTTTCGATGACATCCTCATCGGTGCGATCGAGCCACTCGCCGACCGAACCGAGACGCTGCCCTGCCTCATTGACAATCGGACTGGTGGTCAGCCGGTACAGACGCCCGCCAATGACGATTTCGCTCTGCACCGTAGCGACCAGACCCGCCAGGCGACGGCGTGCAGCTTCCCGATCGTCGTAGAACACCGTGATGTCGCTGCCGATGAAATGCTCGGCCGAGAACTGCGGCACCTTCTTGCGGATTTCCGCTTCGGTACGGCGCAGCGTGTCGAGCAGGGTCTTGTTGGCGTAAATGACGCGACCGCTGTTGTCGGCGATGCGGACATTCGTCGTGACGCTGTCGAGTGCCTCGCGAATGCGCAGGTTTTCGTTGGCGACGCGCCGGGCTTCCGCCATGTCCGCACCCAGCTTGATCTTCATCGACTTGGCTGCATCGAAGATGCCGATCATTTCGTCTCGGCGTGTGGTGTCTATCATCACATCGAGCTGACCGTCGGTCATCCGGTGCAGCATGGCGGTCACATCGTTGACCGGCCTGACGATGGCACGCATCAGCAGCCAGGCGCCCAGCGCGGCCAGCAGGAGGCCGCAAACCAGCAGCGCCGAAATGATGATGAAGACCCGCGACGATTCGTCACGGACACGCTGTATTTCGCCGCCGGCCACCCTGGTCTGCAGATCGATCAGTTCGCTGATCTTGCCGGAGATGGGATCGATGACCGGATACAATTCACTGACGGTGTAGGCCGCCAGCGCCTCCATGTCCTTGCTGCGCATGATCGCGGCAAGGCGTTCGATGGACGCATCGGCCGTGGCCATCAGCGGCGTCGCCTGAGCGACCAGCGCAGATTCATCGCTGATCATTTCGCTGGCGACGTAGGCGTTCCAGTTTTTCTCGATTGTGTCGTTCGCCTGAGCCAGGCTGCGTGAGCCTTCAGCGAAATCGATGTTGCCGTTGCGTACCTTGTGCGCCGTGTCGACGATGTTCACCGCATACATGTCGGCCACTGACTTGAGCTGTTGACTCGGCAGTACGCGGTCGTGATACACCCCCTCCAGGATGGACTCGGTCAACTTCATTTCATACATGCCGATGGCGGCAATGGCCGACATCATCAGACCGACGAAGCCTACGATGGCAAACATGCGGGCGCGGACGCTCAAGTCGGCAACGAAGCGCTTCGGCGAAAAGCCTTTCCTGACGATCACGCCATCACGCATGGCAACCCCGGCTGCGTTGCCTTCGCGGAAGTCGCGATAGGCCCTCTCGGCCGCCTGGATCTGCTGGCGCGTTGCGCGCGAGCGCACCGACATGTAACCCGAGATTGAGCCGTTCTCGAACAGCGGCGTGGCATTGGCGACCACCCAGTAGTGGTCACCATTCTTGCAGCGATTCTTTACCATCCCGGTCCATGGGCGCATCGCCTTCAGGCAGCGCCACATGTCTTCGAACGCTTCCTTCGGCATGTCCGGATGACGCACGATATTGTGCGGCTGGCCGATCAGCTCGGATTCATCGAAACCGCTGATCTCCAGGAAGTCGTGATTCACATAGACGATCTGACCCTTGCTATCGGTACGCGACACGATGTTGTGGCGTTCGGTCACCTCGACCTCACGCTGGGTCACCGGCGAGTTCATCCTCATTCGTCTCTCCAGAAGCTGTGCTGCTGACTGTGCTGCTGAACGTGCTTTTTCTCTGCGGCCGGGCGGTTCAGAACTCTTCCCACTCTTCCTCGTCGGCGATCACCGCCGCAGACTGAACCCGCTTCACCTTGCCCAGTGCCCCACCCCGCGTGCGTGGCAGCACCGGCTCCGTATTCGCCGCCTCGCGCTGCCTCAGCGACGCGCCATC
>NZ_JAUYRO010000095.1 GCF_030696805.1 Methyloversatilis sp. | reverse complement strand
TTGATTCGTATGAGCACTTCAATTTAGTTGTCATGCGTATCTCCATCACCCCAGGTTGCCCCGAAACGACATCCACACGCCGTTACAACCATGCCGTGCCCACACCTATCGGCTGTTTGTGTTTTTAAAGAGCTTCGCTGCTGAGCAACGAGAGGTGCGCATTCTACGGATAATCGAAAGGCCGTCAATACCTTTTCGAAAGAATCCTGAATATTTTTCGCATCGGACCCACGCCACTCCGATGCAACACGACAAACGTATAAAAATCCCTCGTTCGATCAGCGGACTAACGGCTCATCCCTGGCCGACAATGATCCTGCAGAATTTTCGCTTGCCGACCTGCGCCACCACGTTTGTCCCCGCGGCAAGCAACAGGCCGCGATCGGATGCCTTCTCGCCGTCGAGACGTACACCGCCTTGCTCGATCATGCGCAGCGCCTCCGATGTCGTTCCCGTGAGCCCAGCAGACTTCAACGCCTGGGCAATCGGCAAACCGGATGGCGGCGCCTGAAGCATCACCTCCGGCAAATCATCCGGTACACCGCCTTGCCGGAACCGCGTTTCGAAATCTTGCAGCGCAGCGTCAGCCGCGGGCGCGCCATGGAAGCGCGCAACGATCTCCTTCGCCAACATCACTTTCGCGTCGCGCGGATTGCGACCCGCCCGAGTCTCTGCCTGCAGCGCTTCGATCTCGGCACTGCTGCGGAACGACAACAGCTCGAAGTAGCGCCACATCAGCCTATCGGACACCGACATCACTTTGCCGAAGATCTCGTTGGGGGGCTCCGATACACCGATATAGTTGCCAAGGGACTTGGACATCTTGTTGACGCCATCCAGCCCTTCAAGCAGCGGCATCATGAGTACAACCTGCTGCGGCTGCCCGCACTGCTTCTGGAGCTCTCGCCCCATAAGCAGGTTGAACTTCTGATCGGTCCCGCCGAGCTCCACATCGGCCTTCAATGCGACCGAGTCATAGCCCTGGCAAAGGGGATAAAGAAATTCGTGGATGGCAATCGGCTGATTGCCGGCATAGCGCTTTGCAAAGTCGTCGCGCTCGAGCATCCTGGCCACCGTATGGCGCGAAGCGAGGCGGATCATGCCCTCGGCGCCGAGTTCGTTCATCCAGGTCGAATTGAACACAACCTCCAGGCGCTCGGGGTCAAGGATCTTGCCGACCTGATCCTGATAGGTGCGCGCATTGGCAAGCACCTGTTCGCGACTGAGTGGGGGCCGGGTCGCATTCTTGCCGGTCGGGTCACCGATCGAGCCGGTGAAGTCGCTGATCAGGAACAGGATGTGGTGACCGAGATCCTGAAAGTGCTTCAGCTTGTTCAGCAATACCGTGTGCCCAAGATGCAGGTCCGGTGCTGTAGGATCGAAGCCGGCCTTGACCCTCAGCGGGCGCCCGGACTTCAACTTCTCCACCAGATCAGCCTCGGGCAACAACTCTTCCACGCCACGCTTTATCCAGTGCAACGCTTGTTCGACATCTGACATGACTTTACTCCGGCTATCCAGAAACGCCGGTCGGCCCAGATCAGGCCGGCCGACGTGCAAATCGCGCGATGGTATCGCAAGCGCGGGACCGCGCCGACGGGAAGGCTCATGAGGGAGCTGTTCATCGGAATCATGTCGGGCACCAGCCTCGACGGAATTGATGCGGTACTGGTTGATTTTTCGGCTGAACGGCCTGCCCAGCTGGCGCATGCACACCGGCCCTACGCGATCACGCTGCGCGATGAACTGACCGCATTGTGCGCGAGCGGGCTGGACGAAATACGCCGATCGCAATGCGCAGCTATTGAGCTGGCCCACATCAGTGCCGATCTGGTTTCCCAACTGCTCGCTACTGCCGGGCTGTCTGCCGCAGGCGTCAGCGCCATCGGCTGCCATGGCCAGACCGTCCGGCACATGCCAGCGGAAGGCTACACACTGCAGATCAACGCACCTTCGCTGCTGGCCGAGCTGAGCGGGATTGCCGTGGTCGCCGATTTCCGCACGCGCGATTTAGCGGCAGGCGGACAAGGCGCACCGCTCGTGCCGGCGTTCCACGCTCACTTGTTCTCCGACGCAACCCGATCGCGAGTGGTCCTGAACATCGGCGGCATGTCGAACGTAACGCTGCTGGCACCGGGCGAGCCGGTACGCGGATTCGACTGCGGCCCTGGCAATGTGCTGATGGACGGATGGATCGCGCGCGCGCGCGGGCTGCCCTACGATTCCGATGGCGCGTGGGCAGCAAGCGGGAAGGTGGATCGGAAGCTGCTCGATGGGTTGCTGTCGCATCCGTTCTTCGCACGCCAGCCACCAAAGAGCTGTGGGCGAGAACAGTTCAATCTCGATTGGCTGGATTCGCTGTTGACGGGCAGCGAGCGCGCCGAGGACGTGCAGGCCACCCTAGCGGAATTGACCGCAATATCGGTGTGCCAGGCGCTGGCGTCCGCCGGTTTCAGCGCCGATGAGATCGCCGTGTGCGGCGGTGGCGCCTTGAACACGCATCTTGTGAACCGACTGCAGGCCCATGCAAGAGCTCAGGTCATCAGCACCGCCCACTGGGGTGTCGCGCCCGGCAGCGTTGAATCGCTCGCGTTCGCGTGGCTTGCGCGGCGCACCTTGCGCGGCGAGCCTGGCAACGTACCGAACGTCACCGGTGCCCGCGGCCCCCGGATACTGGGCGCCGTGTGGCCGGCCTAGAAACCAGCTTGCAAAATCAGACTGAGAAAGACGAGCCGCAACCGCAAGTCGACGTCGCGTTCGGATTCTTGATCACGAACTGAGCACCTTCGAGACCTTCACTGTAATCAATCTCTGCGCCAACCAGGTACTGGTAGCTCATCGGATCGATCAACAGCGTCACACCGTTCTTTTCAAGCGCGGTGTCGTCTTCGTTGGTCACTTCATCGAACGTGAAGCCGTACTGGAAACCGGAACATCCACCGCCCGACACGAAAACGCGCAACTTCAGGTCAGGGTTGCCCTCTTCGAGGATCAACTCCTGAACCTTGTTTGCCGCACTGTCGGAAAAAAGCAGCGGCATCGGCATCTCGGTCATTGCATTCATGTTTCGTCACTCCAAGGTTGCTGCACTACAAAACAAGTTCGTTCCAGTTCAACTTCCACTGGCCAACTTCAGTTCAATCGCACGCGGAGCCGCATTCTGATGTTCCAGCAACCCCTTGACAATAGCACCAAGATGCACCTCCAGCCTGTTATAGACCACATCGCCGGATATTCGTGCCTGCGGCTGAAGCTCCAGAAACTCCGACGACACGATGGGTCCGTTGACGACGCCATTCACCATGGCATGGGTCACGGAGACAGCGCCCTCAATCCGCGCATGTTCGCTCAGTACCAGCGTGCTGGATTCATCCCCATCAGCTCGGACATTGCCTACCACCTCACCATCAATACGCAGACCGCCACGGAAATGTACGTCACCGACCACTCGGGTACCGGCGCCGATCAGGCTGTCTATTCGGTTGCTGGGCTTTTTCGACTTCTTTCCGAACATGCCGTCCTCCAAAGGTTGCGTGCTCAGACCGCTGCGGTCGCGCGCGCCCTGATTTGTCCGTCCTGAACAAAACGTACTTCTATCGATTTCAGCCGCGCGCCGTCCGGCAGGGTGATAACACCATCGACGCGCTGGAAGTGCCTGAACGCGACGCGGTGCGATGCATCGCCGGGCTTGTGCGGAAACGTGATGTTAGCACCGTGCCCCTGTTGGTCAATTGTCGCAACGATTTCGTAGGTCCCAAGGGCGTCCCGGTCGGGCTTGCCGCCCTGACGGATAATCAGCATGCGATAGCGATAACGCCCGACTTCGCCGTCTGATTCAAGCACCAATCGATTGATCTTGAAACCCTGCTCTACACCGGATGAACCGGCCAGACTTTCGAATACCAGCATATCTTCGCGCAAGCGGCTGTTTTCGCTTTCGAGGGAGCGAATACGGGACGTCAGCTGTTCCTGCGCGCTACGCTCTATCTGCAACGTGCTGTGTGCAGAATCGGCCTGCTGACGAACACCAGCTAGCTCGCCTTCCAGCACGGATACGCGCTCGCGAAGCGATTGCGCCTCCGACTGCATGCCAGAAATGTCCAGACCCACCCAGCCGCGTCCAGCGTCGAAAATCACTTGTGCAAACACCAGCACAATCGCCACGACGCCCGTGACCGCAAGCACTTTGAGATACCAGGGCGCGTTCGAACGCACCGCAACCTGACGGGCTGCGATGCCGTGGCGCGAACGCCATCGACGCGCCTTTACGGCAAGACCGGTACGAGCTCTAGTCCACACGACTCATCGAACCCGAACATCAGGTTCATGTTCTGCACCGCCTGTCCCGCAGCACCTTTCACCAGGTTATCGATTACGCTCAGTATCACGACCGTATCGCCTCCCTGTGGGCGATGAACAGCGATACGACAGGTATTGGATGCGCGGACCGAACGCGTTTCAGGATGGCTGCCCGCCGGCAGGACATCGACGAAGCGCTCGTCGGCATAACGCTCCTCAAACAGCGCCTGCAGGTCACACTCCTTGCGCAAGCGGCCATACAGAGTGGCGTGAATACCGCGAATCAGTGGCGTCAGATGTGGCACGAAGGTCAACCCGACTTCATCGCCGGCTACGTTCGAGAGGCCCTGCCGGATTTCCGGCAAATGGCGGTGGCCCGGGACGCCATACGCTTTAAAATTATCCGCTGCTTCGGCAAACAGCGTGTGTACTTCCGCCTTGCGCCCCGCACCGGATACGCCCGACTTGGCGTCGGCGATCAAAGCGGCAGGATCGACCACACCAGCTTCGATCAGCGGAATGAAGCCAAGCTGCACCGCAGTCGGATAGCAGCCAGGGTTTGCGACGATGCGTGCGGAACGGATCTGCGCCCTGTTCACCTCCGGCAGGCCGTAGACCGCCTCAGCAAGGATGTCAGGGCAGGCGTGCGGCATGCCGTACCATTGCTCCCAGACGGCTTCATCCTTTAGCCGGAAGTCTGCAGCAAGATCGATCACCTTCACCCCTGCCGCCAGCAAAGCGGGTACCTGCTGCATGGCGATGCCGTTCGGTGTGGCGAAGAACACCACATTGCAGTCTTCCAGCGCCGCCTCGACAGGGTCGGCAAAACGCAGATCGACGTGCCCCCGCAGGCTTGGAAACATCTCGGACACAGGTTTGCCCGCATCGCCGCGAGAGGTGATCGCCTTCAGTTCCACGTCTGGATGTCGCGCCAGCAAGCGCAGCAGTTCAACGCCTGTATAACCCGTTCCACCAACGATACCAACCCGGATTGCCACCTCGATTCCCCTTTGAATGGATGCGGCCTGGAGCGAGCTGGTCGCTCCGCCTACGCTGCATGATGCCAGAAACGAAAAAGGCCGCTGTCGAGGCGGCCTTCTCCGGATGCGGCGACTGACGAATCAGCGCTTCGAGAATTGCTTGCGACGACGTGCCTTGTGAAAGCCAACCTTCTTGCGCTCAACTTCACGTGCATCGCGCGTAACAAACCCTGCTTTGCTGAGTGCAGGCTTCAGCGTTGCGTCATAGTCGATGAGCGCGCGGGTGATGCCGTGGCGAACGGCACCGGCCTGACCGGATTCACCACCACCGATCACATTCACCATGATGTCGAATGTGCTGATGTGCTCGGTCAGCTCAAGCGGCTGCCGGACAACCATGCGTCCAGTTTCGCGCGAGAAGAACTCGTCGACCGGCTTGTTGTTTACAACAAAAGCGCCCTTGCCCGGACGGAGGAACACGCGGGCAACCGCAGTCTTGCGCCGTCCCGTGCCGTAATAGTAATCAACGTTGAAAGCCATGACCGGACCGTCCTCAGATATTCAGCGCTTTGGGCTGCTGCGCTGTATGCGGATGATCCGTACCAGCGTAGCACTTCAGCTTCTTTAGCATTGCGTAGCCTAGCGGTCCCTTCGGAAGCATGCCCTTGACTGCTTTCTCAAGAACACGCTCCGGGAAGCGCTGCTGCAGCTTGGTGAAATTCGTTTCGTAGATACCGCCCGGGTATCCCGAGTGGCGGTAATACTTCTTGTCTTCTGCCTTGTTCCCGGTGACGCGCAACTTCTCGACGTTCACGACAACAATGTAGTCACCAGTATCGACGTGGGGCGTAAATACAGGCTTGTGCTTGCCGCGCAGACGGCGTGCGATTTCGCTGGCCAGGCGCCCGAGCACCTTGTCAGAGGCATCGACGACATACCAGTCGCGCTCGACTTCGTGCGGCTTGGCTGAAAAGGTTTTCATCTCGAACGTCCCAATGATTTCGGGCCAGATCGCCCAAAAGCCGGCGAATATAGCCCGCGGAGTCAGGCGTGTCAATGCTCGACGCCTGAATAAAAAAAGCGCGACTCATTGAGTCGCGCTAAATCCACACCAAAGGAGGAGGGTGGAGGAGACACCTGCGGAGAAACGACCGCACTACTGGCAGCAGGTGCAGGTGAACGATCGTTCTCGAAACTTGCCTTGATTATTGTCCAGCCGATCCGCGTAAGCAAGGATTTTTTGCATCGCACAAGGAACACCGCTTAGCCAGCGCGCGGGCGAGCACCGATCCACTGCATTAAATAACTTTTTATTTCATGAAGTTACAGCCCGCTTGACCGTAAGGCAACGAATTACCCCTACGGAAATGCGGATTACTTCGCATCACCACCCAGGCCGTGACGCATTGCAACAATTCCGATGCGGACGGATTGGTCGCGTCTGCGCATTACAATCACGCGCTCTTAAAGGAGAAGACGCGATGGAATGTGTCGTGAAGTGGCTAGACGGCGTGAGCTTCGTGGCCGAGACGGGCTCGGGCCACATGTTGAACATGGACGGCGCGCCGGAAGCCGGCGGTCGCAACATGGCACCGAGGCCGATGGAACTGCTGCTCGCCGGCACCGGGGGCTGCACAGCCTTCGACGTCATGCTGATACTGAAGAAAAGTCGTCAAGCGGTCACCGGCTGCGAAGTGGAACTCAAGGCAGACCGCGCTCCCGAAGATCCCAAGGTGTTCACCCGAATCGGGTTTCACTTCAAGATCAGCGGCAGGCAACTGAAACCGGAAATGATTGAGCGCGCGATCCATCTGTCTGCCGAGAAGTATTGTTCGGCTTCCATCATGCTCGGCCAGACGGCGCGCATCGAACACACCTGGGAAATCATCGAAACACCTGCCTGATCACAGGCGCCTTCAGACGTGGTAGGCCAGCCTGGTCATTACAGACGACGCCGCACGCATCGCAGCCCGGACGGGCGCCGGCAGCTCTGCAGCGCCCAGCTTTTCGGCTACGCGTGCATGCTGTCGCTCGTCCTGCCGCATCTGCTCGAGCAGCCTCCATGATTTCTGGTCAGCTGCGGGCAGGCGGTCCAGATGCCCCTGAAGGTGCGCCTCGACCTGGTTTTCTGTTTCCACCAGAAAACCCAGATTCCACTTGTCGCCGACCAGTCCGGCGGTAACGCCTGCCAGCAGCGCACCACCGTACCAAAGCGGATTCAGCAGGCTGGTCCGCGCGCCCAGTTCGCCGATGCGCGACGCAGTCCAGCACAGGTGTTCGGTTTCCTCGATGGCCGCCTGACGCAACGCATCGCGAACCGACGGATCGCGGCACGTCAGCGCCTGCCCCTGATAAAGCGCCTGGGCACAGATTTCACCCACGTGGTTGATGCGCATCAGGGCGCCGACATGGAGACGCTGGCCGTCGTCGAGGTCGGGCTCAGGCAGTTCGGCCCCGGGAATCGGACGCGTGGTTCGTGCGGGTGCCGCCAGAGTGCGCAACGCGCGATCAAGCTCGATGATCAGACGATCCGGGAACATCAGCGATAGCCTGTAAGTGGCGTTCCGACCCGCGACTTGAAGCTGGCCGCCATCAATTCGATCGCCTGAGATGGTTTCTGCGGGCGATCGCCGGCGCAAATCAAACCATCGAACAGAGCGTAGTGATAGGCATTGAAGCGGTTGCCGGTATAGACCGGCGACCATTGCACCGAACGCGGACTCACCCAACCCGCCCCTGCCCTGCGGTGGGCGTACAGACGCCGTTCCGCTGTTGCGCAGCGAATGCCTTCGACCGAAACAGTCTCTGCACCACCCGCGGTCAGCACACGCGAAATGAAGCGCGTCACTTCATCCTTACCCACGCTGATACTCGCACGCGCGACAAAATAGCGATTTCGCGTCTCGGAACCGACGTGGAACTCGACCCAGTCCGTCGCCTGTGCAACATCGGGCAACGCAAAGTCGTCTTCCTTGAGTTCGCCCGGTTCTCCGGCTTCCTGCCCGCGATAGGGCTCCGGCTTCTGCCAGTCGGTGATCTGCGCACCCGCGCCGGTCATCGAGAGGCACAGCATCACTGCTGCAGCACAACGTACGGCAGCTAAATAGTTTTTGGTGAACATATGAACGATTGAGGGTCCTTGCATGGACGAGGTTCCGCAGGTTGCGGCAGAACATGCACCGGCCGGGCGAACTTCGACGCCCTCACGGCGCGGGCGAAATGGAGTCCGGTCTTGAATCATCCGGTACGGGCGACACCTTCTGCTCCTCGTCGTCGCCATGGCTCGCGCAGCCTTTGGCGCGGGCATTCCGGAAGGCCAGCCGCGCCAGTTCTGTCAGCGCCTGCTGATAGACCTGCCGCTTGAACTCGATGACCGAATCCAGCGGAATCCAGTAGTCGTGCCATCGCCATGCGTCGAATTCGGGATGATCGGTGGCGCGCAGGCAGACGTCGCAGTCGCGGCCCACCATGCGCAAGAGATACCAGATCTGCTTCTGGCCGCGGTACGCACTGCGCCATTCGCGCCGCACCCAATTGCGCGGCACGTCATAACGAAGCCAGTCGCGCGTTCGCCCGACGATACGCACATGCTGCGGACGTAGCCCCAACTCTTCCCAGAGCTCGCGGTACATCGCCTGCTCGGGCGATTCACCGTGGTTGATGCCTCCTTGTGGAAACTGCCAGGCGTGTTCGCCTATGCGCTTTCCCCAGAAGACTTCATTGCGCCCGTTGATGAGGATGATGCCGACGTTCGGGCGATACCCTTCCCGGTCGAGCATGACTGAACCTGCCTGATGAAATTTTGGTGGATTCTTCCACAATTCGTCACCGAAATGAAGCAAAGGTCGCCGCTTCAGCCTAGCAGTGCCAAGCGGCTAGAATCGCAAGTTTGCCTCTTCACCATTCTCGGGTTCGCGAACTTCATGCACGCCAGCAAATTCTTCATTTCCACGCTCAAGGAAGCCCCCTCGGACGCCGAGGTCGTATCGCACAAGCTGATGACCCGCGCCGGCATGATCCGCAAGCTCGCTGGCGGCATCTACAACTACATGCCGATGGGCCTGCGGGTCATCCGGAAGATAGAAGGCATCATCCGCGACGAAATGAACAAAGCCGGCGCGATCGAGCTGCTGATGCCGCTCATTCAGCCAGCCGAGTTGTGGCAGGAGACCGGGCGCTGGGACAAGATGGGTCCGGAAATGCTGCGCGTGAAAGACCGGCACGACCGCGACTTCATCATCCAGCCGACATCGGAAGAGGTCGTCACCGATATTGCGCGAGCGGAAATCCACAGCTGGCGCCAGCTGCCAAAGAACTTCTATCACATCCAGACCAAGTTTCGCGACGAGCGCCGGCCGCGCTTCGGCGTGATGCGCGGGCGCGAATTCACGATGAAAGACGCCTACTCGTTTGATCGTGACGACGAAGCTGCCGGCCGCAGCTACGACATCATGTTCGATGCCTATCTGCGCATTTTCAACCGGCTTGGCCTGCAGTTTCGCGCTGTTGCCGCCGACACCGGCGCCATCGGCGGTTCGCGCAGCCACGAATTCCAGGTGATCGCCGACACCGGCGAAGATCTGATCGCCTGGTGCCCTGATTCCGACTACGCGGCCAATATCGAACTGGCGCAGGCGGTGTCGCTGATCGCGCAACGGGGTGCGGCGACGCAGACGATGTCCGTCACACCGACGCCCGGCACGACCCGCTGCGAGGATGTGGCGGCGCTGCTCGGCGTCCCGCTTGCGTCGACCGTCAAGTCCATCGTGCTTGCGGCCGAAAAGGAAGGCAGGACCGAACTTTGGCTGCTCATGTTGCGCGGGGATCACGAACTGAATGAAGTGAAGGCATCGAAGCTGGCCGGTCTCAAGGACGGCTTCCGCTTCGCGTCCGAAGCGGAAATCGTCGAGCACTTCGGCTGCGTGCCGGGCTATCTGGGGCCGATCGGCTTGAAGCAGCGTGTGCATATCGTGGCCGACCTGACGGTCGCCAACATGCACGACTTCGTCACGGGTGCCAACCAGCCGGACGCCCACCTCACCGGCGTGAACTGGGACCGTGATCTGCCGGAACCTGAAGCGGTTGCCGACCTGCGCAACGTGGCCGAAGGCGATCCGTCACCGGACGGCAAGGGCGTGCTGGCCATCCAGCGCGGCATCGAGGTCGGCCACGTTTTCTTTCTCGGCACCAAGTATTCGGAAGCAATGAACTGCACCTATCTCGATGAAACCGGCAAGCCGCGCGCCATGGTGATGGGCTGCTACGGCATCGGCGTGACCCGGCTTGTCGGCGCCGCCATCGAACAGAACCACGACGAGCGCGGCATCATCTGGCCGCAGACGATCGCCCCGTTCGAAGTCGTGATCTGCCCGGTCGGCTGGAGCAAGTCCGACGCCGTGCGCGAGGCGGCGCAATCGCTCTATGGTGAACTGGCGCAAAAGGGCTTCGACGTCATCCTCGACGATCGCGACGAGCGCCCGGGCGTGATGTTTGCCGACTGGGAACTGATCGGTGTGCCGCACCGCATCACGGTCGGCGAGCGCGGACTAAAAGAAGGCGTGGTCGAATACCAGCACCGTCGCGAGGGCGTCGTACACAAGGTGGCGCCGGACGCCGTGTCCGGACTTCTGGGCGCCCCTGCGGGCCATTGATGACACGCGCGCAATTTGCCTGCTTCGCCCTGCTGCTCGCTTCGCTGGCGGGCGGCGCGGCCGCGTCGCAGCAGTACGAGCCGCTGGCCGACAGCGTGCGCGCCGCCCTGCACCGGGCAATCAGTGACCGGCCGGCGCCGGAATCAGCGGGCGGCGCGTCGCCGGAACGCCAGCTCTGGCTGAATGCGATGTCGGATCGCCTGACCAAACGCATGCCGGACGAGGCCGGACGCATGGAATTCCTGAAGGCGGTGCATTACGAGGCCACACGGGCCGGGCTCGATCCACAGCTCGTACTCGGCTTGATCCAGGTGGAAAGCGGCTTCCGCAAGTACGCGGTGTCGAGCGCGGGTGCGCGCGGCTACATGCAGGTCATGCCGTTCTGGGTGAAGCTCATCGGCAACGAGGAAAGCAACCTTTTCCACCTGCGAACCAACCTGCGCTTCGGCTGCACGATCCTGCGCCACTATCTCGACATCGAGAAGGGCAACCTGTTCAGGGCGCTCGGACGCTACAACGGCAGTCTGGGCAAGGCCGAATACCCGAATCTGGTGCGCGGCGCCTGGGAGCGTCATTGGTCGTGGCCCGGCTTGAGCGCCAGCAATCCCTGAGTCCGGTCAGCGCAGCGGGTCCGAGAGCAATCGCCATTCAGTGACCTGAACCACCAGCTCAGCCAGCGAACCGACCTTCATCTTGGCCATCATGCGCGCGCGGTGCTGTTCCACCGTTTTCGTGCTGATGCCGAGATCGACTGCGATTTCCGCGTTCTGGCGCCCCTCCATGACGCGTTCGAGCACTTCGCGCTCGCGTGTGGTCAGCGTTCCGAGATGTTGGCTGACCGCATGAAGGCGACTGCGACGGCCCCGATGGGCGCAGTGAATGCCGATCGCTTCGTTCACCCTTTCGCGCAGTTGCAACGGATCGACCGGCTTCAACATGAAATCCAGCGCGCCACGGCGCAACGCCTGAACTGCCTGGATCACCTCGCAGGGGCCGGACACGAAGACGATCGACGCGCGACTGCCGATGGCGAGCAAACTGGACTGCAATTCGACGCAACCGATGTCCCGCAGGGTGGCACTGACCACCAGGCAGGCGGCCCGCGTGATGGCGCTGCGGTTCTGCAGCAGAGAGCCCGCGCCGGCAAACATCTGCACATCGATGTCCGGTCCCGCGACCGCCTCCGCCAGCGCCCTCCGAGCGCGCTCGTCGTCATCGACGACGCATACCAGCTCTCGCGCCACGTCGACCGGCTCCGCGCGCTCAGCGCATGCCCGGCAGCATGCCCTTCATGCTGCGCATCATTTTCTGCATGCCACCCTTGGAGAACTGCTTCATCATCTTCTGTGTTTGTTCGAACTGGTTCAGCAACCGGTTCACCTCCTGCACCGACGTGCCTGAACCCGCTGCAATGCGCCGCTTGCGGCTCGCCTTGATGAGTTCCGGCTTGGTACGTTCGGTCGGCGTCATCGAGTTGATGATGCCTTCGATGCGGCGGATCGCCTTGTCATCCTGCCCGCCCTGCATCTGCTGGGCGGCACCGGCGAACTGCGCCGGCAGTTTGTCCATCAGCGCCGACAGGCCTCCCATCTTGCGCATCTGTGCGATCTGCTGCTTGAAGTCATTCAGATCGAAGCCCTTGCCGCTCTTGAGCTTCTGCGCCAGATCGCGCGCCTGATCCTCATCGACCTGACGGCGCGCGTCCTCGACCAGACCAAGGATGTCACCCATGCCGAGAATGCGCGATGCCATGCGCTGGGGATGGAACTCCTCCAGCCCGGTCAGCTTTTCGCCCACGCCGGCAAATTTCAGCGGTGCACCGGTCACGTGGCGCACCGACAGCGCCGCGCCACCGCGCGCATCGCCATCAAGCTTGGTCAGCACGACGCCAGTCAGCGGCAATGCATCCTTGAACGCCTTGGCGGTATTGACCGCGTCCTGACCCAGCATGGCGTCAACCACGAACAGCGTTTCGATCGGCTTGAGCGCCTCGTGCAGCGCACGGATTTCGTCCATCATCGGCTGGTCGACCGCCAGCCGGCCAGCGGTATCGACCAGCAGCACGTCGAAATAGCGGGTTTTTGCGAATTCAACCGCCGCTCGGGCGATGTCGACAGGTTTCTGGTCCGGCGTTGACGGAAAGAACTCGGCGCCGGCCTGACCGGTGACGGTGCGCAACTGCTCGATGGCGGCCGGGCGATACACGTCGCACGACACGGTCAGCACCTTCTTCTTCTGCGTTTCTTTGAGCCACTTGGCCAGCTTGCCGACCGTGGTCGTCTTGCCAGCGCCCTGCAGGCCGGCCATCAGCACGATTGCCGGCGGCTGGGTTGCGAAGTTCAGGCCGACCGAAGCGCCACCCATCAGCGCGGTGAGTTCGTCATGAACGACGCCGATCAGCGCCTGACCCGGCGTGAGCGAACCGACCACTTCCTGGCCGACCGCCTTTTCACGGATCTTCGCGACCAGGTCTTTGACCACGGGCAGAGCGACGTCGGCTTCAAGCAGGGCCATGCGCACTTCGCGCAGCATGTCTGCAATGTTCTCGTCGGTCAGGCGAGCCTGACCACGCAGTGTCTTGACGACCTTGGCAAGCCGTTGGGTGAGGTTGTCTAGCATGTCGGGGCAGCCTGCGCCTTGGGTTAAACTGGGAGCAATGATTCTAATCGAACTGCTCCCCTCCGCCCTGTACGCTGCGCTGGCGCTGTGGCTCACCCGCCCCGCCATGCTGGCCCGGGCACTGCCGGCGCCGGGTAGCAGTTTGCGTACCGCGGCGCTTGCCTTCGCGCTGGTGGTACACGGCGTGGTGCTGTCGCATCAGCTTTTCCCCGACGGCCAGATGCGTTTCGGTGCGGCCGACGCGCTGGCCGTGATGACCTGGCTGGCGCTGGTGTTCTACTGGGTGGAAAGCCTGTCGTCGCGACTGGATGGCCTGCACACACTGGCGTTGCCGGTGGCCGCGGTCTGCGCCGCGATTCCCGTAATCTGGCCGGACCGTCACGCAATCGGCAATGCCGACAACCTGCTGTTCCGCACCCATTTCGTCATGGCGATGACCGCATACAGCCTGTTCACGCTGGCGGCACTGCACGCGATGCTGATGTCGGCGGTTGAGCGCAGCCTGCACAAGGGCCGCCTGACCCGATTGCTCGACAACATGCCGCCGTTGCTGGTAATGGAGGGGCTGCTCTTCAGGCTCATTACGGTCGCTTTCGTATTGCTCAGTGCAACGCTGATCAGCGGCATCGTGTTTTCGGAACAGGTATTCGGCAAACCGCTCACCTTCAATCACAAGACCTTCTTCGCGATCCTGTCCTGGGTGCTGTTCGGCATCCTGCTGGCCGGGCGGCACTTCCGCGGCTGGCGCGGCCGGCTCGCGCTGCGCTGGACGCTGGGCGGCTTCTTCGTGCTGCTTCTCGCCTATATAGGTACACGCTTCGTGATCGAGGTCGTGCTCGGCCGTACCTGAGCGATGGATTCAATCCCCCTGTCCAGCCAGTTCATAGCACTGGCCGTTCTGCTGGTGTTGTCCGGCTTCTTTTCGATGGCGGAAACGGCCATGATGGCGTCCAACCGCTATCGGCTGAAGGCAGCGGCACAAGGCGGCTCGCGCGGTGCGCAACACGCGCTCGACCTGCTGGCGCAGACTGACAAGCTGCTCGGCGTCATTCTGCTGTTCAACAATCTGGTCAATGCCGCAGCCGCCACGCTGACCGGGGTGATCGTGATCGGCCTGTTCGGCGAAGGCGAGCTGACACTTGCGATCGGCACGCTGCTGATCACCTTCCTCATCCTGGTGTTTTCCGAGATCACGCCCAAGGTGGTCGGCGCGGGCTACGCCAATTCGATCGCCCCGGTGGTCGCGTTCGTGCTCAAGCCGTTGTTGAAGGTGTTCTATCCGGTCATCTGGTCGGTCAATCTCCTCGTTTCGGGCATTCTGCGCATCACCCGCCTGAACCCGGGCGACCAGGAAGAAGGTCATGCGCTGTCGGCGGACGAACTGCGCGCGCTGATGACCGAATCGGGCCATTTCATCCCCGCTGCTCACCGGCGCATCCTGATCAACCTGTTCGAGCTGGAGGACGTGACGGTCGAGGACGTGATGACCCCGCGCAACCAGATCGAGGCGATTGACCTCGAACAGCCGCTGCCGGATATCCAGCACCAGATTGCCACGAGCCACCATGGCCGGGTACCGGTCTATGTCGGCGAGCTGGACCGGGTGCTCGGCGTGTTGCCGCAGCGGCGGGTTGTCAGCGCGCTGTCAGCGGGCGAACTCGACAAGGATGAAATCCGTGCGTTGCTGACCAAGCCCTACTTCGTGCCGTCGGCGACGCCGCTGTACAGCCAACTGCAGTTCTTCCAGGAGAACCGGCAGCGCCTTGCGCTGGTGGTGAACGAATACGGCGAGGTCGAGGGACTGGTCACCCTGGAGGACATCATCGAGGAGATTGTGGGCAAGTTCACCACCGGCCAGCCGGGCAGTGCGCTCTCATTGGCCTGGCAGGACGGCAGCGTCATCGTCGATGGCAGCCGCAGCCTGCGCGAACTGAATGGCAAGCTTGGGCTCAACCTCCCGCTTCAGGGGCCGAAAACACTGAACGGGCTGTTGCTTGACCACCTGCAGGACATCCCTGAGTCCGGCCTTTCGGTACGGATCGATAATGTGACGATGGAAATACTGCATACCGAAGACCGAATGGTGCGCAGCGTGCGCCTGTTCAAACCGGTCGACGAATCGAAACGTTGAAACGGCGCTGAAGCGCCAGAAACCGTTTACAGATCAAGCCTGAATCGTCATCATCAAAGGCGATTTATCAACTTTCGCACACACGTCTCCGACTCCGATCATGGCCGCTACAGCAAAAAGCTCCCTGTCAGGTCTGGCGCGCGCGCTGGCTCAGCACGGCCGGCTGACCGAGACGGAAGCCAGCACGCTGACCCGTGAAGGCGATCAGTCGGGGGCGGGTTTCGTCGCCCAGCTCGTGGCGAGCGGCAAGATGACCGCACGTGATGCGGCGGTGTTTGCATCGGAAACCTTCGGCTATCCGCTGCTCGACCTGACGCAGTACGACCCCGACCAGTTCGCGACCGACGCGATCGACATGAAGCTGATGCGCACGCATCGCGTGCTGGCGCTGAAGAAGCGCGCCAACCGGCTGGCTGTTGCGATCGCAGACCCCTCCAATCTGCGCGCCATCGATGAAGTCCGCTTCCAGACCGGCCTGGCCGTCGATCCGGTCGTCGTGGAAACGGACAAGCTGTTTGCGCTGGTCGACAAGATGTCGGAGTCGGTCGAGAAGACGCTGGAATCGCTGTCTTCGGCCGACTTCGACTTCGAAGGCGAAATGGCGCCGGACGAGGAGGCCGCAAGCAACGACACTGGCGCAATCGAGATCGACGACGCACCGGTGGTGCGTTTCATCCAGAAGATTCTGCTCGACGCGATCAATGAAGGGGCGTCCGACGTCCACTTCGAACCGTACGAAAAGTATTACCGCATCCGCTATCGAACCGACGGCGTGCTGCGCGAAATCACCCAGCCGCCGTTGGTTCTGCGCGAGAAGATCGCGTCGCGCATCAAGGTCATTTCCCGGCTCGACATTTCGGAGAAGCGGGTGCCGCAGGACGGCCGGATGAAATTCGTACTGTCCAAGACGCGCGCCATCGACTTCCGGGTCAGCACACTACCGACGCTGCACGGCGAGAAGATCGTCATGCGGATTCTCGATCCCAGCTCGGCCATGCTGGGCATCGATGCGCTCGGTTACGAGCCGCCGCAGCGCGCGGCGCTGATGAATGCGATCGGGCGTCCGTACGGCATGATTCTGGTCACTGGCCCTACCGGTTCGGGCAAGACAGTGTCGCTCTACACCTGCCTCAACATCCTGAATCAGGCCGGCGTAAATATTTCGACCGCCGAAGATCCGGCCGAAATCAACTTGCCGGGCGTCAATCAGGTCAACGTCAACGACAAAGCCGGCCTGACCTTCGCTGCGGCGCTCAAATCCTTCCTGCGACAGGATCCGGACGTGATCATGGTCGGTGAAATACGCGACCTCGAAACGGCCGAAATTTCGATCAAGGCCGCCCAGACCGGTCACCTTGTGCTGTCGACGCTGCACACCAACGACGCGCCGACCACGCTCGACCGAATGCGCAACATGGGCATTGCCGCATTCAATATTGCATCGAGTGTCATATTGATCACTGCGCAGCGTCTGGCGCGGCGCCTATGCTCCTGCAAGCAGCCGATGGACATTCCGGTCGAAGCCCTGCTCGAAGCCGGTTTCACCGAGGAAGAGCTCGACGGAAGCTGGCAACCCTACGGCCCGGTCGGCTGCGAGCGCTGCAAGGACAGCGGCTACAAGGGCCGGGTCGGCATCTACCAGGTGATGCCGATCTCCGATGAGATTGCGCATATCATCATGACCAATGGCAACTCGATCGACGTTGCGCAGCAGGCCCGGCGAGACGGCGTGAGGGATTTGCGACAGTCGGGGCTACTGAAGGTCAAGCAGGGTGTGACCTCGCTGGCTGAAGTGCTTGCCTGCACCAATGAATGAACGGTCGCGGCACCCCCGCCGCGCCAGCAAGAGCGGTCATACCGCGCTAGGAGCTTGATTTGGCCACCGCAACCCGCCCCGCACGCAAGGACAGCGGTTCCAAGGACCAGGTATTCAACTGGGAAGGCAAGGACAAGAGCGGCAAGCAGGTGCGCGGCGAAATGCGCGCCGGCGGCGAAGCCATGGTCCAGGCCACGCTGCGCCGTCAGGGCATTCTGGTCACCAAGGTCAAGAAGCGCAGCTTTGGTCGCGGCGGCAAGGTGACCGAGAAGGACATCACACTGTTCACCCGCCAGCTCGCCACGATGATGAAAGCCGGCGTGCCCCTGCTGCAGGCCTTCGACATTGTCGGCAAGGGCGCCGCGAATGGCGCCGTGTCGCGCCTGCTGGGCGACATCAAGCTCGAAGTGGAATCCGGCTCGAGTCTGAACCAGGCCTTCCGCAAGTACCCGCAGCATTTCGACCCGCTTTTCTGCAATCTGGTATCCGCCGGCGAGCAGGCCGGTATTCTTGACAGCCTGCTCGACCGGCTTGCGACCTACCGAGAAAAGATCCTTGCCATCAAGGGCAAGATCAAGTCGGCCATGTTCTATCCGGCATCGGTGCTGGGTATCGCAATCATCATCACCGCGGTGATCATGATTTTCGTCATTCCGGAGTTCAAGAAGGTGTTTTCGAGCTTCGGTGCCGACCTGCCGGCACCGACGCTCGTCGTCATCGCGATCTCGGACGCCTTTGTCGCCTATTCCTGGCTCATCGCGCTCGTCGCCGCCGGCGCCTTCATCAGCTTCGCCTACATGCTCAAGCGATCGCTGCCGCTGCAGATTGCGGTCGACCGGCTGCTGCTCCGCTTGCCGGTGATGGGCGACATCGTGCGCAAGGCAACCATCGCGCGCTGGGCACGCACGCTGTCGACGATGTTCGCGGCCGGCGTGCCGCTGGTCGAAGCGCTCGATTCGGTCGGCGGTGCCGCCGGCAATCACATCTACCGCATGGCGACCAAGCAGATCCAGTCCGAAGTGAGTACCGGTACCAGCCTCACGGTGGCGATGCAGAACACGAATGTGTTCCCGGTAATGGTGGTACAGATGGCGTCGATCGGCGAGGAGTCGGGTCAGCTCGACGCCATGCTGTCCAAGGTGGCCGACTTCTTCGAGCAGGAAGTCGATGATTCGGTCGAGGCGCTGTCCAGTCTGCTTGAGCCGATCATCATGGTGGTACTGGGTACGCTCATCGGCGGCCTGGTGGTGGCCATGTACCTGCCGATCTTCAAGGTCGCGCAGTCGGTCTGAGCGCAGGCAGGACACTTCATGAACATCGACCTGCTGGCCCAGTCCGGGCCGCTGGCGCTGCTGTGCGGCCTCATCGGTCTGGCCGTCGGCAGCTTCCTGAACGTGGTGATCCATCGTCTGCCGCTGATGATGGAACGCGAGTGGGCGGCGCAGTGCGCGGAACTTGCCGGCCACACGCCTGCGCCGGCTGATCCACTTACCCTCGCCGTACCGCGTTCCCGCTGCCCGTCCTGCGGCCATGCGATCAGCGCGCTGCAGAACATCCCGCTGCTGTCGTGGGCCCTGCTGCGCGGTCGCTGCAGCGCCTGCAGAACGCCGATCAGCATGCGTTATCCGCTGGTCGAGCTCCTGACCGGCCTGCTCAGCGCCGCCAGTGCCATCACCTTCGGCCCGACGCTGCTGCTGGCTGGCGCATTGGCTTTCGTGTGGGCACTGATCGCCCTGACCTTCATCGATCTCGACACCCAGCTGCTGCCCGACAGCATCACCCTGCCTCTGGTCTGGGCAGGGCTGCTGCTCAATCTGGTGGGCGGTTTCACCGATCTTCCATCTGCGGTGGCGGGCGCCATCGTTGGCTACCTCGTGTTGTGGTCGGTTTACTGGGCCTTCAAACTGGTTACCGGCAAGGAAGGCATGGGTTACGGCGACTTCAAGCTGCTCGCTGCCATCGGCGCGTTCCTCGGCTGGCAGATGCTGCCGGTGGTCATCCTGCTGTCGTCGCTGGTCGGCGCGAGCGTCGGCATCGCGATGATTGTCTTCCGCTCGCACGGCCGCAACGTGCCCATCCCGTTCGGCCCCTATCTGGCGGCAGCCGGTGTTCTGGCCCTGTTTTTCGGGCAGTCCATCAATCAGACCTATCTCGGTGCTTTCTGAGCAGACGCACGGGGCCTTGAATCCGGCGCACCGACCCTCATCTGCTTCGCGCATGGACTGAAATGTGCATGTGCAACAATGCCTTAATCTATACTTCTGCGTTTTCCGGAGCCTGACATGCCGATATACGGTTACCGCTGCTCGTCCTGCGGTCATGAAAAAGATGTAATGCAGAAGATCAGCGAGGCAAAGCTGACGGTCTGCCCGGCCTGCGGCGCATCGACCTTCACCAAGCAGCTTTCCGCGGCCGGCTTCCAGCTCAAGGGCAGCGGCTGGTATGCCACCGATTTCAAGGGCGGTGGCGCAAAGCCGGCCAGTCCTGCAGCCGGCGCCGATGCCGCGAAGGAGGCGTCATCCGGATCCTCTGCCGAACCGGCTTCGACCGACAGCAGTCCGGCCGCGCCGAAGGCTTGTGGCGGCCCGTGCGCCTGCCATTGATGAAACGCTATTTCATCACCGGCCTGCTGATGTGGATTCCGCTCGCGATCACCCTCTGGGTGCTTGCGTGGATCCTCGGCACGCTCGATTCAACCATGCTGCTGGTGCCCTACCAGTGGCGGCCGGAGCAGCTTTTCGGGTTCGACATTCCCGGTCTGGGCGTCATCCTGACGGTGCTGATCATCCTGATCAGTGGCGTAGTCGGTCACAACATCATCGGCCAGCGCCTGCTGCGCTACTGGGAAGGCCTGCTGTCGCGCATTCCCGTGGTCAAGTCGATCTACAACGGCGTGAAGCAGGTGTCGGACACTCTGTTTTCCAGCTCGGGCGAGGCCTTCCGCAAGGCGATGCTGATCCAGTACCCGCGTCAGGGCAGCTGGACCATCGCCTTCATGACCGGCCAGCCGGGCGGCGACGTGGCCAACCACCTGACCGACCACATCAGCGTCTATGTACCGACCACGCCCAATCCGACCTCAGGCTTCTTCCTGATGGTGCCGCGCAGCGAGGCGATAGAACTCGACATGACGGTGGACGAAGCGCTGAAATACATCGTGTCGATGGGCGTTGTTCCGCCAGCCCGCAAACCCAGGGTACACAAGGCGGTCGTGCCCGCACTCGATAACTGAAACCGGGGCGCGGCTGCGCCCCTACTCTCTTCCGGAAACACACCATGCGTACGCAATACTGCGGCCTGCTCGATGCGGGCTATCTTGATCAGACCGTCACACTGTTCGGCTGGGCGCACCGCCGGCGTGATCACGGCGGCGTCATCTTCATCGACCTGCGCGACCGTGAAGGCCTGGTGCAGATCGTGTGCGACCCAGATCGCGCGCAAACCTTTGCCGTGGCCGAATCGGTCCGCAACGAGTTCTGCCTGAAGGTGACCGGCCGCGTGCGTCGCCGTCCGGAAGGCACCACCAACGCCAATCTGGTGTCGGGCCAGATCGAAGTGCTGGCGCACGAAGTCGAAGTGCTTAACCCGTCGGTCACCCCGCCCTTCCCGCTCGACGACGACAATCTGTCGGAAACGGTGCGCCTGACGCACCGCGTGATCGACCTGCGCCGCCCGGCGATGCAGAAGAACATGATGCTGCGCTACAAGACCGCAATGGCCTTCCGCCGCTTCCTCGACGAAAAGGGCTTCATCGACATCGAAACGCCGATGCTGACCAAGAGCACGCCGGAAGGCGCGCGCGACTATCTGGTGCCCAGCCGCGTGCACGATGGTCACTTCTTCGCGCTGCCGCAGTCGCCGCAGCTGTTCAAACAGCTGCTGATGGTGGCCGGCTACGACCGCTACTATCAGCTGACCAAGTGCTTCCGCGACGAAGACCTGCGCGCCGACCGGCAGCCGGAATTCACCCAGGTCGATATCGAAACCAGCTTCCTCGACGAGCACGAAATCACCGCGCTGATGGAGGAGATGATCCGCTATGTCTTCAAGGAAGCGCTCGCGGTCGAGCTGCCGTCGCCGTTTCCGCGCATGACCTACGCAGAAGCAATGGACCGCTTCGGTTCCGACAAGCCGGATCTGCGCGTCACGCTCGAACTGGTCGACGTCGCCGATGCGGTCAAGGACGTTGCATTCAAGGTGTTTTCAGGCCCGGCCAATGACCCGGCGTGCCGCGTTACCGCGCTACGCGTGCCGGGCGGCGCTTCGCTGTCGCGCGGCGAGATCGACAGCTACACCGAGTTCGTCAAGATCTACGGCGCGCGCGGTCTGGCTTACATCAAGGTCAACGACGTCACGAAACTGAACGAGGAAGGCCTTCAGTCGCCCATCGTCAAGAACCTGAACGAAGCGGCGCTGCAATCGATCATGGAACGCACCGGCGCGCAAAGTGGCGATGTAATCTTCTTCGGTGCCGACAAGAGCAAGGTGGTGTCGGACGCGCTCGGCGCGCTGCGCCTGAAGATCGGTCATGAAAAGAAGTTCGTTACCGGCGACGCATGGCGCCCGCTGTGGGTGATCGACTTCCCGATGTTCGAGTACGACGAGGACGAACAGCGCTGGAACGCCTGCCACCACCCCTTCACCAGCCCGAAGGATGACCACATCGGCCTGCTGAAGACCGATCCGGGCAAGTGTCTGGCCAAGGCCTACGACCTCGCACTGAACGGCTGGGAAATCGGCGGCGGCTCGGTGCGTATCCATCGCGCAGACGTACAGGAAACCGTGTTCGAGGCGCTGAACATCGGGCCGGAGGAACAACAGCTCAAGTTCGGCTTCCTGCTCGATGCGCTGAAGTACGGCGCACCGCCGCATGGTGGCCTGGCCTTCGGTCTGGACCGCATCGTCACGATGATGACCGGCGCCGAATCGATCCGCGACGTGATCGCCTTCCCGAAGACCCAGCGCGCGCAGTGTCTGCTGACGCAGGCGCCGAGCCCGGTGGATGAGCGTCAGTTGCGCGACCTGCACATCCGCCTGCGCAACACCGCGAAGGCGGACGCCGCGCAGTAGGCACGCTCGATGACCTCGGGACTGTCTCGCCGTACGGGCCGCTGCGCAGCGCTTGCGCTGCTGTGGTTGCTGCTCAGTGGCTTCGCGCCGCCGGGCGGTCTGCCCGAGGTCGAACTCGATCGTCTGCCGCCGGAGACCGCACGCACGCTGATTCTGATCAAGCAGGGCGGTCCCTTCCCGTACTCGCGTGACGGCGTGGTGTTCCAGAACCGCGAACGGCTGCTTCCCGCACGCCAGCGCGGCTATTACCGCGAATATACGGTGCGCACGCCAGGCTTGAACCATCGCGGCGCGCGACGCATCGTCGCCGGCGAGGGCGCCGAACGCGACGTGCGCAGTTCGGGCGAGTATTACTACACCGGTGACCACTACCGCAGTTTCCGCCGCATCAAGGAGTAACCATGTCTTCCCTGCCCCCGCCGACGTCGATGGAGGCCCGATTGCGCGACGCCTCGCGCAGCGGCGTTTTTTTCGCGCAGCCCACTGCGGCCGCCCGCGCGGCGCGCGTGGCCGATCAGGCCGGGCTGCTGCTGATCGGTCTCGACCTGAAGGACGCGCGCGACCGCGCTGCGCTGTTCCAGGCCTTCGCCGACACCTTCGGCTTTCCGGCCACCTTCGGCCACAACCTCGACGCGCTGGGCGACTGCCTCGGCGATCTGTCATGGATACCGGCCGGCGGATATCTGGTGCATCTGAGTGGCTGCGCGAAGCCGGTCGAACATTGCAAGGACGACTTCAATGCCATCGTCGCCGTGCTCGACGAGGCCGCCGCCGAATGGCGCGCGCGCGGCACGCCGTTCTGGGTGCTGATCGACCAGCCGAATACGCTGGCACGCCCCTTCATGGCCAGCGCATGAAGCGACCGCAGTCGGTCCTGGTGCTGATCCACAATGCATGTGGCCACATCCTGCTGATCGAACGGGCGAAGCACCCGGGCTTCTGGCAGTCGGTCACCGGCAGCGTCGAAGCCGGCGAATCGCTGGTCGAGGCGGCACAGCGTGAAGTGGCCGAAGAAACCGGCATCGTTGCCCCGGCCGCGCTGTTCGAGCGCTGGCATCACAGCAGCCGCTTCGAAATCTTCCCGATGTGGCGCCAGCGCTACCCGCCCGGCGTCACCCACAACACCGAACACCTGTTCAGCCTGTGCGTGCCGCGCGACACGCCGATCACGCTGGCACCCGACGAGCACCGCGACTGGCGCTGGCTGCCGTGGCGCGAGGCGCTCGACGCAGTGTTTTCCTGGACCAATCGCGATGCGATCCGGTTGTTGACCCAGCGCAAGCGGCTGAACGACGACAGGCCTTGAAATGGTTTTTCGCCACCCCTAGTTTCAGGGCATGCGGGACAGCTCCCGCGTCTGATACGAAAGGATGAGCGATGAATCAAGTCACCCGTTGGGACCCGTTCGAAAACCTGTTCAAGGACTTTCGCGGCCTCGTGCTGCAGCCGGTCGATATGGCCGGCAATCCGGATGTTCCGGCACTGAAGGTCGACGTGAAGGAAGACAAGGATGCCTACACCGTGCACGCCGATCTGCCGGGCGTGGCGAAAGGCGACATCCAGGTCAACATCGAAGGGCCGGTGGTGTCGATCAGTGCGGAGAAGAAGCGCACGGTCGAGAACAAGGATGGCGAGCGCGTGCTGCGTTCGGAACGTCACTACGGAAAGGTGTCGCGCAGCTTCCAGCTCAGCCAGGACATCGACGAGGGGAACGCCCAGGCCCGCTTCAGTGACGGCGTACTGGAACTGACCCTGCCGAAAAAGGTGGTGGCTGCATCGCGCAAGCTGACCATCCAGTAAATCGGACCGGCGATGCATCGGAAGCGGACACCCCGGCGTGTCCGCTTTTTGTTTGTGCAGTGCACGGCTAGAATCCGCCACCATCATCTCCAGCTGCCGGACACCCGAAATGCCCCACTCTTCCGACCTGACTTCCGGACTGTCACCCCACGCCAAGGCCGCCGTGCTTTCGGAGGCGCTGCCCTATATCCGGCGCTTCCAGGACCGCACCATCGTCATCAAGTACGGCGGCAACGCCATGACCGACCCGGCGCTGAAGCTCGGCTTTGCGCGCGACGTGACGCTGCTCAAGCTGGTCGGCATGAATCCGGTGGTGGTGCATGGCGGTGGACCGCAGATCGACGACCTGCTGAAGCGGGTCGGCAAGCAGGGCACCTTCGTGCAGGGCATGCGCGTCACTGACGACGAAACGATGGACATTGTCGAAATGGTGCTCGGCGGCCATGTGAACAAGGACATCGTGAACCTGATCAACCAGGCCGGTGGCAAGGCCGTCGGATTGACCGGGCAGGACGCGTCCTTCATCCGCGCCACCAAGCTGATGATGCCGAACAAGGACAAGCCGGACGAAATGCTCGACATCGGTCTGGTCGGCGACATCGTGTCGATCGACCCGACCATCATCAACTTTCTCGACAGCGGCGACTTCATCCCGGTGATCGCGCCGATCGGCGTCGGTCCGGATGGCGAAAGCTACAACATCAACGCCGACGTGGTCGCCGGCAAACTGGCTGAAATCCTGAAGGCGGAAAAACTGGTGCTGCTTACCAATACGCCGGGCGTGCTCGACAAGGAAGGCAATCTGCTGACCGGCATCACGCCGCGCGACGTCGATGCCATGATCGCGGACGGCACGCTGTCCGGCGGCATGCTGCCCAAGATCGGTTCGGCGCTCGATGCCGCGCGCAGCGGCGTGAAAAGCGTGCACATCATCGACGGTCGCGTGCCCAATGCGCTGCTGCTCGAAGTGCTGACCAATGACGGTGTCGGCACGCTGATCAAGAGCAAATGAGTCGACAGGCGGGGCGGCGTACGGTCTGGATCTTCGATCTGGACAACACACTGCATGACGCCAATCCGCACATTTTTCCGCATCTGAACCGGGCGATGACCGCCTGGCTGATGACGGAACTCAAGCTCGAACAGGCGGAAGCGGATCGGCTGCGCATGCATTATTGGCACCGTTACGGTGCCACGCTGCTCGGCCTGATGCGCCACCATGGCACGCGGCCGGCGCACTTCCTGCATGGCACGCACGACGTCGAGGCACTGCGACCCGGTGTGGTGTTCGACCGCGCGCTGCGCCACATGCTGACCCGGCTGCCGGGCCGCAAGATCGTATTCACGAACGGACCGGCGCATTACGCCGAAGCGGTACTGGCGGTGATGGGCATGCGCCACCTGTTCGACGCGGTACATGCCATCGAACATTCGCGCTACGTGCCGAAGCCGCGGCTCGCCGGCTTCCTGCACCTGTTGCGCGACCAGCACGTGACGGCGTCGGACTGCATCATGGTGGAGGACACTGCGGCCAATCTGCGCACCGCGAAACAGCTCGGCATGCGCACCGTGTGGATCAACCGCAGCGCGGGCCACCACAATTACGTCGACCTGCGGCTGACTTCGGTGCTGAAGCTGCCGCACGCCACACGACTGCTCAGCGTCAGGCGTCCCTGAGCCAGCGCGCCGCGTCCAGCGCGTAATAGGTCAGTATGCCGTCAGCGCCGGCGCGCTTGAAGGCGAGCAGCGCTTCCATCGCAGTGGCGCGCTCGTCCAGCCAGCCGTTGGCGACCGCGGCCTTCAACATCGCGTA
This sequence comes from Methyloversatilis sp., assembly GCF_030696805.1. GTDB lineage: Bacteria > Pseudomonadota > Gammaproteobacteria > Burkholderiales > Rhodocyclaceae > Methyloversatilis. The sequence continues at coordinate 134,128 of NZ_JAUYRO010000095.1, read as the reverse complement.
CTCGCCGCTGACCTGATAGGCATAGGTCGGCACACCCAGTTCCGATTTCACCCGGCGCACGATGTCCAGATACGGCATGCCGGGCTTCACCATGACCATGTCCGCGCCTTCGGCGATGTCGAGCGACACTTCGCGGATCGCCTCATCGCTGTTCGCCGGGTCCATCTGATACGTGTACTTGTTGCCCTTGCCAAGGTTGCCGGCCGAACCCACCGCATCGCGGAACGGGCCATAGAAGGCCGATGCGTACTTGGCCGAATAGGCAAGGATGCGTGTATGGATCATGCGGTGCGCGTCGAGTTCGAAGCGGATGCGGCCGATGCGCCCGTCCATCATGTCCGACGGCGCGACGACGTCGGCGCCGGCACGCGCATGGCACAACGCCTGTTTGGCCAGTGCCTCGAGCGTTTCGTCGTTCATCACATAGCCGGTCACGTCGATCAGACCGTCCTGACCGTGGCTGGTGTAGGGATCGAGTGCGACGTCGGTGATCACGCCGAGCTCGGGAAACCGCGCCTTCAGCGCCTGCACCGTGCGCGGCACCAGCCCGTCCGGATTCCACGCTTCCGCTGCATCGTCGGTTTTCAGCGAGGTGTCGATCACGGGGAACAGTGCCAGTGCGGGCACGCCGAGCGACACCGCCTGTTCCGCCACCCCCATCAGCAGATCGACGCTGACCCGGCTCACGCCGGGCATCGATGCCACGGCTTCGCTGCGCGTCGGGCCATCGAGCACGAACACCGGGTAGATCAGATCGTTTGCGGTGAGCGTGTTTTCGCGCATGAGCCGGCGCGAGAAATCGTCCCGGCGCATGCGGCGCAGGCGGGTGGACGGGAAATGGCTGGCGGGAGGAAAGGACATCGCAGTGGCCCGTTACGCAAAGCCGCGATGATAGTACGAGCGCACCCGGCTTCGCGTGCAGGCACCGGCCAACGCGCGCTGCGGCGACGCAACAATTCCGGAACTCGCGCAGACGCGACCCGGTCAGAGCAGGCGACGGTGCAAGCCGTCACCCGCTTCACCTCCCTGAGCGGGTGCTTCTTCAAGAGGCGTTTCGAGCCCACGGCTTCCATCCCCTTTGGCCGTGGGCTTTTTCTTTTCGGCTCCGGCTGTTCGTGCGCTGCGGTCCCGCAGTGGTCCGTTTCGCTGCAGCAGGTATCAGGCAGGTGTCGTTGACGCCTGATCGGGCAGGTGCGAGGCCAGCCAGGGTGAAACGGCCGCCTCGGCTTCCTCGACACCGGTCTTCTTCAGGCTGGAGAACAGTTGTACGCTGACCTGCTCCCCCATGCCGGACAGCTGTCTGCGCACGTCGGCAAGCGTCGCAGCCTGAGCGCTGCGGGTGAGTTTGTCGGCCTTGGTCAGCAAAACATGCATGGGCTTGCCGCTCACCGAGAACCATTCGATCATGTTCCAGTCCAGAGGCGTGAGTGGGTGACGCGCATCCATGATGAGCACGAGGCCGGCCAGGCTTTCGCGCTCCTTCAGGTAGCGCTCGATCAGTCCCGCCCAGGCCTTGCGGACTTCGATCGGCACCTGGGCATAGCCGTAGCCGGGCAGGTCGACCAGAAAGCCGCCACGCACCAGCGTGAAGTAATTGATCAGCTGGGTACGCCCTGGCGTCTTGCTGACGAAAGCCAGACGCGTGTGGCCGACCAGGGTGTTGATGGCACTCGATTTACCGGCATTGGAACGCCCGGCAAAGGCGATTTCCGGGCCGGCAGGCGCCGGCAGGCCGGACGGTTTGGCGACCGAAAGGTGGAATGCAGCACCGCGGAACAGAGAGGACAAATCGATTACGCGCCACGCGCGCCCAGGAAAACACGGTAAAATGAGGAGTTTACCGTAACACCCTATTCAACCGGCCACAGATCCATCGGGCCATCGACCGGATTCATCGTTCAAGGATAGTCATGCGCATGCTCAAGTCTTTCGGTTTTGCCCTGTCTCTGACCCTGGTTTCCGCCAGCGCGCTGGCGTCTGAAGAAAAAGCCGCCCCGAAAGCGGACATTGCGGCCGGCAAGACTGTCGCGACGCAAGTGTGTGCGGCCTGCCATGGTGCAGACGGCAACAGCGTCATCGCGGTCAACCCCAAACTGGCCGGCCAGCATCCGGAATATCTCTACAAGCAGCTGATGAATTTCCGCAGCAAGGACGGCCAGCCGCCCGAGCGCGCCAACGCCATCATGGGCGCACTGGCCTCCGGCCTGTCGGAAGCGGACATGCGCAATGTTTCGGCCTACTACGCGAGTCAGACCCAGACGCAGGAAAAAGCCAAGGGCAATCGCGAAAGCATTGAACTCGGTCAGCGCCTGTGGCGCGGCGGCGATCTCGAAAAGGGTCTGCCCGCCTGTGCCGGCTGTCACGGCCCAACCGGTGCCGGCATGCCCGCACAGTACCCGCGCATCGCGGGCCAGCATGCCGAGTACACCGAGACGCAATTGAAGTACTTCCGCGTTGCAGAGCGCGCGAATGATCCGGCCAAGATGATGCGTGGTGTGGCGATCAAGATGACCGATGCGGAAATCAAGGCCGTGTCCGACTACGTCGCCGGCCTTCGCTGAACGCTCAGACCCGCGATCTCGCTGGCCGAAAAGCCCGCCGCCAGGCGGGCTTTTTCGTTGACGGGGGGCTGCAGGCGCGGCGCATTGAAGGCATTGAACAGCTGGAGGAAGGTGGCTTCTGGCGCCAGTCCGCGCTGCGCGCAAAGATGACGGAACCAGCGGTCACCGATGGCGACATGGGTGATTTCGTCACTCAGGATGACGTCGAGAATGGCTAGCGCCGGCGCATCGCCGATGGTGCGCAGCTTGTCCATGATGGGCGGCGTGGCATCCAGCCCGCGCGCTTCGAGCACGCGCGGCACCAGCGCCATACGGGTCAGCGCGTCATCGGCGGTGCGTCGCGCCATGTCCCACAAGCCGGCGTGCGCCGGAAAGTCGCCGTAGTCATGACCCAGCGTCTGCAGATGGGCGCGCAGCAGACCGAAGTGGCGCGCCTCGTCGGCCGCCACGCGCAGCCAGTCGGCCAGGTAGGCGTCCGGCAGGTCACGGAAGCGCCAGGCAGCGTCGAGTGCAAGATTGATCGCGGTGAATTCAATGTGGCAGATCGCATGAATCATCGCCGCATGGCCTTCACGCGTGCCGACCTTGCGGGGGCGCAGCGCCGAAGGCTCGACCAGTTCGGGCCGCACCGGGCGCCCGGGTTCGTCGATGGCATGCGGAAGCGCTGCCGCACGATCGAAAACCACACCCGCCTGCCAGTCTGCCCACAGTGATGCGACTCCAGCGCACTTGGGCTGCGGCGCCTCGCACATCAGCAGGTCGAGCAGTTCGGGAAAGATCTTTCGGTTCATCTGCAGTCAGAGAGGTAAGGTCGCGCCAATGCGGCCGGTCAGCACTGTTCTGACCCCCTGCAGCGTACAACGAGGAGCTTCACCATGCTGATCAAACGCCCGGCCGACATCGTGTCGTCCGACATCACGCCGCGCGCACTGTTCGACACCCGCCGGGACTTCATCCGCGCAGCCGGACTGGGCGCCGGTGCTGCGCTGCTCGGCGGCCTGCCGGAGATCGCAGGCGCGCAGGGCAAGCGCGGCGAGAAACTCGGGCCACTGGCGAAAAGCCCCTTCTCGACCGACGAAAAACTGAACGATTACGACGACATCACCAGCTATTGCAATTTCTACGAGTTCGGCACCGATAAGGGTGACCCTTCGAAGAACGCCCATCGCATGGTCACCCGGCCGTGGACGGTGAGCATCGAGGGCCTGGTGCAGAAGCCGAAGACGCTGGGCATCGAGGAGGTGCTGAAGCTGGCGCCGCTGGAGGAGCGCATCTACCGGCTGCGCTGTGTCGAAGCGTGGTCGATGGTCGTACCCTGGGTCGGCATTCCGCTGTCAGTGCTGCTCAGACAGGTGGAGCCGCTGGGCAGCGCGAAATACGTCGAATTCACCACGCTTGCCGACCCGAAAACCATGCCCGGCGTGCGCAGTGCAGTGCTCGAATGGCCGTATGTCGAAGGGCTGCGGCTGGACGAAGCCATGCATCCGCTCTCCATCATGGCTGTTGGCCTGTATGGCGAAATGCTGCCGAACCAGAACGGCGCACCGATCCGGCTGGTCGTGCCATGGAAGTATGGCTTCAAGAGCGCGAAATCAATCGTCAAGATCCGCTTCACCGACAAGGAGCCGCTGAGCGCATGGTCGCGTGCCGCCGGTCGCGAATACGGCTTCTATTCGAATGTGAATCCGGACGTCGATCATCCGCGCTGGAGTCAGGGGCGCGAACGGCGCATCGGTGAGTTTTCGAAGCGCAAGACGCTGGTGTTCAATGGCTACGGCGATCAGGTTGCGTCGCTCTACGCCGGCATGGACCTGAGGAAGTACTACTGAGGTGCAGGCACGCGCCTCGACCGCACCGCCCCCGGGCCGCACCGCGCGCGCCTGGACACCGGGTGCCACCGTATTCCGCTGGCTGTGGCGTACCGTCTGGCTCGCTTGTCTGGTGCCGCTGATATGGCTGGCATTCTGCGCATATGCCGACCGGCTGGGCGCCAATCCGATCGAACACATTACGCGCGCCACCGGCGACTGGACGTTGCGCCTGCTGCTGGTTACGCTCGCCGTGACGCCGTTGCGTCAGATCACCGACTGGCACTGGCTGGTGCGCCTGCGCCGCTTGCTCGGCCTGTACGCGTTCTTCTACGCCTGCCTGCACCTGCTCACCTATGTGTGGCTGGACCAGTTCTTCGACATCGAGGGCATCGTCAAGGACATCATCAAGCGTCCCTTCGTGACGATTGGCTTCGCGGCTTTCGTGCTGATGCTGCCGCTCGCCCTCACCTCGACCCACGGCATGGTGCGCCGCCTCGGCGGCCGGGCCTGGCAGCGGCTGCACAAACTTGTCTATGCAGTTGGCGTACTCGGTGTGGCGCACTACTGGTGGCTGGTGAAGAAGGACCTCACCGAACCGATACTCTATGCAGCCATCCTGACGCTGCTGTTCGGTATGCGCCTGTGGCACGCCCGCCGTCTGCGCGCGCACGTGGCGGCGCAGACGGCGTAGGGGCGCGAGGGGCGTCGATCAGCGACGCGCGCGACGGGCGGCACCCGCCACACCGATCAGGCCAGCGAGCATCAGCGCCCAGCTTTCCGGTTCCGGCACGGCAGTGATGTTCACATTGTCGATCGCCAGTGCGGTCGTCACGCCGAAGTCGCCCACATCGACGACTCCGAACGCCAGCTGTACCGCACCGCCGCGCGTAAATACATATTCGAAGCTGCGGATGCCGGTGTCGGCCAGAAAATCGAGGATCGGCGCCGACGTTGCGTCAGCGACCGAGGCGATGCGCGTGATGTCGCCGTCGACCGACAGGAAGGCAAAGTCCGGCCGTGCTTCGGCGCCGACTTCGTTGGTGGCCAGCAGCCAGTCAAACCGCAGGATGTCACCGACATTCACGTTCACGGTGCGCCAGATGGCCGAGCCTTCATAAGTGAAGTCGTCGCCACTATCAAAGGCGCCGGGCTGCGCACCGATCGCCGTTTCGAGCGCGAGGCCGGTTTCGACCGCTGCCACACCGCTCAGATTGAACGAGCCGGCCGGCAGCGGGAAGTCATCCTCGAACGTCAGCGATGCCGTTGTCAGGGCGATGTAGGTGTCGCCCGAATTGTCCTGTGCGGACACGTCGCCGGCGGTCTGCCAGTTGGCGACGTAACCGCTGTTGAAGTCTTCGCTGAAGCTCACGTTGGCGTGCGCAGCGGTGGCGAACAGCGAAGCAATCAGCGCTGCGGCGGCGAGGGGTTTGAAGGTCATGTTCGAATCTCCGGAAAGTCGGTGTTCAGTAGAGGAAGGTGGCGCTGCCCAGCTGGGCGGGCAGCACGTTGCGCAGGATCACCAGCGGACGGGCAGCGGCGCGACCGGCAGACCCATCGGCGTCGAACAGCACCATCGTGTTCGCACCGCTCTGACGCAAGCTGATGTGGCCGCTGGTCAGCGGGTCGCTGCCGGTCGTGACGCCGGCCAGCAGCAGGCGCACATCCAGCCTGTCCTGCTGCGGGTCGAAGTCGGTGATGGTGTCGAGCGCGTCGCGTACGCTCTGATAGACGAAGGTGTCCGCACCGCCGCCGCCAGTCAGCAGGTCTGCGCCTTCGCCGCCGGTGATGACGTCATCGCCCGGTGTGCCGGTCAGCGTGTCGCGACCGGCGCCGCCGTTGATCGTGCGCAGCAGGTTCAGACCGATGATGACCGGATCGTGGTCCGACGAGCGGAAGGCGGTCGGCGCGTACAGGTCCTGCGGCTTGAACTCGGTGTTGTAGTCGATCACGAATGGCTCGTCGGTATTGATGTGCCACTGCGTGACGCCACTTACCTTGCCGGCCAGCGCGGCGCTGGCCAGCGCATGGTCGAGCGCGCCACTTTCACCGTCGAAGGTGTAGGTGTAGTTGAGCTCGATACCTGCAGCAAGATCGGTCAGACCGGCCGAGGTCAGCGCAAGGATGGGATCTTCCTTCGCATACGCGTTCAGGTCGCCGATGACCAGCATGTCGGCGGCGCCACCTTGACCGGGCAATTGCTGGATGAAGGTCTGCAGCGCTGCCGCCTGCTGCACGCGCAGCGGATTCCAGCAACCCTGACCGTCACCCTGATCGGCTTCGGCCCCGGCGGCGTCGCCGCAGCCCTTCGACTTGAAATGATTGACGACGACGGTGAAGCGCTCGCCGTTGGCCGCGGCGAAGGTCTGCGCCAGCGGCGGGCGGCTGTGGACCGTCGCCGTGTCGCTGACCGCGCTGCCGACCGGTGTGACCTTCGTCGGCTTGTAAATCATGGCCTGACGGATGGCGTCGGTACCGCTTCCGCCGACCGGCAGACCGACCGCGGCATACACATTGGCGCCGTAGGCTGCGTTCAGCGCGGCCACCAGATCGTTCACCGCGCCCTGACCGTTGTTCTCGATTTCGATCAGGCCGACCACATCGGCATCCATCGCCCGCAGCGCGGCGACGATCTTGTCGCGCTGACGGGTGAATTCGAGTGCGCTGTCGGCGCCGCGGCAATCGCTGCGCGTGCCGGTCGGGAAGCACGAAGCACCGGCCTGGTCGATCGTGCTGAAGTAGTTCAGCACATTGAAGCTGGCCACCTTCACATTGCCGCCAACCGGCTCGGGGAAAGCAGTACGGGGGTGTGTCCGCTCGAATACGGGTTCGACGGCCGGATGGATCTTGTAGTCGCGCGGCCCGGTACTCGACGCGGTGATCAGGCCATGATCGATCACGCCAGTCAGCATTTCCACGGTGTCGCCGGCGCGCAGCGTGTTGTCGGCGCCGATGAAGGGGATGGGATTCGGGTTCTGCGCAGTCCTGCCGTCGTCGAGCACGATGCGGCGACGTGCATTCTCGTCGCGCAGCGCCAGCGCCTCCGCGCTGCCGGCCGGGTGGCGGTTGGTCGGGATTTCCAGGCGGCCTTCGGCCGACAGCGTGACCTGACCGTAGCGGCCCTGGAAGTAATTCTGCGACACGGTGAGCGGCGACACGATACGGACCAGCATGCCTTCGTAGCGCTCGAGTTCGCCCTCGAATGCTTCCGGCAGCACGATGTCGGTTGGCGTGATCGACACGCCGCTACCCAGCACCTGTATGGCGCTCGGCGACGTGAGCTGGGTCACCGTGTTGAATTCGGTGACACTCGCCGTCAGACGCAGCCGCTGACCAACGATTGCCGTGTTGCCCGGGGCATACACGAAAATGCCATCTGACGTGCTGACGTCGCCGTCGCCTGATGCGTCCTGCAAGGTGTAACCCGACAGTCCGGGGAACACGGCACTGACCACGCCCTCGGTAGTGACGACCTGACCGTTCAGCGGGCTGGCGTCACCGCTGCCCTGGATCGCCGGGATGGGCACGATGGCGGCCGGCGCAGCGACCGTGATATCGACACTGCACGTTCCTTCCTGCGCCTCGTTGTTCGTAAAACGCAGACCGATGCTGTACTGGCCGGATGCGGTACCCGCCGCAACGCTGACCTGCGCCGACGCGCTGCCGCCGTCGGCGGTCGCCGGTGCGAAACCGTCGACCGTCACGCCATCCGGCAGCGCACCGGTCAGCGAGAAAGCCTCGACGACGCTGTCGGCGTCGCTGGCAGCCACCATCACGCTGCCTGCTTCGCCGGCCTGAATCGCAAGCGCCGGGCAGGTGGTCACGATGGGTTGATTCACCGCCCCCGTGCCACCACCCTGCACCGAAATATTGTCGATGCCGACCCACTCGTCGTTGCCCGGCGCGTTGGTCGTGATCACGCGCAGTTGCAGCAGCGGCTGGTTGTCGGCGGCGGCCGGCAGCGTCACCTGCACCGGCGTTACCTTGACAGCCAGCGACGGACCTTCGGTGGCGTCGGCAACATAGCCTTCCGGCACATTGATGAAGCTGCCGCTGGCGCCGATGCGGTACTGCAGTGCCACTTGCTGTTGTGCGTTGTCGGCCGAGCCGTCGAGATCGCGCAGGTCATAGCGCACGACGATGCCGCTGTGGCCGGTGGTGTTCAGCGACAGCAGGATGAACGGCGCATCGGCGGTGCCGGAGCCGGTCAGTGCGACGACCGGATCGGTCAGGTGGAACTCGGTGACGCCACCGGTACTGAAGGTGTTCGGATTGGTCTGGTTGGCATTCACGTCGACCGGCGACGTGGTGCCATCGGCCGTGATGGTCTGCGGATCGACGCCGGTTGCGCTGGTCAGCTCATCGCCGCGGTAGCCGGTGATGCCGGGCACGCCGCTCCAGTTGTCATTGGCCGTGATCAGGCCGATGTTCGTCCAGTCCTGCGCAAACGGCAGGGTTTGCGGTGTGTTGTCGGCCTGCGCAGCCGAGGCGAACAGACCGACGATGGCCAGCGTCAGGGCAAGTCGGGGCGAAACGATGCGGTCGTTTGATGACATTTGAGTTTCCAGCAAGACGGGCAGGGTAATCGAAGCGGCCCGCCGGCGATAGCGGACGGGCCGGGAGGCTGAATCAGACAGCGACGGCGTTGCGGCGGCGGGCAAACACGCCGAGCAGGCCCAGGCCGGCCAGCAGCATGGCCCATGTATCGGCTTCCGGCACCGGCGAGATCGCCAGGTCGACCAGGCGACCTGCCGGGTCGAGCGGATCGGCGACGCCGTAGCGGCTGGCACTGATGACGCCGCCCAGACCGCCTTCCGAGATTGCGTCGGTGATGTATTCCTGCAGCGCCTGCTGGTAGGTGATCGAACTGACGGCATTCTCGAATTCGATGCCGGCAGCCGCGAACGGGTAACCGTCGCCACCGTTGGCGGTGAAGTCGATCGTGGTCAGCGAGAAGCTGCGTGCGCCTTCCACGACTTCACCGTTCTGCACCAGCACGGTGCCGTCATCGAGCACGATGCTGACGATGCGGTCGCCCGACGCCCGCGTCGTGTCATACACGACACGCATGCCGGACACCTGGGCAAAGCGGCCGTCAGCACTGCCGCTGGCCGATGCGTTGGCAACCGAATGCTCCATGATGGTCTTCAGCTGCTCCGCATCGACGCTCGGTGCGACATCGACCAGATTGGTGAAGGGCAGCACGTCAAACGTGTTGCCCACGCTGACGTTGCCGACGCTGATCGAAGTACGGATGCCGCCGCCGTTCTGGATCGCGATGTCGGTGCCGCCGGCATGACGCATGGCATCGGCAACCAGATTGCCCAGATTCGTTTCCGCATTGCGCACACCTGCCTGGAAGCTGCCGGGCGTACCCGCCGCGCCGCGTGCTCCGTTCAGGAACACGTCCGACGTCCCGATCACGGTCGCATTGAGATCATTGACGTACATCTGGACCGGATCGACCACCGCGGTCTTCAGGAAGCTGTCGCCCACGACTGCATCGGTCTGAGCGCCGGACACGCGGTACAGATTGGCGCCGTTGATCGCGGTCACGACACCGGTCGTGTCGTGCAGCGTGAGGTTCAGTTCTCCGACGTAACGGTTGCCGAAGTTCGAGGTCACCATGGCCACGCCTTTGCCATCGGCATCCGCGATCATCTGCGGCAAGCCGGTGATGGCGCGCACATCGTTCGGAATCAGCACATCGTCGGCATCGGCCATCAATTCGTGGCCGCCGCCGGACAGCACGACATCGACGCCGCGCAGACCGGGGATCAGCACGTCGCGCTCGTTGGCGGCGTTCTGCAGGTGGCTGATCACGATGACGCTGCCTGCACCTTCTGCGCGCGCGGCATCGATCTGCTGCTGTACGAAAGGCACCAGCGCCTGCAGGTTCTGCGTCTCGGTATTGCCTGCGCTCCAGCCCCCGGTCAGATTCACCGCACCCGGCGAACTGATGTTCGGCAGCCGCGGTGTCGTGACACCGACCACCGCAACCTTGTTGCCGCCATTCGTGCTCAGCAGCGTGTAGGGCGCGACCGTGCCGGTCGCGGCGAGCGACGCGAATGCGGGCGTGGCGCTGAAGTTGAGGTTGGACGACAGGTAGGTGGTGCCTGAAACCTGGGCGAAGCGCGCCGCGACGTCCGGGCCGAGATCGAATTCATGATTGCCGAACACGGCCGCATCGAAGCCGATGTGGCGCATCGCGATGGCGTCGTAGAAATCCTGACCGCCATCGATGTAGGCCGAGCCCAGATTGGCGAAGCTGGCGTTCAGGCGGGGCCCGGGCAGGAAGGCGTCACCCGCGTTGAGCTTGAACACCGTGTTGCCGGCCAGTTCGGCGGCCGACTCGGCGGCGAACATGACGCTGGCGAGGCGGTCGACGCCGCCGTAGAACGACACGGCCTGCGAGGCGTTGTCACGCAGGTTGCCCTGCGCCGACAGCAGCCAGGACTCCTGGTCACCGACATGCAGCAGCGTGAGACCTTCGGCCAGCGCCGGGCCGGCGAACAGCGACGAAATCAGGATGGCAAGCGTGTGCTTGCGCACGACGAGGGTGGCGTTCATGGGACATCTCCGGAATCGTTGTCAGACGGCGGGCGCGCAGCGGCACCCGACTGTGTGAGCCGGAGGTTAGGGCGCGAAGATGACCGGACTGTGGCCGCGAAAACCCTGCGGCATGGTCTGAACGGACTATGCCGCAGCGCCCGGGCGACGCAGCGCCGACAGCGCCCCCAGCAGGCAACCGACGCCCAGCGTGCCGCAGGCGAAGGTCCATGCCACAGGGGAAGAGATACCCCCGGTCATGTCGAGCACGCCACCGAACACCCGCGGCGCGATGAAGCCGGCGCCGAAGCCGCCGAGCGAATACAGCGCCATCGCCGCAGCGCGCCGTGCCGCCGGCGCAGCATGCACCAGGCCGGCGGTCAGCGAGGCCGAATCAGCCATGACTGCCGTGTTGTACAGCTCCGGCCAGCCAGGCACAGCAGGCCCGAGGTAACCCTCATATCGACGACCCCGCGCCGACGCCCGACACGGCCGGCCATTTCGTTACCGAAAATACCAGGGTCAATTGAAACTGAATCGCGCGCGGGCCGCGATTAAACGCGGACAGACCCCAGCGCCTCGGCGACGCGCATCAGCAGCGTGAGCCGGGCCGATGGCGACATCGTCAGTCGCCGTCCGTCGTCTTGCGCAGACCGGATTTGAGCCGCGCGCGGCTGGCCTTCTTGTCTTGCCGGGCGTGCTCGCCGCCCTTTTTCATCAGCGCCGCAGTGGCCAGCGGGTTGCGCGGCTTCAGGCTGCGTCCCTTGGCGCTGACCCGCACGGCGTCCTTGCGCTTCATAGCCGGCGGCCGCGTTCGAACTGGATGATCGCGCGGCCGTCTTCGGTCTGGCGCGGCTCGCCGCGCCAGGCGTGGCCGTAGATGATCTCCATCGTTGCCGGCAGGCGGCCGTCGTCGCGCAGCCGCAACAGCGCGTCATCGAGCCGCGCACGGGCACGCGGCGTCAGCAGTCCGCGCGGCCGTGCGGCCAATGCGCAGTGGCCGCCGGTATCGGCCAGATCGCGGTACAGCGCGGTCGGCGTGTCGAAGGTCAGCGTGATGTGCTCCATGTCCATCACCGGTTCGGCGAAGCCCGACTCGACCAGCATGTCGCCGACATCGTGCATGTCGATGAATCGATGTGCGCGCAACGGCAGTCCGGCTTCGGCCAGCGCGCCACGCAGTTCGCGCAGCGTGTCCGGGCCGAGCATGGAAAACATGAACAGCCCGTCGACGCGCACGCAGCGCTGCACTTCGCGCAGTGTCGCCGGCAGGTCCGCCTGCCAGTGCAGCGCCATGTTGGACCACACCATGTCGATGCTGCGCGGCGCAATCGGCAGGCGCGCGATGTCGGCACGCACCAGCGCGGTCTGGCTGCCGCCCAGCACCCCGGGCAGCCAGCGCCGCCAGCGCGGTGTGCGGGTCGCTGCCCGCGCGAGCATGGCGGCCGAACGGTCGACGCCGATCATCTGCATGTCGGGGTAGCGGGCGCGCAGCGGCTGCAGATCGGCGCCGCTGCCGCAGCCCAGATCGAGCAGGCGGGCCGGCTTCAACATGACCATGTCAAGCCGCTCGGCCATGCGCCGGGCCACTTCGCGATGCAGCACCGCCGCGTCGTCGAAACGCGCGGCGGCACGCTCGAAGCCGCGCGCCACCGCGCGCGCATCGAGTGCGAGGTCGGGCGGAACCGCAGCGGCGATGGTCGTGCGCTCCGCGCTCAGACCGACTGGATGCCCAGCCGCTCCAGCAGCCGGCGGTCGTTGTCGGCCTGCGGGTTGCCGGTGGTCAGCAGCCTGTCGCCGTAGAAGATGGAATTGGCACCGGCCAGAAAGCACAGCGCCTGCATCTGGTCGTTCATCGCTTCGCGCCCGGCCGACAGGCGGACGTGACTCTTCGGCATCGTGATGCGGGCGCAGGCGATGGTACGCACGAATTCGAACGGATCAAGATCCGGCGTATCGGCCAGCGGCGTGCCTTCGACCTTGACCAGGTTGTTGATCGGCACCGATTCGGGCGGTGTATCCATGCTGGCCAGCGTGGCGATCAAGCCGGCACGGCCACGGCGCGATTCGCCCATGCCGACAATGCCGCCGCAGCACACGTTCATGCCGGCTTCGCGCACCGCTTCCAGCGTGTCGAAGCGGTCTTCCTGAGTGCGCGTACCGATGACGTCGCCGTAGAACTCCGGAGCGGTGTCGATGTTGTGATTGTAGTAATCCAGCCCCGCCTTCTTCAGCGTTTCGGCCTGACCTTCGCGCAGCATGCCCAGCGTGGCGCACGTTTCCAGACCCAGCCCCTTCACCGCCGAAATCATTTCAGCCACCGCTTCGACATCGCGGTCCTTCGGGCCGCGCCAGGCGGCGCCCATGCAGAAGCGCGTCGCACCGGCATCGCGCGCGGCGCGGGCAGCCGCCAGCACCTCTTCGACCGGCAGCAGGTCCTGGCTGGTGACGCCGGTGTCGTGGCGCACCGACTGCGGGCAATAGCCGCAGTCTTCCGGGCAGCCGCCGGTCTTGATCGACAGCAGGGTGGATCGTTGTATGGCATTGGGATCAAAATGCTCGCGATGCACCTGCTGCGCTCGGAACATCAGATCGGCGAAAGGCAGCGCGAACAGCGCCTCGACCTGTTCGGTGGTCCAGCGCTGGGGCACTTGCGAACGGGAGGACGGCGGAAGATGGATGACCTGGGTATGCATGATGTGAAGTCTGGCGGGCGCATCGGCGCCGAAACGGCGAAGCCCGCATTTTCCGCGAAAACGGCCTGCCCATGTTGCACCGCGTAATCGCCGCTGCGCAGGCCGTGCGCAGACGATTGATGCCGCAGGACTGCCGACTGTGCGGCCTGCCATCGGGCGATGCGCTGTTGTGCGCCGGATGCCATGACGAGTTGCCGCGTCTGCCCGCGGCGCATTGCCCGATCTGCGCGCTGCCGGTTCCAACCGCCGACGTGTGCGGCCGCTGCCTGAAGCATCCGCCGGCCTTCGACGCGACGCTGGCTGTCTGGGCGTACGCGGAACCTGCCGACCAGTTGATCCATGAGCTGAAGTTCCGCGCCCGCCTGCCATTGGCCATCTGGTTCGCGCACGAGCTGCACGCGCTCGGCCTGCCGCCCTGTGATCTGCTGCTGGCCATGCCGTTACACCCGAACCGTCTGCGCGAGCGCGGCTTCAACCAGTCGGTCGAGATCGGCCGCGCGCTCGGTCGGCTCGGCCAGCTGAACTTCGATGCCTTCGGTCTGGTGCGCCTCTACGACACGCCGCCGCAGCGCGATCTCGCGTGGTCGCAGCGACGGCGCAACGTGCGCGGCGCATTTGCGGTGCGCACCGAGGTGGCGGGCCGGCATGTCGCAGTGCTGGATGACGTGCTGACCACCGGCGCGAGCCTGCACGAGGTGGCACGCATGCTGAAGGCAGCCGGCGCGCTGACGGTGACCAATCTGGTGCTGGCGCGCACGCCACGGCTGCGCGGGAAGTAGCTTCACCCGCCCCGCCACGGCACAATCGCGTTCCCCGACCCGGCGCGCGCCCATGTTCCACATCGTCCTGTACCAGCCCGAAATACCACCCAACACCGGCAACGTGATGCGGCTGTGCGCCAACGGCGGGTTCAGGCTGCATCTGGTGAAGCCGCTCGGCTTCGAAATCACCGACAAGCACCTCGCGCGTGCCGGCATGGACTACCGCGACCTGGTGAATGTGACGGTGCATGAGGATTGGGCCGCGCTGTCGGACGAACTGGCGCTGCAGCCCGACGATCCGCGGCTTTATGCCCTGAGCACGCGCGGGCGCACGGCACATACGGCGCCGCACTATCGCTCCGGCGACATTTTCCTGTTCGGTCAGGAAACCGCCGGTCTGCCCGGCGCGCTGCTCGACACTGTGCCGGTGGCACAGCGACTGCGAATCCCGATGCAGCCGGAAAGCCGCAGCCTGAATCTGAGCAATTCGGTGGCCATCGTCGCCTATGAAGCATGGCGCCAAACCGACTTCGCTGGCGCGGCGACGCCGTGAACGAGGCTACAGCGGCGGCGTTTCCGCTTTCGGATCACGCGACAACAGGTTTTCCACTGCGTCGGCTGCAGCCAGCCGCCCGTCGAGCACCGCCGCCACCGCCTGCGTGATCGGCATGTCGACCTGCATGCGCTCGGCCAGCGCGGCCGCCTCGCGTGCGGTCGGCACCCCTTCTGCCACATGACCCAGCGTGGTCAATACCTCATCCAGCGAACGCCCTTCGGCCAGCAACAGGCCGACGCGCCGGTTGCGTGACAGATCGCCGGTGCAGGTGAGGATGAGGTCGCCCATGCCGGCCAGTCCCATGAAGGTCTGGCTGCGGCCGCCAAGCGCCACGCCCAGGCGGGCGATTTCGGCCAGACCGCGGGTGATCAGCGCGGCCCGCGCGTTCATGCCGAATCCGAGCCCATCGCACACTCCGGTGGCGATCGCCATGACGTTCTTGACTGCGCCACCGACCTCGACGCCGATCAGGTCGTCGTTGGCATACAGCCGCAGCCGGGGACTGTGCAGCGAGGCGACCAGCCAGCTCGCGAACGCGATGTCGTCGCTCGCCACGGTGATCGCAGTCGGCAGGCCGCGTGCCACCTCGATCGCAAAACTGGGCCCGCTGAAGGCGCCGCGCGAAATGTGCGCCGGCAGGATGTCCCGCGCAACTTGGTGCGGCAGCAGACCGCTGCCGCGTTCGAACCCCTTGCAGGCCCACAGGACGGCGGACACGCTGCTGCGCGCAACCGCTTCGAGCGCTGCACGCAGGCCGGCGATCGGCGTCGCGATCAGCGCCAGATCACAGCCGTTCAGCGCAGACGCAGCGTCGGACGACACCGCAATGCCCGGCGGCAGCGCAATGCCGGGCAGATAACGTTCGTTGCAACGCGTACTGTGCAGCGACCGCGCATGGTCAGCATCGCGTGTCCACAGCGTCACGTCGTGATCCGGCGCATAGGCGACAGCAAGCGCCGTACCCCAGGCGCCGGCGCCCATCACGCACAGCTTCATTTCGGCGAAACCCGGCTCACAGCCCCCAGACCTGGGAGATGCGCACGAAACCGCTCTGGCCGTCACGATGCTTCACCTTCGCCCAGCCTGCGGGCGCCGCTTCGGTCAGTGGTTCGAGCAGTACGCGGCGTTCCGCTTCGAACACCAGCGGTGCGTCGTCTTCTGCACGGACCAGGACGCGCGCGCGCTCGGCGGTGACAATCACCATGCGTGCAGGTGCCAGCGAAGCCGCCTCGACCCAGGCCAGCATGCCGCCCGGCTCGCGCACCTTGACCCATCCGGTCTGGCTGCGCACCACCTCGACCGGCGTGTGGCGTGCGATGACGAACTGCTGACGCGCCTGCCGCGACGGCGCGTCGTACATGACCGCAACGTCCGACAACGACCGGTACTCGACGCCCGCCGCCTGCACGACAGGCGGACAGACGAGGGCGACCAGTGCCGCACACGCGGCCTGCTTCATCACTGCACCGTGGCGCCGTTCTGGCCTTCGGGCGGCTGCTGCATGCGTTGCTGGTAGATCGATTCAAAATTGACCGGTGCCAGCACGACCGGCGGGAAGCCGGCGCGATTGACTGCATCCGACACGCTTTCACGGGCGTACGGGAAGAGGATGGTCGGGCAGGCGATGCCGAGGATCGGCTGGATGTCTTCGGCCGGGACGTTGCGGATCTGGAAGATGCCGGCCTGACGGACTTCAACCAGGAACATCGTCTTCTCTTCAAGCTTGGCGGTGACGGTGACGGTCAGCGTCACGTTGAACACGCCTTCCTGCACGGCCTTGCCCTCGGTCTGCAGCTGGATCTGCACGGTCGGGTTTTCGCGGGTCAGGAAAATTTCCGGCGCGTTCGGGACTTCGAGCGACAGGTCCTTGACGTAGATCTTCTCGATGGAAAACACCGGGCCCGTGGGCTGTTGGGGTTGCACTGCTTCTTCGGCCATTTTTCGCTTCTCGGTTGGGGGTTAAGGCTGCAAAAACCGGCTCACGCCTGCAGCAGGGGGTCTAACTTGCCTTCGCGGTCGAGTGCCTGCAGATCATCGCACCCGCCCACGTGGTAATCGCCAATGTAGATCTGTGGCACGGTGCGCCGGCCGGTTCGCTCCATCATTTCGGAACGGCGATCCGTATCGATGTCGATGCGCACCTTCTCGATGTCGGTCACACCCTTGCTCGTCAGCAGGCGTTCGGCCTGCGAGCAATACGGACAAAAGCCGCTTGTATACATCAGCACGCGTGCCATGGCATCACTTCTTTGTCAGCGGCAGACCGGCCTGTTCCCAGGCGCCGATCCCGCCGTCCAGCGCGAAAACCTTCTCGAAACCCGCCTTGCGAAGCGCGGAGCACGCACTCGCCGAGCGCTGGCCGCTGGCGCAGACGACGATCAGCGGCCGCTGCCTGAACTTTTCCAGCTCACCCAGCCGTTTCGGGATTTCGCCCGCCGGGATGTGCCGCGCGCCATTGATGTGGCCCTTGGACCATTCCGCCTGATCACGCACGTCGATCACCTGCGCGTCTTCGCGATTGATCAGCTGCGTGGCCTGGGCCGGTGACAGGCGCGGGCCCGACACCTTCTGGCGTATGGTCAGGAAGATGAGCCCGGCACCACTCATGAAAGCGGTGATGGCCCAGATGTAGTTGGTCGTTACGAAGTCCATGGAGTCTGAGAGCAGCCAGTGTAGGGGTCGGGATGAAATCGCGTGCCCGGGTTAGCGGGCCGTCGTTCGGAAGCGTCCGACCATTTGATACGCGTCGAAACGCGCAGGTATGTCGATTTTTTACCGGACCGCGAAATGCTTTTTCTGGGAAAATGCCGATTTTAGCCCAAGCGCGCGCGGCTCACCTACAGACCACGAATCAGTAGCGCAACTCTCCGCCGCTAGATGCCGCGCCCGACCCGATCCCACCCTACAGATCCCACCTCATGTACAAGCTCGTTCTGTTGCGCCATGGCGAATCCGTCTGGAACAAGGAAAACCGTTTTACCGGCTGGACCGACGTCGGTCTGACCGAAAAGGGCGAAATCGAGGCGCGCGAAGCCGGCCGCCTGCTCGCCCGCGAGTCCTACCGCTTCGATGTGGCATTCACGTCGGTGCTCAAGCGCGCCAACAAGACGCTGTATGTTGCGCTCGAACAGATGAACCTGATGTGGATTCCGATCCGCCCGACCTGGCGCCTGAACGAGCGCCACTATGGTGCGCTGCAGGGTCTGGACAAGGCGCAGACGGCGCAGCGCTTCGGCGAGGAACAGGTGCTGGCATGGCGCCGCTCCTACGACACGCCGCCGCCTGCACTGGAAGAGGACGACCCGCGGCTAGACCGCAAGAACCCCCGCTACGCCGACGTGCCGAACGAATGCTTTCCGCGCACCGAATGCCTGAAGGACACCGTGGCCCGCGTGCTGCCGTTCTGGAGCGCGGAAATCGTGCCGCAGATCAAATCCGGCAAGAACGTGCTCATCGTGGCCCACGGCAACAGCCTGCGTGCGCTGATCAAGTATCTCGACAACGTGTCCGAGCAGGACATTCTCGGCCTGAACATCCCGACCGCACAGCCGCTGGTCTATGAGCTGGACGACGACCTGACGCCGATCCGCCATTATTACCTGGGCGACCAGGAGGCGATCAAGGCCGCCATTGACGCCGTGGCCAACCAGAGTCGCGCCGTTCCGCAGCGCCAGCGGCCACCGATTCCGGATACGGAGGAGGCGCAGACCGAGCAACGCCCGCCGTGGATGGAGTGACCGTCCGGTTCCTCCTTGCCCTGCTGTGCACCCTGCCACTGGCCGCACAGGCTGAACGCGCGGTCCAGTCCAGTCCGGAACAGCTCAAGGCGCTGCAGCAGCGCATGGAAGCGCTGCGCGATGAGCTTAACCAGTCGGAAAGTGCGCACCGCGAGGCTCGCGACGAGCTACGCGGTTCCGAAAAAGCCATCTCGGACGCCACCCGCGCGTTGCGCGACATCAGCCGGCAGCGCAAGGAGGTCGAGACGGCGCTGGCCCGCACCCGTACCGACATCGCCGCCGGCGAAACAACGCTGCAGCGCCAGCAGGCACAGCTTGCACAACTGCTGCGCGGCCACCAGCGCGCCGGCGAAGCCGATGCACTGCGCCACCTGCTGTCGGGCACCGACCCGAACCAGAGCGCGCGCGACCTGCACTACCTGCGCAGTCTTTCGCGCAGCCAGCTGGCGCTGATGGACACCCACCGCGCTGCGCTCGCGCGGCAGCGCGAACTGCTGGCACAGCAGGACAGCCAGCTCGAACAGATGCGCACGCTGGAGGCGGAACGCGAACTCGAACGCGAACGCCTGGCTGCCGAGAACAATGTGCGCCGCAAGGTGCTAGAACGACTGGCCACCCAGTTGCGCACCGAACGGCGTGAGCTTGCCACTTTGAAGCGCGACGAGGCGAGGCTCAGCAGGCTGATCGAAGCCCTGTCGAAGAAAAGTGCGCGCACCGTGCCACGTCCGGCACCCGGCGCAGCGCCGCCAGGTGACAACCCGGAACCCGCCCGCAACAAGGCGGACACCGGCCCGGTCGTCAAGTCTCTGCCGGTCGATCATGGTGGCCAGCCGTTCGTGAAGTTGCGCGGCAAACTGCCCTGGCCGGCCAGCGGCGAACTTGCGCGCCGCTTCGGTGCCCAAAGTGCCGATGGCGGCACACCGTTGCGTGGCATTTTCATCCGCGCCGGTGCCGGAGACGTGAAAGCCGTGGCGGCGGGCACCGTGGTGTTCGCCGACTGGCTGCGCGGCTTCGGCAACCTGATCATCGTCGACCACGGCGACCACTATCTGAGCATCTACGGCAACAACGAAGCCCTGCTCAAAGGGGTGGGCGCACGCGTTGGCAGCGGCGAGAACATCGCCTCGATCGGCAGCAGCGGTGGGGCTCTGGAATCGGGTTTATACTTTGAATTGCGGCATCAGGGACAAGCGCTGGATCCCTTGAAATGGGTTTCCCGCTAGATTTCCGGCCGATACACACGCGGAGTGCTTTCGATGCAAAAGAAGCTGCAGCAAACCGGCCTGATCATGATCGGGCTCTGTGCAGGTGTGCTGCTCAGTCTCAATTTCTCCGCCAATGCGAACAAGACGCCCGGCAGCAGCCTGCCGGTGGAAGAACTCCGCCAGTTCGCTGACGTCCTCAATGCGGTCAAGGCCAGCTACGTCGAGCCGGTCGATGACAAGAAATTGATCACGCAGGCCATCAGCGGCATGTTGTCCGGCCTCGACCCGCACTCGGCCTACCTTGATCAGGATGCGTTCAAGGACCTGCAGGCCGGCACCCAGGGCGAATTCGGCGGCCTCGGCATCGAAGTCGGCATGGAAGACGGTTTCGTCAAGGTGGTGTCGCCGATCGAGGACACACCTGCGTTTCGCGCCGGCATCAAGTCGGGCGACCTGATCATCAAGCTGGACGACACGTCGACCAAGGGACTGAACCTCGGCGACGCGGTCAAGCGCATGCGCGGCAAGCCGAACACCAGCATCCGCCTGACCATCGCGCGCAAGGGCGAAACCAAGCCGATCGAAGTGACGCTGATGCGCGAAGTGATCAAGGTGCAGAGCGTGAAGTCCAAGCTGGTCGAGCCGGGCTACGGCTACCTGCGGCTGACCCAGTTCCAGGAGCAGAGCGCGGAAGATCTGGTCAAGCATATCGGCAAACTCTACAAGGACGGCGAGCTGAAGGGTCTGGTACTCGACCTGCGCAACGATCCTGGCGGCCTGCTGCACGGCGCGGTCGGCGTATCGGCGGCTTTCCTGCAGCCGAAGGCGCTGGTGGTATCGACCGACGGTCGCACCGATGACGCAAAGCGCCGTTTCATCGCCTCGCCGGAAGACTACCTGCGCGGCAGCCGCGATGACTTCCTGCAGACCCTGCCTGCAGGTGCCAAATCGGTACCGCTGGTGGTGCTGGTGAATTCGGGATCGGCTTCGGCCTCGGAAATCGTCGCCGGCGCCCTGCAGGACCACAAGCGCGCTGTCATCATGGGCACCCAGACCTTCGGCAAGGGTTCGGTGCAGACCATCATGCCGCTGACCAACAATACGGCGATCAAGCTGACCACGGCACGCTATTACACGCCGAACGGTCGCTCAATCCAGGCCAAGGGTATCGTGCCGGACATCGTTGTCGAGGAAAGCGCGAATGGCAGCACCGGAATGCGCCTGCGCGAAGTCGACCTCGACCGCCACCTGAACAACGACAAGGACGTGGAAATCCCGGCCATGCCGGCCGATGCAGGGGCCAAGGGCAAGCCGGGTCCGGCGAAGGAAGACGAGGACGGCAAGCAGGCTGCGCCGTTCGAATTCGCGACCAAGACCGACTACCAGTTCACACAGGCGCTGAATCTGCTGAAGGGCCTGCAGATCATGCAGAAGAACTGAGCTGCGACCGCGACCATGCGGTCTGGCCAGCGTGTCCGGCGTCCGCATGCGGACCGTCGGACCTACCGGATTGAGGAGCTGAATGATGGCCGCTCATGCAAGCAAGCGTCGTTTTGGTCGCGAACACCGCGCCCCGCGCAAGCCGGGTTACGGCCCTCAGGCCGGTCTGATGAAGCACCGCGAACTGCGCTTCAGCCTGCGCAGCTACGAGCGGATCGATGAAGCAAGCCGCTTTCTCACCGAACAGGGCAACATCACCGTCACCGGTCGCCGGGGTCGCGCACTGGCCATCGAGTACAGTCTGGCCGAGCACAGCTTTCGCAGCATCGAACGGCTGCTCGACCAGAACGGCTTCCACACCGACACCGGGCTGGTCATGCGCATCCTGCGCGCGCTGCTGCACTTCTGCGAAGACACCCAGCTGCGCAACCTGCGGCAGCCGGAACGGCTGATCAAGAAATCGAACGAAATCTATGTCAAGGCCTGGCAGCACCATCCGCATGGCGACCATGACGACACGCCGACCGAACTGCGCGACTACCGCTGACACCGCACGGCCGCAACCTTTTCTGCAATGAACGACGAACAACTGCTGCGCTACAGCCGGCACATCCTGCTGGACCCGATAGGTATCGAAGGACAGGACAGGCTGCTCGCATCGCGTGCCCTGATCGTCGGCGCCGGTGGCCTGGGCTGCCCGGCGGCGCTCTACATGGCGGCAGCCGGTGTCGGCACGCTGGTGATCGTCGACGATGACGAGGTCGATCTGACGAATCTGCAGCGACAGGTGCTGCACCGGCAGCATTCGGTCGGGCGGGCCAAGGTCGAGTCGGCGCGAGAAGCGTTGCACGACATCAATCCGAGCATCGCGGTGATCGCGCTCAAGACACGGCTGGCTGGCGACGCTTTGCGCGAACAGGTCGAGGCGGCCGACGTGGTGCTCGACTGCAGCGACAATTTCGCTACTCGCCATGCCATCAACCGCGCCTGCGTGGCCGCGCGCACGCCGCTGGTGTCCGGTGCGGCGATTCGTTTCGACGGTCAGGTGTCGGTATTCGACAGCCGCGACGCCGGGGCACCCTGCTACCACTGCCTGTTTCCGGAAGGTGGCGACGCCGACGAGGTGCGCTGCGCGGTGATGGGCGTGTTCGCGCCGCTGACCGGCATCATCGGCACGATGCAGGCCGCCGAGGCCCTCAAGCTGCTGGCGCACACCGGCCAGTCGCTGGCCGGCCGGCTGCTGCTGCTCGACGCACTGGGCATGGAGTGGCGCAGCATCACGCTGCCACGCGACCCCGCATGCGAAGTCTGCGGCCAGCGGACCTGATCGCCCGGTTCCTGCCCACTCGCCGCCGCAGCGACGCCGTCGGGCAGACCAACCTCAGCACATCGCCCGAACCAGGCACCGGCCCCCTGGTCCCTGGTCCCTGGTCCCTGGTCCCTTAAATTCTGCCTCTGCCTCAATGCAGCTTGACGTGCGGCTCCGTGCTGCGCTTGATGATGCGTGCCAGCGCGTCGATCGAACTTTTGATCCAGCCGTGCAGCGCGATCTGATGCATCTGGTACAGCGAGCGGTACATCACGCGTGCCACCAGGCCTTCGATGAACATGCTGCCGCCAATGATGCCGCCCATCAGGTTGCCGGTTGCGCCGGTCTTGCCCAGTGATACCAGCGAGCCGAAGTCCTTGTATCTGAACGGGCCCGGATCGCCCTTGCCGAACAGGCGCATGTCGAAAATCTTCACCAGATAGCTGGCCTGCTGGTGTGCCGCCTGTGCACGCGGCGGAATCGTGCCTTCGCCATCCAGCCAGACGCAGGCGGCACAGTCGCCGAAGGCAAACACGTCCGGGTCGCGTGTGGTGGTCAGGTGATCATCCACCACCAACTGGTTGATGCGGTTCGATTCCAGTCCGCCGAAACCGGCAAGCATGTTCGGCGCCTTGATGCCTGCGGCCCACACCATCAGGTCGGCACGGATGAACTGGCCGCTGGCCGTGGCCAGACCGTCCTTGCTCACTTCGCTGACCCGCTCGGACTTCAGCACATCGATGCCCATCTTCTTGAGCAGGCCTTCGACCGAAACCGAAATGCGTGTCGGCAGCGCCGGCAGCACCCGATCGGCCGCCTCGATCAGCGTGATGCGGACGTCCTTCCGCGGGTCCATGCTGTGCACGCCGAAGGCCCGCAACACCTTGCTGGTATGCCGCAGCTCGGCCGACAGTTCGACACCGGTTGCGCCAGCCCCGATGATGGCAATCGACACCTGGTGCGGCTCGCCACGCTCGGCGCGCGCATCGGCACGCATGCAGGCGGCCACCAGCTTCTGCCGGAAACGTTCGGCGTCGTGGGTCGAGTCGAGCGCCATCGTGAAGTCGTCGGCGCCCGGAATGCCGAAGGTATTCACCGTGCTGCCGATGGCGATCACCAGATAGTCGTAATGCAGTTCGCGCTCCGGCAGCATGGGGTCACCGTCGAAGTCCGGCACCGCCTCGATGTGGATGGTCTTGCGCTCACGGTCGATCGCCGTCATTCGGCCAAGCTGGAACTCGAAGCTGTGCCAGCGCGCCTGGGCGACGTATTCGAGCCGGTGCATGTGCATGTCCATGCGCCCGGCAGCAACTTCGTGCAGGTGCGGCTTCCAGATATGGATCGGCGAGGCGTCGACCAGCACCACGTCGGCCAGACCCTTTTCGCCGTAGCGGTCTCCAAGACTGGTCACGAGCTCGAGTCCGCCTGCGCCGCCGCCCACCACCACGATGACGGGTTTTTTCTGATGGTTCATAGTGTCCGGAAGCAGAAAGATTGATGCACGCGGATTGTGCATCAGCAACTGTCGCTTGTGCTCGACACCCTTCCGGATGCGGCACAAATGGAACAGCGGGTACGGCTGCTCAGTGCCGGCGCCACGAGAGCAGCACGGCGATCAGCGCCAGTGCCACCAGCCAGGCGAGCGACCACTCAGGAATGTCGAGCCCGAAGATGGGCGGCAATTTGGCGCCGCAGGCGCCGTCGGCGAAAAACAGCTGGGGCAGCCACTGCGCAGGCGGCAGGCTGTTTACGAAGTCCTCGACCGGATCAAGACCACAGCTGACCGACGGGTGGTACAGCACATAGACGTGCCGCCCGGCGATCGCCGCGCCCGCGCCGGCGACCAGCGCCGCCAGCCAAAGCCCGCTGCGCGACAGCGTGCCGCCGAACAATCCGCTCAGCAACAGGAACAGGCCGGCACCGGCAAAGGCGTAGCGCTGCAGGATGCACAGTGGGCACGGCGCCAGCCGTTCGACGTGCTGCAGGTAGAGCGCAAAGGCAACCAGGCCGAAACAGACGTAGGACAGGACGAACAGCAGGCGGGTACGGGCGATCGGGGTCATCGGACGCTCAGGTGGACGGACGGGGGGACATTCAGGCAGAAGCTCGGGTAGACGGAAAGTTCTGTACGCACCGGAGTGCGCTCAAAGAACATAGCGGGCAAGATCCTCGCTCTGCGACAGTTCGCCCAGGCGGAGGTCGACATAGGCGGCATCGACGGTCAGCGCACTGTCGTGCCGGCCGGCGTCGAAGGACACGTCTTCAAGCAGCTTTTCCATCACCGTGTGCAGACGGCGCGCACCGATGTTTTCGGTGCGCTCATTGACCGACCAGGCGACTTCGGCCAGCCGGCGGATTCCGTCGGCGGTGAAGTCCACCGTGACGCCGTCGGTGCCCAGCAGCGCAATGTACTGGCGCGTCAGGCAGGCGTCGGTGGCGGTCAGGATGCGTTCGAAATCTTCCACCGACAATGATTCGAGTTCGACCCGGATCGGGAATCGGCCCTGCATTTCCGGTATCAGGTCGCTCGGGCGCGACAGGTGGAAGGCGCCACTAGCGATGAACAGGATGTGATCGGTTTTCACCATGCCGTACTTGGTGCTGATGGTCGTGCCTTCGACCAGAGGCAACAGGTCACGCTGCACGCCCTGGCGCGACACGTCCGCACCACCGTGCTCGGAACGGGTGGCAATCTTGTCGATCTCGTCGAGGAACACGATGCCATGCTGCTCGACCGCGGCCCGCGCCTGCTGCTTCACCTCGTCCTCATTCACCAGCAGTGCGGCTTCTTCGTCGGTCAGCACGCGCATCGCTTCCGCGATGGTCATACGGCGCCTGCTGCGGCGCGGGTTGCCCATGTTCTGGAACATCGACTGCAGCTGCCCGGACAGTTCCTCCATGCCGGGCGGGGTCAGGATTTCCATCGACTGCGCCGACTGCGCGACTTCGATGTCGATCTCCTTGTCGTCCAGTTCGCCTTCGCGCAGCTTCTTGCGGAATTTCTGCCGCGTGCCGGATTCTTCCGCCGGCGGCGCGTCGGTGCCGAAACCCGTCGGGCGGGCCGGCGGCAGCAGCACGTCCAGGATGCGGTCTTCCGCGGCGTCCTCGGCGCGCGTGCGCGACGCCTTCATCGCGCGCTCACGCAGATCCTTGATCGCGATCTCCATCAGGTCGCGGATGATGCTGTCGACGTCGCGCCCGACATAGCCCACTTCGGTGAACTTGGTCGCCTCGACCTTGATGAAGGGCGCGTTGGCCAGGCGCGCCAGCCGGCGCGCGATTTCCGTCTTGCCGACCCCGGTCGGCCCGATCATCAGGATATTCTTCGGCGTGATTTCGGTACGCAGCGGCTCGGCCACCTGGGCGCGGCGCCAGCGGTTGCGCAGCGCCACGGCGACGGCGCGCTTGGCACGCGTCTGCCCGACAATGTGCTTGTCCAGTTCGGACACGATTTCGGATGGCGTCATGGTGTGACTGGAAGCGGCTGTATTCATCACCATTCGATCACTTCGATGGTGTGGCTCTGGTTGGTGTAGATGCAAAGATCGCCGGCAATGCCGAGCGACTTCGAAATGACATCTCTGGCGGACAGTTCGGTGTTTTCGATCAGTGCGCGGGCGGCTGCCTGAGCGTAGGCACCGCCCGACCCTATGGCAACGATGCCGCCTTCCGGTTCAAGCACATCGCCGTTGCCGGTGATGATCAGCGACGACTCGCGATCGGCCACAGCGAGCATGGCTTCGAGCCGGCGCAGCATGCGATCGGTACGCCAGTCCTTGGCCAGTTCGACCGCGCTGCGCAGCAAATGCCCCTGATGCTTTTCCAGTTTGGTTTCGAAACGCTCGAAAAGCGTGAAGGCGTCAGCGGTGCCACCGGCGAATCCGGCCAGAATGCGGCCCTGGTACAGGCGGCGCACCTTGCGTGCCGTGGACTTGACGACAATGTTGCCGAGCGTGACCTGACCGTCGCCGCCGAGCGCAACCTGCCCCGGACGGCGCACCGAAAGGATGGTCGTGCCGTGAAACTGTTCCATGCCTGATCCTGATGAAGCGGAAAGGTCGCGTACTTTACCCTCGCGGGCAGCGGCCCAGTTGAGTCGATTCAGAAATGCCGCTGCTGGATTTCCGCCACCGCGGCGACGCCGATCAGCACGAACAGCGCGGCAATCATGGGACGCACCTCGACGAAACGCGGTTGGCGACCGGTGGCCTGCACCGCTGTGATCACGTTGAACAGCAGGCCCGCGCTGATGAAATCCATACGTTTCAGATCGCAACATTCGACCTTGAGCACACCCGGCGGGTGATCGCCGGCCGTCAGCACGGCGAAGGCGTCCTGCCTGGCGCCGGTGATTTCGCCCTGCAATGCCACTGCCGGCTTGCCATTTGGTTTGACCGGCTCGGGCGCCGCCGGCAGCAGCGTGGCCGAAACCCAGCGCGCATCCCATGACGGCGGCGACTGTTCGAACGTCACCGCATACTGGATGGCAAATTCCTCGAATGTCGCTTCGTCGCCCAGCTGCTGCAGCGTTTCCAGATAAAGCAGCCATTGCTCTGGCAGCGCCGCCGTACCGGGAATGACACGCGGTGCGAGCATATCCCGCAGGGATGTGACATTGATCATCGCCACCCGATGGCCGCTGCGCCTGACTTTCACCAACGCCTCGGTCAACATTTTCGCGCCGTCTTCGTCCACGTCCTGCACGCGTGCGGTGTCGAGCCTGAGCAGCGGGGTTTTGCAAGCGAGACGGTCGAACTGGTCAATCATCGCGCGGCTGGCTTCGCACAGCTTTCCGGACAGCGTCAGGGTTGGGGGGCCATTTGCCGCGCCTCGGGACGGGCTGGCCGGCCAGGTCGGCGCAGAGCGTTCGAAACGCTCGGCATAGGCCAGCGCGTGCGCTTCGAAGGCGTCGCAGCGACCGAGCGCGTGGCACAGATCGAACAGCATCGCCCACACCTGCTCGGCGGAACTGCCCAGATCGTCGAAGGTGGCGCGCTCGAGCGCACTCAGTGCGGCTTCATCGTCACCGTTGGCAAACAGCATCGCCGCCTCTTCGACCACCGGGTGCAGTCCGCTGGCAACGTCCTGCACTTCCAGCTCGCCCTTGCCCATGCGACGCGCGCCCTCGAGCGGATCGCGCGAGATGAAGTCGAGCGATATCAGGCCACTCGATGGCGACACGCTCGGCGCAACATTGCGCGGCCCGCTCTGGGGCGGCGTGCTCTGGGGCGGACGCGAAGCCGTGCCGCCGCGGGCGGGCTGCACGGGTTTGCGCGTCTCGACCTGCGGCGCAGGTGATTTCTTGAAGAATGAAAAGGCCACGGACGGAAAGATATCGGGTTAACCCGAAGGGTTAACGGCACTGCTTGGACAAAATCGATACAGATCTTTACTTTACCCCGCAAACCCTGCGCGCTGCGCGCCCATCCCGTAAGCAGACGTGACAGGCGCCCGCCCCCGCGTCGCTGCGTTCAGAAATTCATCCGCAGACCGGCCATCACGCTGCGCCCGGGCAGCGGTGCAATCGTCTTCAGGAAAGACACGTGGTTGCGCGCTTCGGTATCGAACAGATTGTTGCCGCGCAGCCAGGCTTCCCAGCCCATGCCACCCGCCGAGAAGCCGTAGCTGGCAAATGCGTTGACCCGCGTATAGCCCGCGGTCGATGTGCCGCCATCGTCTACGCGATCCTGCCGGCGCACGCCCTGTGCTTCGAGCCGCAGCTGCAGCCGGTCGCGATGCCAGTTCAGCGCGGCGAGCGCGCGCATCGGCGCAATGCGCGGCAGCGGCTCGCCGGTGTCACGGTTGCTGGCACGCACCATGTCGGCCTGAAGATCGAGGTGCAGTTCGCCGGCGCAGCGGCACAGCAGCAGATGCGCCTGCGCCTCGGCACCGGTGAATCTGGCCGGCACCGCACTGTAGGTAAACTCCGGCAATTCACCTGCAGGGTCGATCAGTCCGTCTTCTTCGCGGTTGCGGCCGCTACCTGACAGCGCGATGTAGTTGTTGAAGCGGCTGTGGAACACACCGATGCTGCCGCTGTGCTCGCCATGCTTGACCCGAAGCTGCAGGTCGATCGAGTTCGATTTCTCGGTATCGAGCGCGGTGTTGCCCAGTTCGTAATTACCGGTGGCGGCATGCGGGCCATTGGCGAACAGCTCGTAAAAGGTCGGCGCACGTTCGGTGTGGGCCAGCTGGCTGGCCACCGAAAACACCTCGTTCAGCGGATAGATGGCGCCGAAGGCTGCGCTGCGCGCGGTGAAGCGGCGCTCCTGCGAGGGGTCGAAGCGTGGCGTTCCGGGGTTGTTCGCGTCATCCGGTCCGCCGCCATCGGTACCGACCTCCACCCGTTCGATGCGCCCGCCGAAGGTGAGCTTCAGGTCGCCGACCTTCGTTTCCTCGAACACGAACAGTGCGCGCGTATCGGTGCTTG
This sequence comes from Methyloversatilis sp., assembly GCF_030696805.1. Lineage (GTDB taxonomy): Bacteria > Pseudomonadota > Gammaproteobacteria > Burkholderiales > Rhodocyclaceae > Methyloversatilis. The sequence goes on along the minus strand of NZ_JAUYRO010000095.1, from coordinate 105,076 downwards.
TGGACGGCACGAAGGCCTCTGCGCCGAGCGCCGAAAAGTCGCTGCTGTCGAGCTGCACGCCGAATACGCCGCGGAAGGCACCGACCGGCGCGTGGCTGGCTTCGACCCGGAAGTCGGTGCCCTTGTTGAAGAAGCGTGTCTCGGGCGCTCCATCATCCAGTTCGACATGCTTGTAGTCGGTGTGACCGGCACGGAATTTCAGGCCGGTGATGAAACCGCCCAGATCGCGCGCCTCACCGGCCAGATCCCAACGCTCGCTGCGCATGTCGATGGTGATGGACGGTTCGGCGACCGTACCGTACAGCGTGTCGTACTGGCCGTAGGACGCGCCGACATAACCCTTGTCGCCAGCCAGCGAAAAGCCGATGCCGCCGCCTTCGCTTTCGGCCGCCGAATTGCGCAGCCGCGATGCGCCGCTGCTGCGTGGAATCCGCAGGTCGCTGGTACGGCGGCTGAAGCCATCTACGTGCAGATTGAAGCCGTTGGCACCGAATTCGGCACGACCGGCGACGGCGCGCGTCGAATCGGCACCGCCGACCACCCCGTCAAGGCGGCCACTGGCACCGGACAGCGCACCCTGGGGAATGCGGTTGTCCAGCGTATTGACCACGCCGCCGACTGCATTGCCGCCATACATCAGCGCCGCAGGGCCGCGCACCACCTCGACCCGTTCGATCACCAGCGGGTCGGTCGTGACCGCGTGGTCGAAGGACAGTGACGACGCATCGACCGTCGCGCCGCCGTTGCTCAGGATGCGCACCCGGTCGCCGTCGAGGCCGCGGATGACCGGGCGGCTCGAATTCGGTCCGAACCAGGTGCTGCTGACGCCGGGCAACGTGCCGACCGTTTCGCCCAGCGTGCTGGCGCCGCGCAGCGTCAGGTCATTGCCGTCCATGACCGACACCGGGCTGACCAGATCCGACAGGTCGCTGCCAAGCGGATTGCCGGTCACGACGACAGTGGGCAGATCCTTGATGGTTTGCGCCGCGGCCGGAACGGCCATGGCTGCGATCGAAGCGGCGACGACGGCGCTTCGCAATGAATGCGGGTGGTACATGAGTGCTCCCCTGGCCCGATAGGGCATGGCCGCGCACGACGCGGCCGGTCTGTCACTGGAAGGATCGCGCCGGTAGGCGGCGCGCTGCGTCAGATCAGTGAGGGGAGTGGCGGGCCGTGAGCGCGTTGCTCCGGCAGATCGCAAGCCGTTGAACGAACTGGCGCGGTCGTGATGAATACGTGATCAAGGCCGGCGTGGCGCAGCCCCGGCAGCTTGGCCGGCATCGCGGTATTCAGCGCATGTCCCGACAAGCAGTCTGCGCATGACACCGCGTGCAGACCCGAGCCATGTTCCGACCCGGCGACCGAATGCACGCCGGGCGCCGGATGATGTTCGTATGCGTGCGCAAGCGCCACATGCTGTGCGCCAAACAGGCACAGCAGCAGCAGGATGCGCCGCAGTACGAACAGGGGATTCATGACGGCGAAGCCGCTTCAGTCGCCGTACAGCTTCTGCAGTCGTTCGCGCCGTTCCTGCGCTTCGATGGTCAGCGTCGCGGTCGGACGGGCAAGCAGGCGGCCGATACCGATCGGCTCGCCGGTTTCGTCGCAATAGCCGTACTCGCCTGCGTCGATACGGTCGATCGCCTGTTCGATCTTCTTCAGCAGCTTGCGCTCGCGGTCGCGGGCGCGCAGTTCCAGCGTGTGTTCTTCTTCGACCGTCGCGCGGTCGGCCGGGTCGGACACGTTGTCGGCTTCCCGCATGTGCTCGACCGTTTCATCGGCCTTGCGCAGGATGTCGTCACGCATGCGCGCGAGCAGACCGCGGAAAAACGCGAGCTGCGCCTCGTTCATGTAGTCCTTTTCCGGCATCTTCAGCATGTCGGCTTCGGTCAGCGGCTTGTCTGCCTTGCCGGCGTTCTTGGTGGCCATCCGCGGGGACTCCCAAGTTGGAAAGAGCGGGAGGATACCAATGTTTGCAGTAAAACAAGAGCCGCGTTGTCACACCACGCGGATGAGCAGCCCTTTCAGGTACTCGCCTTCCGGAAAAGCCAGCCCGACCGGGTGATCCACCCCGGCCGAAAGCCGGCGCAAAACGCGCGCAGCGACGCCGGCATCAGCCGCTGCGTCACCAACGATGCCCTGGAACATCGCCGGGTCGATGCCGGCCGAACAGGAATAGGTCATCAGCAGCCCTCCCGGCGCCAGCAGACGCAGTCCGAGCAGGTTGATGTCCTTGTAGGCGCGCGCAGCCGACTTGGCGTGCGACGCCGACGGCGCGAACTTCGGCGGGTCGAGCACCACCAGATCGAATTTGCGGCCTTCGGCACGCAGTGTGCGCAGGTGCTGGAACACGTCCGCTTCGAGCCAGGCAGCGCGCGCCGCGTCAAGGCCCGGGTTGTGCGCCAGATTGGCGCGGGCCAGATCGAGCGCCGGTCCGGATGAATCGATCGACAGCACCTCGGTCGCCCCGCCGGCCAATGCGTGCAGCGAAAAGCCGCCGGTGTAGCAGAAGCAATTCAGCACCCGCCTTCCCTGCGCCAGTTCGCCGCACAAACGGCGACTGTCACGCTGGTCGAGGTAGAAGCCGGTCTTGTGGCCGTTGACCACGTCCACTTCTATATTGATACGGCCTTCTGCGGCGCGTTCGGCAATGACCGGGCGCAGCGTCCAGCTTTCGCTCCCCGTCTCGCCGGTCAGCCAGCCGGTGCGCGTGGCCAGCCCTTCGAGGGCGCGTACGTCCGGGTCGGAACGCTCGTAGATGCGGGCGATGCCGGTGGCCCGGGTCAGCGCGTCGGCGATCGCGTCGCGCCACTTCTCGCCACCGGCGCTGGTGATCTGCAGCACGATCGTGTCGCCGTAGCGGTCGGCGACCACGCCGGGCAGGCCGTCGGATTCGCCATGCAGCAGCCGCACCCCGCCGGATGCGTCGAATTCGGGCGCCAGTTCCGGCAGATCGCGCCGCTGCTCGACCGCGCGCGCCACGGTGCGGCGGAAGAAAGCGTCGTCGATGCTTTCGTCGACGAAGGTCCACATGCGGGCGCGTATCTGCGACTCGGGCGACAGCGCGGCGCGGCCCAATGCGCGGCCGTTGCTCGCCTGCACCACGACGGTGTCACCCGGCCGGGCGCGCCCGTCGATGCGATCGACCGCACCAGCGAAAATCCACGGGTGGCGCCGCAGCACCGAACGTTCGCGGCCCGGTGCAAGAATCAGGGTGGCGGTCACACTGCGCGGTCCGAACGGGTCGGCTGTTCAAACCCGACCCTGTTCGAACAAAGTGAGCGTGGGGGCCGACGCGCCGCCCGCAGGGCCGCCCCAAGGGGTGTAGCGGGGGTTTCGGCGGGCATTGCTCGCCGCCCGCGTAACGGGTCGGCTGTGCAAAGCCGACCCTGTGCGAACGAAGTGAGCGTGGGGGCCGACGCGCCGCCGGCAGGGCCGCCCCAAGGGCGAGCGCAGCCCCCTCGGGGGGCAGCGAACGAAGTGAGCGTGGGGGCTCTCATCTCAGCCCAGCTCGCGGATCAGCGAGGCGCCGAGCAGTTCGCCAATCCGTTCGAGGTAGAGCGTGCCCATGTCGGACACGAAACGGTCGGCATCGTCGGAACCCAGCGCCAGCAAACCGACGATGCGTGATTCGCGGCGCAGCGGGATCAGCGCAATCGACTGCACCGACGGCGCCGCGTCGCCGAACCACGCCACTACGCCCAGATCGTTCACCGGCCCGCAATAGGGATGCTTCGCGTCGTTGGCGAACACGCGGATGCGCTCCTCCACCGGCGCGAACACGTCGCTGTCGCGCGTCAACACGCTGTTCCAGAGGCGCAGCGCCAGCTGCGGCACGGCGAAGGCGTCGGCCAGCTGTTCACGCAGCACGTTCATCAGCGCGTCGAAGCTTCCAGCTGTCAGCAGCGCGACCGACAGCGCATGCACGCGCGTGGAAATGAGGTCGTTGTCTTCGCCGAAGCGCAGCAGCTCTGCCAGCTTCAGTTCCAGCGCCTTGGACTTTTCGCGCAGCGTCAGGATCTGCCTTTCGGTGATCGAAATGGTGCGGCCGCCGTGCGGATGCGGGACATACAGCTGCGCCAGCAGGTCGTGGTAATCCTCGAAGAACTGCGGGTGGTCCTGCAGGTAACGCGCGATGTCGTCGGCTCTCATGCCTCGGTCACTCCAGATGAATGTCTGCTTCAAAAACGGTCACGGCCGGGCCGGTCATGTAGACCGGCTCACCTTCGCCGGCCCAGCGGATGTTCAGTTCGCCGCCGCGCGTGGTCACGCGCACCGGGCTGTCGAGCAGATTCCTGACCACGCCGGCCACCACGGCGGCGCAGGCGCCGGTACCGCAGGCCAGCGTTTCGCCGGCCCCGCGCTCATGCACGCGCAAACGGATGTGATGCGCATCGACCACCTGCACGAAACCGGCGTTCACCCGCGCCGGAAATCGCGTGTGCGATTCGATCAGCGGCCCCTGCTGCGCGACCGGCGCGGCATCGACGTCGGCCACCACCTGCACCGCATGCGGGTTGCCCATCGACACGGCGGTGATCGGCAACGTCATACCCGCCACGTCGAGCGGCTGCACGAAGGCATCGGAGGCGGAATCGAACGGGATGCGCGCCGGATCGAACACCGGCACCCCCATGTTCACGGTGATTTCACCGTCGTCTTCCGCGGTCAGCGTGATGACGCCGGACATCGTTTCGACGCGGATCTGCCGCTTGGCGGTCAGTCCCTGATCGAGCACGAAGCGCACGAAACAGCGCGCGCCATTGCCGCACTGTTCGACCTCGCCGCCGTCGGCGTTGAAGATGCGGTAACGGAAATCGATGCCCGCCTGCTGCGCGCGCTCGACCAGCAACAGCTGGTCGCAACCGACACCGAAGTGGCGGTCGGCCAGAAAACGCACGCGCGCGGGTGTCAGATCGACCTGCTGACGGATGGCATCGATCACGACGAAATCGTTGCCGAGGCCGTGCATCTTGGAAAAACGCAGCTTCATGCGCGTCCTTTCATGTGCGCCTTCATTCGGTCGCCAGCGGCACCCAGTCGCGCCACACGCAGCGATTCATCACCACGGTGAGCCCGGCGTCCTTCGCACGCTGCGCGGCGGCTTCGTCGATCACGCCGTCCTGCAGCCAGATCGCCGGCAGGCCGAGCGCGATGGCGCGATCGACCACGGGGCCGACGCGTTGCGGCGCCAGAAAGACATCGACCAGATCGATGTCGCGCCGCAGCGCTTCGGGAATGTCATCGAGCGAGGCGTAGGCGGTTTCGCCCAGCACTTCGGTCACGGCCGGTCGCACCGGCACGATGCGCCAGCCCAGGACCTGCATGGCGCGCGCGACCCGATGACTCGGGCGGTTCTCATTCGGGGAGAGGCCGACGACGGCCACGGTGCGTGCGCGCCGCAACAGCGCGCCGATGGCCTGCGGCGAAGGATTTTCAAACATGCGTGCATTCTACAGCGCGGGCCGCTGCACGCCGGGCGGGCACTTGTAGCGCTTGTAACCCCAGATGTACTGGTCGGGATAGCGGCGCACCAGTGCCTCGACGCTGCGGTTGATCGCCTCGACGCGCGCCCGCGTGTCCCCGGTGACCGGCACCTCGGGCGGCAGGAAGTGCAGATGGAAACCCTGACCGTCCGGCAACCGCTCGGCGAATACCATCAGCGGGCCTTCGGCATGCTCGGTCAGTCGCGCCGCCAGCGTCATCGTGTAGGCTGGCCGGCCGAAGAAGTCGGCCCACACACCTTCGCCATTGGCCGGCACCTGATCGGGCAGGATGCCGACCAGTCCGCCGTCACGCAGCGTGCGCAGCAACCGGCGCACGCCGCCGCCGTCAGCCGCAGCCAGCGACACGCCGCCGCCGTCCCGCCCATGTGCCATCAGCGGGCCGAGCCAGGCCTGGCGGGGCTCGCGGTACAGCACGGTGATCGGCAGACGTGAGCCGATCAGTTGCGCCGCCACCTCGAAAGCGCCCATGTGCGGCGTCAGTAGCACCACGCCGCGTCCCTTCGCGTGCAGCGCCGCGACATGCTCCCAGCCGGTGACGCCGGTCACCCGGCCCAGCACCTCGGTTCGTGGCCGCATCCACACCCAGGGCAATTCGAACACGACACGCCCGGCGCTGGCGGCTGCCGCGTCGATCAGCGCGGCGTCGGCATCGGGCACGGCGCGTTTCAGATTGGCATCGAATTCGCGCCGGAACTTGTCCGACCAGGCATGCATGCGACGCCCGGCGAATGCGCCCACCGTCTGCAGGACGCGCAGCGAACAGCGTGACAACACGCCGAAGAAAGCGCCGGCCAGCCGGCTTGCCGGGGTGTGAACAACTGCAGGCATCGAGAAATGCTTGGCGCACGGAAACAACAGGACGCGGTAGACTAATGCTTCCGCCGAGTTAAACGAGACAACTTGCAGGGCGGATTAAAAATACTGCTAAAGCGTCGCCTGCTCGCTTCCCGGAGCTGGTTCGACGAACCAGCACAGGGATGATCAAAAGGAGCAGGCGCATGTCAGAGTATCTATTCACGTCGGAATCGGTTTCAGAAGGTCACCCGGACAAGGTGTCCGACCAGGTGTCGGATGCCATCCTCGACGCCATCCTCGCGCAGGACCCTACCGCCCGTGTCGCCGCGGAAACGCTGTGCAACACCGGCCTCGTCGTGCTCGCGGGCGAAATCACGACGACCGCCAACGTCGACTACATCCACGTCACGCGCGACACGCTCAAGCGCATCGGCTACGACAACACCGAATACGGCATCGACTACAAGGGCTGCGCCGTGCTGGTGGCCTATGACAAGCAGAGCCCGGATATTGCGCAGGGCGTCGATCGCGCCAGCGACGACTATCTGAACCAGGGCGCCGGCGACCAGGGCCTGATGTTCGGTTACGCCTGCGACGAAACACCGGTGCTGATGCCGCTGGCCATCCACCTGTCGCACCGTCTGGTCGAGCGCCAGGCGCATCTGCGCAAGGACGGTCGTCTGCCCTGGCTGCGCCCGGACGCCAAGAGCCAGGTCACCATCCGCTACGTCGACGGCAAGCCTGAACGCATCGACACGGTCGTGCTGTCGACCCAGCACGCGCCCGACATGTCGCTCGAAGCCATCCGCGAAGCAGTGATCGAGGACGTAATCAAGCCGGTGCTGCCGCCGGAACTGGTCAAGGGCGAAATCAAATATCTGGTGAATCCGACCGGCCGCTTCGTCGTCGGCGGCCCGCAGGGCGACTGCGGTCTGACCGGTCGCAAGATCATCGTCGACACCTACGGCGGTGCCGCACCGCACGGCGGCGGCGCATTCTCCGGCAAGGACCCGTCGAAGGTCGACCGCTCGGCCGCCTACGCCGCACGCTACGTGGCGAAGAACATCGTCGCCGCCGGCCTCGCCTCCAGGGCGCTGGTGCAGGTGAGCTATGCCATCGGCGTCGCCCAGCCGACCTCGATCATGGTCGACACCTTCGGCACCGGCAAAATCTCGAACGAAAAGCTGACCGAACTGGTGAAGCGCCATTTCGACCTGCGCCCGAAGGGCATCGTGCAGATGCTCGACCTGCTGCGCCCGATCTACCAGAAGACCGCCGCCTACGGCCACTTCGGCCGCGACGAGCCGGAATTCACGTGGGAAGCGATCGACAAGGCCGCCGCGCTGCGGGCGGACGCGGGGCTCTGACCCGGGAGCGTTCGTAGGCGCTGAAAGGAGGGCCGCAATGCGGCCCTTTTTTGTCGGTCGACGCTGTAACGCCAAGCGTGTCGCATCGAAATGAAAAACGCATGTGCAAGAATTTCGGTTTCGCCCACTGGGTCGCCTTCGCGGCCGGAACGGAGACTTTTGCGCACGCTGCCACCCGCATTCCAGCGCCTTTTCAGCCTGCTCCTGATACTGATGTCCTGGGGTGCGGATGCCCGGGCCGCGGACTACCGCATCACACCGACGCCCGCCTGGGTGACGCCCATAACGACCGCGAGCCGCGCAGTCGTACCGGTCGGACAGATCAGCAGCGGCGCCTACTTCCTCCTCGGTGACTTCCAGACACGCAGCGGCCCCGAAGGACGGACCGTATTCCGCCACCTCGCCGCCCAGGCGCTCAACGACAAGGGCGTCGATGCGATCGCCAATATCGAACTGTTGTTCGAGCCGTCCCACCAGACCCTGCATCTGCATATGCTTGCCGTCATCCGCGATGGTCAGCGCATAGACAAACTGCGCCGGGCGACCATCCGCGTACTGCAGCGCGAGAAAGAACTGGAGTACCGCATCTACGACGGGCGCAAAAGTGCCCACATCTTCCTCGACGACATCCGGACTGGCGACATCGTCGAGTACGCCTACAGCGTGCTCGGCTCGAATCCGGTGTTCGGCACGCGCGAGTTCGGCAGCCAGTCGCTTCAGTGGGCGGTGCCGATGGAGCGCCTTCATGTCAGGCTGTTGCTGCCCGCCGATCGCGACATGCGCATTGCCGTCCGCAACAGCGCACGACAACCACTCGTGCGGATGATCGGCAGCCATCGCGAGTACGTATGGGACGAATCGCCGCTGGCGCCGCTGGCGCTCGAACTCGATGCCCCGGGCTGGTTCGACCCCTATCCGGCGCTCGAATGGAGCGAGTTCGCCGACTGGAATGCCGTCGCACGCTGGGCCGTCCCGCTTTACCGTCCGCCGGCGCAGCTCGGTCCGTCGCTGCGTGCCAAGGTACTTTCCATCGAACAGGGCGCCCGGAGCCAGGCCGACAAGGTGCTCGCGGCACTGCGCCTGGTACAGGGCGATGTTCGCTACCTCGGCGTCGAGATCGGTACCGGCTCCTTCGTGCCGTCACCGCCTGATCGCGTCTACGACCAGCGCTTCGGCGACTGCAAGGACAAGACGCTGCTGCTGCTGAGTCTGTTGCACCACATGGGCATCGACGCCCAGGCAGCGCTGGTGAACACCGTGCTCACGCGCGGCATCAGCGACACGTCACCGAATCCGGCTGCGTTCAACCACGTGCTGGCACATGTGAAGATCGGCGGGCGCAGCTACTGGCTGGATCCGACCCGCGCCCCACAGCCCGGCTCGCTCGAGGTCGTCCACCAACCGGACTTCGGCCGTGCATTGCTGGTCAGCGATGCAACGCGCGAACTGCTGCCGATGCAGCGCGACCCTGCCCCGGCACTCAAGCGGCGCATCGACGCGCAGTTCGACGCACGCAACGGTTTCGATCAACCGGCGCGGCTGACCGTCACGACGACCAGCGAGGGCCGGGAGGCGGAAGAGGCGCGCAACCTGCTCGCCACGACCAGTCCGGACGCGCTGCAGAAGCAATACCTGAACTATTACGCGCGCTACTACGCCGGCTTGCGCGTGGCTCAGGCCATGGCAATCAGCGACGACACCGGGCACAACCGCATCACGGTCTCCGAGTACTACGAAATTCCCGACTTCTGGCCACTGGCCGAAGACGGCAGTCGCCGCGAAGCCAGCTTCTACTCGCCCGAGGTGATGGATCTGCTGCGGCTGCCGTCGTCAACCGTGCGCCATTCGCCGGTGGCACTTGCGCCACCGCTTGACGTCACGCTGGTCACCGAAGTGCTGCTGCCGGAATCCTGGCCGATCAAGGCCGAAACGACGCGGATCGACGACGCCCACTTCACGCTCGAACGCCGCATCGGCGGTGACGACCGGCGCCTGATACTGACCGACCATTTTCGTTCGCACGTCGATCACGTGAAGATGGATGCCATTCCATCCTATGTCGCCAATCTCGAACGTGCGCGCAATGCGCTGGGCTACCGTCTGTTTCATCACATGAACCTGCCGCCCGCCACGCTGGCCGAGCGTTTCAACTGGATGATCGCGCTGCTGGCCGCGATGCTCACCGGTGCATTGGTCTGGCTGGCAGTGCGTCTTTACCGCTACGACCCACCACCTGGCAACTTCACGCCCATCCCGGCTCTGACCGGCCTGCGCGGATGGCTGCTGCTGCCCGCGCTGAACCTGTTCCTGCTGCCGTTCAGGCTGGTCAGCGACTTCCTGCCGAGCATCAATGTCTACGCGGTTCCGACCTGGATCAGGTTGACCCACCCGGGTGGAGCCGGCTACGACCCGCTGTGGGCACCCGCGCTGCTGTTCGAACTGGTGGCCACGCTGACCCTGGGCACACTGGCCTTGCTGACCCTGGTGCTCTTCCTCAAGCGCCGCAGCAGCACACCACGCGTGTTCATCGCGCTCAGCATAGGCATCGTGATTTCGCAGTCGATCAACCAGGCGCTCGTCATGGCGCTTCCGCTGACCGGCGACGTCGCGGATACGCTGCGCAACCCTGCGGAACTGATCCAGTCGGTGCTGTTCCTGGCGGTCTGGGGCACTTACTTCCTGCGGTCGCAACGCGTGAAATCGACCTTCACCCGCACCTGGCGACCACGCCCGCCGGAACCCCTGCCTGCCACCGCACCGCTGGAGGCCACGCAGGCGCAGCCCGCCGGCTGAAGCCGGCGTCACTCCACCGGATGCCGTCCGGCGAACGCATCGACCGAATTTTCCGAAATCCGCGTCCACAGATGCTGTTCGGAGCGGAAGCGGTTCCACGGTTCGAACACCTTGCGAAAGCCCGGACTGGACGCGGCGAGTTCGCGGTACAGGGCAAAGGTTTCCTTCTGGCAGGCGAGCAGGATGTCGCGCGAAAACATGCGCAACCGGGCGCCACCTTCGATCAGCTTCTTCATAGCAGCCGGGTTGCGCGCGTCGTAGCGCGCCTGCATGCCGAGGTGCGCGGCTGCGCAGGCGGCTTCGAGGATATGGCGGTAGTCGGCCGGCAGCGCGTCATGCGCCGCGCGGTTCACGTAGATCGACAGCTGCGGCCCGGCTTCGGCCCAGCCCGGGTAGTAGTAATAGGGCGCCACCTTGTAGAAGCCGAGCTTCAGGTCGTCGTACGGCCCCACCCATTCGGCGGCGTCAATGGCGCCCTTTTCCAGCGCCGGATACACGTCGGAGCCCGGAATCTGCTGCGGCACCACGCCCAGACGGGTCACGACCTGCCCGGCCAGCCCGCCGACGCGCATCTTCAAGCCCTTCAGATCAGCCACGGTGAGGATTTCGCGGCGGAACCAGCCCCCCATCTGCGCGCCCGTATTGCCGCACGGAAAATTGACGATGTTGTAGCCGGCGAACAGCTCGCGCATCAGCGCCATGCCGCCGCCATCCAGCAACCACGCGCTCTGCTGGCGACTGTTCAGGCCAAACGGCATCGCACAGTCGAAAGCGAAGGTCGGGTCCTTTCCGATGTAGTAGTAGGAAGCGGAGTGACCGCACTCGACCGTGCCTTCGCGTACCGCGTCGAGCACACCGAACGGCGGTACCAGTTCGTTGGCGGAGAACACCTGGATCTGGAAGCGGCCGCCGGTCGCGGCACTGACCTGCTGCGCCACCTGTTCTGCAGCGGGAAACAGCGCATCCAGCCCTTTCGGAAAGCTGGACGCCAGCCGCCAGCGGATCGCCGGCTGCGCACCCACCACGGCCGGTGCGGCCAGCAGCGCGGCGGGCGCCGCCTGCAGGAAGGTGCGCCGCCCGCGCGCGCTCACGCGCCGGCTATCCTCATGCGGTCGATGAGGATCGAGCCGCACTGCTTCGAGCCGCGCACCAGCGTGTCGGCACCGACTTCCTTGATGCCCATGTACATGTCGCGCAGATTGCCGGCGATGGTGATTTCCTGCACCGGATAGGCGATCTGGCCGTTTTCGATCCAGTACCCGGCGGCACCGCGCGAATAGTCGCCGGTCACGTAATTGACGCCGTGACCCAGCAATTCGGTCACCAGCAGGCCGCGCTTGATCGAGCCGATCATGTCCACCAGGCTGCGCGTGCCCGGCTTGACGATCAGGTTATGCGAGCCGCCGGCATTGCCGGTGGTCTGCATGCCCAGCTTGCGCGCCGAATAGGTGCTCAGGAAGTAGCCGTTGAGTACGCCGTCCTGCACCACATCGCGGTCGCACGTAACCACGCCGTCGTCGTCGAACATGCCGGAGCCCATCGCTCGCGGCAGATGCGGCCGTTCGGCAATGCTGATCAGCGGCGAGAAGATCTGCTTGCCCAGGCTGTCGAGCAGGAAGGACGACTTGCGGTACAGCGAACCACCGCTGGCCGCCTGCACGAAATGGCCGATCAGGCCGATGGCCAGCGGCGCCTCGAACAGCACCGGCACCCGGGTGGTCTTGACGCGCCGTGCGCCCAGCCGCGCCAGCGCGCGCTCCGCTGCATAGCGGCCGATGGCTTCGGGTAACGGCAGATCGGCCGCAGATCGCTGGCTCGCATACCAGTCTTCGCGCTGCATGGCATCGCCCTCGCCGGCGATGACCGAACAGGTGATGTACTGGCGCGAACTCGAATAACCCGCCATGAAGCCCAGGCTGTTGGCCGAAATGAACTGCGACTGCTGCGCCGACACCGAACCGCCTTCCGAATTGCGGATGTCGGGCGATGTGGCGAAGGCGGCGTCTTCGCAGCGCTTGGCGATTTCGATCGCCTGTTCAACCGGCAGCTCCCACGGATGGAACAGATCAAGGTCGCGGAATTCGGTCGCCAGCAGCGACTTGTCCGGCAGGCCGGCGCAGTCGTCTTCTGCCGTGAAGCGGGCGATCGACAGCGCTGCATCGACCGAAGCGCGCAGCGCGTCGCGCGAAAAGTCGCTCGAACTGGCGTAACCCTTGCGCTGGCCGACATAGACAGTGACGCCGATGCCCTTGTCGCGGTTGTATTCGATCGTTTCGACCTCGCCACGGCGCACCGTGACCGACTGGCCGAAGCCTTCGGACACGTCGACTTCGGCCGCTGTGGCGCCGCCGGCACGTGCGTGGTCCAGCAGATCCTGCGCAATGTCGCGCAGGCTGTCATCGGTATAGCTGAAACCCTGTCGGGACATGGGGGCCTATCTCGCAGTGAAATCGGGTGGGAAATCCGCAGCCGGCGCGCCACGCAAGGGCGTTGCACGAGCGGGCTGCGGCAAAGCTGCAATAATAGCCGCTTGCCAAGCTTCGCCCCGCCCCATGCGCCCGAAATCCATATCGACCCACGACGACCCCGATGACGAGCCGCAGTACGACGGCCCGAGCAAGAGCCAGAAGAAGCGCGACTCGCATGCGCTGCAGGACATCGGCGAACAGCTGGTCGCGCTGTCCGACACCCAGCTCAAGCGCATCGACCTGCCGGAAAACCTGCGCCGCGCGATCGAGGAAACGCGTCGCACGCGCAGCCGCGAAGGCCTGCGCCGGCAGATGCAGTATGTCGGCAAGGTGATGCGCAACATCGATACGGCGCCACTGGTCGAAGCGCTAGACGCGATACGCGGCGTGTCCGCCCGCGCCGTCGCACGCGAACAGATGCTGGAACGCATGCGCGAGCGATTGATCGCCGACGAACAGGTGCTGGGCGACATCGCCGCGCAGTGGCCGGACGCCGACCTGACCCAGTTGCGCACGCTGCGCCGCAACGCGCTGCGCGAAACCGAGCTGGACAAACCGCCGCGCGCGTTCCGCGAAATTTTCCGCGTGCTGCGCCAGCTCGACCGTGCCGGCACGCCGGACGCCACCGAAACCGCAGAGGATGAACACGACGATGAGCAAGGATGACGATCTGCTGACCGTGGGTCTGGTGTCAGTGTCCGACCGCGCCTCGTCCGGCGTCTATCAGGACCAGGGCATTCCGGCGCTGCAGGACTGGCTGTCGGCAGCGCTGAAGACACCGGTCGCCTTCGAAACACGGCTGATTCCGGACGAACAGCCGGTGATCGAGGCGACGCTGATCGAACTGTGCGACAGCGCCGGCTGCGATCTCGTGCTGACCACCGGCGGCACCGGCCCGGCGCCGCGCGACGTGACACCGGATGCCACCGCCGCCGTGGCGCACAAGCTGATGCCCGGCTTCGGCGAACAGATGCGCCAGATCAGCCTGCGCTTCGTGCCCACCGCCATCCTGTCGCGCCAGACTGGCGCCATCCGCGGCAAGACGCTGATCCTGAACCTGCCGGGGCAGCCGAAATCGATCCGGGAAACGCTCGAAGGCGTGAAGGGTGCGGACGGCACCCAGATCGTGCCCGGCATCTTCGCCGCCGTACCCTACTGCATCGATCTGATCGGCGGGCCGTACATCGAAACCGACGAAGCCGTGGTGAAAGCCTTCCGCCCGAAATCCGCGATCCGGCCGCCCAGGACCTGAGCAGGCGTCGCCCGCACAGCGGACTGACCGCGGACGACCGCTGTGGAAACCGCGACGGTGTTGCTTTTCGTAGGAGCGGACTCTGTCCGCGGTGCACGCGCTGTCACGCAACCAGCATTCCCCTTCCGCGGCTTGAACTCGCCGCTAAGGCACTTGCGAGTAGTGCATGCGTGCCGCAACGCGTGAGGCGTGTGCCGCGAGACGCGGGCCGAAGGTTTTCTCGTACTTGCGCGGGTTGGGCAGCATGACGGCCAGCCGGGCTGCCTGATCCGGCCCGAGCTTCGCCGCCGGCACGCGATAGTAGCGCTGCGCGGCCGCTTCGGCGCCGAAAATGCCGTCGCCCCACTCCACCACGTTCAGATAGATTTCGAGGATGCGCCGCTTGTCCATCACCGCTTCCATCATGAAGGTGATGGCCGCCTCCTGCGCTTTGCGCAGATAGCTGCGGCTCGGGCTCAGAAACAGGTTTTTCGCCAGCTGCTGGCTGATGGTCGAGCCGCCGGCGACCGCGCGGCCCTTCTTGCGGTTCTTTTCCATCGCCTTCTGGATGCCTTCCCAGTCGAAGCCTTCGTGATCGATAAAGCCATCGTCCTCGGCAGCGATCACGGCGCGCTTCAGATGCACCGAAATGCGCTCGTACGGCACCCACTGCCTGCGCAGCTGTGCCTCGGGCTGACGTTCGCGCAGCTCGGACAGGCGCAGCGACATGAAGCGGGTTTCGTCCGGATTGAATTTCGTCCACCACAGCAGGTGGCCGAAAATCCACAGCTGATAGGCCAGCGCCAGCAGCACCGCAGCGGCAAGCAACCATTTCAGCAGGCGAAGGAGGCGACGCATGGCGAGGGCGACGTTCAGGCGAGCGGCGGCGTTGCCGCGCGCAGCATGTCGCGCACCGGCGCCGTGTCAGGCCGCACGCCCCGCCACAGTTCGAACGCTTCGGCCGCCTGTTCGACCAGCATGCCCAGACCGTCGGCCAGCGTGGTGGCGCCCTGCGCGCGCGCCTGCTTCAGGAAGGCGGTCAGGCCGCGGCCGTACACCATGTCGTACGCCAGACTGCCCGGCGCGTACAACCCGTCGGGCAAAGGCGGCGTTTCGTCGGTGAGGCTGGCGCTGGTGGCGTTGATCACGATGTCGTACGGCGCAGCGGCAGCGTCCTGCCAGCCACCGGCGGCCAGAACACCCGGCATGCAGTACACAAGCATGTCGGCAAAATCTTCCAGGAACTGCTCTGCCCGCGAGCTTGTTCGATTTGCAACGAACAGCCGAGACACCCCAGATTCAAGAAGCGGCGCAACGACTCCGCGCGCAGCACCGCCTGCGCCCAGCAACAGGACCCGGGCAGTGGCCAGTCGGCAACCGAGAGTTTCCAGGTCGCGAACCAGTCCGGCGCCATCCGTGTTGTCACCCTGAACTTCTCCTGCGTTGAACGAAAGTGTGTTTACAGCCCGAGCGAGGCTCGCCCTTTCCGTCAGGCGATCGGCCAGCCGCCAGGCCTCTTCCTTGAACGGCACGGTGATGTTCATGCCGCGCCCGCCCTCGGCGCGAAATTGCCCGACCGTGGCAGCGAAACCATCCAGCGGCGCCAGCAGCGCCTCGTAAATCATGTCCTGACCGGTCTGCGCGGCAAACGCGGCGTGGATGGCGGGTGACTTGCTGTGCGAGATGGGGTGACCCACCACGGCGTAACGGTCGGGCATCGGTTTAGCGTGCTTGAAGCTGATCGCCCTGGGTGAAGCTCCAGGTACGGGTGATGGACAGGATTTCAAAGTCGCGCCGGATGTCCGGCGAGAACGGCGCATAGGGTGCGGCCATGCGCACGATGCGCTGCGCCGCCTCGTCGAGCAGCGGCTGACCGGACGAGCGGCTGACGTAGATCTGTTCGATTTCGCCGTCGGACCGTATTTCGACCGTCAGCGTGAGGTTGCCGTAGATGCGGCCGCGCGCCGCGCTCGGGTAGTTCAGGTTGCCGATGCGCTCGACCTTCTGCCGCCAGTCCTCGATGTACTGCGCGAAGCGGTACTCCTGCGTGCGCGCGCCGACGAATTTCTTGCGCGGCCGCTTGTTGTAGTCATCCACATTGCGCGCGATTTCGGCTTCGAGCCGCGCCATCGCCATGGCGCGTGCCGCAAGGTCGGTGCCGCTCGGCAGCGGCACGGCCTGTGGCGTCGGTTCCGGCTGCTCGACCCTACGTTCTTCTTCCCGGACTGCTGTCTTTGCCTGCGCTTCGGCCAGCAACTTCTGCTGCAGGGCTTCAAGCTCCTGCACGCGGCTTTGCGTGCTGACCAGCTGATCACCGGTCTGGTCGCGTTTGCTGGCGGGCAGCGGGGTTTTGGCGCGACGGTCCTGATCGGTGTTGCCGCCGCCGTCCAGGCTGGCCTGCGCGAGCGCCTGCGGATCGACCGGCTTCTGCTTGCTGCGCGCATTGACCAGCACCACTTCCAGAGGCTGATCGATCGCCTTCTGCTTCGGCTTGAGGTCCGGCGCGAAATTGATCGCCAGCACGAAGCCATGCACGAAAATCGACACCGCGATGCCGATGGCCAACGGCGGCAGCGCGGGTTCGGCCGCGGTCAGGGCGGCTGGCCGAACGCTGGTCAGCACCGCCCTCTCGGGCGTGGCAGCGGACTTGGGGCGGGTGCGGGCTGCAGCGCTTTTTCGTGGCATGGGGCGGGATTTTACAGGCGGCCGGTGAAATACCGCCGCCCCGCCGGAAATGAGACAGCGCAGCGTCGCCGGCATGTCACGACCGGCACCCTATAATCGCCGGTCTTTCGTGTGCAGCAAACTCCATGGATCCATTGCTGATCAAGGCCTTCATCCTCGGCATCATTGAAGGTCTGACCGAGTTCCTGCCCATCTCCAGCACCGGCCACCTGATCATCGCAGGCAGCCTGCTCGGCTATACCGACGACACCAGTCGCGTATTCAAGATCGTCATCCAGCTGGCCGCGATACTGGCGATCTGCTGGGAGTACCGGCGCAAGCTCATCGATGTCGGCAGCGGTGTGCTGGCGCGCGACCCGCAAGCCAACCACTTCGTGACGCTGGTGCTGATCGCCTTCATGCCTGCTGCGGTACTTGGCTTCCTGCTGCACGGCGTGATCAAGGCTTACCTGTTCAACCCGCTGACCGTGGCCGGCGCACTGATCGTCGGTGGCGTGCTCATCCTGCTGATCGAGCGGCGCAACCACCAGCCGCGTTATGAAACGGTGGAGGAGATGGACTGGCGCGCCGCGCTCAAGGTGGGTTTCGCGCAGTCCGTGGCGATGTTCCCCGGCGTGTCGCGCTCGGGTGCGACCATCATGGGCGGCCTGATCTTCGGCTTGTCGCGCCGCGCGGCGACCGAATTCAGCTTCTTCCTCGCCATTCCGACCATGTTTGCGGCCACCGCCTACGACGTTTACAAGAACTGGGCGCTGCTGCGTGCCGAAGATCTGCCGGTGTTCGCGACCGGCTTCGTGGCCTCTTTCCTGGCCGCGTTCTTCAGCGTGCGCTGGCTGCTGCGCTACATCTCCACCCACACCTTCGAGGTGTTCGCCTGGTACCGCATCGTATTCGGCATCATCGTGCTGCTGACAGCCGCTGGCGGCTGGGTGGACTGGGCCGATCACTGATGCAGAAGCTGTTCTACCTGCACGGCTTCCGCTCGGGTCCGCAGTCGGTCAAGGCCGTGCAACTGCGCGCCCACCTTGCCCGCCAGGGACGGGCCGGCGACCTGTGGTGCGAACAGTTGCCGCCCGGCCCGCTGGACGCGATCGCGCTGATCGAATCGGTGCTTCGCCCGGCGCTGGACACCGGCGATGATGTCGCACTGGCCGGCTCGTCGCTGGGCGGCTTCTATGCGCTGCATCTGGCGGAAAAGCACGGACTGCACGCGGCGCTGATCAATCCCGCCGTGGTCGCACCGAAGTCGCTCGGCGACTACGTCGGCGAACACGAGCACATGTATACGGGCGAAGTGTTTCGCTTCGAACAGGAACATGTCGACCAACTGGCTGCGCTGGAGGTCGCGGCGGTTACCCGGCCGGAACGGTACCTGGTACTGCTGGAAACCGGCGACGAGGTACTGGACTGGTGGCAGGCGGTGCTGAAGTTGCGCGGCGCGAACCTCGTAGTACATGCCGGGGGCGATCACAGCCTGCAGTGCTTCGCGAGAGAACTTCCACGGATGACCGAATTCCTGCTGCCGGATCGCTGACGGCGATTGCCGCTTGTTGGGCATCGCTGCGCTCACCCCAACCTACGGGGGATGGGGCGGCGCGACTTGAGGAAGCCTGATTGTTGGGCATCGCTGCGCTCACCCCAACCTACGGGGGATGGGCAACGTGATTGCCGGCGAGCGCAGTCGCTGCCGTAGGTTGGGGTGAGCGCAGCGATGCCCAACACCCGCCCTGCGCGAGGCCGGGCTAACGAAAATCGCTGACGCGGAAACGGGCGAGATCGAAGTTGGCGCCGCGCTCGATAAGTTCGACCGGATCAAGCCTGACATGGCGCCCGTTGATCGACGCGTGCAGCGGATACTCGGCCGAATAGCCGGTGCCGTTGATCGCCAGACGGACAACGGCGCCGGTGATCGGGTCATCCAGCGCAACGGCTTCGCCGCTGTTGCGTTCGGAAAATACCTCCAACGGGCGGGCGGTGGTCGACAGCGTTTCGATGCCGACCGTGCCGCGCGCGTCGCGACCTCGCATGTAACGGCGCACGACACCGACCAGCCAGTTGTCGCCGCCCGAAGGCTGCATGCCGACCAGCGAGCCGATACGTACCCACTCCGCGCTGGCGGTAGGTGCCGTTGCGCCGATGCCGCCCAGGCTGGCGTCGGACATTTCCCAGCGATAGATCACCGCCTCGTCGCGCGCGCCGCGTAGCACATGGTGCAGATGCTTGATGCCGTTGGCGACCGCAAGCGCACCGCCCAGTGTGTGGCGGCGGTACTGCCGGGTCGGCGGGTCGAGCGCCCAGTTGATCGACAGGTGGCGCAGCAGCCGGCCCAGCTGTTCGGGCGACGGCTCTTCATCAAAATGCAGCGAATCAGGCCGATCGCCGGCTTCGAGCTTGCGCGCCATCGCAAGTGCGGCATCGGCGGCTGCGATGCCGGAAAAGTAACGGATACCGTCGGTGGTGAGCGGCGCGCGCACCAGACGCAGCGGAGGTGCCGGCTGGTTGGAGTCCAGCCAGTGCGTGGTGCCGCGCTCGACGGCGGATGCCATCGAAAACCGTGCCGCGAAATAACTGGTCAGCTGTTCGGCCAGCCGCACGCCCGCCGGCACCAGCCCTTCCGGTGCCGCCACATGCAGGGCAATCAGGCGCAGATACTCGCGTTCGACCGAAGTCGCCGCTTCGTCGGCAACATTGACCACCTCGCGCACCTCGGCACCCGATGCCTGCGCAAGCAGGTAGGCCTGGCCCGCTACCTGCCACAGCCCGGCATCGATCGGACCGTTGTGATAGACGTCCCACTTGAAGCGCTGGCGGCACGCCCGCACGGTGCGCGAGGCCAGACGCGACAGGCCGCTGAGCACCGATGCCTGCGCCGGGTCTGACATGTAGCGATCGAGCGCGAATTCGTAGGCGGATGACAGGATGGACCAGAAATCGCGACCGGTGCGCCAAACCACATCCTTGCCTTCCGGTTGTTCGACGTACGCGCTGTCGAGCTTGCGCAGATGGGGCTGGGCGCTGGAATCGAACTGATAAAGCAGATTGACGTGGTGCGCGATGTCGATATTGGCCGCTTCGCTGACCGATTCGACCCAGCCGGTCAGTTCGTTGATGGCCAGATCGGGCTGCGCGGCGGCGATTTCGGCCAGCACACGGCGCAGCTCGGCCGGATTGCCGAGCACACTCGCCGGGGATGAAGAAAAGACACCGAACATACCTGCCACCTCCGCCGCTCGGGATGCGCCCCGATTGTACTGATCATCAATCGTCCGTCGGACGGTGCGCAGTGCCCCGTCCGTACTGCATGCAGACCCCGCCGGAACCGCGCGCTGGACTACAATCCCGACCCTCTAGCGTAACGCGACTACGCGATATTTTCCATGCGGCAATATCTCGACCTCATGCGCCATGTGCTCGAACAGGGCGCGCTCAAGACAGATCGCACCGGAACCGGTACCCGTTCGGTGTTCGGCTGGCAGATGCGTTTCAACCTCGCCGACGGCTTTCCGGTGCTGACGACGAAGAAACTGCACCTGCGATCCATCATCGTCGAATTGCTGTGGTTCCTGCGCGGCGACACCAATATCGCCTGGCTGAAGGAAAACGGCGTCAGCATCTGGGACGAATGGGCCGACGACAACGGCGACCTCGGTCCGGTGTATGGCGCCCAGTGGCGCAGCTGGCCGACGCCCGACGGGCGCCACATCGACCAGATCGCCGAACTGATCAAGGGCCTGCGCCAGAATCCGGATTCGCGCCGCCACATCGTCAGCGCGTGGAACCCGGCCAGCATCCCGTCGATGAAGCTGCCGCCCTGCCATGCACTGTTCCAGTTCTACGTCGCCGAAGGTGCATTGTCCTGCCAGCTGTATCAGCGCAGCGCCGACATATTTCTCGGAGTGCCTTTCAATATAGCGAGTTACGCGCTGCTGACGATGATGATGGCCCAGGTGTGCGGGCTCAAGCCGGGCGAATTCATCCATACGCTGGGTGATGCGCACCTGTATCTGAACCATGTCGATCAGGCCCGCGAACAGTTGTCGCGCGCGACGCGGCCGCTGCCGGTGATGCACATCAACCCTGCGGTGACCGACCTGTTCGCCTTCGCGCCGGAAGATTTTCGTCTTGACGGCTATGACCCGTGGCCGCACATCCCGGCCAAGGTGGCCGTGTGACGCCGCGCCTGTCGCTGATTGCCGCACTGGCCGCCAATGGCGTGATCGGTCGCGACAACACCATGCCCTGGCATCTGCCGGAAGACCTGAAGCGCTTCCGCGCGCTGACCATGGGTCACCCGATGATCATGGGTCGCAAGACCTGGGATTCGCTCGGCAGGCCGTTGCCGGGTCGCACCAGCATCGTGGTCACCCGGCAGCCCGGGTTGTCGATGCCGGGTGCCATCTTCGTGCCGTCACTCGAGGCGGCGCGACAGGCGGCGGCGCAGGCCGAAGGCGGCGCGGACGCTTTCATCATCGGTGGCGCCCAGCTTTATGCACTGGCGCTGCCGCACGTGCAGCGCCTGCTGTTGACCGAAATCGCCGACCCGTTCGAGGGCGACACGGTGTTTCCCGCGTTCGACCGCAGCGAATGGGTCGAAACCGCCCGCGAGACAGCTGACAGCGTCAGCGGGCTGCGCTACGCCTTCGTCGATTACGCCCGGCGCTGAAGCACGGCGCGAAACGTCGCGCCGCCAGCCCCACAGACTGCCCGGGCGTGCAGGCAGCAAAGCTCTCAATCACGCACGCAGTCCACCAGATAGTTGATCGTTTCGCCCTCGCCGTCGCCGACCAGACCGTGGATGTCGGTCTCGAAGCCCGGGAAGGCGCGGTTGAACTCACGGGCAAAACGCAGGAAATTGACGATGGTGCGATTGAAGCGCTCGCCCGGAATCAGCAGCGGGATGCCCGGCGGATAGGGCGTCAGCAGCACGGCGGTGATGCGGCCTTCGAGATCATCGATCGGCACGCGGTCGATCTCGCGGTGCGCCATGCGCGCCCACGCCTCGGCCGGCTTCATCGCCGGTTCCATCGGCGACAGATACATTTCGGTCGTCAGGCGCGCGATGTCGTGCTTCTTGTACATTTCGTGAATGCGCACGCACAGGTCGCGCAATCCGACGCGTTCGTAGCGTGAATGCGCCGCCACGAACTCGGGCATCACCTTCCACAGCGGTTCGTTGTTGTCGTAGTCATCCTTGAACTGCTGCAGTTCGGTCACCAGCGTGTTCCAGCGGCCCTTGGTGATGCCGATGGTGAACATGATGAAGAAGCTGTACAGCCCGGTCTTCTCGACGATGATGCCGTGCTCGGCCAGGTAGCGCGTCAGCATGCCGGCGGGGATGCCCCAGTCGGCAAAGTCGCCATCGACGTCCAGACCCGGGGTGATGACGGTCGCCTTGATCGGGTCGAGCATGTTGAAGCCTTCGGCCAGATCGCCGAAACCGTGCCAGCGCTCGCCTGCGCGCAGCGTCCAGTCTTCGCGCGTGCCCAGCCCCTCTTCCGCGAGGTGCTCCGGCCCCCACACCTTGAACCACCAGTCGGTACCGAATTCGGCATCGACCTTGCGCATCGCGCGGCGGAACTCCGCCGCTTCGGCAAGGGATTCCTCGACCAGCGCCGTGCCGCCCGGCGGTTCCATCATCGCGGCGGCGACGTCGCACGAGGCGATGATCGCGTACTGCGGGCTGGTGGAGGTGTGCATCAGGTAGGCCTCGTTGAACACATCGCGATCGAGCGAGCGGGTCTGCGAGTCCTGCACCAGGATCTGCGACGCCTGCGACAGGCCGGCCAGCAGCTTGTGCGTCGACTGCGTGGCAAAGATCATCGAATCCTTGCAACGCGGACGCCCTTCGCCGATGGCGTGGTAGTCACCATAAAGATCGTGGAAGGACGCGTGCGGTAGCCAGGCTTCGTCGAAATGCAGCGTGTCGATTTCGCCGTCGAGCACGTCCTTGATGGCTTCCACGTTGTACAGGATGCCGTCGTAGGTCGACTGCGTGATGGTCAGGATGCGCGGCTTCTTGTTCAACACCTTGCGCGCGAACGGATTGGCTTCGATCTTGGCGCGGATCACGTCCGGGCTGAATTCGGACAGCGGAATCGGCCCGATGATGCCGTAGTGGTTACGCGTCGGCGTCAGGAAGACCGGAATCGCGCCGGTCATGATGATGGAGTGCAGTATCGACTTGTGGCAGTTGCGATCGACCACCACGATGTCGTCCTGCGCCACGGTCGAGTGCCACACCATCTTGTTCGACGTCGAGGTGCCATTGGTGACGAAGAACAGGTGATCGGCATGGAAGATGCGTGCTGCGTTGCGCTCCGACGCGGCCACCGGGCCGGTATGGTCGAGCAGCTGCCCCAGTTCTTCGACCGCATTGCACACGTCGGCGCGCAGCATGTTCTCGCCGAAGAACTGATGGAACATGCGCCCGACCGGGCTTTTCAGGAAGGCAACGCCGCCGGAATGCCCCGGGCAGTGCCAGGAGTAGGAGCCGTCCTGCGCGTAGTGCACCAGCGCACGGAAGAACGGCGGCGGCAGCGAGTCGAGATAGGCACGTGCTTCGCGCACGATGTAACGGGCGACGAATTCCGGCGTGTCCTCGAACATGTGGATGAAGCCGTGCAGCTCGCGCAGGATGTCGTTCGTGATGTGGCGCGTGGTGCGCGTCTCGCCATACAGGAAGATCGGGATGTCGGCGTTGCGGCGGCGGATTTCGGCGACGAATTCGCGCAGGTTCTGCAGCACGGCCTGGATTTCCGCGGCGCTGCCGCCCCCGAATTCCTCGTCGTCGATCGACAGGATGAAGGTCGACGCCCGGCTCTGCTGCTGCGCGAACGAGGTCAGGTCACCGTAGCTGGTGACCCCCAGTATCGTCAGCCCTTCCTTCTCGATCGCTTCGGCCAGCGCACGGATGCCCAGGCCGGAGGCGTTCTCGGAACGGAAGTCCTCGTCGATGATGATGATCGGAAACTCGAAGCGCATGGCGTCAACCTGTGTGATGGCAGGAGCGCCCTGGCACGGCGCCCCGGGTTGCAGAGAACCTGCAATCTTGAGCGCGCGATGGTATCAGTTCGATGTCTCAAAACAATCCGGGCCGCACTGGGCGGCCCGGACGGGATGCTGCAGAGGCTGCAGACGGGTTCAGCCGAGGCGGCGGCGGGCGACGGCACCAACGACCAGCAGGCCGGCAAGAATCATCGCGTAGGACGCCGGTTCCGGCACCGGGGCGGCGACCGACGTGTAGCTGTCGAGGAATTCGACGCGTACGCCAGTCGGGTTGCCACTGCCCTGCGCAGCATTGTTCACGAAGAAATCGATCGTATTCACGCCGGCAACGAAGCCGGTACTGGCGGCAAACGACGTCCAGCTGCTGAATGACGAGCCGGTGGATATGGTGCTGCCGTTGAAAACGACGTAACCGCTGTTGTCCGACGCCCAGCGACCCGAAAATGCGGACGCTGCCGGGTCATAGCCAGTGAGATCAAAGCTGATCGACCACTTGTACAAGCCGGCCGACGACGGATCGTAGCTTTGCGCAGCGTTGGCCGACGGCGTCAGCCAGGTCGAATCCCAGTTGTTCGCAAGCCAGGGACCGAAAGGAAAGCCCGAACCGGTGGTCACGACGCCGTAGCCGTCGGTGCCGGTTGCCGTACCGGCGATGGCGGTGAAGCTGTAGCGGGTGTCGGTCTGGCCGGCGTCAAAGCCAGTACCGGTGTTTTCGAGGCCGTCGATCCAGGGCACGTCGAGCGCGGCAAAGGCGCCCGTCGAGACAATGGCAAGACTTGAAGCGAGAAGAAGGTTCCTGAACATGACGGCTCCGCAGTGATTCGTGAAAGTGAGCGGAGTCTAGGGGGGGGCGTCAGCGCAGACTGTTCATAAAGTCACGTCGCAGCGACGTGTAACGCTTGGTATCGATTCGCGGGAAAATGCATGCGGAAAGCGTGTATTTGCGCACGAAAACCGCGTCATATCTTGGGCAGCGTCACACCGGTCTGCCCCTGGTACTTGCCGCCACGGTCACGGTACGAGGTTTCGCACGGCTCGTCCGACTCGAAAAACAGCATCTGCGCCACGCCTTCGTTGGCATAGATGCGGGCCGGCAGAGGCGTGGTGTTGGAGAACTCCAGCGTGACGTGACCTTCCCATTCGGGCTCGAGCGGCGTCACGTTCACGATGATGCCGCAGCGCGCGTAAGTGCTTTTGCCGAGGCACACCACCAGCACGTTGCGCGGCACGCGAAAGTATTCGACCGTACGCGCCAGCGCGAAGGAGTTCGGCGGAATGATGCAGGACTCGCTGTTCATTTCGACGAAGGAGTTCGGATCAAAGCTCTTCGGATCGACGATGGTCGAGTTGATGTTCGTGAACACCTTGAATTCGGCGGCGCAGCGCACGTCGTAACCATAGCTCGACGTGCCGTAGGACACGATGCGCCGGCCATCGACCTCGCGCACCTGACCGGCCTCGAACGGCTCGATCATCCGGTGTTCCTCGGCCATGCGACGTATCCAGCGATCGGATTTGATGCTCATCTGCGTACCTCGGCATGCGTAAGCGGGCGCCCGGGCGCCACGGAAGAGCGCGATTGTTGCAAGTTCGGCGCAGAAAAGCACGCGGCCCGGACATCAACGCAATGTGCGGGCCGCGTGTCTTGAAGCAGCAACGATCAGGTCAGCATGTCGGCCCAGATGTTGCGCGCCCAGGCGAGCGCGTATTTGCCTTCCATCTCGGTGGGTGCTGCCGACAGACCGCCCGCGCCCTTGACCGGCTGGGGCTGCCTGGTCGCCGCATCGTACGGATGCACGGACGCCACGTGCACCACGTTCGTCGCATCGACGAAGCTGTAGCAGGTATTCATCACCAGCGGCGCGTCGGACGGCGGCTGTCCGGACATCAGGTTGATGATGGCCGCCGCCGCGACCTTGGCGTGCTGATTGGCCATGTGACCGGACTTGGGCATCGTCGGCGCCGGGAAGATGGCATCGCCCAGCACGTGAATGTTGGGCGTGCTTGTCGATTCCATCGTGAGCCAGTTGATGTCGACCCAGCGGTTATTGATCAGCTTCAGCCCCGAATTGGCGGCAATGTCGCCAGCGCGCTGCGGCGGCACAACGTTGAGCACATTCGCCTTGACCTGATCGAATTCGAGGATGGCGGTGCGATTGCCTGCATCGACATCGCGCAACTCGCTCTGCGGCCGGTACTCGATCATGCCCTTGTAGCTGTCGGCCCAGGCCTTGGTGAACAGGCCCTTCTTCGACACGATTTCCTCGTTGGCATCCAGCACCAGCACCTTCGATTTCGGCTTCGCCTGCTTCAGGTAATGGGCGACCATGCAGGCGCGTTCGTACGGCCCGGGCGGGCAGCGGTAGGGCGCCTTCGGGATGGTCATCGCGAACACACCGCCGTCGGGCATTGCTTCGAGCTGCTTGCGCAGCGCAACCGTCTGCGGACCGGCCTTCCACGCGTGCAGGATGTTCTCCTTCGCCGCTGCCGATGCCATGCCGGGCAGCGACTCATACATAAACTCCACGCCCGGCGACAGCACCAGCCGGTCGTAGGCGAGGTCGCCGCCACGTGCCAGCCTGATCATGCGCTTTTCGGCGTCGACCGCAGTCACTTCGTCCTGCACCACGGTGATGCCGTATTTCGCAAGACCTTCGTAGCCGACTGTGATGTCCGACAACTGCTTTTCGCCCGCCAGCACGAGATTGGAGATCGGGCAGGAAACGAACGCTGCGTTGCGTTCGACCAGCGTCACCCGGATGCCGCCCTCACTCCACATCGAAATGTACTTCGCAGCGGTCGCACCGCCGTAGCCGCCACCGACCACGACAACATGGCCCTTGGCGCCCTTGCCGGCGCCGGCGCAGCCATAGAGTGCCGCCATGGCGGACAGGCCGAGCGTGCCCTTGATGAATCCACGACGTGCTGCGGTCATTTGGCACCTCCGACGGGTGTGCGCGACGCGAAGTAGTCCGCAATGAGGTCAAGCTGGCTGTCGGTGTAGCCCTTGGACAACTGATGCATGATCGTCGCCGGCTTGGCGCCGCTACGGAACTCGTTGATCAGGCCGAGCATCTTGGCTTTCGACATGCCCGCAAGACCCGGAATGCCGCCGGCGCTGTTGCCGTCGGTGCCGTGGCAATTGGCGCAGGTGGCTGCAAGGTTGCGGCCAAGGTTCGGATCCGCGGCCTGTGCACAGGCCATTGAGAGGCCAAGCCACAGCAGCGCCGTGCCCGCCAGTTTCTTTCTCAAAATGTTCTCCTCCGTGGAATCTTCGTGTTAATCCGGGCACGCCTGTTCCACATCCGTCGTGAAGAACCTTGCGAGCTAACGACACGCTAGACAAAAACGCGTCACCTCTCAAGTAGAAAAAATAATAAATTTATTCTTGACCATATGCGCAATTGCGCATATGTTTGATTTCAACAAGGACAAGACGAGGAGCAGCGGTGGATTACGATCCCGAGCTGGACAAGGTTTTCGAGTCGGTGGCCGATTACTTCGGACTGCTGGCCGAACCTGCAAGACTGAAAATCCTGCACTGCCTGTGCGACGGCGAACGTTCGGTTGCCGACGTCGTGGACCAGTCGGGTCTGAGCCAGACCAACACCTCCCGTCACCTCAACATGTTGTACCGCGCCGGCATCGTCGGCCGGCGCAAGGACGGCGCCATGGTGTTCTACAAGCTGATTGATCCGAATTTCCCGTCGATCTGCCGCACCGTGTGCATCCAGATTGCCTCCGGCAACTCGCTGAACATGCCGCACCGACCCAGCAAGGCATCGCTGAAAAAGGTGGGCAAGTCGCTCGAACTCGCGTCCGAACAGGAGTAAGCATGTCCCAGATCACCCCACGCCCCGGGCGCATCCAGCGCGCACCGGAAGGCTTCCTGTCGCCGGAACAGATACGGGAAGTGTCTGCCGGGCGCCGCGACTTCCTGCGGACGGCCTTCGCCAGCGCCAGCATGGTCGTTGCGGGGACGTCCGTTGCACGAGCCGCCGATGGCGACCCGGCCATACTGACGCTGCCCGAGCACAGCACCACGCTGGGCCGTCCGGTCGCCGAACGCCCGTACGGTGCCCCGTCGCAGTTCGAAGCGGGCCTTCGCCGCCGCGAAAGCCCCGGGCTGACCCGCGTGGCCGGCTCGTCGGTTTCGTTCTCGCCGCTGCAGGGCCTGTTCGGCATCATCACGCCATCCGGCCTGCATTTCGAACGCCACCACCAGGGCTGGCACGACATCGACCCGGCGCGGCACCGGTTGATGATCAACGGCCTGGTGAAGGAAGCCCGCGTGTACACGATGGACGACCTGATGCGTCTGCCGTCGGTGTCGCGCATCCACTTCATCGAGTGCGGCGCCAATACCGGCATGGAATGGGGCAACGTGGCCGTGCCGACCGTGCAGTACTCCCACGGCATGTTGTCCTGTTCGGAATTCACCGGCGTGCCGCTGTCCGTTCTGCTCGACGACTGCGGCATCGATCGCAAGCGCGCGAAGTTCGTGCTGGCCGAAGGGGCCGACGGTTCGAGCATGACCCGCACGATATCGCTCGACCGCGCACTGGACGACGTACTGGTGGCCTGGGGCCAGAACGGCGAAATGCTGCGTCCCGAGAACGGCTACCCGCTGCGGCTCGTGGTGCCCGGCGTTCAGGGCGTGTCATGGGTCAAGTGGCTGCGCCGCATCGAAGTCGGCGATCAGCCGTGGGCGACCAAGGACGAAGCGGTGCACTACATCGACCTGATGCCCGATGGCACGCACCGCCAATACACCTCGATCCAGGAATGCAAGTCGGTCATCACGACGCCCTCCGGCGGCCAGACCCTGCTCGACAAGGGCTTCCACAACATCACCGGTCTTGCCTGGTCGGGCCGCGGCAAGGTGAAGCGGGTGGACGTATCGGTCGATGGCGGCCGCAACTGGCGCACCGCACGGCTTGAAACACCGGTGCTGTCGAAAGCGCTGACCCGCTTCAACATCGACTGGGTGTGGGACGGCAGTCCCGCGATCCTGCAGTCACGCGCCATCGACGAGACCGGTTACGTGCAGCCCACCTATGCGCAACTGCGCGCGGTGCGCGGTACGCGGTCGATCTATCACAACAACGCCATCCAGTCGTGGAAGCTGGCGGACAGCGGAGACGTGAGCAATGTCCAGGTTTTCTGAACTTCTCGTCGCGGGCTGCCTGATTGCCGCCGCGGCCGGCGCCTCGGCCAACAGCAGCTTCCCGGGTGTCGGCCGAGCGGCAACACCAGCCGAAGTCAAGGCGTGGGACATCGATGTGCGCCCTGATTTCAAGGGTCTGCCCCCCGGCAAGGGCTCGGTGGATCAGGGCATCGAACTGTGGGAGGCGAAATGCACGGCCTGTCATGGCAGTTTCGGTGAAAGCAACGAGGTATTTACCCCGCTGGTCGGCGGCACGACGAAGGAGGACATCGCTACCGGGCGTGTCGGAGCCTACATCCGGCAGGACGCCCCGCAGCGCAGCACGCTGATGAAGGTGCCGACGCTGTCGACGCTGTGGGACTACATCAACCGTGCCATGCCCTGGAATGCGCCGAAGTCGCTGAGCCCGGACGAGGTGTACGCCGTGCTCGCCTACCTGCTTCATCTGGGTGAGATCGTGCCGGCCGACTTCACGCTGTCGGACAAGAACATCGCCGAAGTGCAGCAACGCATGCCGAACCGCAACGGCATGACGACCAAGCACGGCATGTGGGACATCAAGGGCAAGCCTGACGTGAAGAACGTGGCCTGCATGAAGAACTGCAAGACGCAGATCACGATGGGGTCCAGCCTGCCGGACTACGCCCGTGATGCACACGGCAATCTCGCCGATCAGAACCGGGGGATCGGCGCGGTACGCGGGCAGCAGACCAGCGAGGGCGCCGGCGGCGGTGCGGCAGCGCCAGCGCCGCATCCAGCAATGGAATTGATGAAGAAAAGCGGTTGCAGTGGTTGTCACGGCATCGCCAGCAAGATACTCGGGCCGTCCTTGCGCGACATCGCGAAGCGTTACAAGGACGACAGGGGGGCAGAATCGCAGCTCATCGGCCGTGTCAAGGCGGGTGGCAGCGGCTCCTGGGGCGATGTGGCAATGCCGCCCCAGGCGCATGTCAGCGACGCGGACACGGCTGCGTTGATCAAATGGATATTGTCGGGCTCGCCCGAAAACTGAGGAGGAAACGGATGAACACGCAGCGAAGGAAAGTCCTGAAGAGCGGCAGCGCGGCCGGATTGTTCGGTCTGCTGGTGGCCGCTGGCCTGATCACGACCCAACAGGCGCAGGCAGCCGGATGGGACAAGCCGGCGTTCGAAGCCAAGGCGATGGACGAAGCACTCAAGGCGCTGGGTGCCGGCAAGCCAGCCGATTCGAAGGACATACAGATCAGCGGCCCCGACATCGCCGAGAACGGTGCGGTGGTGCCGGTCGGCGTCAAGAGCGCGCTCGCCGACACCGAGTTCATCGCGATCCTGATCGAGAAGAACCCGAGCATGCTGGCTGCCAGCTTCACGCTGCCGGCCGGCACGATGGCCGATGTGAGCACCCGCGTGAAGATGGGCCAGACCTCGAATGTGTTCGCGCTGGTCAAGGCAGGCGGCAGCTTCTACATGGTGTCCAAGGAAATCAAGGTGACGCTGGGCGGTTGCGGCGGCTGATGCCGGTCGGCAATTCGTTCACATCCCACGCACAACCCAAGGAGCAAGACATGGCAGGTCCGATGCGCATCCGCGCTGCCAGCAATGGCACTGAAACCGAAGTGAAGATCCTGATGAGCCACGACATGGAAACCGGTCAGCGCAAGGACGCGTCCGGCGCCCTTGTCCCGGCCCATCACATCACCGAACTGACGGCCACCCACAACGGCCGCGTCGTGCTGGCCGCCCAGTTCGGCCCGGCAGTATCGAAGAACCCTTATCTGCAGTTCAAGTTCGCCGGCGGCGCCAAGGGCGACAAGGTCAACGTGAGCTGGGTGGACAACAAGGGTGACAAGCGCACCGACGAAGTCGTCGTGGCCTGAACCCCGCGCGCATCGTCGTACCGAGGATCGACCCGAAGCAGGCCGGTCCCGTCATCAGCCAGGACATCCCGTCAAGGACTGGAGGAAGAGATCATGAAAACAAACAGCACATACGCTGCGTGCGTTGTCGCGTCGGCGTTCATGTTTGCCACGCCGGTGCTGGCAGACGCCACCGCCGAGGGCATTGCCAAGTACCGCGAGGCGCTGGCCGAGGGCAATCCGGCCGAGTTGTGGGAAATGCGCGGCGAGGAGTTGTGGAAGGAGGCGCGCGGCCCGAAGAAAGCGACACTGGAAAAATGCGACCTCGGGCAGGGGCCGGGCGTCGTCAAGGGTGCCTTCGTCACGCTGCCGCGCCATTTCGCCGATACCGGCCGCGTGCAGGATCTGGAATCCCGCCTGTTGACCTGCATGGAAACACTGCAGGGCATTCCGGCTGACGAGGTCGCGAAAACGCCGTTCGGCAAGGGTGAACAGAAAAACATCGAGGCGCTGGTCGCGTGGATATCGGCCGAATCGCGCGGCATGAAGTTCAACCTACCGATGGCGCATCCGGAAGAGAAGCGCATGTACGAAATCGGCAAGCGCGCCTTCAACTACCGCGGCGGCACGCATGACTTCGGCTGCGTCACCTGCCACGGCGAAGACGGCAAGCGCATCCGCCTGCAGGATCTGCCCAACCTGACCAAGGGCCCGGACGCCGCGCGCGGTTTCGGTTCATGGCCAGCCTACCGTGTGTCGTCGGGCGAGCTGTGGAGCATGCAGCGCCGGCTCAACGACTGCTTCCGCCAGCAACGTTTCCCGTATCCGCTGTACGGATCGGACGTGACCATCGCCCTGTCGAGCTATCTGGGCGTGACCGCCAACGGCACGGTCGAAAGCATCGCCCCGGCCATCAAGCGTTAAGGAGAGCACGATGAATATCCGCATCCGTCAGGGCGCAGTCGCGCTCGCCGTGCTGGCAGCGCTGGCCACCGTCGCGGGCTGCGCCGGCACCGGCGCGTCCCGAGTCACCTCGGCCGACTACGACAAGGACGCCGCGGCCGTCATGGCCGCATCCTTCCGCGAACAAGGCATCGTCAAGACCGATCGCCTGACGCAGGACGAAATCATGGTCGCCTGCTCGAAATTCGGGCACAGCCTCAATGACGACCTGCGCGAGCGATTCCAGGCGTCCGCGCTGGCCGACGTGAAATGGCCGTCCGACGGCAAATACATCGGTGACTGGAAGGAAGGCGAAAAGATCGCGCAGAGTGGTCGTGGTCTGACCTGGACCGACAAGGCCGACGATGCCAATGGTGGCAATTGCTACAACTGCCACCGCATCACGAAGAAGGAAATTTCGTACGGCACCATCGGCCCAAGCCTGTACCAGTACGGCAAGGTTCACGGCAACACGGAAACCACGCAGAAGTATGTGTGGGCCAAGATCTGGAATCCGAACGCCTACAGCGCCTGCACCAACATGCCCCGTTTCGGCACGCACGGCATCCTCGACGAAAAGCAGATCCGCCACATCGTGGCCCTGCTGCTCGATCCGAAATCGCCGGTCAATGCGGAGTGATGGCGCGATGAGCATGAACCGCCGCGAATTCATGCAGGTGCTGGCGGCGGCCAGCGCCGGTGGCATGGCCCTGCATGGCAACTTCGCCCAAGCCGCCAGCGCGGCCGGGCAGATGTACGAACTGCCGCGTTTCGGCAACGTGAGCCTGCTGCATTTCACCGACTGCCACGCGCAGCTGATGCCCATCCACTTCCGCGAGCCGGACGTGAATCTGGGCATCGGCGACATGCTGGGTCGGCCCCCGCATCTGGTCGGCGAGAAGCTGCTGAAGCAGTTCGGCATCGCGCCGGGCAGCGCCGAGGCACACGCCTTCACCTACCTCGACTTTTCGCAGGCGGCGAAAACCTATGGCAAGGTCGGCGGCTTCGCCCACCTGGCCACGCTGGTCAAGCGCATGAAGGCGAGTCGGCCGGGCGCGCTGCTGCTCGACGGCGGCGACACCTGGCAGGGTTCCGGGCTGTCGCTGTGGACCAAGGGGCAGGACATGGTCGACGCCGGCAAGCTGCTCGGCGTCGATGTCATGACCGGCCACTGGGAATTCACCTACGGCGCCGAACGGGTGAAGCAGATCGTCGACGGCGACTTCGCCGGCAAGATCGATTTCGTCGCGCAGAACGTGAAAACCACCGACTTCGGCGACCAGGTGTTCCCGCCCTTCGTCATCAAGCCGATCAACGGCGTGCCGGTGGCCATCATTGGCCAGGCCTTCCCGTACACGCCGATCGCCAATCCGCGCTACTTCACGCCGGACTGGAGCTTCGGCATCAACGACGAAAGCCTTCAGGAACACGTCGAAGCCGCACGTGCCAAGGGCGCACAGGTGGTGGTCGTGCTGTCGCACAACGGCATGGATGTCGACATCAAGATGGCGTCCCGGGTGCGCGGCGTCGACGCCATCCTCGGCGGTCACACGCACGACGGCGTGCCGGCGCCGGTCATCGTCAAGAACGGCGGCGGACAGACGCTGGTCACCAACGCAGGCTCGAACGGCAAGTTCCTCGGCGTGCTCGATTTCGACGTGAAGGGCGGCAAGGTGTCGGACTTCCGCTACCACCTGCTGCCGGTGTTTTCCAACCTGATCCAGCCCGACGCCGACATGGCTTCGCTGATCGCGAAGATGCGTGGGCCGCACGAAGCGAAACTGGGCGAGAAGCTCGCGGTGACCGAAGGCCTGCTGTACCGCCGCGGCAACTTCAACGGCAGCTTCGACCAGCTCATCCTTGACGGACTGATGAAGATGAAGGATGCAGAAATCGCGTTTTCGCCCGGCTTCCGCTGGGGCACCAGCCTGCTGCCGGGCGACACCATCACGATGGAAAACCTGCTCGACCAGACCGCCATCACCTATCCGTACACGACGCTGACGCCGATGACCGGCGAATTCATCAAGACGGTGCTCGAAGACGTGTGCGACAACCTGTTCAACCCCGACCCCTACTACCAGCAGGGCGGTGACATGGTGCGCGTCGGCGGGCTGCAGTACCGCTGCGACCCGACCGCAAAGATGGGCAGCCGCATCACCGCGATGTCGCTCGCCGGCAAGCCGCTCGAGGCGTCGAAGACCTATCGCGTCGCGGGCTGGGCGCCGGTATCGGAAGAAGCGAAGAACGCCGGCGGCGAACCGATCTGGGATCTGATGGCGCGCTATCTGCGCGATGTGAAAACCGTCAAGCCGGTCAAGCTGAACCTGCCCGAACTGCAGGGCGTGGCCGGCAACCCGGGCATGGCCTGACATGCCGCTTCTGCGTCGTCCGTCGATGGGGACACTTCTCGCGACATGCGCGGTTCTCCTTGCGCACTGCGCGATGGCGGGCGAGGCGCCGCTTGTTCACCCGGCGCTCAAGCCGATACAGGTCGGCGCCCACAGCTGGTATGTACAGGGTGAAGCCGGCCCGGCCAGTCTGGCCAACGCTGGCTACAACTCCAACGCGGGCTTCGTCGTCACCGGCGACGGCGTGGTCGTGATCGATGCGCTCGGCACCCCCACACTGGGTGAGGCGCTGATCGCCGCCATCCGCCGCGTGACCGACCAGCCGATCCGCCGCGTGCTGATCACTCACTACCACGCCGACCACTTCTACGGGCTGCAGGCATTCAAGGCAGTCGGTGCCGAAGTGTGGGCGCACCGCGCCGGTCGCGAATACATCGAAGGCGAGGAAGGCCGTGCCCGCCTCGAACAGCGGCGGCGCGATCTCGATCCGTGGGTCGACGGCAAGACGCGGCTGATCGCCGCCGACCTCTGGCTGGAGGGCGATTCCAGCTTCCGCATGGGCGACATCGGTTTCGAAATGATCCACATGGGCCCGGCGCACGCACCGGACGACATGGTGGTCGTGGTGCGCGAAGACGGGGTGATCTACTCCGGCGACATCCTGTTCATCGGCCGCATCCCCTTTGTCGGTGATGCCGACAGCAAGCGCTGGCTGACCACGATGGACCGTCTGCTTGCGCTCAAACCCGGCACGCTGGTCACCGGCCACGGTCCGGCCTCGACCGACCCGGCGCGCGACCTCGGTTTGACGCGTGACTACCTGACCTATCTGCGCTCGGAAATGGGGCGGGCTGTCACCGATTTCATGCCGTTCGACGAGGCCTATGCGCGCACCGACTGGCGCCGCTGGGAAAAAATGCCGGCGTTCGACGCCGCCAATCGCGTCAATGCCTACGGCACCTATCTGCGCATGGAGCAGGAGGCGCTCGACAAATGACCTGGCGCACACTCGTCGCCCTGATGGCGCTGCTGCTGAGTCCGGCGTTGTTCGCCGCGCCGGCGCGTACCGCCGGACCGGCGCTGCCGACGATGACCAACGCGGTGAAGGATGTGCGTGACGCCGCCAACCCGGGCGTCGTGGTCGTCGTGCTGTTTTCGCTGCCCGGCTGCCACTACTGCGAAGAGGTGCGCAGCCACTATCTGGCGCCGCTGGCACGCGATGCCGCCCAGCGCGGCCGGCTGGTGATCCGCGAAGTCGATCTGAACAGCGCGCGCAAGCTGACCGACTTCGACGGCAGCAAGACGACGCAGGCCGCGTTCGCGAAACGCATGAAGGTGCAGTTCGCGCCGACCGTGCTGTTTCTGGATGCCGACGGCAGACAGGTCGCCTCACCGCTGGTCGGAGCCGGCAAGGCCGACTTCTATGGCGGCTATCTTGATGACGCCATCGCGGCGGGCGTCAAGGCGGCCGCGCGATGAACGACGGCAAGAAGCACCACTGGGAAGAGGTCTATGCCCGCAAGGCGCCGGACAGCGTGAGCTGGTTCCAGCCGCACGCGCAGCATTCGCTCGACCTGATCAAACGTGCCGGACTGGGTCGTGAGGCCGCCATCATTGATGTCGGCGGTGGCGCCTCGACGCTGGTCGATGATCTGCTGGCGCGCGGCCATACCGACCTCAGCGTGCTCGACCTGTCGGCCGCTGCGTTGCACGCGGCGCAGGCTCGTCTGGGCGGCGCGGCGGCCGGGGTGACGTGGATCGAGGCCGACATCACCGAAGTCGAACTGCCGCCGAGGCGCTTCGACCTGTGGCACGACCGCGCGGTATTCCATTTCCTGACCGATCCGGCACAGCGGGATGCCTATGTGGCGACGGTGCTGCGGGCGGTAAAGCCGAACGGCTACGTGATCGTGGCCGCCTTCGCGGAAGACGGCCCGGATCGCTGCAGCGGCCTGCCGGTGGTGCGCTATGGTGCGAACGCGCTGCATGCTCAATTCGGGGCACGCTTCGAACTGCTGGAGCACAGTCGCGAAGCCCATCGCACGCCAACCGGCGTGATGCAGCAGTTCGTCTATTGCTTCTGCCGCCGGTCGGCGAGTTGACGTTCCAGACGGACGCGCCAATCGGACGCGCCCGCCTGGCGAACCTGCTGAATGTGCCTTATCTGAACTTGTAGTAACGCTGGTTCAGATAGGCCGCAACATGCGCCTCGTCTTCCGGGAACCAGCCGGTGTTGAGCTGCGAATTGCACACGCTGACCTGGGTCGCGAGCTGGGCCAGCGTGTTCACCCGCCGGTCCTTGCGCAGATAGATCTGCGAACCGTCTCCGCCCAGCTTGTCCGCGTGGCAGCTTTCGCACCGCGCCTCGACCACCAGTTCGCCGCCCTTGGCCGGATCGGCGGCATGAACTGCCGTGGCAAGCAAGCAACACGATGCAGCGATCAACAGTGCGTTCGGCTTCATGACGGTTTGCCTCCGGGTGGGTCTGGCAATCAGGTGTTCTGCACCACGATGCTGGGGAACTTGGCACTCATGTCCTTGCCCTTGTCGGCGATCTTCACCGCCACCTTGCGCGCGATGTCGCGATAGATTTCGGCCACGCGCCCGTCCGGGTCGGACACCACGGTCGGCTTGCCGGAATCGGCCTGTTCGCGGATCTGCATCGCCAGCGGCAGCGAACCCAGCACTTCGAGGCCGTAGTCGGCCGCCATGCGCGCGCCGCCACCCTCGCCGAAAATGTGCTCTTCGTGGCCGCACTTCGAACAGGTGTGGATGCTCATGTTTTCCACGATGCCGAGGATGGGGATGCCCACCTTCTCGAACATCTTCAGTCCCTTGCGTGCATCCAGCAGCGCGATGTCCTGCGGCGTCGTGATGATGACGGCGCCGGTCACCGGCACCTTCTGCGCCAGCGTAAGCTGGATGTCGCCGGTGCCCGGCGGCATGTCGATGACCAGGTAATCGACATCCTCCCAGCGGGTTTCGGTCAGCAACTGCTCCAGCGCCGAGGTCACCATCGGGCCGCGCCAAACCATCGGCGTTTCGACGTCGATCAGGAAGCCGATCGACATCGCCTGGATGCCGTAGGCCATCATCGGCGACAGCGACTTGCCGTCCGGCGAATCCGGCCGGCCGGTGATGCCCAGCATCTGCGGCTGCGACGGGCCGTAGATGTCGGCGTCGAGCAGACCGACCGTCGCCCCCTCGGCGGCCAGCGCCAGAGCAAGGTTCACCGCGGTGGTGCTCTTGCCGACGCCGCCCTTGCCGGACGCCACGGCGATGATGTTCTTCACACCTGGCAGCAGCTTCACGCCGCGCTGCACCGTGTGCGACACGATCTTCTGCGTCATGCTGACGCTGACATTGCCGACGCCCGGAATCGCGCGCAGCACGGCGATGGCCATCCGGCGCAGGTGATCCATCTGGCTCTTCGCCGGATAGCCCAGTTCGATGTCGACCGACACGTCGATGCCATCGACGCGGATGTTCCGCGCGCTGCGCGTGGTAATGAAATCCTTGCCGGTATTGGGATCGATCAGTTCCTTGAGCGCACTCTGGACCTGGGCTTCGCTGATGGACATATGAACTCCGAAACGCGGTGTGCCCGCCGGGCCGCGTCATGCGGCGCCGCTGCAGGCAATACCTGATTGATTTACTCCAGTTTAACCGATCATCGCGCTCCGTATCCCGGAAGCCCGTTCGCGGGCAGTAGAATTGCGGGCTTTCCTGCTCTGGCTACCACCCCGCCGCCCGCCATGTCCCGCCGCCGCCTGCTCGTCACCAGTGCCCTTCCCTACGCCAATGGCGCCATCCATCTCGGTCATCTGGTCGAATACATCCAGACCGACATCTGGGTGCGCTTCCAGCGCATGCGCGGCCACGAGGTGCATTACGTCGGCGCCGACGACCAGCACGGCACGCCCATCATGCTGCGTGCAGAGAAGGAAGGCATCACACCGCGCGAGCTGGTCGAACGCGTGCTGCACGAACATGCACGCGACTTCTTCGGCGGGCTCGACGTGCAGGCCACATGGAAACAGGGCCGGGGCGAACTCGGTGGCTTCCTGGTCAGCTTCGACAATTACCACCAGACCGATTCCGACGAGAACCGCGCCTTCTGCGAAGACATCTACGGCAAGCTGAAGGCGGCCGACCTGATCGCGCAGCGCTCGGTCGAGCAGTTCTACGACCCGGTGAAGGAAATGTTCCTGCCCGACCGCTTCATCAAGGGCGAGTGCCCGAAGTGCGGCGCGAAGGACCAGTACGGCGACTCGTGCGAAGTGTGCGGTGCCACCTATGCGCCGACCGAACTGAAGAATGCATATTCGGTGGTGTCCGGTGCCGCGCCCGAGCGGCGCGCCAGCGAACATCACTTCTTCCGCCTGTCGGCGCCGCAGTGCGAACAGTTCCTGCGCGATTTCACGCAGGGCTCGAACCGGCTGCAGCCGGAAGCCGCCAACAAGATGAAGGAATGGCTGGGCGATCCGGGCGACAACCGCCTGTCCGACTGGGACATTTCGCGCGACGCGCCCTACTTCGGCTTCCGCATCCCGGGCACCGACAACAAGTTCTTCTACGTCTGGCTGGACGCA
This sequence comes from Methyloversatilis sp., assembly GCF_030696805.1. Classification (GTDB taxonomy): domain Bacteria; phylum Pseudomonadota; class Gammaproteobacteria; order Burkholderiales; family Rhodocyclaceae; genus Methyloversatilis. The sequence goes on along the minus strand of NZ_JAUYRO010000095.1, from coordinate 66,338 downwards.
CCGGTCGGCTACTTCGGCAGCTTCCGCAATTACGTGCAGAAGCAGGCGGCGCTCGGCCATGCCATCGACGAAGCCGACTTTCTCGATGCCGCCGGGGCACGGGCCGCCGGCACCGAAATGGTGCACTTCATCGGCAAGGACATCCTGTACTTCCACGCCCTGTTCTGGCCGGCCATGCTGGAGCACTCCGGCTACCGCACGCCGACCCAGATCAACGCGCACGGCTTCCTGACGGTCAATGGCGAAAAGATGAGCAAGAGCCGCGGCACCTTCATCACCGCGCAAAGCTATCTCGATCTCGGCCTGAACCCGGAATGGCTGCGCTACTACTACGCGGCCAAGCTGAACGGTTCGATGGAAGACATCGATCTCAACCTCGACGACTTCGTCGCGCGGGTGAATTCCGATCTGGTCGGCAAGTACATCAACATCGCCAGCCGCTGCGCGGGCTTCATCACGAAGCGCTTTGCGGGCAAGTTGTCGGCGCCGACCGTGCCATTTCACTGGCATGAAGTATCGATCCGTGACGCCTACGAGTCGCGCGACTATGCCCGCGCACTGCGCGAGGTCATGGCCTGTGCCGACCAGGCCAACGTGTTCGTCAATGACCATGCACCCTGGGTGCTGGCCAAGCAGGACGGTCAGGACGAAAAGCTGCAGTCGGTTTGCAGCACCGCGCTGGAACTGTTCCGCCAGCTCACCGTACTGCTCAAGCCGGTGCTGCCGCATCTGGCTGCCGAGGTCGAGCGCTTCCTGAACATCGCGCCGGTGTGCTGGGACGACTTCGACGCCACGCTCGCCGCCGGCCACACCATCAACGACTACAAGCACCTGATGACCCGCATCGACCCGAAACAGGTGATCGCGCTGGTCGACGCCAACAAGGAAAGCCTGCTGCCCTCACCCCAGCCCTCTCCCGCTGATGCGGGAGAGGGCGTGAAAAGCAAGGGCACCTCGAACCCCTTTCCCGCTGATGCGGGAGAGGGAGCGAAAAGCCACAGCGCTGCAAAGCAGTTGCCAGGCGATTCCGCCAAAACCCGCGACGCGTCGAATCCCTCGCCCGCATCAGCGGGAGAGGGTGGCCGCGCGCCAGCGCGGACGGGTGAGGGCAAGGCGGCATCCGCCCCCGCGTCGCTGGTCGAACTGGCCCGCAAGCTGCGCGCCGGACAGACCGATGCCGAAGCACTGATCTGGTCCTTGCTGCGCGATCGCCAGATCGGCAACGCGAAGTTCCGCCGCCAGCACCCGTTCGATCTTGGCGGTGGCGCGAAGGCCATCCTCGATTTCTATGCCGCAGAACAGAAAATCGCCGTCGAACTCGACGGCGGTCAGCACGCCGACGCCGCACTGAAGGATCGCGAACGCGACCGCATGCTCGCGGAGCAGGGCATTCGCGTGCTCCGCTACTGGAACAACGAGGTGATTGATCAGACCGAAGGCGTGCTGGAATCGATCTGGCGCGCGGTGACGAACGCATCTGCCCTCACCCCCGGCCCCTCTCCCGCAGATGCGGGAGAGGGGAGCTTCATCTCCATCGACGACTTCTCGAAGGTCGAACTGCGCATCGCAAAGATCGTCGCGGCCAACCATGTCGAAGGCGCGGACAAGCTGCTGCGCCTGCAGCTCGACATCGGCGAAGAGCGCCCGCGTCAGGTGTTCGCGGGCATCAAGTCGGCCTATGACCCGGCACTGCTGGTCGGCCGGCTGACTGTCATGGTGGCCAATCTCGCACCGCGCAAGATGAAGTTCGGCCTGTCTGAGGGCATGGTGCTGGCGGCGTCCGACGATACGGGTGAAGTACCGGGCCTGTTCATCCTGTCGCCGGACAGCGGTGCGGCGCCGGGCATGCGGGTCAAGTAGGTCGATGGCCGATTCGGAGATCGAGGCGCTTCACTTCGCCGTCCGCGGGCGGGTGCAGGGCGTGGGTTTCCGCTATGCCATGATCAACGAAGCGCGCCGGCTCGGCGTGACCGGCTGGGTGCGCAACCGGCGCGACGGATCGGTCGAGGCATTCGCCTGCGGTGTGCCGGCGGCCCTCGATGCGCTGGTTGCCTGGGCCGAACGGGGCCCGGCCGGAGCGCGCGTTGATGAATGTTTGATTGCGCCGATCGCAGCCGACAGTGCACTGCACGACTTCTCGCAACGCCCGACCGTCGGCGATCCGCTATCGAAAACAGACTGAAAGCCCGGTCATTTGGTGCACTGCCGCCATGGCAGTGCGTCAAGACATTCCGCAGACACACGTCTAGTCTCTCCAACAGGCGCGCACATGGACGCAACCCACTTCTGTGGAGGAGACAATCATGCTGCCAATGGAGGAAGCGTGTTTTAGCGCCGTGTTGCGCGCCTGCCAGGATCACGCCGACGCATTGCTTGCGCGCGGCGACCCACCTCGTCCCACCGCGCTGATGGCGCACATTGAGCACGGCCGCATCCGCAGTGCGGCGCTTGCCCACGTCGACTTTCTGGACGAACTCGCCGTGACCCGCTTCGTGCAGGAAACGGTCGCTCAACCGGACATCGATGTGGTCGGCCTGAGCTGCCTGTTGCGGCTGGCCGAATTCGACGACGACGAACCCGATCAGCCGCCGGTCACGCGCGATGTCGTGCTGATCTATCTGGTGTCGAAAGAGCGCGAAACCTGGGTCGCCAATGACATCGATCTTGAATCCGGCTGCCTGATGCGGGGTGAGCTCGATCTGACGCGCGGCAGCCGCACCTTCCTGGTCGACCCGATGAAGTTGCACTGATCAGCCGGCATCACCCTCTCGCGGCGCGCGGGTGTCCCGCTCGGCCGGCAATTCGGTTGGCACCGGCGTCAGCGCATACGGCGCAACCAGCTTCCAGATGTGCGCCGGCACCATGCTCTTGAGACGCTGCGGCATTTCGCGCCGCAGGTGGATGACGGTTTCGACCGCCTTCATTTCGACCCGGGCACGCGCAAATTCCAGCCCCTTCGGCCCGACACGCGGCATCAACCAGCCCACGATGGGGCGCAGCCATTGCGGCATGCGGCGCAGCGGCAGCCCGCCCGCGGCGCGCTCCACATTGGCGAGGAAGCCTTTCACCGGCCCCTGCCGCTTGCCCGCACTGCCCGGCGCACGCGTCACCACTTCGTCGCCCAGCAGCGCAAGCAGTTCTTCGCCGCGCTCGTTGCGCACCAGCAGCCACTGTTCGCCCTCGCCACCCATGTAGCCGACCGTGATGTCGGCCAGCACATTGGTGTAATCGACACAGGTGCGACAGGTCAGCGGAAAGAAGTCGTTCGGCAATTGCGACAGCGGCAGCATCAGAAAGGGAATGGCGCGCTTCGTGCCATCGCGGTAGCGCAGCTCGACGTGATAGTCGGCGCGGAATTCGAGATAGGTGATGTCGTCGGCGGCAACATCGGTTTCCCGCGCCAGCAGTTCGAGGAACTCGTGGAAGCGCTCGGTGGTGGTGTTGTCCGAGCAGGGCGTGCCGATCACGTATAGCCTGTCGAAACCCAGTTCGGCTTCGAGTGCGCGCAGCGCATAGACCTGACACGGAATTCCGATCACCGCGAGCCGCCGGTAGCCCTGCGCGCGCGCCGGTTCGAGCAGCGCAAGCAGCGGCGCATAGCCCATGCGCATGCCGCGGCACTGCGCCATGCCTTCCGATCGCGTCACCAGCACCGGCACCGGGCGCCAGCGATCGTCCGGGTCGGGCGCCATCGTCAGCACGGCGTCGACGGCGCCGGTTTCCAGCAGCCGTTCGGCGATGCGGGTGGTGATGCCGGTCCATTGGGCATCGGCTCTGGCCGGCTTGAGTGCGGCACGCAGCATGCGGCGATGCGGCCCGAAATGCATTTCGTCCGGTCGCCGCGGGTCGCGTGCGCGGCCATGTACGCGCGTTTCAAGTTCGGGGTAATCCGGCTTGATGAACTGGCAGGCTCGGCCGCAGCGCTTGTCTTCGCTGCTGCGCGAAATGCCGCAGTCGGTGCACAGATCGCGGCTGGCAGCCGGGCCTATCATCGGCCGCCATACGGCTGAAGATGAAGGCACTTCACACGATGGGGCAGCGATCGAAGGAGCGTCGTTCAGCGCTGGAAGACTCGGGTGGTTCATGCGACCGGAGCGTACCAGAGCACGTGTGCGCTAGAACCCTATCTTCTTCTGCCGGGTCGCGCGGCCGGCGTCCAGATCGGCCGGCAGCAGGTGGTCGCGCCGTTCCAGCTTGGCATTGCCGAAGGCCGCCATCAGCACCTTGCGCATGTCGCGCGGCGGCACACGGGCCAGACCGTCGATGACGTCTTCCGGCGCGTCTTCGTCGAAGCCCCAGTGATGTACGGCAAGAATCTCGCCATACAACGTACGCGCTATCGCACAGGCCTGATCGTGATCCGGCCGCGGAACGGTGTACACATTCATGCGACTCAGGATAGGGTCGGGAATCGAACGCTCGTCATTCGCCGTGGACACCCACATGATGTGGCTGGCATCCATGTCGACCTCGATGAATTCGTCCTTGAACTGGCGCGCGGTGTCCTGCTCCAGCAAGCCATACAGCGCACCCATCGGGTCATAGCGCGGGTCGCCACCGGCCTTGTCGACCTCGTCGAGCACCAGCAGCGGATTGGCGTAGTCGCCGGACACCAGCGCCTGTGCGACCTTGCCCGGCCGCGCGTGCGACCACTGCGACGAGGTGCCGCTCAGTATCCAGCCAGCAGTCAGCGACGACATCGAGACGAACTCGAAGCCTGTACCCAGCACATTGGCAAGTTGCTTCGCGAAGTGGGTCTTGCCGATGCCCGGCTCGCCGAGCAGCAGGATGGGCGTGAAATGCATCGGCTCGTTGCCGGCTACCGCCAGCGCGAGATAGCGTTTGAGATCGTCCAGCACGGGTGCGAAATTCGGACAGCGGGCGTACAGCGGATCGAGCCCGTCGAATGACGAAGGCTTGACGACGTAGCGCACGCCACCCAACTGCTTCATCTTTTCGTAGTACGCCACCAGCGACTCGTTGCGTGATGTGGCACCCGATTCCATCGCCCGGTCGACCGCGCCAACGCTGTAGATTTCGCGGCATTCGGCCAGTGGAATCTGAAACTCAGCCCCTTGCATCTCAGCCCCTCGCATGATTCGTCTCCCGATGTTGCTGCACCCACCTGAAGGTCTAACGTCGCGCGCACCGGGAAGTTGAGTCGGGTCCGCAGGCGCACGGTCGGTGCGTCATCCGATGCATCAACCGTGCCACTACTGCGGTGTCGGAACGATCAGCCGGGCAAGCGTGGCGAAGCGACTCGGTTGACCGAGCATCAGCTTTGCCAGTTCGTCCAGCCATTCGGTCCCGTTGTCTTCTGCGGGCGGCTGGTAATCGACGATGCCGAAACGTTCGACATTCTGCAAGGTCAGGCGCAGCGTCAGCCGGGTGAAATCGGCGTTCAGTTCGACCCGGCCGCGCACTTCGGGCGCAACATCGAATACTTGGGCACGCAGGCGATTCTGTTCGTCACGCAAGGCCTGTTCCTCAAAGCGCAGGCCGTGTTCGCGCAGCGCCACGCGCAGCGCGCTCGCCGCCTGCGGCTCGCGCTCGCAGCGCATCAGGGCCTGGCCGCGCAGCAGCCAGGCCAGCGACACGCGAGCCAGCTGATCGGGCGCCTCCGGACCGCGATTGCGGGTGTTGACGTCGGACGCCTGCCAGGCCAATCCGCGCAGCACACCCAGACCGAGCAGCGGATAGTCTCGCGCGACCTGCGGTTTGATCACATTGAGTTGGCCCGCAAGCTGCGTCAGGTAGTCGCGCACCAGCACAAGGCGGGCGGCGAGCGCCTGTTCCGCTTCGGTGCGCACCGCCCGCTCGCCGCGCTGCATCTGCGCGTTGTGCGTGCGGATGCGCTGTGCCTCGCTGGCAAGATCGGCCAGCAGCGACGACGCGGCGGCTGCCGGCGCACCCGGCGCCGCGCCGTTCGATGCTGCGGGCACCGCTGCACCCGCAGCGACTTCCGGCTCGTCGTGCAGCGTGGGGAAAGCCGGCCCCTGTGTCGCCGCCTCGCGCAGCGGCTTCAGGCGGCTCTGCGCGGTGCCGTCGGACACCACGCCGATCGAGGGCGGCGCGGTGCCACGGGCCGAAAACGCATCGATGTCAGCCGCCAGCGCGGCCAGCACGTCGTCGACCGGCAGACCGGGTTTCTGCGACTGACCGCGACGCAGGCTTTCCGGACCGTCCACCAACTCCGGACTTTCCATCGCACGTGGCGGCGGTTCAGCCACTTTCAGCACCGTTGCAGCAACCGGTTTGAACCGGATCCAGCGCAGCGCATCGGCCAGCTCGGCGGCCGTCTGGAAACGGTCGACGGGCGATTTCGCAAGCGCCTTCATCACCAGCAGATCAAGTTCGGGCGGTACATCCGGGTCGATCGCGCTCGGCGTGGGCGTGGGTACGTGAGCGATGTTTTCCAGCACGCTGGACAAGGTGCCGGTCAGCGGCGAGCCGAAAGGCGGCCGGCCGGCCAGCATTTCGAACAGCAGCGCACCGAGCGAAAACACGTCGGAGCGCGCGTCGGGGGCAAGCCCCTGAACCTGTTCGGGTGAAAGATACTGCGGCATCGCCGGCAAGGCATCCGGGGCCGGGGCGGGCAGCGCAAAGTCGGTCACCGACACATGGCCGGCGCCGTCAACCAGAAGGTTGGATGCCGTCAGGCCGCCATGCGTGACGCCGTTGGTGTGGGCATGCGCCAGCGCGTCGGCAGTCTGCAGACCGATGCTGCATACCCATTCGAAAGACAGGCGCGGAAGTGCGTCGAGCAGCTGCCGCAGCGAACGTGCATCCACGCGGTCCATGGCAACCCAGGGCGTACCGTCGCCGGCACTGACGCCCTGTTCGATGATGCGCACGATGCACGGATGATTGAGCTGTGAGGCGTGCAGCAGACGGGCGCCGAGCGCGCGGACGTAAGCCGGCACGTCATCGGCAAGATCGGTACGGAAGGTTTTCAGCGCGACCAGACGACCGCTGCCCGCTTCGGTCGCTTCGAATACAGCGCCGCGTTCGCCGCGGCCGATTTCTCGCCCGAGCGCATAGCGCCCCACCTTGCGCGGCGCATCAGCCATGCGCGACGCCTCGTGCGTTCAGCGGTGGAGGGTGAAGCTGTTGGCGTGGAACGTTAAAAAAAGTATCGCAAGGCATGTTTGCGATCTTACCCAAGCTGCTGCCACTGCACACCCTCGCGCAGCAGCCCGGGCCGGCATTACGACGATTTATTCCTGCAAACGATAGATATCGCGCAGGAACGCATCGGGATCGGACACGGCAGTGTGCGAGCGCGCAACCGATGGGCGGCGGCTGGCAAGCGCTGCTTCGGGCTGCGGCAGCCAGCCTGCGTCGAGCACTTCGTCGCCGTAATCCTGGCGGCCGAGCGACTTTCCAGTCATGAAATCAAACAGGTCCATGTTTCTCTTCCTGAACACACCGTCCATTGCCATCGGCTCGTGCCCCGGCGACTTGAGGGTTCCGATCGCCGGTGGCACACATGTTTGCGGCTTCTGTCTGCCGTCTCGTTGAACTACGCTGAAGAGGTCTGACCTCCTCCCCACCGGTGCATCTCGCTGCCATGTTCCGTTGCTGCATCCTGCTTGTTTCGCTGTGCGCACCGTGCGGTACGCAACCCGCCGCCGCCGCGGATGCAGCGAGCCGCGCGAATCAGCAGATCATTGATGCCGCGCTCGCGCGCTGGTCGACCGGTCCGCAGGCAGGCTGGCTGTCGCGCATCCTGCCGCCGACAATGACGGCCGCTGCGCTGCCCGAACCGGATTCGCCCGCTGCGTCGTTGTTGGCGCGCTACTGCGTTCAGTGCCACCACCTGCCGAGCCCTGCGATGCACCACCCTGACAAATGGCCGAAAATCGTCGACCGGATGGTGTTGCGCATGCGGGGCAGCGGAAACCGCGGGGCGCTGATGAAACACATGATGGGCGGCGGCGGCGCGCCGGACGAGGAAGAAGTACACATGCTCACCGGCTACCTGAGACGTAATGCACAGAAGCCGATTGATGTGGCGCGCTATCCGGACCTGGACACGCGCGGGCGCAGCTTCCGCGACGCCTGCGACCAGTGCCACGTGCTGCCGGAACCGTCCAGCCGACCCGCCCGGGAGTGGCGTCGCATCGTGCAGCGCATGGAAGACAACATGTCCTGGATGAACCGGATCGTGGGTTCAACGCCGCAGCGGGACGAACCCCAGCTGCGGCGCCAGGACATCCTGGGCTATCTGGAAAGCAAGGCCGGGCGCTGACTCGGCGCCCGACACACGCTCAGACGACGCCTGCCCCCTGCGACTGGCTGCGCGCACTGCGGCAGGCGACCGGCAGCCAGTCGAGCACGCACTGGGCCACTTTGCGCCAGTCGGCTTCCAGCATCATGCCGTGGCCCATGCCGGGGAAGATGCGCGCCTCGACATCGAGTGCACGGGCGGTCATTTCGGTCAGCGAAGGCGGAATGATGGGATCGTACTCGGCGCCGAGCACCAGCAGCGGCGCGCGCCGCATGCGTGATGGCTGCGGCAGGTCGAACAGGGTCATGTCCCAGATCACGCGCGCCGATTCCGGCTGCACGCGACGCGCCATCTGCTGCAGGCGCTCCATCGACACCGGCTGGGCGAACAGGGCTTCGCGCAGCACCTCGGGCGACGTGCCGCCGCCGTTCAGCAGGTTGTTCAGTTCCGACATCAGGTCGGGCCTGCGCAGCGCCAGGCCGACCGCCGACGCCCAGAGCCCCTGCGGCGGCACCGACGCCATCAGTACCGCACCGGACACCTGTCTCACTTCCATACACTTCTGTACCACCATGCCGCCCATCGAGTGTCCGATCAGGATGGGGGGTACTTCAGAGCCGTCGATGAGTTCGAGCACGTCGCGCACGTAGTCGTCGAGGCTCAGCAGATCGAGAAATTCGCGCCCCGGACTGCCGCCATGGCCGGACAGCGACAACGCGGTCGCCTCGAAGCCGGCGTCGGCGAAGTAGGACAGGAAATGCTCGTCCCAGCACCAGGCTGCCGTGTAGGCGCCGTGGACGAACAGCAGGGGTGTTGCGTGGGTCGCCGCAGCCGGTCTTCGCGTGATGACTTCCAGCGGACCTTGGCGCTTGATCATGTTTCAGTGCTCCGATGGTTTCGAGACACTTTAACTGCAAGCAGGTATCGGGCCCGGACACACATTGTCGAAAACGTCACACGGAAGGTCACAAAGCGTCAGCGTGTTCAGGTTGCGCAACGACCTCGTCGTTGTCTGCGCAGGTGCCCGGCTTGGCGACCGAAGTCAGCGCCCAGTGCGACTCCCGGAACCACTTTTCAAGCGCTTCCACCGGAATCGGCTTGCTGATGAGGTAGCCCTGGGCCAGATCGCAACCGAGTTCGCGCAGCCGTTCCAGCACGGCTTCGGTCTCGACGCCTTCGGCCGTCACTTTCAGACCCATGTTGTGCGCCAGTTCGATTGTCGAACGTACGATGATTTCGTCGTTCGGATTTTCGACCAGGTTCATCACGAAGCTGCGGTCGATCTTCATTTCGCTGACCGGCATCTGCTTGAGGTAGGACAGCGAGGAATAGCCGGTGCCGTAGTCGTCGATCGACAGCAGGCAGCCGGTGTCACGCAGCGCCTGCAGATTGGCCAGCGCGCGCAGCGGATCGTCGAGCACCGCGCTTTCGGTGATTTCCAGCGTGATCAGGCGCGATTCGCAGCCATGGCGCTCAAGCATTCCGATGAAGCTGGTGGGCAGGTCGGGGTTGAGCAGGTCGCGCGCCGAAATGTTCACCGACACGTTCACTTCGATGCCGGCACGCAGCCACAGGCCGCACTGGCGGATCGCGGCATTCATGACCCAGAGCGTGATCGCCTTGATGTAGCCGGTCTGCTCGGCGAACGGGATGAAATCGAACGGCGGAATGAAGCCGCGCGTCGGATGGATCCAGCGCACCAGCGCTTCGACGTGGTGCTGGCGGCCCGGCACCAGCGCGACCTTGGGCTGGTAATACAACACCAGTTCATCGTGCTCGACAGCCGCCCGGAGCTCGGTCAGCAGCGACAGCCGCTCCACGTTGCGTTCATGGTGGCGCGGGTCATAGATGGCCGCGCCGCTGTTCTGGCGTTTCGCCTGATACATGGCGACGTCGGCGTGGCGCAGCAGCGCCTGCACGTCGTCGCCGTGTTCCGGAAACGAAGAAATGCCCATGCTGGCGCTGACGTCCACCATCTGCCCTTCGAGGCTCATCGGCTGGTCGAGGGCTTCGGCAATGCGCATCGCCACGCCGTAGGCCTTCTGCGCATCGGCGCCCGGCAGCAGTACGGCGAATTCGTCACCGCCCAGGCGCGCCACCTGATCGCGCACATCGCGCAGCGTGTCGCGCAACCGCTTGCCCACTTCGACCAGCAGCAGGTCGCCCAGGCCGTGGCCCAGCGCGTCATTCACCATCTTGAAGCGGTCCATGTCGAGCGTCAGCACGGCCAGTGCGCCAGCGCGCACCTTGGCGTCGCGGACACCATCGGTCAGCCGCTCGACGAAGTAGGCGCGGTTCGGCAGGCCGGTCAGCGTATCGCGGTAGGCCAGTTCGGAAATGCGCGCCTCGCGCGTCGATATGGCTTCGGTCATGTGCGAGAAGGCATCGGCCAGCTGCCCGATCTCGTCACGCCGGTCCATGACCGGCGGCACGCCGTACTCGCCCTTGCCGACGCGGCGCGCGAACTGCGCAAGCCGGGCCACCGGCGAGGCGATCGATCGCCCGAGCAGCGCGCTGGCCACCAGCGCAAACAGCATGCCCGCCAGCGACAGCTGCAGCCAGTTGTCGTACAGGCGCTGCCACGGTTCAAGCGCGCGATCGAGCGACAGCTGCAGCACGACCGTGATGTGCTGCTGCGTGCCCGCTTCGATGATCTTGGGCCGGCTTGCGTAGTCCGTGCCATCGAGTGGCAGCATTTCAGGCAGCGCCCCGCGATGGCTGCGGAAGGCCGCGAGCAGCCCCGGCTGCAGCGTATCGGCGAGCGAACTGGCCGCCAGCATCCATTCACCGCCATCGGTCCGGCTCAGGAAGCTCAGGTCGAGGCCGGACACCCGTTTGAGGTCCTGCACGAACGGCTGATCGACGATGAATGCGGTCACGACATAGGCGACCGGCAGCGGCGCGAGTACCGGCACCACCACGACCTGGTACAGCGTGCCGTCGATGATGACCAGACCGCTCCCCGATCCGCCATTGCGTGCGTTCTCGATCAGGCCGTGCAGTTGCGGCGCAACGCCCTGCGCTTCGTCCGGATAAACCGCCGTGACGCTTTCGTCGAGGCCGAGCAGCATCATCAGGCTGGCTTCGATCCGCTGGCCATGATTGCCGAGCGCCGACACGATCGTTTCGTTGTCGCGACTGGTCAGCGCCTCACGGAAGCCGTAGTCGGCGGCCAGCACGCGGGCGGCCTGGGTCAGCTGGCTGGCCCGCTGTTCGAGCAGGCGGGACAGGACCCGATCGGCCGTCTGCAGTTCGGCACGCACATCGTCGAGCGCGCTGGCGCGGCCGAGCTGGCCGAACATCAGCAGTCCGCCGGCCTGCACCACCAGCAGCAGCAGTGCGCAACAGGTGGCAATGCGCCATTTGAGACTGTTCATTCGCATCGTTTCAGGGTTTCAGATCGACCGTCACCGGCTCGGTCATGTCGGCACTCACCCTGATCGGACGAGGCGGAAGGTCCGGCATGCCGAGCCGTCGCGGATGCCAGGCCTGCAGCAGATAGTCACCCGGCGGCAGGTCGGCCACCTTCGCCGTGCCATCGTCACCCGACACGGCAAACCACGGGGTGTCTGCAACCATGATGTAAGCCAGCATCCGGTCGTGAATATTGCAGCCGAGCACGACGACGCCCGGCTTGTCGAACACCACCGGGCGGGCGGGTGTGCCGGCGTACAGCTTCAACTCGAACACCTTGGACGCGGAAAAGGAATACACATGGTGACGCACCGTGTCGTTGTTCGGAAACTCGACTGCGGCGCCGGTCTGCACCACGCTGACCAGGGGCACGAAGGTCTTCCTGACCTGTTCGATGCTGGCCGGACGAGGCGGCGGCAACGCGCCCCTGGCCACCGGCAACAGGGTCACCACGACGCTGTCGAGCGCACGTCCCGACGGTTCACTGGTCTGGAAGGTGACGGTTGCGGCCTGCGCAGCACCCGTCAGAAGCGCTGCGGAAAGCCCTGCCGCGCGCGTCATCCGTCCTGCCATGCAAGCCTGCTTCCGCACTCCCTTGACGCGCACGATCCCGCTACCCACAAACTGTCGATGCTCCGGCTAACGGCAGCAGGGCGTCACCCTTTAGGGATGCCACCGCGCATCAGACGTCAGCCCGGGGTGGCGTCGGGGCGCCTGAAACAGACAAACCTGACGTCACTGCGCGTCGCGATCGCGACAGTTGCATGAAGTTCATACAGGCAATTGATGAGTGCGCTAAAGGCTGCAGCGAATCAACCGTAACCCTCCATGGATCTTGTCCGCGCGCCAGGAAACGTGAGCAAACCGCAAGCGCGAGGCTGTCAGCCCCCCCTTCATTCAATCAAGGACATCTCCATGCAGAGCGCCGCCCGTCTTCCGCTGCTGACGCTTGCCTCGACCGTCTGCCTGCTCACCGCCTGCGCCGGCACACCCGACATCGAAGGCCCGCCGCGCAAGGAAACCGTATTTGCTGTGACCCAGTCGCACCACCTGATCAGCTTCAATGCCGGCCAGCCGGGCAGGCTCCTGTCGGATGTCGCCCTGACCGGGCTGGACAACGGCGAACAGTTGCTGGGCATCGACTATCGGGTCGCCCGGGGTGTCATGTTTGCGCTCGGCAGCACTGGCCGCATCTTCACGGTCGATGTCGTCCAGGGCCAGCTCAAGCCGGTCGGCAGCGCGAAATTCGCCGCGCCGCTGAATGGTCAGCGCTTCGGCTTCGACTTCAATCCGGCGGCCGATCGCATCCGCATCGTGTCCGACGCGCGGCAGAACCTGCGCGCCCATCCCGACACTGGCGCACTGGTCGACGCCGCACCCGACATCGCCGGCCTGCAGCCCGACGGCCCGCTGACCTATGTGGAAGGCGACATCAACGCCGCGGTGGCGCCGAAGATCGTCGCCGCCGGCTACACGTACAACCAGGACGACGAAAAGCTCACGACCAATTTCGCGATCGACGCCGCCACCGGTGCGCTGGTGCGTCAGGGCTCGGTGGAAGGCGTGAAGCCGGTGGTGTCACCGAATACCGGCAAGCTGTTCACGGTCGGCGCGCTCGGCATTGCCGGGCTGGCCGACGCGCACTTCGACATCGCCGACGTCAGCAACGACGCCTACGCCGCGGTCAGCACGGTGCAGGACGCCACGCCGCAGTTCTACCTGATCGACCTGAAAACCGGCGCGGCGACGCGTCTGGGCAAGGTCGGCAAGGGCGAGCCGCTGCGCGGCATCGCCATCGAACCCTGATAGCAACTACCGGGGCAGGCCAGAACAGCGCGCCCCCGTCCCGGGACGGGGGCGGCCACGCGCTGCATTCGATGCCGGCAAGACCCCGGGAACGGTCAGAAGGTGCGTTTGACGAAGGCCAGCCAGTTCGGATCGCCCGGCTGCTTGCAGCCGTTGCCATTGCCGTTGCAGATCGGCAGGTAGGCGTTCTTGTCGACATTGGTGTCGACATACGACAGCCCGGCCTGCCAGCCACCTTCGAAGTTCCGGGTCACGCCCACCTTCCAGTCGGTGAAACTGTATTGGTCGTAGTGCTTCACGTCCTGACGGCCGACGTGAAGCTGTGCGGTCCAGCCGGGCAGGAATTCGTAATTGACGTTCGCCTCCAGGTAGTAGGAACCGTCGGAGTCGCCACGGCCCATGCCCATGGAGCGATCGTTGAAGCCGAAGTAGTCGGTCACCATCTGCGAGTACTTCACGTTCAGGAATTTCCAGGTGACCCCGGCATACAGCTCCAGCGAGTTGAAGTTCTCGCCGCTGCCGTTGTACTCGCCACCCGGGAACAGGAACTGCAGGAAGCCCACGTCCAGCGTGAAGTCACCGATCGCGTGCGCATAGCCGCCATAGACGTCGATCTCGCCCACCGCGTTCGGCAGCGCATCCCCGCTGACATTGGTGCCCCACACGCCGAGGTAGAGGCCGCTCGAATGCGCCAGATCGAAGCCGCCCTGCACCGCGGGTTTCTCCTGCGAGTACGAAATGCCGCGGAAGATGTACTGCGAGAACACCCCCACGTTCGCGCTCACAGTGAAGGCTGGCACGGGCTCCTGAGCATGGGCAGGCAGCGGCAATGCCGCCATCAGCAACATGGGCAGCAGGACATCAAACCGGGTTCTTTTCATCGTTAAACGCTCCTCTTGCGGTGGTGAGATCGCCGGATCGATGCCCGGCGCGGGTAAGAAGGGAATGCGTCTGCAGCCAGCGCAGCGCCCGGGCGACTGCGTCGGCCGGCGCGCCCAGATGACAGCCGATGTCGGCCGGCACGATCGCTGCGTCCGCCTGCAGCAGCGCGTCGAGCCGGCCGAGATCAATACCGTCGATGAAGCGCACGCCCCGCGGATGTTCGGCGCTTACGACGACGCGGCGCTCGACGATGAATCCGTCCTCGACTACCGGCAACGTTGCGAACGCAGCCGGACCGGTGGCGTTTGCGACGGACGGCCGCGTGGCCACTGGCTGCGTCACCCACTGCCAGAAGGGCTCGTCCTCCCAGTGCGTCTCGGCTGCGTAGTGCTGTCGCGCCACCTTGACGCGCGAGAAGAACACCGCTTCGATGCGCTCTCGCAGGTAGCCCCGCGCCAGTTCTGCCTGCGCCGGGCGCTGCAGCAGCGTTTTGATGACCGGCACCGTGGCAATGGCGCCGGAGGCCGCCTCGAACATGCCGTGGCCGGACAGCGGATCGCAGGTGTAGGCGGCGTCGCCGACACGCAGATAGCCGTTGCCGGCGACCGCGCCGCGCAGTGCCGCTTGTATGCCGCGCGCCCGCGCGGCACCGGTCGCCTTCAGCTGCCTGCCGAAGCGCTGCGGCAGACGCGTGAGCTGCGCCAGCGCCGCCGCGTGCGCGAGATCGAGGTCACCGCCGAAGGCGGCCACGCTGGCCGGCCGCATGACAACCTGGATGTGCGCACAGCCCTGCAGATCGACACCCCCCCAGGCCCAGCCGGACGGGAAGGATTCGATGAAAGTTGTTCGCGGCTGCGCCCGCGCGCCGTCGAAGGTGCGCCCCAGCGATACCAGCGTCGGGCCGGTGTGGAGATCGGGCGCCATCTTCGGCGCGGTATGGCCGCGACACTCGGCGAGCAGTGCAGTGTCGGTGCGCTGCTGGCGACCGTCGACGTCCTCCCAGCGCACGCACCAGGCACCGCCCTCGCCACGCTCCTGCTCGCGCACAAGCCCGTCGCGCAAGTCGACGCCGGCCGCCCGCACGTCGCGCAGCAGTGCGGCGTCGAAGGCGACGCGATCGACCACGAACTCGCCGTTCATCTCAACCTCCTGCGCGTTCCAGCTCGACACGCGATGCCAGCGCGGGCCGAGCAGGGCGAGCGCCTCGTGACAGCCGAGCTGATTCAGCGCCGCGACCACGCGCTGCGACAGACCCTCGACCGCGGGCGCCGTGCGCGGCCGCCCGATCACCTGCGCCGGTATGTCGTGCCGCGCGAGTGCGATCGCCAGCAGGCTGGCGGCCGGACCGGTACCGAGTATCAGCAGTGGAATCATCGCTGCGGCTCCCGGTGCACGGGCAGCGGGCGCAATGCAAGCCACAGGGCGCCCAGCGAAGTCAGCGTCAGACCGATCCACAGCAGCGACGCGAAAGGCAGCACACGCAGCACCACCACCGCCTGCGCGGCCTGCGGCCCGCCTTCGAGCGCCGCCACCGCAGACGAGGTGGCGACCCATAGCTGCAGGTCGCGCGCCCAGCCGCGGTCGATGAAGGGATGCAGCACATAGCCCGGCTGGTCCGCGTAGCGCGCATAACGGTAGTCGAGGATTTCGCAGATCTGGCGCACCGGACCTGCGTAGCCGGCGATCGCGCTGCGCGCGTCGCGGTACAGCGTCTGCCCCTGCAGCACGCCGTGCTCCGGCGTCGAAATCTCGATCTGCGCCAGCGCGCGGAAGCTGCCGCTGCCCCGCGTGCGACCGCCGTCGGGCGCGCGGTCCACGTCGAGGCTGGTGACGCGAACGGCATAGCCCTGGTGCGCGCGTTGCCAGTCGCCATCGATATCGATCAGGTGCTGCGAATAGCCATTCAGCGCAGTCGCCAGCAGACCGCCCCACAGCGCGACCACCGCGCCCAGATGCAGCAGACCGAGCGGCAGCTGGTAGCCGGCAGTGCGGCGAGTGCGCCAGGCGCCGTGCACGCTCCAGACGGCACAGCCGAGCGCGAGATAGGCGCCCGCGATCAGCGCGGCGTCGATGCGTGGCAGCACGGCGACGATCTGCTGCGACAGCACGCCACTGCCGGCGTAGCCGTTCGCCAGCAGGCCGCCCCGTACGAACACGACTGCGCAAAGCAGCGTCGCGACAGCCAGCGTGATCCAGCCCAGCCGCGCCGACAGCCGGCGCGCGAAGAACCAGCCGCCGATCAGCCCGGCCGCGACCATGGGCAGCAGCAGCAGGCGCGCCAGCCCGTAGCCATCGACGTCCCACTGGGCGAAGGCCGCGCGCAGCGCCGGCAGCTCGGAGCCGCGCGCCCAGTTCTTCAACGTTTCGAAAAAAGGTTTCAGGTCGTCCGGCCGCGGCAGATCCCGCGCGCTGGAGAAACAGGCCCAGGCGAGGTGGGTAGCCGCCGCCAGGCCGATGAACACAAAGATGAGCTGCGTCACGCGCAGACCCCAGGCCGCCAGATTCAGGCGCGCGGCGTGCGGCAGCGGCTGCACCGTGCGCCAGCCGCGCAGCCAGGCCAGCAGGCCGGCACCCAGCAGCAACCCGGCCAGTGCGATGTGCGCCGCCCAGGTCGAGGCCCCGACGTAGCGGTGCGAACTGGCCAGCGCATCATTGCGCGTGACGCCCATCGCGACCGCGGTCAGCACCGCCGCGGCCAGCGCGGCGAACGGCACCCAGCGCCACATCGTGCGGCCGGCCCGCCAGCCGCCGGCGCCGTGCAGGTGGGCGGCAAGCAGACACCACACGGCGAACACTGCGGTCTGTACCGGGTCCCAGTGCCACACCTGCCCGTACATCGCGTCCTCGAAGGCCCACACCATGCCGAAGCCGATGCCGGCGGTGAGCAGCGCCCAGGCGCGTCGCGCGTGCATCAGCGCACTGCCCGGCCAGCGCGCGTCGTGACCGGCGAGTGCCGCCAGCGCGGGAGCGGCCAGCGACAGCGTCCATGCGTAGGCGGCGAGGATGAGCGGCGCATGCACCAGCATCCAGATCTTCATCAGATGCGCATTCATGCCCTGCGATGCCGACTTCTGCAGCCAGTCGACCGGCGTCGCCGCGAACGGGCCGAGCCAGGCGGCGGTCAGCGCATACCAGGCTGCCAGCAGGGCAGCGATGTCGATGCGCTGACTGCGTTGCGCGGCGCCGCGTGCCGCCAGCGTGGCCAGGAAGGCGGCCAGCAGCAGCGTCGTGCCTTCGTCGCCACCCCACAGATTGGCGAGCTTCAGGTGCAGCGGCAGTTCGGCGCCGCTGTATATCCACACGTAGCGCACGTCGAAGCGGTCGCCCAGCAGAAGCACGGCGAGCGCGATCAGCGCGCCCCACAGCAGGCCGGCCACGACGCGCAGCAGCGCGGAGCGCCGGACGGGCACCACCCCGGCCCACAGTGCGGCGGCGCCGGCGGCTGCAAGCAGCACATTGCCAGCCGCCGGCAACACCGCACAGCCCAGCGCCGCCAGCAGCACGGCACCCCACAGCAGGCGATCACGCATGACGGCGCTCCGGTCCGACATGGATCGCCGCTCGCTGCAGCCGCGCGCGCAGATCATCCGACGCGACGCCTTGCGCAAGCAGCGCGGCAATCAGCCCGCTCATCCGCGCGGTGGCGATGCTGGCGCCGCCGCCGTGCTCCGGGCGGCCGGGTTCGATCAGCGGGTGAGTGCCAAAATCGGCCACAGCGGTCGCCAGCCACGACACGTCGCCCGCTGCGCAGCGGGCGTCGCCGGTGACCGCGATGCAGTGCGCGAACGCGGCCGGATACACCGGCGCACCGCGCGCCGGCGCCGAGGCGACCAGCACGATGCCGGCGTCTGCGGCGTCGCGGCAGGCCTGCGCCAGCCGCCGGGTGGCGCTCGGCATGCCGAAGCTCATATTGATCAGTTGCACGCCTTGTCCGATCAGCCAGTAGAGGCCGTCGAGCACTGCATCGACCGTGGTTTCACGGCTGCTTCCGAACACCTGTGCCACCGCCAGCCGCGCCTGCGGTGCATGCGCGAGCACGCAGCGCGCGATCTGGCTGCCGTGGCCGCGTGCGTCGGCGTCCAGCGGCGCGGTTCCGGATGTGGCATACACCGCGTCGCTCAAGCCGCTGTCCAGCGCACTGTCGAGCAGACCCACGCGAACGACGACGGTCATGCGGCGGCCTGCGGAAAATCGATGACGCGGTCGAAGGCGAACTGCGACAGGTCACGGTGGCTCACCACGATGCGCGTCGCCTGCGGCAGCAGCGCGTCGATCGCCGCCAGCGTGCGCAGCTCGAGCGCGCCGTCGAGCGAGGACGTGCCCTCGTCGATCACCAGCACTGCCGGCGACATCAGCAGCGCGCGCGCCAGCGCGACCCGTTGCCGCTCGCCGCCGGACAGCGAGGCGCCGCGCGGGCCGACCATGGCGTCCAGCCCGTCGGGCAGACGCGACAGGAAGTCGCTCACGCCGGCCGCCTGCGCCGCCCGCCCGACCTCTTCGCGACTCGCGTCAGGCCGGCCATAGCGGATATTGTCGAGCAGCGAGCCGGTGAACAGCACCGCCTCCTGCGACACCACGACAATGCGCCGACGCAGCGTCGCGCGGTCGATGGCTTTCAGGTTCACGCCGCCGATGGCCATCCAGCCGGCCGACGGTTCGAAGTGGCGGTGCAGCAGATCGATGAAGGTGGACTTGCCGCTGCCCGAGTCACCGCGCAGCCACACCCGCGCACCGGCGGGAAGGGTCAGATTCAGTCCGGAGAAGGCCGCGCGCGCAGCACCCGGATAGGTGAAAGCGAGGTCGCGCACCATCAGGTCGCCGACCGGGAAGGCGTTGCCCGGCAAGGGAGCCGAATCGTCCGGCACGTCGAGCGCGCGCAGTTCGTCGACGCGGTTCAGGCCGACCTTCACGCGCTGCCACTGCAGGTAGAGCCCCATCAGCGCATGCAGCGGCGCGCTGGCGCGCTGCACGCAGGTGGCGAAGGCGACCAGCGTGCCCAGCGTCAGCGGCTCGCCAGCCAGCATCGAGAGGCTGCCGCCGACGAAGATGCCGATCACCGCCAGCGACAACAGCAGATTGGGAAAGGCGCCGCCCAGATAGCCGAACAGCTGCAGCGACAGCAGACGCTCGCGCACCGTGCCGTGCAGCGCACCAAGTTGTTCCTGCTCGCGCTTCTCGGCAGCGTGCGTCTGTATGCAGCGCACCGCGCCGATCTTCTCGACCAGGAAGCTGGACACCTCGACACCGGCGTCGCGCGACTGTTGCGACAGCTTCTCGATGCGCGGTCGCACCCAGGACAACACGATGCTGTTGAGCACCATCAGTAACGCGAGGAAGAGCGCAAGCTTCGGGCTGAGCAGACTGAGCAGCACGACGGTGCCGATCAGCGTGAGTACCGAGTTGATCGCCGACAGCACGGCGTCGACCGCGAAGCGCTGCACTTCGCCCAGATCGCCTTCCAGCCGCGTCAGCAGGTCGCCCTGGCGCATGCGCGCGAAGAAGGCCGGCGACAGCCGCAGCACATGCGCGAACAGCGATTCGCGCATGCGGTGAAGAATGCGGGCCGACGCCGCCACGTGGATGCGTCGGCAGGCGAAGCCGACCGCCAGCGCGAACAGCGCCAGCCCGACCATCCAGCCGCCACTCGCCAGCACCGCCGCGCGATTGTGCGCGAGGATGCCGTCGTCGATCAGCGCCCGGGTCAGCAGCGGCTGGGCCAATCCGGCCAGCACGGCCAGCGTGGACAGCAGAAGCACGGCGGCCAGCGCCGGCCACTCGGGCCGGATGAAGTCGCCGGCCCAGCGGTAGAGCGCGCCGAGACGACGGCCGCCCTGCGCCGCAGGCGCCGCCGCGACCGGCGCGGCGCCCGCTGCGGGCACATGGAGTGCTTCTGCCCTCATGCCGCTCAGCGCTGGAAGATGCGCAGCGAGGTGAGAACCTGGTCGCCACCGCCCGGCGTGCGGATGTTGCCGATGCGCTTCAGCGTGGCGCTGTCGTACACCGCGATGTCGCCCTGGGTGCCGCCGATGTACAGCTCCTTGCCGTCGCTCGACACATTCACGTTGTAGTAGGTGTGGTCGAGATCGACGCGGTCCATCCTGCCGGTCTTCGTGTTCACCTTGGTGAGCTGGGTATAGACGGTATAGGTTTCGTCGCGGCGCACCGGGTTCACCACGCTGGAAAACAGCACGACGCCGGCATTCTCGAATTCCTTGAAATGCACCGTGTCCTTTTCGAGGTCGAGCGTCCAGATGCCGGCGCGCAGCGCGGACGGGTCGCCTTCCGGCTTGTTCGCGTAGGCAACGTAGTAGGGCGTGGCGAACACATTGGTCTGTTCCCACTGCGGCCAGATTGCCAGCGTGTCCGGCTCGCCCTGCTCGCCGTTCTTCCAGCTGCGCCACGGGTGCTTTCCCTTGACTGCGCCGGTCTGCGGGTCGAGCTTGAGCATGTCCCAGCTGAAGGCGTACAGCGTGTCGCCCTTTGCCGACCAGGCCAGCGTGGACACGCGGCGCGGCACCTTGAGCTTGCGTGCCGGCTCGGCGTCGGTGCCGGCGTCGGTGCGGTAGATCGCGATGTAGGGATCGAGCACCTTGTACTCGCCCGGCAGCAGCTGGGTCGGGTTCACATAGACGGCCAGTTCCTTGCCATCCGGACTCAGGTCCATCGGGAAGGGAGACTTGCCGCGGATGTCGCCGCCGGACAGTTCGGCGCGGAACACTTCCTTGCCGCTGTCCAGATCGATGCCGGACACGGTTTCCCAGCGGTTGTGGATGACGTAGGCGGTCTTGCCGTCACGCGAATGCACCAGCGTGATCGGGCTGTTGCCCATCGAAGTGTTCGGAATGGTGTGCGTCTTCACCACCTTGCGTTCCTTCGCATCCATCACGAACACGAGATTGGGCCGCGCGGCAGTCACCAGGTAGTCCTTGGCCGCGAGGGCTGTGGCCGGGAGGGCGCCGAACAGTGTGACGCCGAAGCTGGCGGCCAGTGCGGCCGCCGTGGTCTTGATCTTCATGAGCAGGTATTCCTCCGTTTGCATTCGCAGGCTTATTTCGGGAACACGCTCTGCAGCGTGTTCCAATCGCGCGCAGCGTCGTCCTTCCCGGTGTTCCAGTCCGGGTAGTTGTGCAGCGTGTCCGGCACCTGGGCCGGCCACCAGCAGGGGTCGGAACAGCCGTACAAGTCGGCTTCCATCGGCTGGCACAGACCGGCCACGCCAAGGAAGGGGTCCAGTTCCCAGCCCGGGTCGAAAGTTGTGGAGCAGCCGGCAACGGCGGCGGTCATCGCGACCACCTTCTCGACCGCCTCCTCGTTCGGGGCTGCTTCGATCTGGTGGGCCTTGCGGTTCAGCGGTTTCAAGCGGTTCATAGTTCGGAGCTCCTGTTCGCGACATGCTTGTGGAGGAAGGCGGGGTTCTTTTCGAGGATTTCGAGATAGGCCTCGATGCCGAAATCGACCCACTCCCTGAGCAGTTCGCAGTAGTGATAAACGGGCGAATGCGGGTCACTGAAGTTGGCGTAGGACTCGTGGTAGCAACCGCCCGAGCAGAGATTGCGGATGCGGCAGGTCGAACAGCCTCGCTGCGATCGGTCGAGCGCGCCTTCCAGGAAGGCTCCCAGTTCCACCTTGGCGATGCCGGTATCGACGTTGCCGAAGGTCGGCAACGCGGAGCCGGTGAAGCGGTGGCAGAGGTTCAGGTCGCCCTTGTGATCGACCGCCAGCAGGCCGATGCCGGCACCGCAGGGCAGCGCCTTGCGGCGCCCCTCGTACAGGTCGGACAGCATCTGGTGCATGTTCGAGAAGCCGATGTTCCGGCCCTCGACCGCCGCGGCGACGTATTCGCGGCCCAGCGCCTTCATCGCGTCGAACACCGCGCGCAGCTCGTCACCGACCAGATTGAAGGTGGTGATCGGGTTGCTGGTGACCGGCGCGAAGCCCACTTCGGCGAAGCCGAGTTCGTCCTTCAGGTGATGGTGGATGGCCGCCACATCGGAATAGCCTGCGGTCAGCGTGACCCGCGCACCGACCGCCCGCGAGGTGTAGCGCGACAGCAGCATGCGTGCCTTCTTCGCCACCACCTCGTAGGTGCCCTTGCCACCTACGGTCTTGCGGCGCAGGTCATGCACCGCCTGCGGGCCGTCCATGCTGATCGAGATGCCGAACGAGTGCTCGTTGAACCAGTCGGCGATCTCTTCGGTGAGCAGCGTGGCGTTGGTGGTGAGCGAGAAGTCGACCTGTTTCCCTTCCTCGCGGCAGCGCTCCTCCGCGTAGGCGGTGACCGCCTTGATCAGCCGCATGTTCGACAGCGGCTCGCCGCCGAAGAACACCACGTTGACGCGGTCGCGCTTCGCCCCTTCCTTCAGTAGCAGTTCGATGCTCTTCTTCGCCTTGTCGAAGTCGAGCTTCTCGCCCCTGGACGGGGTGGTCAGGTCTTCTTTGTAGCAATAGGTGCAGCTCAGGTTGCAGCCGGTATTCACGTTCAGCACGATGGTGCTGAGCGGAAATTCGGTCACGCTGATCCCTGCACCGCGGTCGGCCACGGCAGGGCCGCCGCGCAGCACACCCAGCGACTTCAGATCCTCGATCGCGCCGGCGATCAGCGTCGGCGAACCGTTGCCCGAGAAGCGTTGCAGCAGCGCCTCGAAACTCACGGTCGTCATCGGCCGCACGAAATCGAGCACCTCGGCCGTCACACCGTCCAGATCGAAGATGCCGGTGCTGGGCACGTGCAGCAGCACGCGCCGGCCCTTCACATCCACGTCGTGGAAGGCGTGCGTATCGACGTAAAGCAGATTGGCTTCGGTCATGATGGCTTTTCCGGTAATGGCCCGCACTCAGCGGATCGGGGGATCGTTGAAGCGCTGCACCGTCACGATCAGCGGCGCAGTGGCCTTGACCGTGCGGGTGCCGTCCTTGACCGCTGCGGTCACCTTCAGCTCGCCCGCGTTGTTGGTGCGGTACTTGCGCTGCGGGTTGGGACCCGCATCGTTGGTCATGAACAGGCCGTTCTGGTCGATGCGGCCAGCGAATCTGGCGTCCTTCATCTCGGCGGCAACCTTGTTCAGGTTGTCGAAGGACCAGGCTGCAGGCATGGCACCGAGCAACAGATCGTCGGCAGTGCCCTTCTTCCCGTCAGGCCCGACGGTGTAGGCCAGCGCCTCCAGCTGGGCCGGCACCTTGTTCATCGAGCCGCCGTTGCCGCCGACGCGGGCCATCGGATGGTCGGGCGTGATCTTCACGTAATCGATGCGCTGATAGACCTTGAGCGCTTCGCCGCTGCGTGCGTCGCCGACCTTCACTTCGCGCGGGCCGCTGACCGCGTCCTTCGCCGACTCGACCTCGACCACTACGCGATCAAGGCTGCGCTCGGCCACCGACAGCACCTTCACGCCACTGCCCAGACTCACGTCGCCGTCGAGACCCACGCCGTTGATGACCAGGCGCCTGCGAGTACCCGCCTTCAGCGCCGCCGGCTGCACCGACAGCACGGCGGGCTGTGCACCGTCCGCACGGACTGCACGCAGCACCCCGCCTATCGCGTCGTAACCCGACTCGAACCAGCGACCGGACAGCGCACGGCCGCCGTCGGCCAGCGTCATGACCTGGTTGATTTCGCGTTCGCCGCTTTTCATCGTCGCCCGCCACTCATGGCCGGAGTACACGATGGCCGAGCCCTTCAGGTTCTCGCTGGTACCGTTCTCGTAACGCAATACCATGCTGACCGAATAGGCGTCGTTGCCGGTGCGCTGCACGGTGGCCGTACCTTCATAGGCACCGGCCCCGGGTTTGTGGCCGACCAGGCGCCAGTTGCCGCTGGCATCGGCCGGCTGCTGTGCCTTCCACTTGTTCCAGCTGTCGGACTCGAAGCCATACACCTTGCCCAGTTCGACCGAGGCATCGCCGACGGCGATGTCGAACCAGTTTCGATCGCGGCCGCCGGCCTGGATTTCGATGGCCGGGAACTGGCCGACGTGGAAGTGCACCAGCTTGCGCCAGTCCGACTCGGTGCGGCGCTGTACCGCGATGCGCCCGTAGGAGTGGCAGCGCGCGCAGGTGTCGCCGATCAGCTTGTTCTCCGGGTGCTCGACCACGCTGGGCGTACGGTCAACGATGTAGCGGTGCGCGGCCGATTCGTCCGGCGACAACCCGTAGGCATCCGAGAGGTATTTGACGATGGCGCTGCGCTCGTCATGCGTCATCTTCACGCCGTGAGCGAAGCCCATGCGCGCGACCGTCATATCCCAACCTTCGGGTGTGCGACGGCTTTCACTGATGCGGTCCCACCTGCCGTCGCCCTTGGCGGTGTGACAGGATGCGCACTTGGTGTTGACCAGTGCCTCGCTCGCCGGAGCTGCCGCATGGGCGCCCGCGACGTAGAGCTGGGTGACCAGGCCGGCAGCGAGCGCAAGCGCACGCGGCGACGTCCTGCTAAGTACTGTTCTATGCATCGAGTACCTCTTGAGTTGTTGGGCGATGAAGGCCGCTCGCTGACTGCGCGGCGTCTGTTGATCACGGCGTTGGCGGAGCCCGCCGGCCGTTGATCGACTATAGGAGTGGGGTAGGCAGGGGCGTTATCGCGAACCGGCCAAAGGTTCCGTCCGCAATATCAAGAATCGGCCCGTTCGTCCGGATGATGTCGGGCCGCGTATTGCCGAGCCCCGGCGCCGGGCCTACCATCGGTTTCAGAGGGTTCCGGACGCGCCGGCCAGCAACCGGTGCAGACGTTCGCAGGCCCGCCGATACAACGAACGCCGCCATCTTCACGAAGCGTCATCCGTACTGCTACGCAGCAGGGGTTGCGCCGGTCACGAGCGGCGAAGGGAGTGAGCGTGAATACCGTTGAATCCACCGGCGAGACGCTATCGCATGGGCAGCCAGTCTTGCCCCAGTTGTGCTGTTTCGTCACCGAGGACCCTTGCCAGCACGCGGACAGCCTGCCGCAGTGGTCACAGGAGTACATGCAGCTGACCAGCGGCGAGTTTCGCGGTCGTATCGTCGAAATGACGACCGGCCCGGTGCAACTGTTCCGCGAATCGATGGACCAGGTGATCGACGAGAAGGGCCATCCGCGTCCGTCGTCCTACACCGTCGGCGTGCCGATGAACGTGCATCCGGACGGTTACTGGCAGGCGCAGGAAGTCCAGCGCGACAGCCTGCTGACACTGCTGCCGGGCGAGGAACTTCACTTCCGCACGCCCAGGATGTCCGACATCTTCGTTGCCGTGATCGACGCCGATACCCTGGAGACCTACGCCGAATCGGTGCTGGGGCGCGAGGTGGCGAGTGAAGTGGCGAGCGTGCTGGCGCGAACGCAGATGCAGACCCTGCACTCGGGCGCAGCAACGCGTTACCGACAGGTGCTGCTCGAGGTCATGTGTTGCGTGCAGGCGACGCCCGAGGTTCTGCGGCACGCCGCCTCATGCCAGGCGGTGTCGGAATCCATCATCAACGCCTCGCTCACGGCGCTGCTGTCGATCTCCGATAAAACCGAACGCAGCCGCGGCGGCCACGCCATTCACCGCGCCATCGTCGAACGCGCACGCCAGTACATCCTCGCCAACCGCGACGCGCCGCCTACGGTCAGCGATCTGAGCGCACACCTGAAGATGAGCCGGCGCGGCCTGCACCACGCATTCATCAACGTGCTGGGCATCAGCCCGGTCACCTTCCTGCGCTACGTGCGCCTGCACGGCGTGCGCAAGGACCTGCTGCACGGCGGCCCGAACATGTCGGTCGGCAGTGCCGCCTGCAAGTGGGGCTTCTGGCATATGGGCATGTTCTCGTCCTACTACAAGGCGCTGTTCGGCGAGTCACCATCGTCCACGCTGAAGCGCCCGCCGAGAGTACATGTCCAGCCCTGGTCGTCAGGCGGCGGTGACTGGCTCTTTCCCGGGCTGGCGGATCAATAGAACGGCCGCTGGCTTGACACCCGACGAAGGAACACTCGGATGTCGTCATGTGCCGCTGTCGACGCCGAGGCTCTGGACGCGAGATTCCCGGCCTGCTCGCCGATGGCCACAGCAACACGGAGAACGTTCTCGTCGCGCGTCGGCCGCGCCAGGCAAACATCAAGAACAGGCTTGAAGCGGACGCGTGGGCACTGAAGAAGCCGCCGTTCCGGTTAATGATGGCGGGCTAGAATGTCGCGATGCGCAGTCACCAAGCCGAAGAGAAAAGTCTACCGAACGGGATCGACGCCCTGGCTGCGGAGGGACGGGCATGACGCGTCCAACCCCTCCCTCTTCACCCCCGAAACTCGACTACACGGCTGTACACGCGGACATCGTCGCGCTGCTGGAGGCCGCCCGGCGGGCCGCCGCGCGCAGCGTCAATGCACTGATGACGGCCTCTTACTGGGAAATCGGCCGACGCATCGTCGAGTTCGAACAGGGTGGCAAAGACCGGGCAGAGTACGGGCAAGCACTCTTGAAGCGCCTGTCCGCCGACCTGTCGGCCCGCTTCGGGCGCGGCTTCGGGGTGGACTCGCTCGAATCCATGCGCCTTTTCTACAAGACCTATCCGCCCGAAAACATTTCCGAATCACTGATTCGGAAATTGCCCCCTGGCGCGCAGCCGCCGAATTCCGAACCGTCGATTCGGAATTTCGATCTGCACCAGTTGGCCCAGGTGTTTCCTCTGTCCTGGACGCATTACATCCACCTGATGCGCCGCACCCGGTCCGCCGAGGAGCGCGCGTTCTACGAAGCCGAAGCACTGCGCGGCGGATGGAGCGTGCGCCAGCTCGATCGCCAGATCGGCAGCCAGTTCTACACGCGGGCGCTGCTGTCGAAGAACAAGCGGGACATGCTGGAAAAAGGCGGCCAGCCCCAACCCGGCGAGCTCGTCACGGCAGACGACGCCATCAAGGATCCCTACGTTCTCGAGTTTCTTGACCTCAAGGACGAGTACTCCGAGTCGGAACTGGAAGACGCGCTGATACACCGCCTTGAAGATTTCCTGCTCGAACTGGGCAGCGACTTCACTTTTGTCGGCCGCCAGAGACGGCTGCGCATCGACGAAAGCTGGTTTCGCGTTGACTTGCTGTTCTTTCATCGTCGCCTGCGCTGTCTGGTCATCATCGACCTGAAACTGACCGCGCTCACCCATGCCGACGTGGGCCAGATGCACCTGTATTGCAACTACGCCCGCGAGCACTGGACGCTACCCGACGAAAACCCGCCGGTCGGCCTGATTCTTTGCGCTCGGGCCGGATCCGCCCTGGCCCGCTACGCACTGGACGGCCTGCCGAACAAGATCATGGCGGCCGAATACCAGACCGTGCTGCCGGACGTTGAACTGCTGCAGGCCGAACTGGATAAGACGAGACGCGAACTGGAGGCACGGCAGATCGCACGGCGGGGTGCCGCTGAGGACGGCGAATGAAGGCGGAATCGATACCATTGGAAAAACCGTGTTCAGCCGTTCTGGCAACACGTCTGGCCAAAATCCCGCAGCCTCGCCACGCCTCGAATCGCTAATTCATTGACCAGGTTGGCGACTGCAGCCCGATCTGAGTTCCCCGTTGCGTTGGCTGCAGTGAAAGACTGGCTGCAACCGCTTGAACATCCGGGTGACATAGTACGTCGGCTGCACCAATCGGGCTTGTGTCAGCGCTCCCCAGTGGACGCATTACGTCATTTGAATGCCGTGATGACCAACGCAAACTGGTTGCCTCGCGAGTTAGGGCAATGCCTGGACGAAATCGTGCATGCATCTCCAGAGCTTGAACAAGATGCGCGCGACCAGCGGTTGCGCGAATACGTGCGCAGACGCAGCATCTGATACACGGATCCGAACAAACGCGATACTCGGCAGGGCAAAAGACCACCCTCACGCTGCACCAGTAGGCGCTGGGGGCGCAAGGGTCTAAGCAAACATGGCGATGGATGGCCGACTGGTGAAACCCGCGGCAGGAGATCGCGTGTTCATGCCAGCCGGCACGCCACATTTGGTCGACGGGGCGTCGGTCGGCGGCGTTCAGGCCACGCCTGCCCCCGCCCGCACCCGCGCCAGCGTGTGCCGGTAGCGTGCCCACACATAGGCGTCCATCACCATGACGGCGTAGACGAAGAAGCCGCCAGCGTGGCGGCCGACGAAGGAGTGTTCGGGCGTCGTCATGTGCCAGCTCACGACGCCGAGGCTGAGCGCGAAGAACAGCATGATCCATGCGCGTACCTGCATGCCGTTGAGCACCTGGCCCATGCCGGGCAGCAGCGCGGCCGCAGCCAGCACGAACAGCGGATGCGGTGGACGAGGTGTTGCCACTGCGGCGGCCGATGCGATGTCGGATGTCATGCGGCTTTCTCCATTTTCGTGATCTTGAGCGACGCGGCGATGCGCAGCGCCGCATCGAGCAGAGGTTGCAGCAGTTCGGGTTCGACGCGCGCCTCGTCCGGCAGCAGCGAGCGCAGCACCAGGTAGTGCGCGCGCTGCACGCCGCCGACGCGGAACACGATGCGCACGCCGCGCGGGCTCACCAGCAGTTCCTTGAACGAGGGCTCGTCGATCAGGCTGCCGGCCGCTACGCGCAGCGTATTCAGCGGCGGTCGCCAGCCGGCCGGGCTCACCTTGGATATCTGGTGCACCGGCCAGTCGGCCGGCAAGTCGATGCGCTCGTCCATGCCATCCGAGGCGGACCAGAACTCGATGTTCTGCGGTCGCATCAGCAGGTCGAAGCTGCCGCCCACCGGCAACGGCGTGCGCAGCGTGACGGACAGCCACAGCGACGGCACCTTGCGGTAGCCGACGTGATCGAGCAGGGCCTGCAACTCGAACTGCGCCCCGCCGTAGCGGCCGCTCAGGCGCGGATAATCCGCACCCGAAGCGGCCACGTCGACCGCGTCGAACAGGCCGGCGCACTGCTCATACACCGCTGCCCGCTCGTCGCCGAATCGTCGCTGCACGCGCCGGTGCCACCACGCGAAGCCCGCGCCGGCGAGCAGCAGCGCCGCGATGGTCGCGATCGTCATCAGTAACCCTTCGGTCGCGGCCAGGGCATCGTGAATTGCTCGCCGCGCTTCACGTAGGGATAGCGACGCACGACGAACCAGATCGACACCAGGATGTAGAAGGCCATGATCGACAGCAGTGACGTGCCGTAGCCCAGATAGGTCGCGAAGTAGGTCGCGCCGCACAGCAGGCCGAGCACGATGGCGGGCACCGGATGAAACGGATGCACGTAGCCGCGCTCGATCGACCCGAGCGGCCACAGCCGGCGGAAGCGCACGATGTTGAAGGACATGAAGGTGTAACCCAGCAGGCCCGACAGGATGGAGAAGGTGATCACCTGGTCGAGCAGCCCGGTGAAGGCGAACGACACCGCGATCGGGATCAGGAACAGGATGGCACGGTAGGGCGTGCGATAGCGCGGATGCACGGCGCCGAACCAGTGCGGCATGTAGCGGTCTCGCGACATCGAGAACCAGGCACGCGACGAGTCGTTGATGCAGCCGTTGGCCGAAGCGATCGCCGCGAACATGGTGCCGATGAACAGGATCACCTCCAGTTCGACACTGCCGGTCAGTCGCGCGGCGTCATACAGGGGCGTCGTCGCCTGGCCCAGGTATTCCCACGGAATGAGGCCGGTGCAGATGTACCAGGTGAGCGAGGCGGCGATCAGCAGCGTCATCATGCCGCCCATGGTGCCGAGCGGAATCGAGCGGCCGGCCGAGCGCACTTCTTCCGCCGCCTGGCAGGTGCCTTCGATGCCGAGGTAGTACCACATGCCGAACTGCAGCGAAGCGAGCACGCCGATCCAGCCATACGGCAGGTCGGTCAGCAGTTCGCTGTGCCGCAGCACGCTTTCGCCGCCGGCGATGCCGGTGGTGCTGAAAAACAGCACCAGGATGGCGAGCACGGCGAAGGCGGTGATGACGAAATTCACTGTCAGCGTCATGAACACGCCGCGGTAATTCAGCCACGCGAGGAAGGCGATGGTCAGCACCACGAAGGGCCGTGGATCGAGTTCGGCGCCGTACTGCGCCGCCACCGCCTTCAGCAGGTCGCCGACCACCAGCGCGTCGGCTGCCTCCAGCATGGTGTAGGCCATCACCAGATAGAGGCCGACGTTGAACGCCATCAAGGGTCCGATGATGTGCTTGGCCTGCGTGTATTGGCCGCCGGCTGCGGCCACCGTCGACGTCACCTCCGAGTCGATCATTGCCACGCAGGTGTAGAGCAGGCCGATCACCCAGCAGGCGATGAGTGCGCCGTAGGCGCCGCCCTTCGCCACCGAGAAGTTCCAGCCCATGTACTCGCCGACCAGCACGATGCCCACGCCCAGTGCCCACACGTGCACCGGGCCCAACACTTTCAGGAGCGAAATCTTCTCCTGCCTGCCTTCTGCTGCGGTTGTCGTTCCCATCTTGTTCTCCCGTGTTCACGCACGCCGTTGTGCGTGGTTCGAACCACCCGTTACTCGTCGCCTTCGCGCGAACTGAGCAGGAAGTCTTCGCCGTAGGTGCTGCTGACGAAACGTGCATCGACCAGCATCCAGCCGACCAGCACGATCGAAATGCCCCAGGCTGCGTATTCCAGTGCCGTCCAGAAATCCATGACTCAGTCCTCCTTGCCGGTGCGCGGGCCGAAGCGCTCGTTGATGACTTCGCGGTACTCGCGGTCGGACACCTTGAGCACGAAGAAGAAGTACGCGGCGATCACGGCGACCGTGATGCCGAGCGACCAGGGTTCGATCTCGTAGCTGAACTTCTTGCTGACGATGGGCTCGGCCTTCTCTGCGTCGTAGCCGAGCTTCTGCCACTGGGCGGCCATGGTTTCGTTCTGCTTCATCGCCTCCCAGGAGGCGACCGGCTTTTCTGCCGGCGCATCGGACTCGGCCGCCGTACCGCCGAGCAGCAGCGGCGCGAGCAGGCTCAGATAGACCAGGGCCAGCACGACGAACGCATCGATGAACTGGCCGAAGCCTTTCTGTACGGGGGGCTTGTAGACACTGCGGGTCATGTGCGCACTCCTCAGTCGATGTCGACGTGCGCCGGGCGCAGTGCGGCCTTGCGGGCACGGGCGCGGTGTTCGTCGAGGTGGTGGATGTCGATGCCGTAGATGTGCGCGCGGTCTTCGTCGTAGTGACGCAGCATGGCCACGACGGACGCCGTGTTGAACAGCAGCACGAGCACGCCGGCCACGGTCAGCACGAGACCGGTGGGCGAGTCGAGAAAGCCGTGCGGGACAGCAAAGTACACATAGCCCAGCGCCAGCCAGAGGCCGACGAGCGCGAACAGCGCCGTTGCCCTGTCACGACCGAACATGCGGCGGATGCGGCCGTCGAGCGCGGGGTTTGCGGGGTGTTTGCTTTTGCCTTGATCCATCTTGCTCTCCTCCTTTATGGGTGCAATTTTTTGATGGGATGAAATCGTCAGCAGCAGAGGGAAACATTGGATGTGCGGTGTCGGGGTCTCCTTCTGAAAGTGTTGTCCGGGGTGATGCGTTCAGGCCTGCGACTTCGAGAAAAGCTGGATCACGGCGACCCCGCTCACGATAAGGGCAATGCCGGCCACTGCGGCGGCATCGAGGCGCTGACCGAATGCGATCAGGCCGATTATTGATATTGCGACGATGCCCACGCCCGACCACACTGCGTAGGCGATGCCGAGCGGAATGGTCTTGAGCGACAGCGACATCAGCGAAAATGCGATGACATAGCCGACTACGGTCACGACCAGGGGTAGCGGACGTGACAGGCCGGCCACCTGTTTCAGGGCGCTCGTTGCAATGACTTCCGCAACGATGGCGCCGAGCAGGAAGAGCCAGCCGGTCATGGCCGCCGCACCCGGATCAGCAAGTGCGTTCAGAAGCCGTTGTGACCCGGGATCCAGCTGGTACCGGCCAGCGGAATGCGTGCCATCGCGGCGGCTTCCAGCGTCAGCGCAACCAGATCTTCGCGTTCCAGGTGATGCACGTTCTGCTTGCCGCAGGCACGGGCAATCGTGGTCAGCTCCATGTTCATCGTCTGCAGGTAGTTCTTCACGCGACGCGCGCCGACGTCCGGCTGCAGCCGCTGCTCGAGGATGGCGTCCTGCGTGGTCACGCCGACCGGGCACTTGCCGGTGTGGCAGTGGTGGCAGAAACCCGGTGCCGTGCCCAGCGCGTCGTAGGACTCGATCGCAGAGTGATGTTCACCGTTCTGGATGTAGGTTTCGGCATTGCAGCCAAGCGCGATCAGGATGCCCTGGCCGATGGCCACTGCGTCGGCCCCCATCGCAAGCGCCTTGGCGACGTCGGGGCCGCTGCGGATGCCGCCGGACACGATGAGCTGCACCTTGCCCTTCATGTTCAGATCTTCCAGCGCATCGACTGCCTGGCGAACCGCGGCCAGCGTCGGAATGCCGACGTGCTCGATGAAGCAGGTCTGCGTGGCGGCGGTACCGCCCTGCATGCCGTCCACCACCACGACGTCGGCGCCCGAATGAACGGCCAGCTTGACGTCGTTGAAGGTGCGGGTCGCGCCGACCTTCACATAGATCGGCTTTTCCCAGTCGGTCAGTTCGCGCAGTTCCTGGATCTTGATCGCCAGATCGTCCGGGCCGGTCCAGTCGGGATGGCGACAGGCCGAGCGCTGGTCCACGCCCTGCGGCAGCGTGCGCATCTTCGCCACGCGCGGATTCACCTTCTGGCCGAGCAGCATGCCGCCGCCGCCCGGCTTGGCGCCCTGGCCGATCACCACTTCGATCGCGTCGGCGCGGCGCAGGTCGTCCGGATTGAAGCCGTAGCGCGACGGCAGGCACTGATACACCAGCGTCTTCGACGAGCCGCGCTCTTCCTGCGTCATGCCGCCGTCACCGGTGGTGGTCGAGGTGCCCATTTCGGTCGCGGCGCGACCGAGTGACTCCTTCACGTTGGCCGACAGCGCGCCGAAGCTCATGCCGGCGATGGTGATCGGGATGTCGAGTTCGATCGGCTTCTTGGCGAAGCGCGTGCCGAGCACCGTCTTGGTGACGCACTTTTCGCGATAGCCTTCGAGCGGGTAGCGCGACAGCGAACCGGCGAGAAAGACCAGATCGTCGAAATGCGGCAGCTTGCGCTTGGCGCCCAGGCCGCGGATTTCGTACAGGCCGTGCGCGGCCGCATTCTGGATGTAGTCGATGACAGTGCGGTCGAAACCGGCCGACTGTTCGAGCGACGGGCGTTTGAACGTAACGGGCTTGGTGTCCATGCTGAGTCCTTTGGTGCTGAGTCCTGCGGGTTTCCGGTACGCCCGGCTCAATATTCCTGGTCGGCGTCGGCGTTCCAGTGGTACAGGGAACGAGCCGAGGCGATACGCCTGAATGACTTCGGATCGTGGTCCAGACCGGCTTTCGACAGCAGTTCGGCCAGCGCCGCGTAGTCGGCGTCGGTCATGTCCTCGAACTGCGCATCGGCGCCGAGCGACTTCGCGGTGCCGC
This sequence comes from Methyloversatilis sp., assembly GCF_030696805.1. GTDB lineage: Bacteria > Pseudomonadota > Gammaproteobacteria > Burkholderiales > Rhodocyclaceae > Methyloversatilis. Next base: position 32,609 of record NZ_JAUYRO010000095.1, on the reverse strand, counting down.
GGATGTAGATGACCGCCTCGTACAAGGAGTCGCCGAGCGCGTCGCCGGCGTTGCCGCAGATGACCATGCGGCCGGCCTGCGCCATGAAGCCGGAAAAGCTGCCGACGCTGCCGCCGACCACGATGTCGCCGCCCTTGAGCGAAATGCCGCAGCGCAGGCCGGCATCGCCGTCGATCACCAGCAGGCCGCCGTGTGCGGTGGCGCCGGCGCCATTCGACGCGAAGCCCTTCACATGCACGGTGCCGCTCATCATGTTTTCGGCGACACCGGTGCCGGCGCTGCCGTGGATCACCACGGTGGCGTGCTTGTTCATGCCAGCCGCGTAGTAGCCGGCGTGGCCATGCACCTCGACCGTGACCGGGTGATTCAGACCGACCGCGATGTTGTGCGCGCCGTCCGGGTTCAGCACCGACACGTGGCGACGGTCACCGTCGGCCAGATCGCGATGCAGGAAGCGGTTCATGTCGCTCAGCGACGAACTCGCCAGATCGAAGTTCAGGCTTTCCATACGTACATCTCCTCGGGCGCGGGTTCGAACACGTGGGCGTGCTTGACGCCGGGCAGGTGTGCCAGCGAGCGGAATTCCGACGCGATGGCGACGTAGTCGTCCGTTTCGGCGACCACCGCAGGCTTGCAGGCGAACGGATCGCGGATCAGCGCAAGCTTGTCCGGCGTCCCCATCAGGAAGGTGTAGAAACCGTCCATCTCGTCGAAGCCGCGCTGCAGCGCCGCTTCCAGCTCGTCGCCTTCGCGCAGCCGCCATTCGAGAAAGCGGCAGGCCGCTTCGGTGTCGTTGTCGGTGTCGAAATGGATGCCGTGCGGCTGCAGCTTGCGGCGGATGTCATTCGGGTTCGACAGCGAGCCGTTATGCACCAGGCAGAAATCCTCGCCGGCGGTGAACGGGTGGGCGCGGTCCGGCGTCACCGCCGATTCGGTCGCCATCCGTGTGTGGCCGACCAGGTGGGAGCCCTTCATCGACTTGAAGTCGTAGCGCTCGGCCACTTCGGCCGGCGTGCCGACGTCCTTGTAGAGGTCGATCGTGCGGCCGGTGCTCAGGATGTGCAGCTTCGGATGGTGTTCGCGCAACCAGCGCTTGATCATGTCCGGCGCCACCGCGAACGACAGCACGGCGTGATTGTTCTTCACGTCGATCAGCGCCTCGACGTCGAGGTGATCCTTCAGCGCGTGCGTCAGCCCATGCCAGTTGAAATCCGCGCCTTCATCGGTCAGTCCCGAATACAGGCTCAGCTTGCGCGAACCTTCGGGCAGCGGATCGGCGAACACCGCCAGACCGGCCGAATCCGGCCCGCGTTCGGTCATGCCGATCAGCATGGGCACCATCAATTCGCCCAGTCTTTCCTTCAGTGCCGGCGTCTTCACCAGCAAACCCACGATTCCACACATATCGGTTCTCCGGGGATGATCAGAAAAATTCGAGGTAGCTCTGCACTTCCCAATCGGAAACGTGGCGCATGTACTCGACCCACTCCATATGCTTGAGGCGCAGGAACTCGTCGACGACCGGACCCAGTGCAGCCCGGATCACTTCGTCCTTTTCGAGCGCCAGCAGCGCTTCATGCAGGTTCTGCGGCAGTACGCAGATGCCGGCCGCATCAAGCTGCGCCTGGCTGTACTCGTACAGGTTGTCGTTTTGCGGCGCGCCCGGATCGAGCTCGTTGTTCACGCCGTCCATGCCGGCAGCGATCACTGCGGCGGTGGCCAGATAGGCGTTGCACGAGGCATCCGGCAGGCGCAGTTCAAGCCGGCCGCCGGGGCTGCGGATCATGCCGCTGCGGTTGTTGCCGCCATAGCAGATATAGGCCGGTGCCCAGGTGGCGCCGGTCAGCGAGCGGCCGACCACCAGGCGCTTGTATGAATTGACCGTCGGGCAGCACAGCGCGGCCAGCGCCGGTGCGTGCTTGAGCAGGCCGGCCGCCCAGTGGTAGGCCAGCTTCGACAGCGCAAGACCGTGCTTGTCGGACTTGTCCTCGAACAGGTTCTTCCTGCCGCCGGGCGCCGTTTCACCGATCGACATGTGCATGTGCAGGCCGTTGCCCGGGCGGTTCGAGAACGGCTTGGGCATGAAGGAACAGATCAGTCCCAGATCGGCGGCAATCTCGGCGGCACCCATCTTGAAGAAGGTGTAGTGGTCGCACGAGGTCAGCGCATCGGTGAAGGTGTAGTTGATTTCGAACTGGCCGTTCGCGTCTTCATGGTCGATCTGATAGACGTCGATGCCGACCTCACGCAGCGATTCGGACAGCCGCTCGAGAAACACGCGGGCACGCGACAGGCCCTTGTAGTCGTAACAGGGCTTGGCCAGCGTGTCGCCGGCGTCGGCCGGCAGGATCTTGCCCTCGACCTTGCGCAGCAGCGAGAACTCCGGCTCCATGCCGGTGTAGAAGGTCCAGCCGCGGGACTTGAACTGTTCGAGCTGCTTCTTCAGCACCACGCGGGCGTCGAATTCGTGCGGCGTGCCGTGCGTATGGCCGTCGCAGGCGATGCGCGCATAGCCCGGTTGCCAGGGCACCAGCGACAGCGTCGAGGCATCGCCGACCGCCATGTAGTCGGCATCGACATTGGGCGTCATGCCCATGCCCCAGATGGCGAAACCGGCAAAGCCGGCGCCATCGCTCACGACGGTGTCGTAATGTTCGACCGGGACCGATTTGGTCTTGGCCGAACCGTGGATGTCGACGAACTGTGCCAGCAGATACCTGACCTTGTTGTCCTTCAGAAACTGCTTTGCTTCGCTCGGTGTCATGTCATTTCTCCCTGTCGCCCGCTGTTGTTCAGTCTCGTTAAGCTTCGACGCCGACCGCGCCGCCGCCCAGATCGCCCGCCACCTCGACCAGCGTGAGCCACAGATAACCGCCCCACGTGCCGTCGCACCACAGACGGACGACCGGGCCATCGGCGCTGTCGAGCGTCAGCGCGGTCACACCCACGCCGACCATGGAAGTCATCACCAGCGCCGGTGCTGCCAGCGTGGAAAAATCGAAGGCGCAGGTCTGGCGAAGCAATTCGGGTATCTGCGTGCCGGTGAGCACCAGCGCGGCATCGAAGCGCGGCACCGGATAGACGCGCTCACCTGGCGGCTGCGCCATCAATGCGGCGGCGCGTGTGCCGCCCGGTGCATCTTCGATCAGGTATTCGGTCAGCCCGAGACGCGCCACCAGCGTGCCGTCGGCCATCTGCAGGAAGCTGTTGGGCTGCGCCGGCGTGTCGATGCCCTGCGCATTGAGCCAGGCGGCTGCGCCGGCGCCCTTGACGCCCGTACGATGCAGGAAACTCAGATCACCGATGCCGGCGCTGGCCCGCTTGGTGGCTTCGTCGGCGCCGAAGCGCGCGACAACCTGCATGCGTTCGCGGGTGGTCCAGTTCCGGGCGAGCGGCGCCTGCACGTCAAACAACGGGCTGATGCGCACTGGTGCGTTCATGTCGCCTCCTTCTGGCGGGCATCTGTCGGGTCGAAGAACGGTGTCGTACAGACTTCGGCCGGCACCATCGTTCCATCGGTGACGCGGATGGACAGCGCCGTGCCGGGTGCGGTCATTTCGGGCGGCACGAAGGCGAGCCCGATGTGGCGACCGACATTCGGGCTCCACGAAATGCTGGTCACGCGGCCGACGATGTCGCCGCCATCAATGATCAGATGGCATTCCTGCGGCACCTGACCCATATGGCTGGCCGGCAGCATGAAGCCGACCAGCTTGCGTTTCAGCGGCAGCTTCTTGATGATTTTCAGCGAGCGCTGGCCGGTGAAGAAGGGCTTGTCGAGCTTGACCGCCCAGTCCATGCCGACCTCGAACGGATGGGTCAGGCCGTCGGTGTCCTGGCTGACGATGAGGTGGCCCTTTTCCAGCCGCAGCAGGCGCTGCGCTTCGACGCCGAAGGCACCGATGCCGGACGCCTCGCCCGCCTTCATCAGCAGATCCCACAGCACCGGGCCGTACTCGGCCGGCACATGGATTTCGTAGCCCCACTCGCCGACGAAGCCGACCCGCATCATGCGCACCGGCACGCCGGCCACATGGCCGGAGCGCACCGCAAGGTAGGGGAAGGCCGCCGATGACAGATCCATGTCGGTCAGGGTGGCCAGCACGGCGCGCGACGCCGGGCCGGCGAGATTCATCGCCGAGTAGGCACCGGTCAGATTCACCAGCCCGCAATCGAGCCGCCATTCGGTGTTCAGGCGGGACAGTTCGCGATACACGGTGGCGGAGCCGGACGAGGTCGTCGTGAAGTAGAAAACGTCATCGGCCACGCGCGCCACGACGCCTTCATCGGCCAGCACGCCGGACTCGTCGCACATCACCGCGTAGCGCGTGCTGCCGACCTTCATGTTGTCATAGCGGCCGGTATAGACGCGGTTCAGGAATTCGGCCGCCTGCGGACCGCGCACTTCCAGCTTGCCCAGCGTGCCGACGTCAATCAGACCGATCGCCGAGCGCACCCGCGCCACTTCGGCGCGCACGCAGTCGGTCGCCGTGCGTCCCTCGACCGCGTAGTAGGCCGGCCGCTCCCAGGCACCTGCCTGCATGAACACGGCGCCGAGCCTGGCGTGGCGGCCGTGCAGCGGCGACTGGCGTTGCGGGCTGAAGCCGCGTCCGGCCAGATGCGACAGCGGCACCGGGTGGAAGAACGGCCGCGCAGTGGTGGTGCCGACCTGCTGCGGCGACTTGCCGGTCAGGCGCGCAAGGATGCGCAACGCCGTCATGTTGGAATGCTTGCCCTGGCTCGGGCCCATGCCGACGGTCGAGAAGCGCTTCATCAACTCGATGTTGTCGTAGCCCTCCTGCACCGCGTTCTCGAAGTCCTTCACCTGCAGGTCTTCGTCGAAATCGACGAAGTTCTTGCCATCCGGATGGGCGACGATGGGCCAGGCGTGCGACGGCGATTCGCTCTCTTGCGTAATCTCCGGCTGGATGACCGCGTCGATCGCGCTCGGGAAGCCGGCGTGCGCCGCGGCGGCGGCCCCTGCGCGCCGGCCGTCGGCAATGCGTGACTCGATGCGGTAGGCACCATTCACCCGGCCACAGGCGAACACGCCCTGCGGCAGCACATCCGGCACGAACTGCTGCAGGCCGTCGTCGAAACGCATCCTGGTGCCGGCCTGGTACAGCAGGTTGGCGGCCGGCGACCAGCCGGTGCTCATCGCCAAGCCGTCGCAATCGATGCGCCGCTGCGAACCGGCGACCACCTTGCCCGCCGCATCGACGCGGCACACCGTGACGCCGGCCAGCGCGCCGCGGCCGTCGGCATGCGCCTCATACACTGCATGGCCGGTGAGCAGTTCGACGCCGCGGCTGCGCAGCGCGTCGAGCTGGGGCGATGCAGGCACGTCGGCACGCAGGTCGAGCACGGCGGCGACGTCGCCGCCGGCAGCCAGCACATCGAGCGCGACGCGATAGCCGTCGGCGTTCGCCGCCAGCACCACGCTGCGCTGCGCCGGCAGCACGGCATAGCGATAGATCAGGCGCTGCATGGCCGAACCGTTCATGACACCCGGCAGGTCGTTGTTGCGGAACACGGCCGGCTGTTCGAACGCACCGCTGGCGACCACCACCGCCGCGGCGCGCATCTTGGTCATGCGTTCGGCGTCGATCAGCGGCACCCAGTTGTCGGCGTAATACGCGCCGGCACAGGTGCCTTCGAGCAGGCGGATGCGGGTGTGCGCCCTCACACGTTGCAGCAGTTGCCGCGTGTGCTCGCGGCGCGCGGCGTCGCCACCGAGCTGGAACAGGCCGCTGCCGCCGGCGTGTGCGTTCTCGTCGACGATGACCACGTTTGCCCCGGCATCGGCCGCGGCCAGTGCAGCGGACAGGCCGGACGGACCGGCGCCGATCACCAGCACGTCGCAGAAGTCATAGCGCTTGGGCGTGCGCACGTGCGGCGTGTTGAAATCCAGTACGCCCAGACCGGTGATGCGGCGGAACATGCGTTCCCACGTCGGGAACAGCCGCTTCGAATGGAAAGCCTTGTAATAGAAGCCGACCGGCAGGAAGCGTGCGAACAGGCCGAGCACACGTGCGCGGTCGTTGGCGACGCCGCCGAAGGTATTCACGGCCGTGAGGTCCATGCCGTCGCGCAGCGCAGTGACGTCGCCACGGGTGTTCAGGCGCGGGCCGTCCTGCAGCATGACGTTCACGTCATGGTTGGCGGCCGACAGGATGCCGCGCACCCGGTGGTACTTGAAGCTGCGGCCGAGCGCGCGCTGGCCGGCGGCCCACAGCGCACTGGAAATGCTGTCGCCGGCAAGACCTTCGAATGCGGATCCCTCGAAACGGAAGCGGACGACCGTGTTGCGGTCGATCCACTCGTCGGGCATGGCGGGCAGGCGCTTCACCGGTCATCTCCAAATAGATAGGTACGCAGCACAAAATCTTTCTCGGTATCGCGTTCGGCGATGAACCAGGTGTTCGACGGCGTGTGGCACCACCACTCCTTCTTCACGCCGGGTGCGCCATTGCGGTTGAACACGTAAGCGGCCCACTCGTCATCGCTGCAGGCGTCGGGATCCGGCATCGGGCGGATTTCGCCCCAGTAGACGAATTCCGATACCGGCCGCGTGCCATTGACCGGACAGGTCATCAATTTCATGTCGTCGCTCCTGCAGTCCGGCGAAGGGATACGGGCAAGGATTCCATGACCCACTCATTGACAAACTCAGTGACCCACACTTGCCGCTCCCTTCTCGCCGGTCAGCGCGTAGTTGCGGAAGCGGTCCAGCGAAAAACCGGTGATCAGTTCATGCGGCTTGTCGTTCGCCACGGTCCAGGCCATGGTCTTGCCGCAGACCGGCGTCGCCTTGAAGCCCCAGGTACCCCAGCCGGAATCGAGGTAGAAGCCCTCGATTGGCGTCATGCCCATGATCGGTGCGAAGTCGGGTGTCATGTCGGCCATGCCAGCCCACTGGCGCACTACCTTCACGTGCGACAGGAAGGGGAACATGTCGAGCAGATGCGCCGACAGGCCTTCCGGGAAGTCGAGCGTCGAGCGTGTTGATTGCACTTCGTACGGATCGAGCGAGGCGCCCATCACCAGTTCGCCGCGCGAACTCTGGCTGACGTAGATGTGCAGGCTGCCCGACACCAGGATGGAATCAAGCCAGGGCTTCATCGGCTCGCTCACCATGGCTTGCAGCGGGTGAATGTAGATGGGCGTCTTGATGCCGACCATGTCGGTGATGCGGGGCGTGAAGCCGGCCACCGCACAGATCACCTTGCTGGTCGCGATGAAGCCGCGCGTGGTGTGCACGCCGACCACCTTGCCGCCCTTGACCTCGATGCCGGTGACCGCCGTCTGCTGGTGAATTTCGGCACCGCGCATGTCGGCGCCGCGGCCGTAGCCCCAGGCGACCGCGTCGTGACGGGCCACCGCGCCGGGCGCGTGGTACAGCGCGCCCTGGATCGGCGCGTGGCCGCCACAGGACAGATCCATCTGCGGCGTGGCGCGCTTCACGTCTTCCGGCCCGACCACTTCGGACGCGATGCCGTAGTGCTTGTTTACCTCGGCGCGCCAGCGCATCGTGCGCATCGCCGAGTCTGTATGTGCCAGCGTGAAGTGGCCGCGGGTGGAGAAGAACAGGTTGAGGTCGAACTCGGTCGACAGGTCCTGCCACAGCTGCACCGACTTGTCGTAGAACTTGACGCCTTCGGGCGTCAGGTAGTTCGAGCGGATGATGGTGGTGTTGCGGCCGGTGTTGCCGCCGCCGATGTAACCTTTTTCGAGCACCGCGACATTGGTGATGCCGTGGTCGCGCGCCAGGTAGTAGGCGCTGGCCAGCCCGTGGCCGCCGCCGCCGATGATCACCACGTCGTACGAAGGTTTCAGCGTGTCGTGGGTCGTGAACATCCGCGGTTCCGGATGTGACTTGGACAGACCGAACCGCAATAGGCGCCAGGGCATGAAATTTTCCGAAGTTGAGTTTCCGCAGTTCCAGGCTGCAGGGCGACCGCCGGTGGGCGACTCGCTTCACGACAATGTTCGTGTGAAGCAACTTTAGTTCAAATCATGAACCTTTTAAAGCAGGAGTCAACAAAAATTCGTACGATGAAACCTGGCACGTAAAATCGCGCACAGCCAGAACAGGGAGGCCACAACAATGAGCACGCAAGACAGTGCGATGGAAGGCGAACTTGAGCGCTACCTCGGCACCACGATCCGCGAGCTGCGCCGCGCACACGGGCTGACGATCGCCGACATTTCGGACCGCGCCGACATCAGCCGCGGCATGCTGTCGCGCATCGAGAACGGCCAGACCGCAACCAGCCTCGACGCACTGTCGCGTATCGCGCGCGCGCTCGGCGTGTCGCTGTCGGCACTGTTCAAGGATTACGAAACCGAAGGCGGCGGGGCGCAACTGGTGAAAGCGGGCGAAAGCATGGAAGTGGCGCGGCGCGGCACGAAGAGCGGCCACACCTATCACCTGCTGTCCTACCACCAGGGGCCGACCAAGCTGTTCGAGCCCTTCCTGATCACCATCGAACAGACCTCGGCCACCTTCCCGGTGTTCGAGCACCCCGGCACTGAATTCATCTACATGCTGGAAGGCCGCATCGACTACCGCCACGGCAAGACCATCCACTCGCTGGAGCCGGGCGACGCGCTCACCTTCGACGGCAATGTGCCGCACGGCCCGGAAAAGCTCACCGAAGTGCCGATCCGCTTCCTGTCGATCATCATCTATCCGGAGCAGGCGCACGAGTGAGGGTGGCCTGCGATCTGCCTGCCGTGTGCTCGACAGACGGAACTCGCGGGCTTTAAATCCCTCTGTGCGGCAGCACCTGCAGAGGCTGCATCCCATCCCGGCCGGAGAATCCCGTGAAAACCTACGCCAAGACCCCCGAAGCCCTCGCCCGCCTGACGCCCGAGCAGTACCGCGTCACGCAGCAGAACGGCACCGAATACCCCGGTACCGGCGAGTACCTCAAGAATCACGCGCCCGGCATCTATGTCGACATCGTGTCGGGTGAGCCGCTGTTCGCCTCGACCGACAAGTTCGAATCCGGCTGCGGCTGGCCCAGCTTCACCAAGCCGATCGAGCCGGCGCACGTGACCGAACTGCGCGACGCCTCGCTCGGCATGGTGCGCGTCGAAGTGCGCTCGGCACACGGTGACAGCCACCTCGGCCACGTGTTCAACGACGGCCCGCGCGAACGCGGCGGCCTGCGCTACTGCATCAATTCGGCGTCGCTGCGCTTCGTCCACCTGAAGGACATGACGGCGGAAGGCTATGGCGACTACATCGACCAGGTGGAGGGCGCGCGATGAGCAGCGAACGCGCGGTGCTGGCCGGCGGCTGTTTCTGGGGCATGCAGGACCTGATCCGCAAGCTGCCCGGGGTGCTGAAAACCCGTGTCGGCTACACCGGCGGCGATGTGCCGAATGCGACCTACCGCAGCCACGGCACGCACGCTGAAGGGATCGAAATCGTGTTCGATCCGACGCAGATCAGCTATCGGCAGCTGCTCGAATTCTTCTTCCAGATCCATGACCCGACGACGAAAAACCGGCAGGGCAACGATCGCGGCCTGGCCTACCGGTCGGCAATCTACTGGGTGTCGGAGGCGCAGCGCGACGAGGCGCTGCGCACCATCGCCGACGTGAATGCGTCAGGCCTGTGGCCGGGGCCGGTGGTGACCGAGGTGGAGCCGGTCGGTGACTTCTGGGAAGCCGAACCGGAACACCAGGACTATCTGGAACGCATTCCGAACGGCTACACCTGCCACTTTCCGCGCGCCGGGTGGGTGCTGCCGCGCAGCGCTCAATGAGCGTCGGCGGTAGGTTCTAGAAGCAGACGCTTTGCGCCAGCCCGAGCCGGCAGCTCCACTGGAATTGCTCGGTCCGGTGTTTGGCGGAGCGCTGGTACATGACGGTCGGTTCCGCCAGCACTGCGTCGGGCAGCGGAAAGCTCATCGCGACGCCACTCGCGTTGGTGAAGAAACGCAGGAAGCAGGACGCGGTGTCGTCATCGCACACCGTTTCGATGATGCGGTCGTAGTAGGCGCGGTCGCGCGCCGACGCCTCCGGCACGACGATGAACTGCAGTTGGCCGAGCCGGCCGGCAAGGTGCCAGTCTGCGGCCGGCGGCGCTTCTCCGGCGGCCGCCGGCAGTGTGACGATCGCCGCCAGTACGCACAGAACCCTTGTCAGACTCATTGCTGCCTCCTCCTTCACGGATCCGGCGCTGCCTCGGCGCGCGGCGCGCGCAGACTGCCTTCGACCATGCGGTACTCGTACAGCCGGCATTCCAGTGCGCCGTTGTACAGCGGCGTGCGGCGGCTCGCTTTCAGCTTGATCAACTTCGGAAAGTCGGTGTCAGCGGTGATGAACAGGCAGCGCCAGCCGCTGTAGCGCTGCTTCAGCAGGTCGCCCAGCTTCGGATAGAAGGTTGCCAGCGCCTGCTTTTCGCCGATCCGCTCGCCATACGGCGGATTGGTCACCAGCACGCCGTGGTCGGCCGGTGGCTCGCGGTCCATCAGGTCGAAGCCCTCGACCCGCACCACCCAGGGCAGTTTTGCCGCCTGCAGGTTTTCCTTGCAGCGCGCGACTTCGCGGCCGGCGATGTCCGAGCCGTAGATCGGCAATTCGCGCGCGGGCTGGGCACGTGCGGCGGCTGCGTCGCGCACGGCGTGCCAGTCGGCGGCGCGATAGCCAGTGAGTTTTTCGAAGCCGAAGCTGCGGCCGAGTCCGGGCGCGATGTCGAGTGCCATCTGCGCCGCCTCGATCAGGAAGGTGCCGCTGCCGCACATCGGGTCGAAAAAGGGTTCGACCTTGTCCCAGCCGGACAGCAGGATGATGCCGGCGGCGAGGTTCTCCTTCAGCGGCGCCTCGACGTGCGCCACCTTGAAGCCGCGCTTGTACAGCGGCTCGCCCGAGGTATCGAGATAGATCGTGGCATCGCGGTCGGTCAGGAAAACGTGCACGCGCACATCCGGCGCCACCGTGTCGATGCTCGGCCGCGAGCGCGTCTGTTCGCGCATGCGGTCGCAGATCGCATCCTTCACGCGCAGGGTGACGAAATCGACCGATTTCAGCGGCGAGCGCACCGCGGTGGTGTAGACGCGCAGCGTGCAGCGTGGCGAAAACCAGCGCTCCCAGCCCAGGTCCAGCGCCAGCTTGAAAATGTCTTCTTCCTTGCGGTACGGCCCGTGGCCGACACGCCACAGCACGCGGGTGGCGATGCGGCTTTCCAGATTGACGCGATACACCAGCGCCCACGGGCCTTCGAAGGCGACGCCACCGGGCACGGCCTTCACGGTGTCGGCGCCGAGCGCCACCAGTTCGTCGGCCAGCACGGCTTCCAAGCCGCGCGGACAGGGCGAGAAATAGCGCTGCTCGCCCAGCAGCTCGGGCGGCATTTCGCCTTCGGGGCGGGGTACGCGGCGAATGGAGCGCACGGCAGGTGCAGCCGTGGAGCGTACGGCGGGCGCAGCCGGGCGCGGCGCGGATGTCTTTGGCGGGAGTCTTTTCGGCGGGAAATTCGTCATGGGATCAGAAAGGTTTCAGCACGACCAGCAGCACGACGACGAACAGCAGCAGCACCGGCGCTTCGTTGAACCAGCGATACCAGACATGGCTGCGCGTGTTGCGACCGGCTTCGAACGCACGCAACAGGCGCGCGCAGTAATGGTGATAGCCGATCAGGAAAATGACCAGCACCAGCTTGGCGTGCATCCAGCCGCCGCCGATACCTTCGCCCAGCCAGAGCCACAGGCCGAAACCGACCGCCAGACCGGCCAGCGGGCCCATGAAGCGCAGCAGCTTGCGCGACATCAGCAGCAGGCGGTCGCGCACCGCGGTTTCGTCCGGACCGAGCATGGCCAGATTGACGTACAGGCGCGGCAGGTAGAACAGGCCGGCGAACCAGCTGGTGACGAAAACGATGTGCAGGGCCTTGGCCCACAGATAGGTACTGGTCATTGCGTGGCTCAGCGTTGGAAAGTTTGCAGGGCGTGTGCGAGCACGGCGTCGACGTCGGGGCGGCGCAGTTTCACCCGTAACTCGCGCTTCATGCGGCCGTTTTCGAGTACGCGCGATTCGTTCATGAAAGACAGCATCATCGGGCTCAGCCGCGCGCGCGCTTCCTGGCGCGTGACGCGCGGCGGGCGCGGCAGCGCAAAGGCGTCGGCCACGCGGTCGAAATAGTCGCCCATGGCGAGCCGGGTGTCGTCGCTCGCGTTGTAGGTGCGGCCGCCGCGTGCGCGCATCAGCGCGCCCCAGGCAAGTCGACCCAGATCAGAAGCGTCGATGTGATTGGTGTAAACATCCTCATCGGGATGCAGCACCGGATCGGCACGCTTGAGGCGGTCCAGCGGCAGGCGTTCGGGGCCGTAGATGCCGGGCGCCCGCAGGATGCTGACCGCGACGCCACGCCGCGCCAGACGGCGCACCGCCGATTCGGCGTCGACCCGCCGCGCAGCACGCGCGCTGCCGGCGTTCAACGGCCGCGTTTCCGGCACGCGCTCGCCTGCGCAGTCGCCATAGACGCCGCTGGTGCTGATGTAGCACAGACGGTCGGTACGCCCGGCGCGCGCCAGCGCGGCCACCAGGCGGCGGCTGCGCGGATCGCCCTCACCCGAGGCGGGCGGCGGTGCAAAGTGCCACACCCAGGGTGCGAGTGCCGCCACGCGGCGCAGGCTGGCCGCGTCATCGAGATCGCCACGCACGCAGCGCACGCCCAGCCGGTGCAGTTCCGCAGCCGATTCCGCGTTGCGCACCATGGCCCATACCCTCACCCGCGGTGCCAGCCAGGGCAGCGCGCGACGTGCAACGTCGCCACAGCCTACAATCAGCACCCTTGACCGTTTGCCGCACCACCCCGCCGGGGCCGTGCGTTGTGGTCGCTTTACCTTGTTCATTCACGGATTGTCTCACGCTGCCATGTCCTATCAGGTCACCCTCAAGCCCAGTCAGCACACCTTCACCACCGACACCGAAACCCGCCTGCTCGACGCTGCGCTGGCGGCCGGCTTCAATCTGCCCTATGGCTGCCGCAACGGCGCCTGCGGTTCGTGCAAGGGGAAAGTCCTGTCCGGCACGGTCGATTACGGAAAGCATCAGGCGGCCAAGCTGACCGACGCCGAAAAGGCGCAGGGCTTTGCGCTGTTCTGCTGCGCCACGGCGCGCTCCGACCTCGAACTGGAATGCCGCGAAGTCGGCGGCATGAAGGACATCGCGGTGCGCACCATGCCGACCCGGGTGCAGAAACTGGAACGGCTTGCGCCGGACGTGATGGCGGTCAGCCTGAAGCTGCCGGCCAACGAACGGCTGCAGTACCTGGCCGGGCAGTACATCGACTTCCTGCTGCGCGACGGCAAGCGGCGCAGCTTTTCGATCGCCAACGCGCCGCACGACGACGAATTCCTGACGCTGCACATCCGCGAGGTGCCGGGCGGCCACTTCACCGCTCATGTGTTCGGCGCGATGAAGGAGCGCGACATCCTGCGCTTCGAGGGGCCGCTGGGCAGCTTCTTCCTGCGCGAGGAGGTCGACCGGCCGGTGGTCATGGTGGCCGGCGGCACCGGCTTCGCGCCGATCAAGGCCATCATCGAACACGCCATCGAAACCGGCTACGACAAGCCGATCACGCTGTACTGGGGCGCGCGCACGAAGCAGGATCTGTACATGCACGATCTGGCGGCGAGCTGGGTCGGCCGGCTGCCCGGTTTCCGCTACATCCCGGTGCTGTCGGAACCGGCGACCGACGACGCCTGGACCGGACGCTCCGGTTTCGTTCATCAGGCGGTCCTGGCCGACCTGCCCGATCTCGCCGGCCATCAGGTCTATGCCTGTGGCGGACCGGCGATGATCGACGCCGCGAAGGCGGACTTCACCCGACAGTGCAATCTGCCGATAGAGCACTTTCACGCAGACTCATTTACCTATTCACCGCAATGAGCCAGGACGTCTTCTTCACCCGCGAACCGGTCATCAACAAGCAGCGCGCGATCACGGCCACCCGGCTGCGCGTGCATGCGCCCGCCTGCGGCGACGCCGTGGCGGCGCTGGACGCCATCGGCGAAGACTGGCCGCCGGCTCGCCCGGTGTTCGTCAGCCTCGCCGGCTGCGCACCCGACGCCAGTCTGGCCGACTGGATCGCGCCGGAAGGAGCCATGATGGAAGTCGGCGCGGTGCAACTTGCCGATCCGGCCTGCGCAGAGGCGGTGCTGCAGCTCGCGCAGGCCGGCGTACCGCTGGTGCTGGGCGACTACAAGGTGGGCACCGAACTGCCGTCCGGCCTCGGCTTTCGCTTCGTCATGGCGGACGCGCGGGTGCAGCCGGTCACCATCCGCGTGCCCGGCATCCTTCTCGCCACCGGGGTGGCCGATCCGCTGGCGTTCGACGCCGCGATCAAGGCCGGCTACGGCGGCGCGACGGGCTGGTTCTTCAAGGCCAACCAGACCACGGCGAAAAAGCTGGCCCCGGCGCACGCGCAGATCGTGCGCGTGCTCAATCTGGTGCGCCGCAACGCCGACCCCAAACAGATCGAGGATGCCCTGAAGCAGGACGTGGCGCTGTCGTTCAAGCTGCTGCGCTACATCAATTCGGCCGGTTTCGGCCTGATGTGTCAGGTGCAGTCCTTCCGCCACGCGGTGGTCATCCTCGGCTATGAAAAGCTGAACAAGTGGCTGTCGCTGCTGCTGGTCACCGCCGGCAAGGACCCGTCGGCACCGGCATTGATGCAGGCGGCGATTGCGCGCGGCCGGCTGATGGAAGTGCTCGGCGCGGAGTTCTTTCCGCGCGAGGAGCACGACAACCTGTTCATCACCGGCGCCTTTTCGCTGCTCGACAAGCTGCTCGGCGCACCGATGGATGCCGTGCTCGAAGAAATGACGCTGCCCGACCCGATCACCGACGCGTTGCTCGGCAACGACGGCGCCTACACGCCCTTCCTGAAACTGGCGCGCGCCTGCGAGGATGTGTCGGCTGGTGCGCTGCGCGAGCTGACGCACTCGCTCGGCCTGGACGCCATTCAGGTCAATCGCGCGCAGATGTCGGCGCTTAAGTTCGCCGACACACTGGAGTTCTGACCGGCGCTGGATGGGCGACAGGAAGGGGCGATCCACTGCTTGCCGAGCCGCCTCTCTTGTGGGAGCCGCTTCTTGTGGGAGCCGCTCCCACAGGGGCCGCCCCCAAATGGACCGCGCAGCATCGCAAAGAAAAAAGCCCCCCGGCCTTGCGGCACGGGGGGCTTTTCACACTGCAGGACGCGAAAGTTCAGCCGCGACGGCGGCGGGCGGACAGGGCGATCAGGCCCAGACCGGCCAGCAGCAAGGCGTAGGTCTGCGGCTCAGGCACCGCGGTCACCATGCCGGCGCCCAGTTCGACCGGCAGCGCCATGCCTTCGGCGTCGCCGATCGCGTTCACGAACACTTCCAGCGAACTGCTGCCCAGGCTGATTGCCTTGAACGACAGCGTCGCCAGCGTGAACGTGTCCGGCTGCAGCGCGATCAGGTCTTCGATCGAGTCGAACGACGACTGGAAGATGTTGATCAGGCCGGGCGCAGACGACGCCGAAAACAGCGAACCCAGACTGAGCACGTCCAGCCCTTCACCGAAAACAACGCCATACGACGTCATCACGAACGGGTCGTAGATGAAGTCGAAGTCGAAGCTGCCGACGGTGGCATCCGCCAGACCGGATACGATCAGATCGACGGTGAAGAAGTCGCCGACGGCGACTTCCGACGAGGACGGCACGGCGGTGACCACCTGGGCCTGCGCGGCTCCCGTGGCCAGCAGAGCTGAAGCAAGCAATGCATTGACGAATTTCATGATGTTCAGGTCCCGTGTCTATGAGTGATCAAAGTGCGCAGCGCGGCTTGCTGCACAGATTCGTGATCAGGCGCGTGTCCAGCGCCGTGATCTTGCCGTCGCCATTGATGTCGGCCTTGTCGTAAGGGCCGGTCGCAGGCTGGTTCAGCCGGCGCGAGGCGGCCATCACATCCTTGCTGTTCACCTTGCCGTCGCCGTCGATGTCGCCGCGCAGCACCACGTCGGTCGGCAGCGGCGGCGCACTCGGCGGCACGAAGCGTCCCTGGGTGGCCTGTTCGAGTGCGTAGGCCAGTTCGATCAGCCGCGGCTCGCCGAAACGACGACCGGCAAACGACACACCGGCGGGAATCGGCACGTCGTTCGAAATGACCGAGCCGTACGGAATGACGATGCTCGGGTAGCCGGCGCGTGCCCAGGTGCCAGCGCTGCCGCTGCCCGAATAGAAGATGGCGTCGAAATCATCGGCCGTACCCTCTTCACCGTCCGGACCGTTCAGCGCATTGTTGATCGCAGTGCGCGAGCGGCTGATGCCGTTGGCGAAGTTGGTCTGATAGTTCAGCGTGTCGGCGCTGTCCGGGCTGATGTCGAGGTTGTTCGACGAGATGAACGTTGTCTGACCGTACTTGATGGTGTCGGCCGTGGTCAGCGGCGCCGGCGGTTCGGCATTGAACGCGATGAGGTCAGCCAGCGACTGAATCGGAAAGCTGTCGGGCAGCGTGTCGAAATAGGCGTTCACGTCGCGCTTCTGGCCGTAGTTCAGCACGCCGGGGGTGCTCGGGAAGGTCACAGCCGGAATCCTGACCACCGTCGCGCCCAGCGCCTCCATCTTGGCGATCGCGGCGTTCATGATGTCGGCACGATTGTTCGGGAACGGTGGCACCGCGATGCGGGCACCGGCCAGACCGTCTGCCTTCAGGAAGGGCGTGTAGTCGCTGAAGCAGTTGCCCGGCTCCAGACATTCCAGTGTCGCCGGGTCGGTCGGGTCGTAACCGGCAATTACGCCGAGCACGATGGCGGCATCGGTCACCGTGCGGGTCATCGGACCGGCGGTGTCCTGATCGGCCGTGATCGGGATGATGCCGTCACGACTGACCAGACCGACGGTTGGCTTGATGCCGACGATACCGTTGGCGTTGGCCGGGCTCAGGATGGAGCCCGATGTTTCGGTACCGATGGTCAGCGCCACCAGATTGGCGGCTGCCGCAATGCCCGAACCGGAACTGGAGCCGCTCGGGTTGAGCAACGGTCGGCCATCCGGATTGGTGAGCGACGGACGCGTGTCGTAAGGGTTGTAGCCGTAGCCCCCCAGATTGCTGAAGCCTGACACACCGCCGCTGGTCATGAAGTTGGCGAATTCGCTCAGCGTCGCCTTGCCGATGATGATGGCGCCAGCGTCGCGCAGCTTCTTGGTGATGAAGGCGTCGTCCAGCGGAATCGAATCCTTCAGCGCGACGGCACCGCCGGTGGTCGGCTGGTCGTCGGTGTCGATGATGTCCTTCAACAGGATGGGCACGCCGTACAGCGGTCCGATCGGCGTGCCGGGCACGAAGCGGGCTTCGTCCATCGCTTTTGCGGTGGCAGCTGCCTGCGGATTGACATAGATGTAGGAATTGAGCTTCGGACCAGCGTCGTCGTACTTGGCCACGCGTGCCAGATACATGTTGATGAGTTGTTCTGCAGACAGAAGCCTCGAGTGGAAGGCTTCCTGAATTTGCGGCACCGTTGCCTCGATCAGACTGAACTGCTTCGGCGCGGTTTGCGCCAGGGCGTTGAATGCGGCCACATTGCCGACCAGCGCCATCGCAGTTGCCAATATCTTTCTCTTCATCAGGGGACCTCTCCTAGATAGAACGGTTGATTACGGGCAACGCTGTTTTTCATCCTTTTTTGTAAGGACGTGTAGGCATAGCACAAACCGGTCCACAGCTTGAAATCCCTTTCTTTCCGCGACTTGCGATGCTTTTTCGACTCTATCCAATTGAAAGTTTGAGGGCTTTGTATTCACCGCTGGCGATGCACCGAACCGGTGCCGAGCCGGGAATAAATCGCGAGTGGTGCGCGCGCACTGTCGGTGACCCAAGCGAGTGCGCATATCGTTGGCGCAGCGGACGAGGCTCTGGCTGTGGGAGCGGTGAGCTGAAGACCGCGACCTGGCTCTGAGCGCCGGGCTTGGCGCAGCAGAGGTTCTATGGGCGGTGGGAGCGGCGATCCCACAAGGGCCGCTCCCAGAGGACGGCGGATACGGACCGTCAGGTCTGCAGCGAGCGGTAGCGCATCCAGGCCAGCCAGCCGACGATGATGAAGCCGGCCATGCCGACCGCCAGATGCAGCGGTTCACCCCACAGCAGCGGGACGATCAGCCCTGCGGCCAGCGCATTGGTCAGCGACTGGGCAAAGCCCTGACAGCTGGACACCATGCCGCGCGACTTCGGAAACAGGTCGAGCGCCAGCAGCGACAGCACGGGCATCGCGATCGCCTGGCCGATGTTGTACAGCGCGATCGGCAGCACTGCCCAGGGCAGACTGGCCGTGGTCGCCAGATTGAGGGCGACATTGGCGAAGGCGGCCGCGATCATGATGCTGTAGGCCAGCTTGAGCTGCACCATCGGCGCCATGTGTCCGGCCAGCCGGCGGGAGATCCACGAGCCGGTCATCATGCCGGCCACGGTCGGGCCGAACAGCCAGGCGAAGCCTTGCGGCGATACGCCGAGGTGGTCCATCAGGAAAGCGGGCGCCGACAGCACGTACAGAAAGAAGCCGGCGAAATTCATCGACACCGCGAGCACCAGCGCAATCAGCGCTGGATGGGCAAACATGTGCGCGTAGTCGCGCCCCAGCTTGACCGGATGCAGGCTGCGCCGATGCGCCGGATCCAGCGTTTCCGGCAGCCAGATGAAACAGGCGACCCACAGCACCGCGGCGTAGGCGGCAAGAAACCAGAACGTGGAGCGCCAGCCGAACAGGCCGAACACCCAACCGCCGATGATGGGCGCGGCCGCTGGCGCCAGCGCGAACAGCAGCTGGATGGTGCTCATCAGCCGCTGCGCCTGCGCACCTTCAAACAGGTCGCGCACGATGGCGCGACCGATCACCATGCCGGCACCGGCGCACATGCCGGCCAGCGCGCGCGCCAGCCAGAGTTGTTCGATACTGGTCGCCATGGCGCAGCCGACCGAGGTGGCGAAGAACATCGCCATCATCCACAGCACCACGCGGCGCCGGCCCAGCGCATCGGCCAGTGCGCCGTGCCACAAGGTCATCAGCGCGAAGAAGCCGAGATAGACGGTGAGCGTCTGCTGCACCTGGACCGGCGTCGCGCCCAGATCGGCGGCGATCGCGGGGAAGGCCGGCAGATAGGTGTCGATCGCGAACGGACCGATGGCAGACAGGCCGGCCAGCAGGAAGGCCAGCCCGCGCGGCGAACCGGTCACTGCGCCGGCACAGACGGGGCGGCCGCAGGAGCGGGCGCCGGGGCAGTGATCGGCGCCTGCTGCATCATCCGGCGCTCCACCTCGGTCGCCTCGACCACGCGCACCGAACTGACGTAATACTGGGTTTCGCCGAAGCAGTTGGTCGGCACGCCGACGTGCTGCTCGTAGTGCAGCGACACGCGCTGGCCCATGCTTTCGTTGAGCTGCTTCGCGACCTGGGCATCGCGCACGCTGAATTCGAACTTTTCGGTCAGTGTGCCGGGCATGGTCACCATGGCCAGTTCGCCTTCCCAGGTCTTGCAGAACCAGCCCTTGTTGGAAAATTTCTGCACGTAGCCGGCGCGCTCGCCGGTCGAGTAGCTCCAGCTGAGCACGATCCAGGTGTAGCCGCCGAACAGCGCGATGATCAGGGCAAGGACGGAAAAGATGCGCATGATGTGATGACGAGCCTCAGAGACCGAGCCGCTGCCAGATGGTCGAGGTGAGCCCGGCCTGGTTCAGCGTGTAGAAGTGGAGGCCGGGAGCACCGCCGGCCAGCAGGCGTTCGCACTGCGTGGTGATCACGTCCAGCCCGTAGGCGCGGACCGAGGCCGCGTCGTCGCCGAAACCTTCGAACTTGCGCCGCATCCAGCGTGGAATTTCCGCGCCGCAGGCTTCGGAGAAGCGCGAAATCTTCGAGAAATTGGCGATCGGCATGATGCCCGGATAGATCGGCGCATTGACACCCATCGCGCGCGCATCGTCGACGAAGGCGAAGTAGGCGTCGGTGTTGTAGAAGTATTGCGTGATGGCCGAATCGGCACCCGCCTTCATCTTGCCAACGAAAGCCTGCAGGTCCTTTTCGGCGCTGCGCGCCTGCGGATGCACTTCCGGGTAGGCCGCCACTTCGATGTGGAACCAGTCGCCGGTTTCGGCGCGCACGAATTCGACCAGTTCGTTGGCGTAGCGCAGATCGCCCGGATCGACTACGCCGGACGGCAGATCGCCGCGCAACGCCACCATGTGGTGGATGCCTTCGGCCTGATAGCGCTGCAGCAGCTGGCGGATGTTGTCGCGCGTCGACCCGATGCAGGACAGGTGCGGCGCCGCATTCAGGCCCTCGGCCTGCATTTCGAGCACGGTTTCAAGCGTGCGGTCGCGCGTGGTGCCGCCCGCGCCGTAGGTAACCGAAAAGAAGGCCGGGTTGAGCTGGCGCAGCTGACGACGCGTGGCACGCAGTTTTTCTGCGCCCTCGTCGGTCGCGGGCGGAAAGAATTCAACGCTGCACACGCGCGGGATCGAGTCATTCATCGTGGTCTGTTCCGGGCGGCTTCATGGCGAACATGAAGAACTCGCGGTTGCCGTCACCGCCGGTGATCGGGCTGTCGAAATAATCCAGTGCATTGAGACCGCTCGCCTCGGCGAACGTGCGCATACGCACCTCCAGGGCCGCATATTGTGCCGCATCGCGTACGATGCCGCCCTTTCCGAGCGCATCCGGCCCGAGTTCGAACTGCGGCTTGACCAATGCAAGCACCTGTCCGGCCGGTTTGAGCAGCGAAGGCCATTGCGGCAGCAGCAGTGTCAACGAAATGAAGCTGGCGTCGCACACCACCAGATCGAAGCCGCCGTCGGGCAGGTGACGACCGAGCGCGGCCGCATCGAGCGTGCGGGCATTCAGGTGTTCGATGCAGGTCATGCGCGCATCGCCGCGCAGCCGCGCATCGAGCTGACCGTGGCCGACATCGACACCGACCACACGCGCCGCACCGGCCTGCAGCAGGCAATCGGTGAAGCCGCCGGTCGATTGCCCGACATCCAGACAGCTCGCATCGGCCACCACCAGCCGGGTGTGTTCCAGTGCGCCGGCCAGCTTCAGGCCGCCACGCGACACGAAACGATCGTCTTCGCTGGCTTCGACGGCCAGTTCGATGTGCGCAGCAATGTCCTGCGACGGCCGGGTCACGATGATGCGACCGGCAGCCGACAGCAGCGCGACACGGCCGGCTGCGATCATCGCCTGCGCGGCGGTGCGCGAGCGCGCAAGTCCGCGCGCCACCAGCGTCTGGTCCGCCCTCATCCGTCGACCCGCGCGGCTGCAGCTGCGCTCACTCGCCGTCCTGCGGCGTCGCCGCGGCCGCCGGCTTGCGCGCCCGGGCGCGTCGCGGCGCGCGGGGCTTCACGGCCTTGGCGTCGCTGGCGGTCGGCGCGTCGGGCGCCGGGTCGGCGGCGACTGGCGCTGGCGCTGGCGCAACGACCACGCTGTCTGCAGCACCTGCATCGGCCGGCGCGTTGCGCGGCTGACGGCTGCGCCGCGGCCGGGCTGCGGCCTTCGGGGTGTCGTCCGCCGCGGGTTCGGGCGCCCGTTCGATCGGCTTTTCGATCAACTGCACCTGGGCCTGGCCGGTGTCGCCCTTGCGCAGGCGGAACAGCTCGGGACGGCTTTCCAGCAGACCGGACAGGCTGGCGTGTCCGTAGTCCTTGTTGCTGAAGCCCGGTTCGTACTGGCGCACGATCTGGCCGACACGCCCGATACCGGCCCAGCCGGTGTCTTCGTCGGTGGCGGAACGGACGCCCTGCGACAGCAGCTCGAGCACCTGCGCGTCGGGCTGGTAGCTGCGCGCCTTGCGCGGTGCCTCGGCGCGTGCCGGCGCTGCGCCGGCCGGGCTCGCCGACACGTTCCGGTCAGCCGGACGTCGCTTCGATGACGATGATGTGGCGGAGGGTGCGGCGCGCATGTCATCGGTGAACACGAATTCTTCGCAGGCGCGCTGGAAGGCAACCGGCGTGGTGCGCCGGCCGACACCCATGACGAAAAGCCCGCTTTCCTGGATGCGGCGCGCCAGCGAGGTGAAGTCGGAGTCGCTGGACACGATGCAGAAACCATCGACGAGGCCGGAGTGCAGCAGATCCATCGCGTCGATGATCATCGCGCTGTCGGTCGCATTCTTGCCTCCGACGATGCGGAACTGCTGGATCGGCCGGATCGAGTGGTCGAGCAGATGTGCCTTCCAGCTGGTCATGTTGGGCGAGGTCCAGTCGCCGTAGATGCGACGCACCGTGACGCGCCCGCGCGACGCGGCGGCCAGCAGCACAGGCTGGATCAGCGACGGCTGGGCGTTGTCGGCGTCAATCACCAGCGCCAGGCGGCGCTGCGAGGTATGGGTATCGTTCATGCGGAGCAGTTGATAAAGCAAACCGGCATGCTACCCCTGTCGGCGTGGCAGCGCGGCGGTTGCGAGGGCTGTTCCTGTGGGAGCTGTTCCTGTGGGAGCGGCGGGGATGCCGCTCCCACAAGAGCCCGGCTCAGTCTTCGATCGTCAGATAGACCAGCGTCTGGTTCAGCAGCTGATAGGCCACTTCGCCGTAGGTCATCGGGCCGAGCAGCGTAGGCACGCGCTTGCCTTCGAGTTCGCTGTACAGATAGTTCAGGACGCAGTTGCAGCTGAAGCCGACCGGACCGGCCTGGCCGCCCTCTCTCTCGCGCAGCGCCTGCTGGAAGGCGCTGACGTAATCGGGCACCGGCGCGGCAAAGCGGTATTCGACATCGTCGAACACCGGGGCGTAGAAATCGACCACGCCCTTGCCCAGATCGACCGCCTTGATGCTCACGTTGATCATTGCACCGCTGTAGTCGGCGACCAGCGGCAGGCGGGTGTCGATGGCGTTCGTGGTGACATAGCGCGCGAAGTTGGCAGGTTCGCCATTGATGCGGCACTCGCCGACCGAAAAACCCTTGGCCGGGAAGCGGATGCTGTCGCCATCACCCGGCGTGAACAGATTGATGATGTCGATGTGCGCGTACTTGTCGGCCGGCAGTGGCACGTGCATCACCAGTGCGCGGTCGGGCTCGAATTCCAGCGTTTCGCCATTGACGGCGAGCGGACTGGCGCGTCCGAGATCATCGAGATGGATGCCGGAAATCCAGCCGATCAACGGCTTGAGGTACATGTCCTCGTAGCCCGGCGCGTTGCGCGCGAACAGTGAGTGCACGGCCGAGAAGGCGGGGATGACGATGATGGAAAAGCCGTTCTCCGGCGCGTCGGCGCACACCCGTTCCAGGCTGATCTGGTCGTAGAAGCGCATCAGCGGCACACCGCCGCTGACCGGCACCTGCGCGACATAGAGCTGGTCGCGCGTGGTGACCCCGCCGTCCTGCCCCATGAAATAAGGAATGGTGCCGCCGATCCAGTGGCCTCGCGGCAACTCGCGCAGCAGCAGTTCGTCGCCGGCTACGCTGTAGTAGCCACCACCGCGGATAAGGGCAGTCGCTTCCGACAGCCCCATCATGCGCCCGCTCAGTTCCGGCTTGGTCTGACTGTTCATGAAGTCGGGACGGGTTTCAGCTGGCACGCAACTGGGACAGCTCGTGCCCGAGCATGCGTGCGTTCTTGACGAAATAACGGTGCAGCTCGCGCAGCTTGAGCATGCGCACTTCTTCGTCGGTGATCACTTCGAGCTGGCTGCGCAGCCGGGTCATCAGCAGCTTCAGGCTGAGCGCACGGATATCGAGATCCACCTGACCTTCGATCAGCTTGAGCCAGACCGGATCCGTCAGGTCGGGGATGTCGTCCGCCAGCGCGGCAGGCGCGACGGAGCCGGCGGGCGTCAGATCGACCAGCGGCGACGCCGGCGTCGCGATGGCAGTCTTGCCCTGATCGAGCGAGTATTTGAACTTCCACAGTTCCTGCAGCGGAATGCCGGTGATCGTGCAGATGCCGTTCAGCGGGACGCCTTCGTTGAACAGCGCAAAGACATGCTTGGAAAGGGCCTGGGAAAACGGCATGTCGAGGGCGCCAGCCCAGGGCAGCGCGCTCAGATCTGCGCCGATCGGCGCCTGCACATGCACATGGCAGCGCCAGCCCGCGAGATCGACATGGCGCCAGACGCGCTCCGGCCCCTCGGCCGGCTGACGCCGCACGCGGGCGAACCAGCCGCGCGGCGGCTCGACGCCGACCCAGGCATCCAGCTTGCGGGCATCCGGATCGAAGCGAAAATCGCGTACCGTCCACGGCTCGTTCAACTGCAACAAGCGGCCCAGAAGTACTTTATCCAACGCCATCGGTTTCTCCTCCTCCGACCGAATTCTGTTCCGGTTACATGACCGGAATCTTTTCTGTATTGAGACGGGCCCGGAATTGCGAGACGGATGGTAGCAAAGCGATGCCATGACACGGTTTGCGCTGCAACATCGCAACCGGTGCCCGGCATGCCTGACCAAGACGTGGATTTTCCGGCCGGGCTGGCCGGAAGGTGAAACAGAAGCGCCGTGAGGCACCTGAGATACTGAATGTGTGGTGCGCGGAAAGAGACTCGAACTCTTACGCCTTGCGGCACTGCCCCCTCAAGACAGCGCGTCTACCAATTTCGCCACCCGCGCACTTCGGATAGGGGCCGGAATATACAACAAAACAGCCACGACAAGGAGTCAGCAGTGTGACGGATGTACAGCGAGCGCGGCAGGTGATGTTCGAAATGGTGAAGCCGCATCGGGGTCGGCTGCTGTTGGCCACCCTCGGTCTGGTACTGGCGGCGAGTGCGGCGCTGGCGCTCGGTCAGGGTCTGCGCAGCGTGATCGACCAGGGTTTTGCAGCCGGTGATGCCGCCTGGCTGGACCGGGCGCTCGGCGGTTCGCTGCTGCTGGTCGTGCTGCTGGCGGGCGCAACCTGGCTGCGCTTCTACAACGTGTCCTGGCTCGGCGAGCGGGTGTCGGCCGACCTGCGCACGCGGGTCTATGCGCATTTGCTGACGCTGCCGCCGTCGTTCTTCGAGGCCGGGCGCACCGGCGAAGTCATTTCGCGGCTGACCAACGACACGGCGCAGATCGAGAATGTGGTTGGTTCCACGCTGTCGATCGCACTGCGCAACATCCTGCTGCTGACCGGCGGACTCGTGATGCTGGCGCTGACCAGCGGCCGCCTGACCTTGCTGGTGCTGGCCGGCGTGCCGCTGGTGGTCGCACCCATCGTGCTGTTCGGCCGCAAGGTGCGGGCGCTGTCGCGCGAGCGTCAGGCGCGGGTGGCCGACCTCGGCACCCATGTCGATGAAAGCGTGCACGCCATCCGCATCGTGCAGGCCTGCGGCCACGAAGACGCCGACCAAGCGCACTTCACGTCGCTGGTCGAGCGCAGTTTCGACACTGGCGTGAAGCGCTACCGCCATTCGGCACTGATGGTGGTGATGGTCATCCTGCTGGTATTCGGTTCGGTCGCGGTCATCCTGTGGGTCGGCGGACACGATGTGCTGGAGGGCCGGCTGAGCGCGGGCGAACTGTCGGCCTTCGTGTTCTACGCCGCCATGGTGGCCAGTTCGGTCGGTGCGCTTTCGGAAGTGTGGGGCGAACTGCAACGCGCCGCGGGCGCCACCGAGCGGCTGATCGAACTGCTCGACACGCAGCCCGACATCACGGCGCCGAAGTCGCCGCGCGCGCTGCCGCAGCCGGCGCGCGGCGACATCGCGTTCCGCGACGTGCGCTTCAGCTACCCGAGCCGTCCCGACACACCGGCGCTCGACGGCTTCAGCCTCGACGTGCGCGCCGGCGAAACCGTCGCGCTGGTCGGGCCGTCGGGCGCCGGCAAGTCGACACTATTCCAGCTGCTGTTGCGCTTCTACGATCCGCGGTCGGGCACGGTGAGCATAGACGGCGTGCCGCTGGCAGACGCAGATCCGGCCGACGTGCGCGCGCGCATCGCGCTGGTGCCGCAGGAGGCGGTCATCTTTGCCGCCAGTGTGGCCGACAACGTGCGCTATGCGCGGCCCGACGCCAGCGACGCCGAGGTGCGCGTTGCCTGCGAAGCGGCCTTCGCCGACGCCTTCATCCGCGCCATGCCGGGCGGCTATGACAGCCCGCTCGGCGAGCGCGGTGTGCGCCTGTCCGGCGGCCAGCGTCAGCGCATCGCCATCGCGCGCGCCATTCTCGCAGACCGGCCCATCCTGCTGCTGGATGAAGCCACATCGGCGCTCGACGCCGAAAGCGAGCGCATGGTGCAGGCCGCGCTGGCGCCGCTGATGGCCAGCCGCACCACGCTGGTCGTCGCGCACCGCCTCGCCACCGTGCAGCGCGCCGACCGCATCGTTGTGCTCGAGCATGGCCACGCGGTCGAAATCGGTACGCACGCCGAGCTGCTGGCGCGGGACGGCCTCTACGCGAAGCTGGCGCGGCTGCAGTTCATCGACGCCTAGACGAACGCTGCGACACGCCGAAGTCCGGCGCGTCGCAGCACGAGCATCACTGCTGGCGCAGCGTCAGTTCATCGTGCAGCGCATGCACGCCTTCGACACCGCGTGCCACTTCCAGCACCCGCTCGCGCTGTACCTGGGTGTCGACGACGCCGAGCAGACGCACATCGCCCTTGAGCGAAATGACTTCGATCGGGAAAGCCTTGATGGTCGGATCGGCCAGCAGGGCAGTCGTGACGCGGGTTGTCACGCCAGCATCGTCGAGGTTCGCTTCCGACCCCGGCATCGACTGGGTCGTCGCGCTCGACGGCATCGCAGCAGGCGCAGTCGAGGGCGACTGCGTGACGGGCAAGGGCTCCTGCTTGTCGCAGCCGGCGAGCAGCAGCACGCCCAGGCAGGCAAGCGCTGCGGCAGTGGGCAGTGATCTTTGGTGGGTGGTCATGAAAGTTTCTCCGCGCAGACGGTCAAGTCGACCGTGTTTGCGATCATCGGCGTCGCGACGTGGCGCGTCCGTACCAGAACGAACACAGCGGTTGATCTGCCGGGCATGGCCCGGGACGCGATCGTGCGCTGAGCTCCGTCCGCCAGCGCACAGACCGTTGGCGTTGCCCGCGAGCAACGTCGCCTCCCGGGCGTCGGCAGCGCAGAGGGTCCATCCGGCGCAGGGCGTCCGAATCCACGATGACGATTCCAGGAGACATCAATGACCACGCTCGAGATCACGCCCAACGAACAGACCGATACGCCAGTGTGGAAGACCGAGACTTACCACGATCACGATATGCACGTGTGCACCGAACGCCTCATCAACCGCAACCCGTCATTGTCCGGCCACGGCAATGAATGGACCTTCACGGTCACCGTCAGCTTGCGGGGTGCGAATGCGCAGAACGAAGAACTGGTCAGCGCGAAAGCGGACCTGGGTCTGTTCTACGCGTCACAGGCGATTGCCGAAGGCATGGGCTTTCTGCGGGGACGTGAACTGATCGAGGCGCGCTGACGCCGTCTGTAGTCGGTTCGCCCCTGGCAACATCTGAAGCGGCGGGCTGAGGGCGGTCGGGAACAGGGCGGTTTCCGTTACTGTGCCGCTCACGCCAGCGGCAGCACGCATTCGACCTCCGGGCATGCAGGCGTGTGAAAGATCCCGCTTGGGTCGCACGGTGTTCCGATTGACGACAACCGGCGCGGGCGAAGATACTTCGCCCCGTGCGACCATTCAGTCCAGGTTTCCGGTCGCCTGCCCCATCTTTTCCGCCCCGCCACCCCTTCCCTGGTCTTGCCGCCTGTCGTTGCGGGACGTCCGCTGGAGCTTCACCCGCATGATCACACTCAGGAACGTCACCCTGCGCCGCAGCGCCAAGGTGCTGCTCGACGGCGCCACCGCCACCATCAATCCGGGCGAGAAGGTCGGTCTGGTCGGTCGCAACGGCGCCGGCAAGTCGACGCTGTTCGCGTTGCTCAACGGCACGCTGCATGAAGATTCGGGCGAATTCAACGTACCGGTGCAGTGGCGCATGGCGCAGGTCGCGCAGGACATGCCCGAAACCGACCAGCCGGCGACCGACTTCGTCATCGAGGGCGACACCGCGCTGCTCGCGGCGCAGCAGGAAGTGCATGCCGCCGAGGCGGGCGACGACGGCGAGCGCATGGCCTATGCCTACATGGCGCTGCACGACGCCGGCGCACACGACGCGCAGGCGCGGGCGCAGTCGCTCATTCTCGGGTTGGGTTTCAAGACCACCGAACTGAACAATCCGGTCAACAGCTTTTCCGGCGGCTGGCGCATGCGCCTGCAGCTGGCCCGAGCCTTGATGTGTCCATCCGATCTGCTGCTGCTCGACGAGCCGACCAACCACCTGGATCTGGACGCGCTGGTCTGGCTTGAAAGCTGGCTCGCGCGCTACGAAGGCACGCTGGTCGTCATCAGCCACGACCGCGAATTCCTCGACGCCATCACCAACGTGACGCTGCACATCGACGCGGCAAAGCTCACCCGCTACGGCGGCAACTACAGCACCTTCGAGGACATGCGGGCGCAGCAGATGGAACTGCAGCAGAACGCCTACGCCAAGCAGCAGGACAAGATCGCCCACCTGCAGAAATTCATCGCCCGCTTCAAGGCCAAGGCGAGCAAGGCCAAGCAGGCACAGAGCCGCGTCAAGGCGCTCGACCGGATGGAGCGGCTGGCCCCTATGCTGGCCAGTGCCGACTTCACCTTCGAATTCAAGGAACCGGCCAACCTGCCCAACCCGATGCTGGTGATGGAAAACGCCAGCTTCGGCTACCCGCCGCCGGAGGACGCGCCGGCCGATGCGCCGCCGACCACCCTCGTGCGCCATGTGAACCGCACAGTGATGGCCGGCCAGCGCATCGGCATCCTCGGCGCCAATGGCCAGGGCAAATCGACGGTGGTGAAGACCATCGCGCGCGCGCTCAAGGCGACCACCGGCACCGTGAGCGAAGGCAAGGGTCTGTCGGTCGGCTACTTCGCGCAGCAGGAACTGGACGTGCTGCGGCCACAGGACAATCCGCTCGAACACATGACGCGCATGGCGCGCGAAGGCCTGCCCGCCGGACAGAGCGGTCGCGAACAGGACCTGCGCAATTTCCTCGGCACCTTCAATTTCAGCGGCGACATGGTGAAGCAGGCGGTCGGCACGATGAGCGGCGGCGAGAAGGCGCGTCTCGTTCTTTGCATGCTGGTGTGGCAGCGCCCCAACCTGCTGCTGATGGACGAGCCGACCAACCACCTCGACCTGGCCACCCGCGAAGCACTGGCGATGGCACTGAACGAATTCGAAGGTACGGTCATGCTGGTCAGCCACGACCGTTCGCTGCTGCGTTCGGTCTGTGACGAATTCTGGCTGGTGTCGCGCGGCGGCATCGAACCGTTCGAGGGCGACCTCGACGACTACCAGCGCTACCTGCTGAACGAAGCCAAACGCGCGCGCGAAGACCTGAAAGAATCACTCAAAACCCCGGCGGCGGCCGCAGCGCCACCCGCCGCCGCCCCTGCGACAGCGGTGAAGAAAGCGCCGGTGAACCTCAAGGCGCTGAAGCTCGAACTGGGCAAGCTGGAACAGTCCATCCTTGACCTGCAGAAGCAGAAGCACGGCATCGAAGCGCGTCTCACGACGGCGCTGCCGCCACAGGAAATCGGCGAACTGGGTGTGACGCTGCAGAAAATCGACGCCGAACTCGACACCCACGAAGAACGCTGGCTGGTGGTGTCGGAACAGATTGAATCGGCGTCCTGACGCGTCGGGCGGACGCCGCCTGACGCGCTGCATTACACGACCGTGACGCGACGGCGGGCGATCGCGCCGATCAGACCGAGCCCGGCGAGCAGCATCGCCCAGGTTTCGGGCTCCGGCACCGGCGCCAGCACGAAGCCGCGGCGGGCGTCGGTCAGCGTGTTGTACGCACTGCCGACAATCCAGCCCTGATCGTTGATGTCATTCGCCGATTCAAGCACCCAGCCAGCGGTCAGCGTTTCGCTGTCGAGAAGACTGGTGAGATCGATGATCGAAGGGCCGTCCCACAGGAACGCCCTCTGCTCGAAGGTCGACGCCGGATCGAAGATGCTTGCCTTCAGGCCGGTCCCCACGATCTGACCGGCATTGTTGATGCCGAAGGCTGCGGCAAACTCGCCTGCCAGCGTGCCCAGGTCCGTCGCGACCGTACCATCCCAGCGCACCGGGCGGATATAGCCTTCGCTGCTGAACATCTCTCCCACGACCACGCCGGCGTCGTTGATGTCGTAGGCCTGGCTGTTCGGGCCGCCCAGCGTGCTGAGCACGTAGTTGTCCCAGCGGGCGGCCTGGTACGCGACGACCGTCGGTCCGTTCGAACCCGCTTCGGTGACGGCGTAGATGCCTGCAATCTGGCCTGCGTTGTTGATGGCACGGGCTTCGCCGCCGATGCCGGGCAGTACGATGACGGCGCCATTTCGCCACAGCGTGGCGTTCGACAGGCCACCCCCGAACGTTGAATCACCGACGATGTCACCCGCATCATTGATCGCACGGGCGGTGCTTGAGCTCATTTGCGGCAGCGCAAGACTTGTTACGTTTGCCCCATTCCACAGCGTGGCTCGGCTGATTGACCCGGATTCGGTGATGGCCCCGACGATCTGCCCCGCCATGTTGATTCCTTGCGCATTGCCCGTGCTTGCTGGCGGCGAGGCGAGCGTCGAGGTAACGCCGCCCAGCCATATGCGCGGATGCACTCCCGACCCACCCGCGCCGCCGGAACCGACGACCTGCCCGGCCGCGTTGATCGTGGTTGCCGTCGTGTATCCGTCGCCCGGCAATTCAATCAAGGAGAACGTGTATCCGGCCGCCTGCGCGGCCACTGCATGACCGGCAAGTGCCAGCGCGACCAGCAATCTGTGAGGGGTGTTGCGCATTGTTGTTGTCTTTCTCTCCGCGAGGAGGGCAGTGATGAGCGACCTGTAGACGCGAGACGTGTCGTTCCCGCCGCTTGGTGCGTCAGGACCCGGTCGTGGCGAATGGATTATGCAGATGCACCTCTCATCCGATCATCGTGAATCGATAACTTTTGATTCGCCGATTTGACTTTCGAATGACATTGACCAGCCGATCTATAACTTTCGATATAGTCGCGAAGTTGGTCATTCATCTGCCATACATTCGCTCGTTGCCCGGCCGCGCCAGCAACTCCAGCGCCGCCGCCCAATCGCGCGGCACGTCCTTGCGGGCCATGTTCAGCCGCTTCAGCCGGACGGTCACAATCGCCGACTCGCTTTTCGCGATGGCCTCCTGATGCACGGCGGAGCGGACGAAGCGGGCGCGCGGGGCGTCGCCGGCCCACACGCTCATCGTCCACGCCTCGTTGCCGAACAGTTCGCGTCGCGCCGAATAGCCGATCAGGCCGGGCTGTGTCGCCATGCTGTCGATGACGCGGCGCGTCTGGCGGTCGAATTCATCGCGCCGGGCGCCATCGACGACGATGTGCGTCAGCACCAGCACGACGGCGTCGTCCGCCTCGCCGGCGACGGCCGTGTCGATGCGCGGAAACGGTGTCGACAGCGCGCACGCGCCCGCCAGTGCGGACAGGCTGGCCGCCATCAGCAGGGTGCGCAGCAACAGCATGAAAGGGCGGCTTCCCGGCGGCAGGGCAGGTGACATGGCGAAACCTCGCAGCAGAGTCAGGGTCGGGGTGACGGGATCGACGCCTTGAGGTTGACGCCGTCTACTTCAACCTTCATTATCGGCACCGTGCGTTGACAGTGTCAACCGCTGATCATCGGCAGCCATCGGATGCACCCGGCGAAGCCGCGCGCCCGATCCGCTGCCATGCCGTCACGACTCCGCTGCCGGAGGTACCCGATGTCTGTCCAGAGCATTCCATTCGCCCGCCTTGCATGGCTGCTGGCCCTGTCCGCGTTGCCGCTGAACGGAGCGGCCGCCGAAATCGTGGTGCGCGTGAGCGGCGTGACCGCTGCGAACGGCGAGATCGGCTGCGCGCTGTTCGAACGGGACATCGGTTTTCCGATGGACAACACGTCGGCACGCGTGCGCTGGCAAGCCGCAGCTGCTGAAGGCGTCACCTGCCGCTTCGCCGACGTTGTGCCCGGGCGCTACGCGGTGTCGGTTGTGCACGACCTGAACGGCAATCGGCGTGTCGACACCAATCTCATCGGCCTGCCGACCGAAGCGTGGGGGGTATCGAATGGTGTGCGTCCGACGCTGCGCGCACCCCGCTTCGACGAGGCAGCCTTCGTCGTGAAGGACAACGACGGCGAGACGGTGCTCGATGTCGCCGTGACACGATAGTCCAGCGCTCCACGCGGCTCGCCGGGGCATGCGCGGGTGGCCCGTCGTGTTAACGTTGTCGCCGGATCATTTTGCCTCCCGGACCGGATGCCCCAGACGAAGGACGCCGCACACGCGCCGATCGCCCTGCGCGATGCCTGCATCGTCGCGGCGCGCGAAGCCATTGCCGAGCACGGCATCGAACAGCTGAGCCTGCGCGACGTCGCGCGCCGGCTTGGTGTGTCGCATCAGGCCCCGTACAAGCACTACCCGAGCCGCGACCACCTGCTGGCCGAAGTCATGCGGCGCTGTTTCGAAAGCTTCGCCGCCCACCTCGACGCGCGGGGGCAGTTCGACGATCCCAGGGACGACCTCGGCGCGCTCGGCAGGCGCTACCTCGATTACGCGCACCGCCACCCGCTGGAATACCGGTTGATGTTCAGCACGCCGTGGCCGGCAT